>DATMER010000056.1:0-10618 GCA_035556715.1 Thermoanaerobaculia bacterium
ACGAGGATCCTCTCATCCCGTCCGGCGAGCCGGACGAGCGGGCCGATCATCTCGGAAAGGTCCCCCGGACCTATCTTGGCCGCTCAGCCGCCGGTCGTGGCGCAGGCGGTCAGGCGGAACTTGCGTCGAAAGAGTGCCATGGCGGGGGCGATTGTATCCGGTCCCCCTCTGATATCCTTCATAGGTCTCGCGCATCTCCGCAACTCCGGCTCGCCGAGAGCCTTGTTCGAGGGGAGAGTGTGCATGCGAATCACGAGTCTCGTCCTCGTTTCCATCCTGCTGGCGCTGACCGCCGCCTGCCAGCAGCCCGCCGAGGAGGCGGAGCCGGCTTCCTCGGCTGCCACGGCCTCCACCGAGTCGCCGGCCGCTGCCGCCGAGCCCGCCGGCCCCGCTTCCAGTCCCGCCGTTCCGGCCGCCGAGCCGGCCCCGGCTACGGCTCCGGTCGCCCCGGGCGCCGTGCTCGCCAGCCAGGAGACCAACTGGCAGGGGATCGTGGCCGAGGTCACGGAGTTCCGGCGCAAGGGGAACACGCTCACCGCCAAGGTCCGCCTGCGCAACCAGGGGAGCGCGGCGATCCAGCCCGAGGTGATCTACAAGGAGGTCTACCTCATGGACCTGGGGGCGGGGAAGAAGTACGAGGTGCTCCGCGACGAGAAGGGCGCCTACATCGCCGCCCTGAAATCGGGCTGGTCCGAACGCTGGTACGGCGAGATCGAGCCGGGCCAGAGCTACACGCTCTGGGTGAAGTTCCCGGCGCCGCCGCCCGAGGTCAAGTCGGTCACCCTGCAGGTCCCGGGCGTGCCGCCGTTCGAGGACCTCGCGATCCAGGACTCCTGAGATGAGCGCCCGGATCGCTCTTTCCGCGGCAGTGGCTCTGCTGCTCCTGCCGGGTCCGGTCCAGACCGCGGAGGCCGCGGACCCTCCTCAGGCGAATGCCTGGGACCCGGCCGTCGAGGCCGCGGCCGATGCCGCGGTCGCCAGGCTGGGCGCCAAGAGGGCGCTCGACGTGGTCCCGGTCGTGCTGGAGATCCGCGGCCTTCAGTCGGGCATCGTGTCCACCGTGCAGGAGGTCCGCCAGGCCATGCAGAACCTGGGAGCGACGGAGACCGACCTCGAGGTCCGGGTCGAGCTGCCGGCGGATGTCCTCTTCGACTTCGACAAGGCCGACATCCGTTCCGACGCGGCCAGCGCCCTGGCGCAGCTCGCCACCCTGATCCGCGCCTACCCCTCCGGCAGCACCACCCTCGAAGGGCATACCGACGCCAAGGGGGATGACGCGTACAATCAGCGCCTCTCCGAGCGCCGGGCCGAATCGGTCAAGCGCTGGCTCGTGGAGCGCGAGGGGATCGAGGCGGGGCGCCTGACACCGCGGGGATGGGGCGAGCGCAAGCCGGTTGCCGGCAATGAAGATGACGCCGGGCGCCAGAAGAACCGGCGCGTCGAGGTCGTGATCCGCAAGCAGTGAGAGTCCTTTTCTGATCGTCAACGGAGGGTCTGCATGTACGACAAGCTTTCGACGTCTCTCCTCGCCGAGTTCATCGGCACCTTCGCCCTGATCTTTATCGGGGCTGGGGCCGGCGCGCTCGGCGACGGCGGGCTCGTGGGCGTCGCCTTCGCCCACGGCTTGGTGATCGTGGGCTTCGCCTATGCCTACGGCCACATCTCGGGCACCCACATCAACCCGGCGGTGACGTTGGGCGTCTGGGCTGCGGGCAAGATCGACACCACCCGTGCCCTCGCCTACGTGGCCGTCCAGCTCCTGGGCGGCATCGTGGCCGCGTTCGTCCTCTCCTGGATCCTCGGCGACCGCGGCGGCAGCCTCGGCGCCACGGTCCTGGCGGAGGGGGTCAGCCCCGCCCGAGGCCTCGTGCTGGAGCTGATCCTGACCTTCTTCCTGGTCAACACGATCATGAACGCCGGCATCAGCGGCAAGGCGACGATCCCCGCCGGCCTCGCCATCGGCCTCACCCTGGTCTTCTGCATCCTCATGGGGGGGCCGCTGACCGGCGCCAGCCTGAACCCGGCGCGCACGCTCGGCCCCGCGGTCGCCACCGGCAACTTCGCCGACATCTGGCTCTACTTCGCGGGGCCGATCGCGGGCGGAGTGATCGCCGGCCTGCTGTACAAGACCGTGTTCGAGGAGCGGAAGGCGCCGAGCACCCGGTAGGGCCGCCCCTCCGGCAGCACGTCCGGCCACCAGCCCCCGGGCCTGTTCACAGGCAGGGGGCAGGTGGCGTGGATGTTCAGCTCGTGCAGCATCGGGTGGTCGTGCCTCAGGTCCAGGCCGAAGCTGTCCGAGCCGTCGTGCCCGGCGCAGCGGTAGTGCATGCTGCCCAGGGGGATGAGGACGAGGAGGACGACCTCGGCCGCGGCATAGATCCAGACCCCTTTGGACACCCGGCCCGAGTGCCGGCTGCGGCCGAGGACTCCCGCCCAGAGCACCAGGGGCAGCACCGCGGCGTGGAGGATGATCAGCGCCTGCCACATCATGATCGTGGTCGGGGACAGGGAGAAGACCACGACCGCGGCCAGGAAGGTCCACAGGATGTATCCCTTGAGCCAGGTCCTGTCCGAGCTGCCCGCCGGAAGCTTGCGCCGGTGCCTCCATTTGCGCCAGAGCCGGACGTTGGCGAGCAGGGGGAGGATGAGCGTCAGAGGGAGGAGCACGCTGGCCGCATCCGACACCGCCTCGCCGGTCCTGGCGCCCGTCGCCGGATCGAGGAAGTCGCCGAAGTCGAAGGCGAGGGTCTTCTCCGAGACCGCCAGCGAGGAGTAGCGGAGCCAGTAGCCCAGCCCGCGCAGGAGGGGAAAGACGTAGAGGAGACCGCGGCCGAGGAAGCCCTTGTCCGCCTCGGTCAGGATGGCAGGCTGGGCCATCAGGTCCAGGACCCAGGGGACCAGGGGGAGCGCGGCGAGCACCGCGCCGAGGATGCCGCCCGTCCAGTGCGGCTTGAAGTACCCCCGCCACCAGAGGAAGGCCGTGGCCACGGCCAGCAACAGGAACGAGGCGTGGATCTGGAAGGCCAGCAGGAGCCCGGCCCCGAGCAGGAACGAGGGCAGGAACCGGGCGCGCTCGCGCTGCTCCAGGCAGGCCCACAGGTGGACCGCGCCGAACAGGAAGAGGTAGTTCGGGTTCCAGAGGAACGCCGAGAAGTAGGCCCGCCACGGGTTGAGCCAGTAGAGCACCGCGAACAGGACGCGCTCCCGGGGTCCGAAAACGCGGCGGAGCGTGCGGTCCAGGATCAGCCACGCCAGCACGTGGCACACGAGGATGACCAGGGTCGGAGCCCGGTGGTCGCGCCAGACCATCAGGGGGAGCCCGACCAGGAGGCTGGTGATCCCCCCCGGGGCCTTGCCGCCGGTGGACATGGGGTTGCCGTAGGAGATCCACCGTCCCTCGTCCGCCAGCAGCCACCCCCGGGCGAGGAGGTTGAGCTGGTCTCCCCCCACCTGGCTGCGCGCCACCATCCACAACGAGAGAGCCAGCCCGACCGCGAAGAACGTCCAGGTCAGGCGGGCTGCGGCGCGGTCGGAGAGGCGTCGGAGATCCATGTCGGTCCGGAGACCGGGGAAGGATACACCTCGGACGTTCTGGATCTGCCGGTTACTGGAACAGCTCCCGCAGGGGGATCTCCAGCCCCGGCAGGAGCGGGGTCGTGAGGACGTCTCCGGCCTCGGCGGATAGCTCTGCCACCATCCGGAAGCCTTCGCCCTGCACCCGGTAGACGTAAGCCTGTTCTTCCCTGGGGTCGACGATCCAGTATTCGCGGACTCCGAGCAGCTCGTAGCGGCCGAGCTTGAGATCCTCGTCGAGCTTCCGGGTGCTCTCGGAGAGGATCTCGATCACCAGGTCGGGCGCACCCTGGATGTTCTTGTCCTTCAGGATCGCGGCGCGCTCGTTCGAGATGAAGAGGAGGTCCGGCTGCAGAACGTCGTGACGGGAGAGAAGGACGTCGATGGGGGCTGCGTAGACCTCGCCGAGCTCGTGGATCTCGACAAATCCTCCGACCCGGATCGACAACCGCATGGAAGCCTTCTGGTGCTTCGGGATCGGGGCTGGGGACACGTAGTGCTCTCCATCGATGATCTCGTGGCGCTGACCGTCCTCGGGGAAGAGCACGTAATCCTCGTAGGTGAGCTTGCGTCGGACTGTGTCTCGGATGGCCATGGTGGCTCCCTCAAGCGCTGCTCCGTCATCTTACCACGATCCCTCGGGTTCTCCCTTCCAGCAACCCTGAGCCGGGAGGGAAGGGGTTTCTCTCCCGAAGAAGAGCCGGAAAAATTTTTGGCGCGCCGAATTTCCCGCAGACGCGTCAAATTGGAAATCATCGCGTCGAAAAAATTTTCAACGCGTCTACTGGCATTTTGGCACGTTGAATTTTATTTCGACGGGCCTACCGGCATTTTGGCACGTCTGAAAAAAATCCAGCGCGCCGAAAAAATTTTCAGAGCGTCTACGGGAAATCCGACGCGTCTACAAAAATTTCGACGCGTCTGCCGCCAATTTAGCGCGTCAAAAAAATTTTCAGCCGGTTGTCCGGCTCTCCAGCTCCAGGATCCCGAACCGCGCCGGCTTGTGGAAGTCGGGCGGGTCGGTCAGCGTCGGCGACCAGCAGGTGAATTCGGGCACACCGCCCCGCAGCCGCTCGACGCGATAGAAGTTGGCCCGCCAGAGCCGCGGCGGGCCGGTCTCCCATGGAATGGACAGAGTCGCCCACCAATCCTGCCGCTCCCTCCCCCGCCCGGCTTCCCACCGCAGCCCGGGACAGTCCCAGGCCAGGTCCGCGGTCATGTCCGCCCGCAGCCCGGTGGGGTTGTGGATCCGGGCGTCGAAGAGGACACCCAGGGGGCTCACCTCGATCTCGGCGTAGCGGACCGGATCGTCCTCCCCCGGCGCGAGGAAGACCTCCACCACCTCCTCCTGCCAGAGAGGATCGTCCCGCTGGCGGAAAGTCCCCCAGGCGTCCCGGTCCTCGCAGTCGAAGCGGACGTGGAGGGCTTCGTCGTCCCAGCAGAGGCGGACGGCCGTCGCCTGCTCGGGCGCGCCGCTGCCGTCCGCCAGGACCAGAGGGGAGAGCGGCGGGACGTCCTCCCATTTCCAGAAGGCAGGGGCTCGGGGGACGGTCCAGCGGGGGATCATGATCTCTACATACGGTAGACTGCCGCGGGTCCATGGGGAAGCCGTTTCTCACCGACGAGGCGAAGAAGGCGCTCACCGAGGCGGTGCGCGAGGTCGAGGCCTCCACGAGCGCCGAGCTGGTCGTGGCCGTCCGCGCCCGCTCCGGCTCGTACCTCCATGCCGACCTGATCGCGGGCATCGCCGCGGGCATCGCCGCCCTCGCCTTCCTCCTCTTCTCCCGCTGGGAGTTCGGGCTCCTCTGGTTCGTGATCGATCCCGTCGTGGCCGGCCTCCTCGGAGGGCTGGCCGCGTCGCGCTTCCCCGGGCTCCGCCGGGCCCTGACCCGTCCCGCGGTCCGCCGCCGCCTTGCCGAGTCCGCGGCCCGCGCGCTCTTCGTGGAGAAGCGCGTCCACGGGACCGCCGGCCGAACCGGCATCCTCCTCTACGTCTCCGTCCTGGAGCGGGAGGCGGTGGTCGTGCCCGACATCGGTCTCGCGACCCTGGCGGCGACCGAGTCCTGGAAGGGGACCGTCTCCGCCATCGAAGAAGGGGTGCGCCAGGGAGAGGACGGCGTTCGGACCGCGGAGCGGGTGCGCGCCTTCGCCGCCATCTGCGGTCCCGCGCTCCCCCGGGCGGCCGACGACGTGGACGAGCTCGCGAACGAGGTGTGCGGGTGAGCCCTCACCCCCGTCCCCTCTCCCGCCTCCCCATCCCCCTCCCCGGGAGAGGGGCGCCCCCGCCCGCCCCCGGTCGCAGACGATCCGGAGCAAGTCTCCCTCCTCTCCCGGGGAGGGGGATGGGGAGGCGGGAGAGGGGGGCCGGGGGGGTGAGGGCCGCTCTTGCCACCCTCGCCCTGTTCCTCGCTCCCGCCGTTGCCATCGCCCGTCCGGGTGGCGGCGAGGGCTACTCCGGCGGCGGCGACGGTGGCGGTGGAGGGGACGGCGCGGGCGAGCTGGTCTTCTTCCTGCTCCGGCTCTGGATTGAGTTCGTCATCCACTACCCCGCGATCGGCATCCCCCTGACGATCGTCGGCATCCTCGTCTTCCTCGCGTGGAAGAAGCGCCGGGGGAAGGTGGGCTCCCAGAACTGGGACCTCACCCCCAGGCCGGCAGCCCCGCCCCAGCGCCCGCGCTCCTTCGACCTCGACGGCATCCGGCATGTCGATCCGCAGTTCTCGGTGGTCCTGTTCGAGGATTTCGCCTATGCCCTCTACGCCCGGGCGCACCAGGCGCGCACCGACCGGCGCGCCCTCGACGCCCTCGCTCCCTACCTGAGCGCTCCGGCCCGGGACCATCTCCACCAGCGGCCCCCGGCCGGGACCCCCATCACGAGCGCGGTCGTGGGGGTGATGCGCGTCATCCACCTGGCGCTCCCGGTCCCTCCGCCCCCCGGCGCCCAGGAGGGGGCTCAGGAGGGACATACCGCGGGCTGGATCCAGGTGGGGCTGGAATTTGAAGCCAACCTCACGATGGGGGAGAGCGCCCAGTATGTGCGGGAGCGGTGGAGCCTCGTGCGGAGCGCCACGGCCCGAAGCAAGCCGCCGGAGCTGGTGAAGAGCTTCAAGTGCCCGAACTGCGGCGCCCCGTTCGATCCCGCGGGGGCGGCGGCGGGCGACCGCTGCGGATACTGCGGCGAGGTGGTCTCGGGAGGCCGCTTCGACTGGACCGTGCAGGCCATCGAGCTCGTCCGGGTGGAGGCGCGTCCGCCGGCCCTGGTCAGCACGGTCCAGGAGGTGGGCACCTCCTGGCCGACCGTGTACCACCCCCAGGTCCAGGCCCGCCGCGCCGAGCTGCTGCGGGACGACCCGGCGACCACGGACGAGGCCCTGGGCGCCCGGCTGCGCCTGGTCTACGACCAGCTCAACGCCGCCTGGACCTCGCTCGATCTCAAGCCGGCCCGCCCGTTCGTCTCGGACGGCCTCTTCGATTACCTCCAGTACTGGATCGCGGCCTACCAGCGCCAGGGGCTGCGCAACGTGCTGGAGGGGATGCGGATGACTGAGTGGACGATCGCGAAAGTCGTCCGCGATACGCACTACGACTCGGTCACCTGCCGGATCTGGGGGAGCGGTCGGGACTACACGGTCCGGCAGGCGGACGGCCAGCACGTCTCGGGCAATCCCAGGGCCGACCGTCTCTACTCCGAGTACTGGACCCTGATCCGAGCTGCCGGGGTCCACGCCGCGCCGCGGGCCGACCGGAGCTGTCCCAACTGCGGCGCCCCGGTCGACCAGGTCAACATGGCGGGAGAGTGCGGGCACTGTGGCGCCAAGATCACCCGCGGCGACTTCGACTGGGTCCTTTCGAAGATCGAGCAGGACGACTCTTACACAGGATGATCATCTGGACACCAAGGTGGCGCTTGCCTTAGCGACCAAGGAGGAAACCGCCCAGGTCACGGGCAGCGCTTCCGCTTCGACGCCTTCTCGATGTAGGGGACCGCGTCGGGCGTCTTGCAGTTCGTCTCGCCGTGGTCGACCTCGACCTTGCCGATGCGCTTGGCCGCCTCGATCGCCTTCTTGCGAAGCGCAGGCTTGAAGACCCCGATCGCGATAAGCGCGCCGTTCATCGCGTACCGCGCCCAGTTCGGGGAGCGGTGGATCTCCTTCTCGATCGTCGCCAGCACTCTTTCGGCGTCCGCGTCGCTGACCGAGTCCGGATCGTCCCTCAGGCGGACGCCGAGGATTCCGTAGCCCATCTCGCGGTGGAGCTCGTCCGGCGACTTCATCCAGGCGCGCATCGTCTCCTCCGCGATCGGGCTGCGGGCCAGGAGCCCGGATAAATAACAGCCGATGAAACGGACCGGCCCGTCCTGGACCAGGCCGTCCGCGTCGGACCGGGTCAGCTTCTCCGGGTCGGCGACCTGGAGCGCCAGGACGCGCGCCTCGGCGTTCCCCGTCTTCCAGAGCTCCATCGCGAGCGCATGGTTGACCTTGATCCTCTTCTGAAGCTTGGCGATCTCCGAGGTCAGCACGCCGAAGACCTGCTCGCCCGATCCGTGGCGCCGATAGATCGCGGCCGTCTGAGGTTTCCCGAGCTTCTTGAGCGTCGCCAGAACTTCCTCGGTGTTCATCGCTTCTCCCCCTGCCGGTAGACCTTCAGTATCACGCGGAGACCAGAGCCGCCTAACGTCGAAGCTCACCTGCCCGGACCGCTTGGTGAGCTACGAATTTCGAAAAGCCGTCATGCGGGCCGGGTCAGGTGCAGCGCCTGGTTCGACGTGGCTGCATTGATTCATTATACTCACTACAATTCCTTTGATCCCATTCGGTGTCATTCACGCTTGGCTACTTCGACCCTGATAAACTCTGGAAGGTACGACGGCGTACAGTTCTTGGCCACATGGTCGTCCTTGTAGAGTCCCAACGCTTCCCCAAGCTTGATACACCTGGATCGGAATTTAGGCTCGTGAACACCAATCTGGCCGGCGCAGAAGTTCATTGCCCATTGAACTTCTGGTTCAGCATGAGCCATATCGTTTTCCAGGGAATCAAGCAGGTCTGTACTATTCCCGGGAGGAGCTTGCCCGACCCAGCGCAAGCGAGCTTGGTGATACCAGAACAAGCGACGCAGAATCGGGGAAGGATTCTTCTCCCACGTCGCGATCAGGGAGACAAGTTTTTTGTCTTTGGCTAGCTGGTTTGCCAACAGCCAGTCAGCCAATTGGGTGCGTTCTTCCGCGTCATGCCGAAGCATATCCGAAGCCAGCTGATCGATGACATTTTCCGCGAGGAGCTTCTTATCGAAGATGAGGGTCGCGAGAAGGCGAGGGTAGTATTCCCCCGTTGACCAAAGCTCCATTGCCAGAGCGTGGTCTTTCTTGATCTCGGTGCCACGCTTTTTGAGGTCGCCCAGCTTCAGGTTTCCCTTGGTGATCTCGGCGATAAGTTTCTTTGCTCTTTCCGATAGAGCCATTTTGTCTGTCTCCCCTTTACTTGCCGAACGACCAGGTTCACCGGCCGCGCGCAACGGCCATGAGAAGAACGGAACAACAAAAGATGCGCGCGGTCCGGTGCAACCGCTAGTTGGGCGGCGTCGCAAGGGCGCGAGGTTACGACCCGTCCGCCGCTGCCGTCGGCGGCCACGATCCGATGCGCTGCCGCAACGCTACGATCTTGCCAAGGTGATATGCGTTATGCACCGCCACACTGTACAGCTCGTCGGCCATTGTCACGCCCGGCTCTACCTCAAGCGCCAACCGCTCAGGCGCCTGCCCTAACGCTGCCGCAGCGTGAGCGCCGTCCAGGAACACTCGCACCAAGTCGTGCCATTGGCGCTCGTGCTCCGGCGCCGCGCTCGGGTACACGTCGCCGGCCGGGTCGCCCGGCTCGATGACACTCTGCTGGTACTCCACAACGTGCCACAACTCGTCGTAGATAGAGTGCGACGCGCCGTCCGGGCATTGCGTGACTTGCTCAAGCGTTAGCCCAGACAGAAGGTGGGCTCGCGCAGGGAACTCGCCGACCAGAAAAAGATGTTCCAGGATATGCATCGCATCGCTCCTTTTCTCCCTATGCTCGTCACTGCGACACGGTAGCCGCCCCAACGGTTGGCGGCTAAGCGGCGCCCATTCGCCTACCACCGCCGGTGCTCGGAACACAACAGCTCGCAACCCGCAGTCGTTGATGCGAACTCAGGCGTCCGCTTGAGCCGCAGGGTTGTACGCCGGCGCCCCTCCGGCCTTGAGACGGCGACTGCTCGCCTACCAATGCTGCTCCGGACCGCGGGCTCGCAGGCCCCAACTGCTCTTCGAAGAGGCCAGAGCTGCTCGACCACAATCGGTGATCGGAGCCACAATGGCTCCCCGGCCTCGGAGTGCCACCGCTCTACCGACAGCAGAGGTGGAGAGTGGATCCGGTCTCGGGCGAAACAGAGGTTCCGGAGCCTGAGAGCTCGCCACCTCGACTGCCTACCAACTACGACGGCCTATTTTACCACTGAACCAAAAGGGTGAAGCCTGCACAGATGAGCCTCGGAGCCACGACCCTAACGGGCAGCTACCGTAGACCGAACTGCTTGCAGGAGAAGAGGCTCCGCGAGAGCGAGCTGACTCTTCCGGAGAGCGACAGCGGAGGCCCTGGAGGAAAAACCGAGCTACCATAGCCATATCTCGAAGGAAATTGCTCGCCGACCACAGGCGGCGTTCGGAGGGACCCCTGCCGCGAGCGCCACAAGAAAAGGACGGCCTCGGGGCGGCACCTGCTGAGCTACCAGGAGAGTTGGAGGGAGAACTCGGCCAAACTACTACGAAGGAATCTTGGCGGATGCTCGCTACCGCGGGCTCACAGAACTCTTGACCACGGACGCCTGCTCAACTCTTAACAAAAGAAACCCGAGACGTACAACGGGATCGAGCCTAAGCGCGCGGCGTCAGCCGTCGTGCGCCCGGCATGGGCGCAGAACAGGAGGTGTAAATCCTCTGGGGACCCTGGCGAAGGGAACCCCACACCGAGGGGACAAGGGCTGCCCCGTGAGGGGGGTCTGGTGGAAGTCCTAGGTG
>DATMER010000057.1:0-51048 GCA_035556715.1 Thermoanaerobaculia bacterium
GAACAGCTTGCAGCTCTTTCCCTGGGAGCGCCGACATCCTTGCCGGCCTCTTTCCCTTCCAAAGGGTAGGGCTGCAGGATGCCGGCGCTCGGGACGTTCTGCCCCTGGGCGGAATACCTCGTACCCGCTGCTCATGACGCGCCCGCCCCCTGGACGGCCCGCCCCTGGCGCGGATGGCCCGGCCCCAGCTCGTACGACGCGCAACCGCCGCGGCTGACCTGTCCGCAACGGGTACGGCCTCCTACCCTGCGCGCACGGCCCGCACGCCGCAGGGACGCCTCGTCCCCGACGCGTAGGGCTTCGTACCCGAAGCTCAGGACTTGCCCGCGCAAGTTGTGCCTCGTCCGCGCAGAGTAGGGCTTCCTACCCTGCGCGTACGCCTCGTTCCCAAAGGGGCTGAAGCCCACTCTGAGGGTATGACCTCCTACCCTCAGGTCGCGGCCCGTTCCCCGATGGGGAGGCCTTCCCCAGCGAGGAAGGCCGGCAAGGATGCCGGCGCTCCTAGGGAAAGAACCTCTCCAGCGGCAAAGTTAACGCCTATGGGGACAGGGGGTGAGGTCTCAGGGTCTCCAGACCGTGGTCAGCCACCACCGGGTCTCGTCCTGAAGGGGAGAACCGGGGGATGGATCGTCCAGCACCCGGGCCACTCCAAGACGAAGATCCAGGGCAGGGACGCGGCCCAGGGGGATGGGGCCGGTGGCCCAGCGCCATTCCAGCCCCACCAGGGAGAGCCACTCCCCCTTGGGATCGCCCTCGGACCATAGCCGGTGGCGCTCGAAGAAGAGCGGGGCGGGCAGCAGGTCCAAAACCAGCTCGGCCCTCTGGCCCTCGTGCTCTTCCCCCAACAGCGTCCCCAGGGGCAGGGCCGGGACGGAGATCCGGCCCAGGAGGATGCTTTCGGGCAGGAGGCTCGTCTCCGGGCCGCCGAGCTGGAAGAGGTCGAAGGCGTGGCGCACGTCCGAGGAGGTGCCGCGGCGCCAGTCGAGGGTCAGGCCCGAGTCGCCGCTCCCGAGGTTCAAGCGGAGCCAGCCCATCGAGCGGGACCACACGTCACCATCGGTGTTCCCGGCATCGTGGTTGGCCGCGATCACGGTCTGCAGCCGCCAGGAGCCCCTGCGGCGGACGAGGCCGGTCCCGGCCGAGAGGGAAGCAATCTCCTGATCAAGAGAGTCCACCTGTCCGAAGAGGGTCCGGCCGTCGATGCGGAGCGCGCCGCCGCTCCAGGTCCGGTTCCAGCGGGCGGAGATCTCGGCTCCGTGGCGGTCGAGATCGAGCTCCTCCGCCTGGAAGAGATGGAAGCCCGCTTCCACCGGCCAACCCCTCCAGGCCGCGGCCAGCGCTCCGCCCTCGGCCCATCCGCTCCCGGAGAGAGCGCCGAGCGCCAGCCAGTCCAGCCGTCCCACGACGTCTCCGCCCCGCACCCCCAGCTCGAAGCTGCCCCCTGACGAGCCGCCTCCTCCTCCAATCAATGGGAGCAGCTCCTGCCGTCCGAATCCATAGGGACGGGCGGCCGACACCTCGGCCGTGGCGAAGGGCTCGGGGGGGACCGGAGAGGGCGGACGGATTACGGGGGCCAGCTCCGTTGGGAGGTCAGGCAGATCCGCGGCCCGCCCGGGATCGATCCGGCGGAGGTCGAGGCCGCCCGGCTCCAGGGAAAGGAAGAAGAGACTGCTTCCGTCCGGAGCGGGAGCCGGGGCGAAGGCTGCTCCAGTGGTGCGGGTGACAGGCCCGGGCTCTCCCCCATCGAGGGGAAAGGCCCAGACGTCGATGAACCCGCGGTCGCCGACGACGGCATAGATAGTGTCCTGACCCCATGCCGGGGTGGCGATGGTCCCCTCGCGGGGTGGAGCAAGCGTCTGCTCCTCTCCCGAAGCCAGATCCCGGATTACCAGGCGCCACGCTCCCTGCCTGTGGCGAACGAAGGCGACCCGGGAGCCGTCCGGCGAGATCCGCGGCCGGTCGTAGACCTCCTCAACGGTCGGCGGCGTGATCTCCCGCACCTCGCCCGTGGTCAAATCGGTCCGCACGAGCTGGGAGGTGCCGTTGCGGTGGCGGACCGCGATCGCCCAGGTGCCATCCGGGGACGGGTCGGGGTAGCGCAGGTCGGCCTCGCGAGTGACCCGCCGGACGTTGCCATCCTCGGGTATCCAGAGAAACAGGTCGGGGTGGAGGAAGCCCTCGGGGTCCGGCTCGAAGCGGACGAAGAGGAGGGAGTTGCCGTCGGGCATCCAGCGCGGCATGGTGGGCTCGGTGCCGTCCCACGCGCTCAGGGTGTGGAGCGGCTCGCGGGGGAGCGGCCGGTTGCGCTCGGCGGGGACGTCCTCGGGATCGCGCTCCAGGATCTCCCGGCGCCGCTTCTCCCACTCCTCCTCGGCCTTCTCGTCCGGCTCGGTGGACAGGACCACGAGCTGGCTCGGGAGGTCCCGCGATCCGAGGACGAGGGCCAGGCGCTTGCCGTCGGGCGAGACGGCCGGGTCGCCCACGTTCCAGGAGAGGTCCTGCCAGAGCTCCCCTTCGCGGACCTCGCCGATCCGGCGCTCGGTCTCCAGGGCCCGCCCGGTCACCTCGGCGCGGAAGCGGTCGTAGAGGTCGGAGGGAGAGTCGCCGAACACTCCTTCGAAGGCGTCGTCGAAGCTGCGGGCCTGGCGGGCGGTCATGCGCGCCCACAGGTTGCGGAGGCTGCCCGGGCCGGCGCGCTCTTCGAGCCACTCCAGGTAGGCGGAGCCCACGAGGTAGGCCATGCTCATGCCGATCCAGCTCCGGCTGTCGGAGTCGAGCTGTCCGTAGCCCGGCAGCTTCCCGGCCCGGGCCCAGCGCCGGAGGATGGCGGCCCGCAGGTCGCTGTTCGGCCGGCCGGACGCGGTGAGCCGGCCTTCGACCACGGTGGCATATCCTTCGGTGACCCAGCGCGGCGAGCCCAGGGCGATGGGGCTTACCGGAAGGACGCGGGAGACGAGCTGCCGCCAGGGGTTGCGCGACGGCCGCAGCAGGTGGACGAGGTGGGCCTCCTCGTGGACGAGGAGGAGCTCGGCCCAGTCCGAGTAGTGGCCGATGACGGACTCCGGCCCCGGCGGGCTCGTCCACAGCACCAGCCGCGGCCATCCGAGGATAGGCAGGGCCATGCCGTTGGCATCGGCCACGGGATCGGAGACGAGGACGTCCACGGTTTCCGGAGGCGTGTACCCGATCTCGGCCGCCACCCGCTCGCGGATCGACTCGAGCCGCGCCGCCGACCGCTTTGCCCAGGCCTCCGACTCGGCCGGGTAGTGGACCCGGAAGTGGGGGGTCTCGATGGTGCGCCAGTCGGCGGCGGGGCTTTGGGCGATGGCGGGGGCGGCGAGGAGAAGGGCGAGAAGGAAGGCCCTCACCTCCTGTCCCCCTCTCACACCTTCTTCGGCGGCAGCTCGCGCGCCTGAGGCTCGTCCTGGAAACCGTGGTGGTTGTGGCTGCCGTCGCAGAACGGCTTGTTCTGGGACGCTCCGCACCGGCAGAGGGAGACCACGGTGCGACCTCCCAGACCGTAGGTGCTGCCGGTCGGATCGAGGATCTGGACGTCGTCCCCTTCCACGCGGAAAGGTCCGTTCTTCATCACGGTAATCTTCATGTCGTTCTTCCTCCCGTGCGCAAGAGTTTCTCAGGAGCGTCCGGCCGTCAACCCCGGTGCGCTATCCTATGCGCCCTCTCAGCCGAGCCGCCCATGACTCCCGATCCCCCCAAGAGCTCCGCCCTCAAGACCTGGGGCATCCGTCTGCTCAAGACGGGGATCACGGTGCTGGCGCTCTGGCTGACCTGGCGCCTGGTCTCGGACATCCAGTGGTCCGACCTGACCGGCCGGCTCTCCCACGCGGACTGGTGGTTCCTGATCCCCGGCCTGCTGCTGCTCGTGGGCCGGTATTACCTGTGGGACTGGCGCTTCCGGCTCGCCTCGCAGGCCGCGGTCCAGCGCAGCCCGCGGGCGGGGCTGGGCTTCACGGTCCTGATGGCTTCGGCGGCCCTGAACCTGATCACCCCGTCGGCCCGCCTGATCGGGGGGTTGATGCGGGCGCGCTACTTCGCCCGGTACCTCTCCCGCCCTTTCGGGCTGATCTACGGAGTGGTGCTCTACGACCAGGTGGCGCACCACGTGGTGATGACCACCTGCACCTGGATCGCGGTGATCGTGGCCGCGCCGCTCTTCGGGCACGCCTGGCTCGGGATGGCCGCGGCGGCCGTTCTGGTCGCGGTGGTGGCGGTGATCGTGGTCTGGACCCGGCGGAGCTCCAATCTCATGGAGAACCCGCTGGTGCGGTTCCTGGCCCGGGGCGCGGCCAAGGCGGAGGGGCGGATGCAGCGCCTCTACTCCCACGGGCACGAGGCCGTGGAGGTCTTCGTGCGGCTCCTGGGACATGGACGGCTGCACGGGAGGGCCGGAGTGCTGGGCCTGGGCTTCTTCGTCCTGAACCTCCTCTCCCAGTGGCTCGTGTTCCGGGCGCTGGGGATCGAGGTGCCCGTCCTGGTGATCTTCGCGGGGGTGGCCCTGGGCAACGCCGCGGGCATGCTGACCGGCACCCCCGGAGGCCTGGGGACGACCGAGGCGGCCATGGTCGGCTCGTTCGTGGCTATGGGGATGATCCGGGAGGACGCCTTGGCCGGCACCCTCCTCTACCGGGGCCTCCACTACGCGAGCATCCTGGGGATCGGGCTCCCCGCCCTGCTCTTCCTGGAGCTGAAGCTTGGGGGACGAAAAGAGGTGACGTCATGAATGGAGGAAACATGGACGACACGAGGCTGAAGCACTTCCGCGAGATGCTCCCGGTCACCGAGACTTTCGCGTACCTGAACCACGCGGCCGTGGCGCCGCTGCCCCGGGAGGCGACGCGGCGGATGGCGGCGATGGCCGAGGACGTTTCCCGCTCCGGCGACCAGCACTGGGCCGACCGCAACCGGGAGACCGAGAGGGTGCGCGGGCTCGCGGCGCAGCTTCTCGGTGCCAGAGACCCCCGCGAGGTCTCGTTCTGCGAGAACACCTCGACCGGGATCTCCATGGTGGCCGAGGGCTTCGCCGACTGGAAACCGGGGGACAACGTGGTCGGCGCCTGCCTGGAGTTCCCCTCCAACGTCTATCCCTGGATGCGCCTCGCCGATTACGGCGTCGAGTACCGCCAGGCCGAGGAGCGCGACGGACGGATCGACGACGACGAGGTCCTCTCCCTCATCGACGACAGGACGCGGATGGTGGGCCTCTCCTGGGTGCAGTACGCCAGCGGCTACCGCTGCGACCTCGCCCGGATCGGACAGGCCTGCCGCGAGCGGGGCGCCCTGTTCGTCGTGGACGTCATCCAGGGGCTCGGCGGGCTCGCCCTCGACGTGGAGCGCGACCTCGTGGACGTGGCAGTGGGCTCGGCCCACAAGTGGCTCCTCGGACCGGAGGGCATCGGCCTCCTCTACGTCTCAGACCGCGTCGTCGATCGGCTGCGCCCCACCCGCGCCGGCTGGCGCTCCATGCGCGACCAGCTCGGCTGGACCGACATGCGAGTCGATTTCGCCGAGGGCGCGAAGCGCTTCGAGAGCGGCACGCTCAACGCCTACGGCATCACCGCCCTCGGAGCCTCCCTGGAGATCCTCCTGGAGGCGGGGGCGGAGGAGGTCGAGCGCCGCGTCCTCGACCTGACCGAACGCGCCGCCGCCGGACTGGTGGAAAAAGACTGGCAGGTGATCAGCTCGCGGGCGGCCGGCGAAACCTCGGGCATCGTCACCGCCGTCCACCCCGGACGCGACGCCGAGGAGGCAGTCCGGCATCTGGCCCAACGCGGAGTGGTCGTCGCAGCCCGGGCGGGACGGTTCCGGGTCTCTCCGCACTTCTACAACACAGCGGAAGAAATTGATCGTATGCTGACGAAACTGTAGAGCTTCGCCTGCAAATTTCACAAGACCATCTCCTTTTTACCATCTCTCTCCGATTTCGCCGGAGCGCGACAGGGCGCCGGTTTGCTCCCCCTTTTGCCGGTGCCAGAGGACCGCGTGCGAGACCGCCGCAATCGAAATCATTTATTTAAATCAGGGAATGGTTGTTGCAAAGCGGGCGGGGCAGGGGTTTCACCGGGAGCGAGGACTTAGAGCCGACTCGAGTCATGTCGGGCGCGTGCCTTCGGGCTCCGCCCTTTGTTTCATCTGCGGCATGGAGGAATGATTGTGCCCAGCTTGTGCTTCAGGATCCGTCTTCTCCACCTGCTGACCACCCTCTCCCTCTTCTCGCTTCCCACCCTCACCGCGGCCCAGACACCCGACATCCCCATCCCGGCCGGCTGCTCGCGCATGCTCTATGCGAACGTGGTCGCGCTGGACCAGGTCTTCTTCTGGAACCGCTACGGCGCGGTCGAGCCCCAGGGCATGATCTACGCCCTGGAGCGCGACATCGTCGCCACCAGCCCCAGCCCCGGCTCGGGTTTCGAGCCGGGCAAGGTCGCTCTCCGGCACAGCAAGCGGCCCCGGCCGCTGGTGCTGCGCATGAACGTGGGCGACTGCCTGGCGATCCGCTTCACGAACCTGCTCGCCCATGAGCCGGAGGACGAGGAGCAGCCGCATACCCGGGCGGCCTCGATCCACGTCGTCGGCATGCAGCCCGTGCGGACCATCCGCGACAACGGCGCGAACGTGGGCGAGAACGGCGCCGCGGGCAACGGCGTGGTCGCGCCCGGCGACAGCATCACCTACGTCCTCTTCGGCGAGCGCGAGGGGGGCTACCTGATGCACAGCATGGGGGCCATCGCGGGCGGCGAGGGGGACGGCGGCAGCATCTCGGCCGGCCTGTTCGGCGCGATCAACGTCGAGCCCCGCAACTCGGAGTGGTACCGCAGCCAGGTCACCCGCGAGGAGCTCAAGGCGGCCTTCGACACCACCCCGGGCCCGGTCCCCGGAACCCCGAAGATCAAATACGACGCCACCTATGCGTCGGGGCAGCCGGTCCTCAAGATGCTGCATGGCAACGAGATCATCTACTCCGACTTGACGGCGGTCATCACCGGTCCCAACGCCGGCAACTTCGACAGCTCCTACCCTTACCAGACCACCCCTCTCTACCCGGACCGCAACCAGCCGTTCCGGGAGTTCACGATCATCTTCCATGACGAGATCGGCGCCGTGCAGGCGTTCCCGCACTTCGAGGACGAGATCCTCCAGTTCCCCCTGCACAGCACCCGGGACGCGTTCGCCATCAACTATGGTACCGGCGGCATCGGCGCCGAGATCCTCGCCAACCGCCTGAAGGTGGGGCCGGTCCACGACTGCGACGAGTGCAAGTACGAGGAGTTCTTCCTCTCCTCCTGGGCCGTGGGCGATCCGGCCATGGTGGTGGACATTCCGGCCAGCAAGCCGTGCACCATCGAGCAGCTCAGGGAGGGCAGGAACTGCCAGCCCCAGCAGGGGCGCAAGGCCACCAAGGCGTTCTTCCCCGACGATCCGTCGAACGTGTACCACAGCTACCTGAACGAACACGTGAAGTTCCGCAACCTGCACGCGGGCACGGACGACCACCACGTCTTCCACCTGCACGCCCACCAGTGGGTGCACACGCCGCTCAGCGACAAGTCGGCCTACCTGGACAGCCAGACCATCGGCCAGGGAGCTTCCTTTACGTATGAGATCGCCTACCGGGGGAGCGGCAACCGCAACCGCACGGTGGGGGACGCCATCTTCCACTGCCATTTCTATCCCCACTTCGCGCAGGGGATGTGGGGGCTCTGGCGGGTTCACGACGTGCTGGAGCTGGGCACGGAGCTGGACGAGGAGGGGAAGCCCAAGGTGGGCGCCCGCGCCCTGCCCGACGGCGAGATCGGCCGGGGGACCCCGATCCCGGCCGTGGTGCCGATCCCGGTGCTGCCCATGGCTCCGCTGCCGGGTCAGATCGCGCTCAACGACGGCCAGATCGACCTGAATTCCTGGGACGGCAAGCACCCGGGGTACCCGTTCTTCATCCCGGGCCGCGCCGGCCGCCGGCCGCCGCACCCGCCCCTGGACACGGTCCACGACGGCGGCCTGCCCCGCCACGTGGTCCTCGACGGCTCGGCCGTCAGCGTCGAGACGCGCCACGACTTCAGCAAGGTGGTCGAGAAGCTGGAGGTGGACTGGCTGGACGAGGGAGGCGAGCCGATTGAAAGGGTGGCCATGGAGTTCCATGCCGATCCGGACGGCTACCCCAGGCCCACTCCCAAGGGGCTCACCGGCGGGATCTTCAAGGTCAACGGCGCGCCCCCGCAGCCGGGCGCCCCCTACGCCGACCCGTGCATCACCGAAAACGGATCGCGACTCAGGATGCGGTACTACAAGGCCGCGGACATCCAGCTCGACGCCATCCTCAACAAGAAAGGCTGGCACTTCCCGCAGCAGCGGATCACCTCCCTGTGGAAGGACGTGGAAGCCTATGTGAACCCGGAGCCCGGCAGCCTGCCCAAGGCGCCGGAGCCGTTCTTCATCCGCGCGGAGAGCGGCGATTGCGTGGAGTTCTGGCTCTCCAATCTCACCCCGAGCGAGTACCACCTGGACGACTTCCAGGTGCGCACGCCCACGGACATCCTGGGCCAGCACATCCACCTGGTGAAGTTCGACGTCACCTCGTCGGACGGCGCGGCCAACGGCTTCAACTACGAGGACGGCTCGTTCGCCCCCGAGGAGGTGCAGGAGCGGATCGACGCCATCCGCGCCGCCAACGGTTGCAGCACGACCGACTTCGACCCCGACAAGTGCCCCAGGGCGGAGCCGCACCCCTTCTTCGACCACGAGCACAACGCCGACTGCGACAAGCACGACGACTGGCTGGGCGCCCAGACCACGGTGCAGCGCTGGTGGGCCGACCCGATCACCACTCTCCACGACGGCGACCGCACCATCCGCACCGTCTTCACGCACGACCACTTCGGCCCCTCGACCCACCAGCAGGTCGGCCTCTACGGCGGCCTGGTGGTCGAGCCCGAGGGCAGCTCCTGGTTCCATAACGAGACCGGCGCCCCGCTCTCGATCGACAACTTCCCCGGCCTCGATCACGACGGCGGACCCACGAGCTGGCAGGCGCTGATCGAGGGGAAGAACGACAAGGAGACCTACCGCGAGTTCATGGTCGCCTTCGCCGACTTCCAGCTCGCCTACGAGCCGGGCGGCCCGCGCTGCCCCGACTGGAGGCCGGGCGGCGACGGCTGGGCCTCCCCGGCGTTGGCCGTCAACCCGCCGGGGCGCAAGGAGCTGCCGCCGCCGGTCCTCTATGAGAAGCCGGACATCTGCCCGATCAACGAGGACGACCCCGACGGGCCGATCCTCCCCAACCCCGAAGGGATCCACCCCCCCTGCCCCGAGCTGGTCTCGGCGGAGGACCCCGGCATGGTGGCGGTCAACTACCGCAATGAGCCTGTGGCCCTGCGCGTGCGCAACCCGGACACCGGCAAGCAGGCCGCCGGGCTCGCCGGGGACCTCTCGTTCGCCTACGCGAACCTCGACCGGGCCGACAACGAGCTCGACGTCCAGCCCGGCTTCTACCCGCCGCTGACGTTCAACCTCAGGCCGCAGGACCCGTTCACCCCCCAGTTCCGGGTGCTCGAGGGGGACCGCGTCCACGTCCGCATCCTGGTGGGGGCGCACGAGGAGCCGCACAACTTCACGATCAACGGCCTCAAGTGGCTCGCGGAGCCCGACTACCCGAACTCCGGCTACCGCAACTCGCAGGGCATGGGCATCTCCGAGTGGTTCGACTTCGAGGTGCCCCGCGTGCCCAGCCTCGACGACGGCGACATCGCCGACTTCCTCTACCGGCCGAGCGCGGCCACGGAGTGGCAGTGGGACGGCATGTGGGGATTGATCCGTGTCTACCGCGCTGAAGCGCCAGTCCTGACCCGGGCGTCCAACAACCCGGACGGCCGGGCATCCATCACCGTGGACGAACAGCTCAAGACCTTCACCCAGGAGGAGGCCGTCGCCCAGAAGATCCCCGGCGCGGACAAGGAGCCGACCAACAAGCCGATCCGGATCGTCTGCCCGAACGACATCGACGAGGCCAGGTACCGCACCTACAACATCACCGCGGTCTGGGCCGCGGAGGCTCTGCAGGACGATCCCATCGGGGTGGACGGTCTGGTCTACAATTCCCGCGACAGCGCCGTGAAGATCCACCACGACGACGACGATCCGCCCGAGCCGGACGAGCGGTTCGGACCGCTGCACGACCCCACGGCCATCCTGTTCGTCCGCAACGAAGACCTGGACTGGGTGCCGAGCCCGATCGGGCCGCGGCCGCGGGTCAAGCAGACGGTGCGGCGCGAGCCGCTGATTCTGCGCGCCCTGGCCGGCGAGTGCGTCCGCGTCAACCTGCACAACGCCATCCATCCGACGAAGTACGAGGACCTCCCCGGCTGGAACGCCATGCCCATGATCATCGAGCGCTTCAACGCCAACGACGTCGTGCCCTCTCTGCACGTGGGCCTGCACCCGCAGCTCGTCTACTACGACATTCGGCGCAGCGACGGCATGAACGTGGGGCTCAACCCCCAGTACGCCGTGCAGACCGTGGCGCCCGGCGACACCATCCCCTATTTCTGGTACACGGGCGACTACGCGCCGGGCACCCGTCCGCGCGCGATCGAGTTCGGCTCGACCGGCCTCTCCTCCGCCGACCCGATCAAGCACTCCAACAAGGCCGCGGTCGGCGCGCTGATCGTGGAGGCCCCGGGCACCACCTGGGAGGAGAATGACCTGGACTCCTCCGGCAAGATCACGCGGGCCTCGGCCAACATCATCCTCGACGGCAAGAAGACCCGCGAGTTCGTCCTTATCTTCCAGGACGACGTCAACCAGCGCTACGCCGACGGCGCGCCGGTGGAGAACCTGGAGGTGGGTGCCGACCCCGAGGGCTCGGGGCAGAAGGCGGTCAACTACCGCACCGAGCCGGTCTGGTTCCGCATCGGCCTGGCGCCCGACTGGCCCGCGGAGGAGACGCGCGAGTTCGAGCTCTTCGACCAGGTGCTGACCAACGACTGGATCGGCGGCAAGGACCCGGAGACCCCGGTGTTCGAGGCGGACAGGGGTGACCCGGTGGTCTTCCGCGCCGTCCATCCTGGCGGCCACACCCAGTCGCACGTGTTCGACCTCCACGGCCACATCTGGGAGGAGCTGCCCTACTTCCAGAACTCCGAGCGCATCGGCTCCAACTCCGAGTCGGAGTGGAAGGGCGCGCGCGGCGGCCATGGCCCGAGCAACCATTTCGAAGCCATCCCCAAGCACGGGGCGGGCAGCCTGTTCGGGGTGACCGGCGACTATCTCTACCGCGACTACCCGGCCTGGCTGCTCGACGGCGGCATCTGGGGGCTGTTCCGTGTGCATCCGTAGCACCCTGGCCGGACTGACGGTCCTGACGGTCCTGGCGCCCGGTCCCCTCGCGGGGATCGAGCGCCGGGCCGTCCAGGACGGCATTGCGGTCGACCTCTCCATTGAGCCGGTAACAGGGGGAGAGGCGTTGCGGGAGGACCGGGACGTGCGGGTCCGCCTGCGGATCTCGGACACGGCCACCGGCGCGCCGCTCACCGGGCTCTATCCGGGCGCCTGGGTGGACCGCCCCCCGGCCGGCGTCGAAGAAGCTCCCCGCTCCTGCGGGCAGAAGATCTCCGCCTTCCTCGGCGGCTCGGTCCTCTCCCCGCCGGAGCTGGACCTCAACATCTACTACGTCCTCGCCCTCAACCAGGACGCCACGATCTCCGTGGTCGACCCGATCTTCGGCTTCGGCGGCAGCAAGCTGCTGACCATGGTCTTCCTGGACAGCCCGGGCGAGGACTGGGCGCTGTCGGCCGACGGCGATCGCCTGTTCGTCTCCATGCCGCTGGCGGGAGCGGTGGCGGTGGTGGAGACCCGCGGCTGGAAGGTGGTGGGGAAGGTGGCTCTTCCCCGCCCCGGCCGGCTGCTCCTCGACGGCGACCGCCTCTGGGTCGCCGCCGGGGACGGGGTGGCGGCGGTGGATACATCCCGTCTGACCGTCACAGCCCGCATCCCGACCGGCCGGGGACCCAGCGACCTCGCGATCGGACGCGACCGTGTCTTCGTGACCAACCGCGACGAGGGCACGGTCTCCGTGATCGACGCCAGGGCCCTGCGCAAGGTCGCGGACGTGAAAACGGGTCTCCGGCCGGTCTCGGTGACCTGGTCGGACCTGGCCGGCTCCGCGTGGGTCGCCCACGAGGGGGACGGCGCCATCGTGGCGATCGAGGGGGAGGAAGCAGTGGTCCGCCTCGCGGGCAAGCCGGGCCTCTCCCAGATCCGCTTCGCGCCGGGGGGACGGCTGGCCCTGGCGCTCAACCCGGCCGAGGACCAGGTCCAGGTGATCGACGCCGCGGTCCGGAAGATCATCCAGACCGGGACCCTGGAGGACGGCCCCGACCAGGTCACTTTTACCCAGGAGCTCGCCTACATTCGCCACCGGGGGAGCGAGACCGTGCTCATGATCCCGCTGAAGGAGATCGGCCGCGAGGGCGCGCCCGTGCCCGTAGCCGACTTCCCCGGCGGCCAGCACCCGCCCGGGAAGCTCACTCTTCCGACTCCGGCCGCCGGCATCGTGCAGGCGGCCGGGGACGCGGCCGTGCTCGTGGCCAACCCTCTCGACCAGGCCATCTACTTCTACAAGGAAGGGATGGCCGCGCCCATGGGCCACTTCAAGAACTACGGCCGCCAGCCGCGGGCCGCGCTCGTGGTGGACCGCACCCTGCGCGAGACCGCGCCGGGCGTCTACGAGACGGTGACCCGGCTGCGCCGCTCCGGCCGGCACGACCTCGCCCTCTTCCTGAACGCGCCGCGCCTGATGCAGTGCTTCTCCTTCCCGGTGGCCGAGGACGCCGCCCTGGCGGCGAAGCGGCGTCCGGCGCTGCGCATCGAACCCCTGGCGGAGCCTGAAGAAGTGACTGCCGGCGAGGAGGTGGCCGTCCGCTTCCGGGTCACTTCTCCTGATGCCGGGGCTCCGCAGGCCGGGCTCCGGGTGCGCTGGATGGCCTTCCTCTCCCCCGGGGTCTGGCAGCTGCGCGACTCGGCGGCCGAGGTGGCCGAGGGGGTCTACGAAGTCCGCTTCCGGGCTCCGGAAGCCGGGCTCTACTATCTCTTCCTGGAGGTCCCCTCCGCGGGGATCGGCATCCGGGACTCCACGCCCTTTACTTTCTTCGCCCGGCCCCTGCCGGCCGGCAGTTGATGTCCATGATCTCGGTCTACATCAAGGAGAAGTCTTGCTCAATCTGTGCGCCCGAATCCGCCTGCCCCATCTCCTGTCCATCCTCGCTCTTCTCGCTCTGCCCTCTCTCACCACCGCGCAAACCGTTCCCGATGGCTGCGCCCGTCTGATCAAGGCCGACGTCGTCGCTCTCGACCAGGTCTTCTTCTGGAACCGGCTCGGCGCGGTCCAGCCCCAGGGCATGATGTTCGCCCTGCGGCGGGACGTCTGCACCGAGACCTGCTCGGGCTCCACCTGCACCGAGCGCTGCGGCACCCAGGACCTGCCGGCCGGCAACGTCTACCTGCGCGCCGACAAGCGCCCGCGCCCCCTCGTCCTGCGCATGAACGTGGGAGACTGCCTGGAGGTCAAGTTCCAGAACCTGCTGAACGAGACCAAGGTCGACCAGGAGCAGCCGGCCACCCGCCAAGCCTCGTTCCACCCCATCGGCCTGCAGCTCGTCGACTCGATCCTGGACGACGGCTCCTACGTCGGCAAGAACCCGACCAGCCTCGCCGAGGTCGCCGACCGCTGGACGTACACCTTCTTCGCCAACCGGGAAGGGGAGCACGTGGTCCACAGCACGGGCACCACGACCGGCGGCCAGGGGGACGGCGGCCAGATCAACGCCGGCCTCTTCGGCGCCGTGATCGTCGAGCCCGAGGGCTCGCGCTGGTACCGGAGCCAGGTCACGAAGGCGGACCTGGACCTGGCCACGGTGCAGACCCTGTCCACGGGCCAGCCCAAGATCGACTACGAGGCGCGCTACCCGGCGGGGCACCCGAAGTGGCCGCGGCCGGTCCTCAACATGCTGGACGGCAGCGAGATCGTCCACTCCGACGTGACCGCGGTTATCGCGGGATCGACCCCGAACACCCAGGCGAGCGGGGTCGCGAAGCCCGGCTGGTTCCCGTCCTCCGCGTTCCCGCTCAACCAGTACACCTATCCGGAGCGCTACCAGCCGTTCCGCGAGCTCGTCACGATCTACCACGACGAGATCGGCGCCGTGCAGGCGTTCCCCGAATTCGAGCAGCCCGCTCTCGAGCACACGCTGCACAGCGGCCGGGACGCCTTCGCCATCAACTACGGCGCCGCGGGCATCGGCGCCGAGGTCCTCGCCAACCGCTTCAAGGTCGGGCCGCAGGCCAGGTGCACCGAGTGCAAGTTCGAGGAGTTCTTCCTCTCCTCCTGGGTCGTGGGCGATCCGGCCATGGTCGTGGACGTCCCCGCCAACACCCGCTGCATGGTGCAGACGAACAATCCCAACAAGGTGGACCGGCAGACGGGCTTCGAGACCAAGGTCCAGAACCTGCGCGACGGCGTGGACTGCGACCTGGACACGGGGAGGAAGGCGAACAAGGCGTTCTTCCCGGACGACCCGTCGAACGTCTACCACGGCTACATCGAGGACCACACCAAGTTCCGGGTCCTCCACGCCGGCTCCAAGGAGCACCACGTCCACCACCTGCACGCCCACCAGTGGCTGTTCACCGCCGACAGCGACAAGTCGACCTACCTCGACAGTCAGGCGATCGGCCCCGGCGCCTCCTTCACGGCCGAGATCGCGTACCACGGCGGCGGCAACCTCAACAAGACCGTGGGCGACTCGATCTTCCACTGCCACTTCTACCCCCATTTCGCGCAGGGCATGTGGGCTCTGTGGCGGGTTCATGACGTGTTCGAGAGAGGGACCGCGATGGGGACGGACGGACGCCCGACCCTGAACGCGCGCGCCCTGCCCGACGGCGAGATCCTCGCCGGCACGCCCATCCCGGCCGTGGTGCCCCTGCCGGGCAAGCCGATGGCGCCGGTGCCCGAGGTGGCCGTCACCATCAACCGCGACAACGGCCAGGCGGTGATCCCCGCGGGCGGCAACCCGGGCTTCCCCTTCTTCGTGGCCGCCATCGCCGGTCACCGGCCGCCCCATCCGCCCAAGGACATCGTGGTCGAGAACGGCGTGGCCCACGACGGCGGCCTGCCGCGGCACCGGGTCTTCGGCGGCGAGTTCGTGGAGGCCCACACGCGGCTCGACTTCCACAAGGAGCTGATCAAGCTCAAGGTCACCGCGCTCTCCGAGAACGGCACCGCCGTCGAGCAGGAGGCCATGGACTACCACGCCCAGCGCCAGCACCCGAGCTGCCGTCCGGACGGGGTCTGCGACAGTGCCGGCACGCCGGTCAAGTTCATCACCAACGGCCGGCCCGCCGTGCCCGGCGCCCCCTTCGCCGATCCCTGCATCAACGCCGAAGGCACCCCGGTGGGGAGCCCGCGGCTCTACAAGGCCGCCGACATCGAGGATGACGTCAAGATCAACAAGAAGGGTTGGCACTTCCCGCAGCAGCGCTTCTCCGCGCTCTGGCAGGACGTCGACGACTATCTGAGCCCGGCCGTCTCGCCGCCCAAGCCGCCGGAGCCGCTCTTCTTCCGCGCCAACAGCAAAGACTGCATCAACTTCTGGTTCACCAACCTGGCTCCTCATGAGTACCAGCTCGACGACTTCCAGGTGCGCACGCCCACCGACATCCTGGGCCAGCACATCCACCTGGTGAAGTTCGACGTCCTGGCCTCGGACGGCGCGGCCAACGGTTTCAACTACGAGGACGGCAGCTTCGCCCCGGCCGAGGTGCGCGAGAGGATCGATGCCATCCGCCTGGAGAACAACTGCACCGCGGGCGACTCGCGCAACGGCACCATCGCCTGCCCGGTGGCCAAGGCGCATCCGTTCTTCGGCGCGGGCGCGGGCGGCGAGTGGATGGGCGCCCAGACTACGGTCCAGCGCTGGTACGCCGACCCGGTGCTCGACAACAACGCCAAGGACCGGACGCTGCGCACGGTCTTCACCCACGACCACTTCGGCCCCTCGACCCACCAGCAGGCGGGCCTCTACGCGGGCCTGGTGATCGAGCCCACGGGCTCGACCTGGTTTCACAACGAGAGCGGCACCCAGATGTACAACACCGGCGGCCGCCACGACGGCGGGCCGACCTCCTGGCAGGCGGTCATCGTCGACCCCAACGGCTCCGACTACCGCGAGTTCCTGCTCGAGTTCGGCGACTTCCAGCTCGCCTACGAGGAGGACAGCAACTTCTTCCCCGACCCGCCCAACGCGGTCAACCCGCCGGGCCGCAAGGAGGTCGGACTACCCGAGCTGCTGGCCCGCCCGGACGTCTGCCCCGACGGGGTGAGCGTCCCGCCGTGCCCCGAGCTGGTCTCGGCCGACGACCCGGGCACCATGTCGCTCAACTACCGGCAGGAGCCGCTCGCGCTGCGCGTCCGCGACCCGCAGAACAACGAGCAGGCCACGACCCAGGGCGGGAACCTGTCGTTCGCCTTCTCCTCGCGCGTGACGCGCAAGGACACGGCGTTCAACAGCCAGCCCAATTTCTACCAACCTCTCACCAACGACCTGAAGCCGGGCGATCCCTTCACTCCGCTGCTGCGCGCCTATGAGAACGACCGCGTGCAGATCCGCGTCCTGGTCGGAGCCCACGAGGAGGGCCACAACTTCAGCATCCACGGCATCAAGTGGCTGTTCGAGCCGTCGGAGCCGAGGTCCGGCTACCGCGGCAGCCAGATGATGGGCATCTCCGAGCACTTCGAGTTCATCGTGCCGCAGCTGATGAAGAAGCCGAACGGAGAGGCCGTCGACCGTCTCTACGCCGCCGGCTCCTCCAGCGATGACTACTGGAACGGGATCTGGGGCCTGTTCCGCGCCTACACCGGCACGCGGCAGGGCCTCATGGCGCTGCCGGACAACCCCAACGGCCGCTTCCCCGTGGACCCGGGGGCCCAGGGGGCCTTCGACTTCTCCTGTCCAAAGGACGCGCCGGTGCAGACCTTCGACGTCAGCGCCATCGCGGCGAAGAGCGCCCTGTCCGAGGGCCGGCTGTTCTACAACAACCGCATCGACGGCTCCATCGGCAAGCTCTACGACGAGGGCGCGATCCTCTACGTCATGACCTCGGACCTCGACCCCGCCTTCACCACGCCGCGCCTCAAGGACAGCGCCCCGCGGGAGCCGCTGATCCTGCGCGCCAGGGCCGGCGACTGCATCAAGCTCACCCTGCGCAACAAGCTGCCGGACACCCTGCTCGACCGCAACGGCTTCAACACCCTGCCGATGATCGTCGAGGGCTTCAACGCCAACGACGTCAAGCCCTCGAAGGACGTCGGCCTGCACCCGCAGCTCCTCTACTACGACGTCAGCCGCTTCGACGGCGCGAACGTCGGGGACAACAACCTGACCCAGACCGTCCCGCCGGGACAGTTCACCACCTACGAGTGGTACGCCGGCGACGTGGTCGTCAATGCCAACGGCACCGTCACCAAGGTACCGATCGAGTTCGGCGCCACCAACCTGATCTCGTCCGACCGCATCGAGCATGCCAGCAAGGGGGCGATCGGGGCGCTGATCATCGAGCCGCAGGGCTCCACCTGGACCCTGGACCCGCTGACGCGCGCCGCGGCCACGGTGACCAGCGGGGACAGCTCGTTCCGCGAGTTCGTGCTGCTGTTCCAGACCGACCTGAACCTCAGGACCGGCGACCTGCCGGGCCAGGCCATCCCCAACCTGGCCGGGATCGAGGACCCCGAGGACAGCGGCCAGAAGGGGCTCAACTACCGCACCGAGCCGCTGTGGAAGCGCATGGGGCACCCGGCCAGCAAGCCTCTCGAAGAGACGCGCGACCTCGACTGGCACACCGTGCTCTCCAACTTCCAGGTGGGCGGCGCTGACCCGCAGACGCCGGTCTTCACCGCCGCGCCCTCGGACACGGTCCGCTTCCGGCTGCTCGCTCCGGGCGGGCACACGCGCAACTCGGTCTTCGTGCTCCATGGCCACATCTGGGACCGGGAGCCGTACATCGCGGCATCCACCCAGATCGGCCGCAACTCCTTCTCCTTCTGGGAGGGGGCGCACGGCGGCCACGGCCCGAGCAACCACTTCGACGTCCTCCTGCGCAACCAGGCCGGCGGCGCTTTCAACGTCACCGGGGACTACCTCTACCGCGACTTCACCTCCATCCTCTTCGACGGGGGTATCTGGGGCATCCTGAGGGTCGAGCCATGAGGGCGCTGATCGCCGCAGGGCTGCTCCTCACGCTTGTCCCCGGAGCGGAAGGGGCCACTCAGAAAACCGTCCAGGAGGGGATCGCGGTCGAGCTGTCCGTCTCGCCCGTCGATCCCCGCGAGGGGGAGCTGCGCGAGGGGAAGCGGGCGCGGGTGAGCCTCCGGTTCACCGATCCCGCGGGCACCCCGCTCGGCAGCCTCTACCCCGCGGCCTGGATGGATCGTGTGGTGGCCAGGGAGGAAGACCCCGAAGCCTGCCGCAAGAAGACCCAGGGCTTCCTCGGCGGTGGGCTCCTCTCCCGCCCCGAGCTCGACCTCAACACCTACTACGTCCTCGCCCTGAACGACGACGCCTCGATCTCGGTCGTCGACCCCCTGTTCGGCTATGGCAACAGCAAGCTGCTGGCGATGGTCTTCCTGAAGAGCCCCGGGGAGGACTGGGCGCTCACCCCGGACGGCGCACGCCTCTTCGTCTCCATGCCCGGATCGGACCGGATCGCGGTCGTGGAGACCTCCGACTGGACGGTGGTCACCGAGATCAAGACCCCGCGCCAGCCCCGGCGCCTGAAGCTCCAGCCCGACGGCGCCCTTCTCTGGGTGGCGCGGGAGGGAGGGGTGACCGCGGTCAGCACCCGCGCCCTGCGATCGGTCGCCGAGATCGCTACCGGTCCGGGGACGGGCGACCTCGCCGTCAGCCAGGACAGCCGCTTCCTCTTCGTCGCCAACGATACTGCCGGAACCGTGTCGGTCGTGGATACCGGCAAGCTGGAGAAGATGGCGGACGTCAAGGTCGGAGCGGGGCCGCTGTCGCTCGACTGGTCGGAGCCGGCCGGTGCGGCCTGGGTGGCCTCGGCGGACGGCACGGTCGCCGCCGTCCGTCCCGGCAGCCCGGAGCCGGTGGCCCGGGTTCGGACAGGGCCCGGCCTGGGCCGGCTCCGCTTCGCCCCCGGGGGGAGGCTCGCCTTCATCCCGAACCCGGAGAAGAACGAGGTCCACATCCTGGACGCGGCGCGCGGCCGTATCGTGCAGACGGCCGACGTCGAGGCCGGTCCCGACCAGGTGACGTTCAGCGATGAGCTCGCCTACGTGCGCCACCGGGGGAGCGAGACCGTGCTGATGATCCCCCTGAAAGAGGTCGGGGTGGAGGGGAGGCCGGTGCCGCTGGTCGACTTCCCGGGCGGCCAGCATCCGCCCGGGAGGCTGGCCATGCCGACGCTCGCGGACGGCATCGTCCAGGCGCCGGGGGCCGCGGCCGTGCTCGTCGCCAACTCCGAGGACAAGGCCATCTACTACTACAAGGAGGGGATGGCCGCGCCCATGGGGCACTTCCCGGCCTACGGCAAGCGCCCGCGCGCCGTGCAGGTGGTGGACCGGAGCCTCCGGGAAACGGCGCCGGGAGTGTATGAGACCAATGTCCAGCTCGGCCGCGCCGGAACCTATGACGTGGCCGTGCTGGTGGGCTCGCCCAAGGTGCTCCACTGCTTCCCGCTGACGGTCGCGGAAGACCCCAAGGCCGGCCGCCGGAAGGCCCTGGGGATCGAGTACCTCGTGGACCGCCGGGAGGTCGGAGTGGGGGAGGAGGTGGCCGTCCGCCTGCGGATCACCGATCCGGACGGCGGCGCGCCGCGGAGCGGGCTCAAGGATGTGCGCGTGCTCACCTTCCTCTCGCCGGGCCAGCGCCAGCAGCGCCAAGTGGCGGACGAGGTGGGAAACGGCGTCTACGAGGTCCGCTTCCGGCCCACCAGGGAGGGGGTCTGGTTCGTGTTCCTGGAGGTGGACTCGGCCGGCCTCTCATTCGAGGAGTCGCCGTCGCTCACGCTGCAGGTGAACGAACGGGGATGAAGGAGCGTTTCTGCCCGGCGGGCGGCAAGAATGACAAAGCCCGCCGGGCATCTCTTGTCCCGAATGTCCACAGGCAAGCACCGAAATATCAGCTGGTGTAATTTTAAGTTTTCTTGAAATATCGGAATAGATCTTGCAGTAAGCCCATGGCAAGCAGTCGGAAATCCGATGTACAAGCCGCTTTGCCTCGTCCGCTGGCTCCCTCCCTCTGACTCTGGCCATTCCTGTTGCCGAAGTCCAGGTCCGAGCCGGCTTTTTTCAAGGAGGTAGACGATGGATTCGACATCCCGCCTAAGCACCCGCCTCTGCCTCGCCGCAACGGTCCTCCTGGCGTTCCTATGGCCGGGGACCGCGCGGGCGCAGACCTGTGCCCGCACCCTCATCGCGGACGTGGTCGCTTTCGACCAGGTCTTCTTCTGGAACCGGCTCGGCGCGGTCCAGCCCCAGGGAATGATGTACGCCCTGAGGCGGGACGTGGTGCCGATCTCCGGGGGCACGCTCTCCCAGGGCAACGTGCGGCTCCGCGCTGACAAGCGCCCCCGCCCCATGGTGCTGCGCATGAACGTGGGGGACTGCATCCGGATCGACTTCCAGAACCTCCTCGACTCCAACCGGCGGGACCAGGAGCAGCCCGCGACCCGGTGGGCCTCGCTCCGCGCCGTGGGCGCGGAGCTCCTGACCATCAACGACGACGGTTCCTACGTGGGCCAGAACAACAACAGCCTGGTCGACGTGGGGCAGAGCACCAGCTACTTCTTCTACGCCGAGCGGGAGGGCGAGCACGTCCTCTACAGCGCCGGGGCGACCAACGGCGGGGAGGGGGATGGCGGCTCGACCAACTCCGGCCTCTTCGGAGCCCTGGTCGTCGAGCCGGCCGGGTCGGTCTGGTACCGGAGCCAGGTGACCCGCTCCGATCTCGACCGGGCCACCACCGGTACGAATCAATATGGACAGCCGCTCCTCAATTACGCGGTCAAGTACCCGGTAGGGCATCCGCAAGCCAACCGGCCGGTGCTCGCCATGCTCGACGGCAACAACATCGTCCACACGGACCTCAACGCGTTGATCGTCGGCACCGGCGGCCAGCGCGACGGCTGGTTCCCTCCCGGCACGTTCCCGCCGAACATCCACACCCTCCCCGAGCGCCACCAGCCGTTCCGCGAGTTCACGGTCATCTATCACGACGAGATCGGCGCCGTGCAGGCCTTTCCGCAGTTCGAGGACAACGTCCTCGAGCACACGCTGCACGGCGGGCGCGACGCCTTCGCCATCAACTACGGCACCGGCGGCATCGGCGCCGAGATCCTGGCCAACCGTCTCCGCGTCGGGCCGATGTACAACTGCGCCGAGTGCAAGTTCGAGGAGTTCTTCCTGAGCTCCTGGTCGGTGGGCGACCCGGCCATGATCGTGGACAGGCCGGCCAACGTGCCGTGCGGCCCCGAGAACCCGAACCCGAACTCGCTGGGGCAGGACCCCAACCTGCCGCTCTTCGTGAACCAGCTGCGCAACGGGACGCCCTGCACCTCGCTGCCGAACGCCAAGGCCACGAAAGCCTTCTTCCCCGACGATCCCTCGAACGTCCACCACGGCTACCTGAACGACCACACCAAGTTCCGGGTCCTCCACGCGGGGACCAAGGAGCACCACATCCACCACCTGCACGCCCACCAGTGGCTGTTCACGGCCGACAGCGACAAGTCGACCTACCTGGACAGCCAGGCGCTCGGACCCGGCAGCTCCTTCACCGCAGAGATCGCCTACCACGGGGGCGGCAACCAGAACAAGACGGTGGGCGACGCGATCTTCCACTGCCACTTCTACCCGCACTTCGCGCAGGGAATGTGGGAGCTCTGGCGGGTGCACGACGTCTTCGAGAGAGGGACCCTCCTCGACGCCAACGGCCGGCCGCAGGGGGGCTCCCGGGCCCTGCCGGACGGCGAGATCGCCGCGGGCACCCCCATCCCCGCCGTCGTGCCGCTGCCCGGCATCGCCATCGCTCCCGTTCCCCAGGCCACCGTCTCGATCGTCGGCGGCCAGGTGCAGATCTCGGGGGCCGGCAACCCCGGATATCCCTTCTTCATCCCGGCAAACGCGGGGCACCGCCCACCCAAGCCGCCGCTCGACACTATCGACGACGGGGGCCTGACGCGGCACAACATTACCGGCGGGACCTTCACCGAGGCCCACACGCGGCTCGACTGGCACAAGGAGCTGCTGACCGCGGTCGCCCAGCAGCTCCCCGAGGCGGGCACCGCGGTCGAGGATGCCGCCATGCAGTTCCACTCCCAGTTCGGCCATCTGAGCTGTGAGCCGAACGGCAACTGCGCCGCCATGACCTGCCCGTCCAATCCGAGCCTGCCGTGCACGCCGGTGGTCTTCGAGTGCGAGCCGGGGAGCTTCTGTACCCAGCCCATGGAGTTCAGGACGAACGGCCGGGCAGGCAAGCAGGGGGCTCCCTACGCGGATCCCTGCCCCGAGGAGGACGTGCAGCAACGCCTCTACAAGGCAGCCGACATCCAGACCGACGTGAAAATCAACAAGAAGGGGTGGCACTTCCCCCAGCAGCGCTTCTCCGCGCTCTGGCAGGACGTGGCCAGCTTCGTGGACCCGCCGTTCGGCTCGACCAGGAAGCCGCCCGAGCCCCTCTTCTTCCGCGCCAACAGCGGCGACTGCATCACTTTTCAGCTTACCAACCTGGTGCCCCACGAGTACCAGCTCGACGACTTCCAGGTGCGCACGCCCACGGACATCCTGGGCCAGCACATCCACCTGGTGAAGTTCGACGTCACCGCCTCGGACGGCGCCGCCAACGGCTTCAACTACGAGGACGGCTCCTTCAGCCCCGGGGAGGTGCGCGAGCGCATCGCCGCCATCCGCTCCCAGAACAGCTGCACGCCGACCGACCCCAGGAACAACACCTTCGCCTGCCCGCTGGCCAAGCTGCACCCCTTCGCGCCCTTCCAGCGGGAAGAGTGGCGCGGAGCGCAGACCACGGCCCAGCGCTGGTACGCCGATCCGGTCCTCGACAACAACGGCAACGACCGGACGCTGCGCACCGTCTTCACCCACGATCACTTCGGCCCCTCGACCCACCAGCAGGCCGGTCTCTACGCTGGTCTGGTCATCGAGCCGGTGGGCTCCACCTGGAAGCACAACGAGTCGGGCGTCCCGTTCTACACCCGCGACGACGGCGGTCCCACGAGCTGGCAGGCGGTCATCACGCCGCAGTTCGATCCGGACTTCCGGGAGTTCCTGCTCGAATACGGCGACTTCCAGCTCGCCTACGAGGAGGACAACACCGGCTTCCCCGACCCCAACGACGCGGTCAACCCGCCGGGAAGGAAGGAGATCGGCATCCCCGACCTCCTCGCGCGGCCGGTCACCTGCCCGACGAAGGACGGCAGCCCGGGCCCCGCGCCCCCCTGCCCGGAAATCATCTCCGCGGACGACCCCGGCACCATGTCCGTCAACTACCGCCAGGAGCCGATCGCCCTGCGCGTACGCAACCCTGGCCCCACCAACCCCAACACCCAGGCCACCGGCAATGCTGGCGACCTCTCCTTCGCCTTCTCGTCGAACCACAACCGGGCGGACACCGCCTTCAACACCCAGCCCAACTTCTATGCGCCGCTGACGGCGGACCTCAACGGCCGCGATCCCTGGACGCCGCTCCTGCGCGCCTATGAGAACGACCGGGTGCAGATCCGCATCCTCGTCGGCGCCCATGAGGAAGGGCACAACTTCAGCGTGCACGGCATCAAGTGGCTGTTCGAGCCGTCGGAGCCCAACTCCGGTTACAAAAACAGCCAGATGATGGGCATCTCCGAGCACTTCGAGTTCATCGTGCCGCAGCTCATCAAGAACCCGACCGGGGCCTACGTGGACCGGCTCTACTCCGTGGGCTCCTCGACGGACGACTACTGGAACGGCATCTGGGGGCTGCTGCGGGCCTACACCGGCACCCGGCAGGACCTCGTGCCGCTGCCGAGCAACCCCAACGGAAGCTCCGGCATCGATCCAGGAGAGATAGGGGCCTTCAGCTTCTCCTGCCCGAAGGACGTCGTGGACCGCCTCTTCGACATCACCGCCATCACCGCCCAGCAGGCGCTCCCCGGCGGCCGGCTGATCTACAACGGCCGCGCCGACGGCACGTTCGGCCCGCTCTTCGACCCCACGGCCATCCTCTACGTGCGCACGAGCGACCTCAACGCCACCACGCTTCAACTGAACCCCGGCGTGCCCATCGAGCCTCTGGTGCTGCGCGCCCGGGCCGGCGAGTGCATCAAGCTGACCCTGAGGAACAAGCTGCCGGAAACGCTGCTCGACCTCAACGGCTTCAACACCCTGCCGATGGTCGTCGAAGGCTTCAACAACAACGACATCAAGCCGTCGCGCCACGTCGGCCTGCACCCGCAGATGCTCTACTACGACGTCAGCCGCTACGACGGCGCCAACGTGGGCGGCAATTCCGTGCAGACGGTCGCCCCGGGGCATTTCACGACCTACGAGTGGTACGCGGGCGACGTGACCATCAACCCGGATGGCAGCGTCACCGTCACCCCGATCGAGTTCGGCGCCACCAACCTGATCTCCTCGGACCGCATCGAGCACGCCAGCAAGGGGGCGATCGGGGCGTTGATCATCGAGCCCGCGAACGCGACGTGGACCGAGGGCGGCACGGGTTGCACGCCCGTGCCGGGCGGCCGGTGCACGGCGACCTTCGCCGATGTGTCGAGCGCCGGGGGGCCGGTGCCCGCGTTCCGCGAGTTCGTGCTCCAGTTCCAGAACGACGTCAACATGAGGACCGACGTCGAGATGACCCCCCGCTGCAACGTGCCCACGGGCGGCACCGTGCCGGGGCACGGAGCGCCGGTGGAGAACCTCGGCTGCCTCGGGGACCCGGAGGACACCGGCCAGAAGGCGCTCAACTACCGCACCGAGCCGCTCTGGAAGCGGATGCAGATGCCGCCGGGCACACCCTTCAATGAGACGCGGAACCGCACCGACTGGTGGAACGTGGTCTCCAACACCAAGGTCGGCACGCTCTTCACCGACCCGGAGACGCCGGTCTTCCTGGCCGAGGCCGGCCAGGAGATCCGCTTCCGCCTCCTCGAGTCGGGCGGCCACCAGCGCAACCACGTCTTCGCCCTGCACGGCCACACCTGGGACAAGGAGCCCTACGTCCAGAATTCGACCAAGATCGGCCGCAACGGATTCTCCTTCTGGGAGGGAGCGCGCATGGGTCACGGGCCGTCGAACCACTTCGACGTCCTGATCCGGCACGGCGCGGGCGGCAAGTTCTCCGTCGTCGGCGACTTCCTGTTCCGCGACCAGGTCTCGATCGGCTTCGACAACGGCCTCTGGGGCATCCTGAGGGTGGAATGACATGAGACCACAGATATCGTTTGCCATCCTGGCGGGGCTCCTGACGGGGCTCCCGCCCGCTTTTTCCTCCGCCCCGTCCACCCCTCCCCCCGCTCCAACACCGCACAGGCTCGTGCAGGAGGGGATCGCGGTCGAGCTCTCCCTCGCGCGGGCCGACGGGCAGCCGGGGCCTGTCCGCGAGGGGGACTACGCCCGGGTGACCCTCGCGGTCACCTACACGGCCAGCAGCACGCCGCTGAGCAACCTCTATCCGGCGGCCTGGATGGATGGAACCGGGACGAAAGAGAGCGCCGACTGCAGGAAGAAGGTCGAGTCCTTCGTCGGCGGCTCGATCCTCTCCCGGCCCGCGCTGGACCTCAACACCTACTACGTCCTGGCCCTCAACCAGGACGCCACGATCTCCGTCGTGGACCCGATCTTCGGCTACGGCGGCAGCAAGCTGCTCGCCATGGTGTTCCTCAAGAGCCCGGGGGAGGACTGGGCGCTCACCCCGGACGGCAGCCGCCTGTTCGTCTCCCTGCCCGAATCCAACCGCGTCGCCGTGATCGAGAGCGCCAGCTGGCAGGTGGTGTTCGAGGTTGACACGCCTGCCCGGCCGCGGCGGATCGTCCTGCAGCCGGACGGCCAGTACCTCTGGGTCGCCTTCGACGGCGGGGTGGCGGCGATCGACCTGCGCTCGCTCCGCCAGGTGGCGCGGATCGACACCGGCCGGGGCGGCCACGACCTGGTCTCGAGCGACGACAGCCGCTTCGTCTTCGTCACCAACGAGGACGACGGCACGGTGTCGGTGATCGATGCCGCGCAGCTCGCCAAGGTACGGGACGTCAAGGTCGGCAGCCGGCCCGTCTCCATCGCCTGGTCGAGCCAGGCCCAGGCGGCCTACGTGACGAGCGCGGGGGACGGCGCGATCACCGCCGTCTCCGCGCAGAGTCCGGAGCCGGTCGCGCGCATCGCGGGGGCTCCCGGGCTCGGGCGCATCCGGTTCGCCCCCGGCGGGCGGCTCGCCTTTGTGGTCCAGCCGAACGCCGACGCCGTGCACATCGTCGACGCCGCGAGCAACCGCATCGTGCAGACGGCCGACGTCGAGGCCGGGCCGGACCAGGTCACCTTCAGCGACGAGCTGGCCTATGTCCGCCACCGGGGGAGCGAGATCGTCCTGATGATCCCGCTCAAGAGCGTGGGCGAGGCGGGCAAGCCCGTGCCGGTCGTGGACTTTCCGGCCGGGGAGCATCCGCCGGGGCGGCTTTCCCGGCCGACCCCCGCGGACGGCATCGTCCAGGCCGCCGGCGCCACGGCCGTGCTGGTCGCCAACCCCGAGGACGAGGTCATCTACTTCTACAAGGAAGGGATGGCCGCTCCCATGGGGCACTTCCGGAACTACGGCAAGCAGCCGCGCGCCGTGCTGGTGGTGGACCGCAGCCTGCGGGAGGTCCGGCCGGGCGTCTACCAGACCCTCGCGCGCATGGGCAAGGCCGGCGACTACGACCTCGCGCTCTTCGTCGCCGCCCCCCGTGTCGTCCACTGCTTCCCCGTCAACGTGGCACAGCATCCCGAGCTGGCCGCGCAGCGGAGGAAGCACCCGCTGGACGTGGAGATCCGGGTCGACTCGCGCGAGGTGAAGGTGGGGCAGGACGTGCGGGTCCGATTCCGGTTGACCGATCCCGAGAGCGGCGCTCCGAGGCCGGGGCTTGGGGACGTCCGCGCCCTCGCCTTCCTCTCGCCCGGCGTGTGGCAGCAGCGGTATTGGGCCTCCGACCTGGGAGAGGGCCTGTACGAAATCACCTTCCGCCCAGAGGAGGAAGGCGTCTATTATGTGTTCCTGCAGGTCGCCTCGGCCGGCCTGCAGCTCCAGAAATCTCCTCACCTGACCCTCATCGCCCGGCCGTCTGCCGTCGATCAAGGAGGAACGAGATGATGCGTCCCGCCGCGCCGATCCTGGCGCTGCTCTTCGCCGCCGCCCCTGTCTTCGCCCAGCACGAGCACCACGCGGCGCCGGCTCCAGCTCCCGTTCCAGAGGAACGTACCGCGAAGCTCGACATCCCCGATGTGCAGCTCGTCGACCAGGACGGCCGTCCGGTCCGCTTCCACACCGATCTCGTCAAGGACCGGGTGGTGGCGGTCAACTTCATCTTCACCACCTGCACCACCGTCTGCCCGCCCATGGGCGCCACCTTCGGCAAGCTGCGCGAGCAGTTGGGAGAGAGAGCGGGGAAGGACGTCCACCTCATCTCGGTGAGCGTCGATCCCCGCACGGACACGCCCGAGCGGCTGAAGGCCTGGGCTTCGAAGTTCGGCGCCGGTCCAGGCTGGACCCTGGTCACCGGCGAGCCGGACAAGGTCACGGCTCTCCTCAAGGCCCTCGGGGCCTACACCGCGAGCCCGGCCGAGCACACTCCGCTGGTCCTGGTGGGCAACGATGCGCAGGGCGAGTGGACCCGGGCCTACGGGCTGACTCCGCCGGCCAAGCTCACGGAGCTGATCGACGAAGCCGCCCGCAACCCGGCCCAGGCGTACTTCGGCGATGTCCCGCTGGTCAACCAGGACGGCGAGACCATGCGCCTCTACTCCGACCTGATCCGCGGCCGGACCGTGGTGATCGACGTCATGTTCACGGGCTGCACCGGTGCCTGCCCGGTGATGAGCCGCACCTTCGCCAGGGTGCAGGACTGGCTCGGCGACCGGCTGGGCAAGGATGTCTACCTGATCTCCATCTCGGTCGATCCGGTCAACGACACCCCGGCGAAGCTCAAGGAGTACGCGGCGGGATTCAAGGCCCGGCCGGGATGGTACTTCCTGACCGGCAAGCCCGAGGACGTGCAGGCGGCCCTGGGCAAGCTCGGCCAGGCGGTCGAGACGCCCGAGGCGCACAAGAACCTCTTCCTGATCGGCAACGACCGGACCGGCCTCTGGAAGAAGGCCATGGGATTGGCCGCTCCGGAAGAGATCCTCCCCATCGTCGACAGCGTGGTGAACGACCAGGGGTGAGGGTCCTTGCTCTCTTCCTCCTCCTCCCTCTCCTCCTCGGGGCCGCCCCCCAGGAGGAGAGGGGCCGCGGGATCTACCTGGAGGGCGCCAGCCCTTCCGGGAGCGAGATCACGGCGGTGATCGGCGACGGGGGCGTCGAGGTCCCCGCCTCGGCCCTCCCCTGCGCCGGCTGCCATGGCCGGGACGGCCGCGGCCAGGCCGAGGGAGGAGTCACCCCATCCAACCTCACCTGGGAGAGCCTGACCCGCGAGGGAATCCGGCCGGGCCGCCGCCATCCCCCCTACGACGAGCGTCTTCTCAAGCGGGCCATCGCCATGGGTATCGACCCGGCCGGGAACCCGCTGAATGCGGCCATGCCCCGCTACCGGATGAGCCAGCAGGACATGGCGGACCTGATCTCCTACATCCGGAGGCTCGGCCACGAATCCGACCCGGGGGTGAGCGACACCGTGGTCCGGATCGGCGCGGTGCTTCCGCCGCCCGGCCCCCTCTCCCCCATGTCCCGGTCCATCCAGGCCGCCCTGGCCGCCCGCTTTCAGGAAGCCGGCGAGCTCTGGGGGCGCAAAATCGAGCTCCGAGCCCTGGATCTGTCCGGTCCCCCATCCGGCTGGCCCGCCCAGGTGAAGGATTTTTTCGGAAAGGACGAGGTCTTCGCGGTCGTGGGAGCCTTCCTCGCCGGAGCGGATCGCGAGCTCGCCGAAGTTTTCGAGGAGGCCGAGGTCCCCCTCGTCGGCCCCTTCACGCTCCACCCCCGGGAGAACCGGTACGTCTTCCACCTCTCCCCGGGCCTGGAGGACCAGGTGCAGGCCCTGACCCACTTTGCGAGCCGGGAGAAGCTGCCGAACCCGCTGATCTTCCGCGGCTCGGGTCCCGAAGCCGTGGCAAAGCTGCGGCAGGCTGAAGCGAGCGGCGCCCATCCGACCCTCCTGGCCACGGGCTCGGCCGCGGACGCCGCGCTCCTGTCCGCGCCGGCTGGATTCGACGGCAGGATCTTCGTCGCCGTCCCCGCCCCGCCGGGAGAGCCGGAAGCGTACCGGAAGCTCGCCGCGGCTCACGGCCTCTCCCGCGAGAACCTCTCCGCCCAGCTCTCGGCCCTTGCCGCCGCCGAGGTCCTGCTCGAAGGTCTGGAGCGCTCGGGACGCGGCCTCACCCGGGACCGCCTGATTGAAAGCCTGGAATCCCTGCGCGGCTTCGTGACCGGCCTCGCCCCGCCAATCACCTTCGGCCCCGCCCGCCGGATCGGCGCCCGAGGCGCCTACATCCTCAAGGCGGATCTGCGGAACAGGAGATGGATCCCGGCGGGTGGTTGGGTGGGGGCGGAGTGATCCGGACTCCGATCCGAAGTCGTGACTCAACTGCAACTTGCCGAGTTGCTCCAATCGAGCCAGAGTCGCGTGGCAAAGGTCGAAGCTGCTGATGAGTCAGTGTCCTTGGACCTGCTCATCCGGTCGCTCCTTGCTCTAGGAGCTACGCAACAGGATCTCGCGAAGGTGATCACCGGCAGAGTCGCCCAGGCTTCATAAACTCGGTCAATTTCACTTCCCACGCGGGGACGAGTCCCGCGACAGCGGCACGCTGCCCGTCGCGGGAGGTCGCAAGTCGCGTCATCTCTCTCCCAAGGCTCCACGGCCAGCCGATTTTTGGCGCAACAACACCCCGCGGACCCGGCTCCAGACCCTTCGGCGCGAGCCGAACGGCTTTCGGTGACGCGATATGGGCCAGGGCGCCAGGACAATCCCTTTTCCTGTCGTACCCAGGATCAAGTCGCATCAACCGGACCTATCGCTGTCGCGACTATAGTTCTCGCTGTCGCAACTCAGGTCCGAGTCGTGACAGCGGAACCTATCGGCGGCGCGCCTCAACCTGTCGTCGCGTCACCGGACTCTATAGTCGCAGCATCGATAGAGCTCGCTATCGCGACTATAGAGTCCGGCGATGCGACTTAAGCTTGAGTCGGGACGCCGAAACCTTGAGTCGTGACGGCCAAGCCTATCGTCGCATCACCGGAGCCTATAGTCGCGACAGGAAAGCTTCCAGTCACGACAGCGAAGTCTATCGGTGACGCGACTATAGGCTGAGTTGCGTCATTGGAATCTATCGTCGCGACAGGAAAGCTCTCTGTTGCGACAGGATGCTGCCGCGTCTTCCGGCAGGCGAGAGCGGATCATCCAGCCGCCGCCGCGGCGCTGTCGTTGCGCATCATGACGGCGAGGTAGAACCCCAGCATGGCCATCCAGGGCAGCTCGGGCAGCTCCGCAGCCATGGGCTCGATCTCCATTTGCGCCGTCATGCGCAGCACCCCGCCCGTCCGGAAGCGGATCAGGGGTTCCCCGCTCTCGGTTTGAATCTCGTACTGGGTCTGCCAGAAGTTGGTGCTTGCCAGGTATTTGCGGCCGTCGGGCAGCTCCAGGGTGCCGCCGGCGCTCCAGGTGCCCTGCCGGAACGTGGCGATCTCCGCCTCGGATTCGCACGGCCGGACCGTCACCCGGGTCTGCCAGAAACCGACGCGCTTGAACGTCCAGCAGCCGTCCGCGCTCTCTGCCGTGGCGAAGGAGCCCCAGGAACTGCGGAATCGCAGCGTGGCCACGAGCTCCTCACCCGCGCGCAGCTCGTACTCCATCTTGGGCGCCCGCGGCTGATTCCATCTGAGCTCCTGTCCCACCATTTGTGCGATGTGTCTCATGAACATCACACCTCGACGAAGCGGTAGCTCGCATGGCTGTCGTAGTCGATCCCGTGCTTCTCTTTCAGCTTCTGGATGTAGCGGAGCTGGCTCCTGGTGTGCGGACTGGCGACGCCGTCGCCGAACGGCTCGCAGGTGTGCAGCAGAATCTCTTCGAGACAACCGGTCAGGCTCATCCCCTTGTGCTCGGCCAGATCCTGCAGCAGAGCGGCGAGACGCTTCTCCAGACGCACCGGGACGTCCACGCGCTCGATCTCGACCGGGTCTCCGACGGTGTAGATGTAATGTCCAAAACCGAGGATGTAACCGTGGAGATCCCGGACAGTGTAGTCGCGCAATCTATAAGGCCTGTCCTCCGGCGGCTCCACGACCTCGACGCCGTTGGTGCGCTGGAACTCGAAGAGCTCGTCGGCGTCGCCGATGACGAAATTCACCGCGCAGCCCTTCGGGTCGGGCGTGCCCTGCTGGAGGAAGATCTGTACCTCGCCTAGATTCACTCCCGCCATGGTCGGAGGATCGCCCCAGGTGAAGCCCAGGGTGAAGCCGAGCTTCTTCGTATAGAAATCGATGGCGGCAGGGATGTCGCTGACGTACAGCGTGGTGTGGTGCCGTTCGCAATCGACCTGCGGTGCGGAAGCGCTCATGGGATTTTCTCTCCTTGCGCGGGCCACTGAAAGCAGATCACGTAACCGTCCGGATCCTTGAGCCACACCTGCTTCATGCCATAGGGTGCGACTTTTGGCTCCTGGGCATCGATGCCGTGCGCGCGGAGGTGCGCGTATACCGCGTCCAGGTCCCGGCACCCGAAGAAGAGCGCGGTGTCATCATGGGCAGCGACCCGGGCCGGGTCCGGCTCCGGCGGCCGGTTGTCCTTCTCGTACGCGGTATTCAGCATCAAGATCATGTCGCCGAGCCTCAGCATTCCCCAATCGAAATCGTCGCCATTCCGGGGCTGCGAAGTTTCGACGACCTCGAAACCGAGCACGTCGCGGTAGAACGCGATCGACCTGGGCATGTCGAAGACCTGGAGCAGGGGGGTGAGGCTTTCAACCTTGAGCGCCATGAGCATCCTCTTGGGTCAGCAACGGCGGTGGGCAGCATTATAGCCAAGGCGTGACGGCAGACGGGTCAGGGCCGAGCCGGCGAGACCCTCGTCAGGGTTCGCGAGAGGCTCGTCAGGTTCAACGAACGGCTCGTCAGGTTTGATGAGAGTCTCGCCGGGTCTGACCAGAAGCTCGTTGAGGTCGACGAGGGTCTCATCGGGCTCGACGAGAGCCTCGTCAAGGTCGATGAGACGCTCGTGACTTCGACGAGAGGCTCGTCAAGCCCGACGAACAGCTCGTTGGGGTCGATGAGGGCCTGCGTCCGGTTGACGAGAGCCTCGTCAGGGTTGACGAGCGGCTCGTCGAGTGCGGCAAGAGGCTCGTTGGGTTCAACGAGAGGCTCATCCAACCGGCGAGAGCTTCGTCAAGGTCGATGAGGGTCTAGTCAGGGTCAACAAGACCCTCGTCAGGTCTCGCACTGGCAGCCCGCTGGCGGTGATTTTCCATCAGCTCGGCCCGGATCGCCGCCACCGCGGCCTCCTTGCCCTGGATCGCATCCCGCCGCACGAAGTCGCCCGAGCTGAGCGGATAGCCTTCGGCCCGCTCCCGCACCGCGGGCTCGAAATACTGGACGACAGGCACGTAGTCCCGCTTGAAGCGCGGGTCGTAGTCGAGCCCGGCCTGCAGCGTCCAGTAATGGTGCAGGTGGATGAAGGTCGGCTTCACCTCGTCAAAGACGTAGTCGTAGAAGGCCTCCGGGTTCTTCTCCAGGGTCCTGGCGATGGTCCGGTCGGTCAGGCCGACGAGGTCGTAGACCCGCAGCTTCGACACCCAGAGGGTGCCGCCCACGTCCGGGAGCAGGATCGAGGCCCGCTCGAGCCCCAGGAGGTCCGCGTAGCGGTTGTAGGGGAGCCCGAACCTCTCGACCACTTCCTGGAAGGAGATGGTCGGAGCCGCGGCGAACAGGATCGAACGGCCGGAGAAGAGGGTCAGGCTCAGCCCCACCGCAGCCAGCCCGCCAACCAGGACCGGGAGCCGTCTGCGAGCCGGGTCCGGGAACAGGATCTCTCCCAGGCTCGCCGCGAGCGACGCGCCATAGGCATAGAGGAAGGGGAAGAACGGCGTGGCGAACCGGAACTCCTCCATCCAGTCGAAGGGGAGGAGCAGGTAGGGCACGGCCCCGAAGTACGCGAAGGCGAGCAGGACTCCGTGCCTCCAGCCGAACCGCCCGCGGCCGATCAGGAACGCCGTGCCCCCGAGCAGGGCCGCGAGCAGCAGGACGTTGGCGGGGCCCGCCACGGACTCGAACAGCCCGAAAGCCTTGGTCGCCATCTGCGGCGGCAGCGTGAGCAGGTCCAGGTACACCTTCGCGTTGGGTCCCCCCTTGGCGTAGAAGGTGTTCGGGTAGAGATCGCCGAAGTAGGACCAGCGGAAGAGGAGGAAGGCGCCGAGGAGGAGGATGAAGATCGCCGCGTATTTGATCCCGTTCCCCCTCTCCCCTGCCCTCTCCCCCGTGCCGGGGGAGAGGGAGAACTGCCTGGCGATCGTCAGCAATGGATAGAGGGCCGCGAAGAGGATGCCGTCCGGCCGGGTCAGAGCAAGCCCTGTGGCCACGGCTCCGGCCGCGATGGCGCGGGAGGTCCCTTCCCGCGCCCGGACGGTCAGCCAGAGGAGCAGGCAGAGGAGGAAGACGTAGAGCGGGTTTTCGAGACCTGAGACCCCCCAGATCACGAACGGGCTGCAGACCGCGAGCAGAAGCAGGGTGACCAGGGAGACCGCCCGCGAGCCGGTCAGGGAGAAGAGCGAGCGGTCCAGGAGGATGAACGAGCCTGTCAGGAGCCCCAGGCTCACCAGCTTCGGGACGATCACGGGATGGAAGAGGCCGACCAGGAAGGCCGGCACGAAGGTGAGCATCCAGAGGAAGTTGGAGAACCCCTCGACCGGAGGGAGCCCGGGCTGGGACACCAGCCCATGCCCCGCCGCCAGGTTGCGGGCATAGACGAAGGTAATGCCGGCGTCGTCCACGATCCATTCCCCGAACAGCAGGGCGTGGGCGAAGAGGACGAGGAGGGGGAGGGGCCAGCCACTGGGTAGATCCCTCTCCCTGTTGGGTAGACCCCTCTCCCCGCTAGCGCCGCCGGGTTTCTTCACTTCTGCGCCTTCCACCGCCGGTGCATCCAGAGCCACTGCTCGGGATGGCGGCGGATATCCTGCTCGGCCACCTCTAGATACCGGCGCGTGAGCTCCACGGCCGCCTCGTCTCCCTTGGCTCCCTCTGGCGGGAAGATCGGGGGATGGGCGATGAAGCGGTATCTTCCCTTGGGCTCCGGGACGACGATCACGGGCAGGACCGGGGCGCCGGTGCGGAGGGAGAGGCGGGCGAGCACCGGGGTTGTCAGCGCAGGACGGCCGAAGAAGGGCACTTCGATCCCTTCCTGGGGCTGCACCCGCTGATCGATCAGGATGCCGATGATCTCCTTCTCCCGCAGGACCTCCAGCATCCGCCTCGCCGCCCCCCGCTTGGGGATCACGCGGTTCCCGAACCGGGTGCGCAGGGCGAGCAGCTCCCGGTTCAGGTACGGGTTGTCCGCCGGGCGGACGACGATGTGGAAACGTCCCCGATAAAGGCCGATCAGGGGCGCCACCATCTCCCAGAATCCGAGATGGGGGGAGAGCACGAAGAGCCCCTTGCCGGCCCGGTCCGCCAGGTCGACGTTCTCCCATCCTTCCAGGGTGAACCTCCGGCACATCTCCTCCGCGTCGAAGCGGGTAGAGGAGATCGTGTCGCACAGAGCAGCTCCGAAGTGGCGGTAGCACTCCCCGACCAGACGTTTGCGCTCCTCGGGGAGGATCTCCGGCAGGGCCAGCTCCATGTTGCGCAAGGCAACTTCGCGATGCCGCCGGTCGAGAGCATGCCCGAGGGCGCCCACCTGCCGCCCCAATCCCCGCGCCGCCTCATGGGGGAGAGCGCGGAGCAGTCCCTTGAGGGCGAGAAGGAGGCCGTACTCGATCCGGTGGCGGATGGGGCGGTTCTTCAAGAGCGCACGGAGCCTTGACGTCTACCAGCCCCTTGACAGGGCTCTGGCTTGGAGGGCGGCGATGACTGGATCGAGAGAGGAGTCCTCCTGGCTGTAAACTCGGTTCAACGCCTCGGTGATGTGCTTCGAGCGGTGAGCCTCTAGAAAAGCCTGGAGGGCAGAGGTATAGAGATCGCTTCGGGAGATCCCCAGCTTTTTGGCGAGTTGATCAGCCTCCTCGAAGATGGCGTCCGGGATGGAGACCGCCGTTTTCATAGCCTCAAAGAGTATGTCCGAGGACGTGCGGGATCAAATCCGGCCGTCCAGCCACTCCCAGAACGCCGGCTCGGGCTCGGCGCGGATGGGCAGCTCGGCGAGCGGGAGGTCCAGCCGGCCGAGGAGCTTGACCGCGTCCTTGACCGTGGTGAGGACGATCTCGGCGCCGCTCGAGCGGAAGGCTTCCGCGATCTTCTCCAGGCTCGGAGCCGGGTAGGCGTGATGGTCGGGGAAGCGCAGCTCCCCGGCGACCTCGAAGCCCAGGCTCCGCGCCGTGGCCACGAAGCCCTCCGGCCGGGCGATGGCCGTGACCAGGAATACCTTCGTCCCCTCCCTCAGCTCCGGTTGTCCGCCGGCAGGGCCGATCCGGCGCGGGGTTCCGGGACGGGTGAAGCTCGCGAAGCCGGGTCCGGTGAAGCCGTAGGAGCGCAGCGCTTCGGCCAGCGACCGTCCGTCCTCCGGAGATCCGGCATGGGTCATGAGCACGGCATGGGCGCGGGCGATCGAGGCGAGAGGCTCCCGCAGCCGCCCGCCCGGGAGCAGCCGGCCTCCTCCGAACGGGTCGGTCGCGGGGAAGGCCACGAGGTCGAGGTCCCGGCGCAGGGCCAAGTGGGAGAAGCCGTCGTCCAGGAGGAAGAGGTCTGGCGTGCGGTGGAGGCGGTGGAGGGCGGCCATCCCCGCTTCGAAGCGGTCGGGGCCGACCACGACGGCCACACCCGGCAGCTCGCCCGCCAGGAGCACAGGCTCGTCTCCGGCGAGGAGCGGACCCAGGAGCGGCCCGTCCCCCGTGCTGACCACCCGAACGCCCCTCCCCCGGCTGGCATAGCCGCGGGAGAGGATGCAGACCGCGAGCCCCCGGTCCCGCAGGTGGGCGGCGACCGCCGCGGTGAGCGGCGTCTTGCCGGTCCCTCCCCAATGGAGATTGCCGACGCTCACCACCGGGCGCGGCAGATGGCGGGAGCGCGAGTGGTACCACCGGTACCGGAGCCGGTGAGCGCCCCCGTAGAGAAGCTGCCAGGGAGAGGAGGAGGGGAGTGGGGGCTTCATTGGAGCACCGGCTCCAGCAACTCCAAAGTCCGCCCCAATGCCCCGCGGTTCTCCTCCAGAAGCTGAAGCGCACGCCCCCCCTGCTCGCGGGCCGCCTCGGGATTACCCAGCCACTCCCCCCAGACCGCGGCCAGCTCGCCCGCATCCGCCACCCGCCTCCAGGCCCCGGCCCGGTCGAAGCGCTCGGCCATGTCGCGGAAGTTGTGCATCGAAGGCCCCACCGCCACCGGCACCCCGAAGCGGGCCGGCTCCAGCGGATTGTGCCCGCCCTTGGGGACCAGGGTACCCCCGATGAACGCCCCGGCCGCGATCCGGTAGAGACCGGCGAGCTCGCCCAGACTATCCAGGAGGACGACGTCCGGCCGGGGGTTGATCCCATCCCCCCTCTCCCCAGCCCTCTCCCCCGCCTGCGCGGGGGAGAGGGAGTCTGGAATCCCGGTTCTCCTGACCGCGTTGACTCCCCGGGCGCGGAGGAGCGCGTCGACCTCGTCCCAGCGCTCGGGGTGGCGGGGTGCGATCAGGAGCAGCGCCCGTTCTCCTCCTATCCGCTCGAACGCATCCAGGACCTGCTCCTCCTCCTCAGCCATGGTCGAGCCGGCGAGGAGGATCGGCCGGCCGGTCGCCAGGGCTCGGATCTGCGCTTCCAGATCCGGCTTCACGGCCGGCTCGGGCGACTCGTACTTGAGGTTGCCTGTCACGGTGATCCGGTCGGCGGGCACCCCCAGGGAGAGGAGACGGTCGCGGTCCTCCGCGCTCTGGACCCCGAAGCGGTCCACCCGGGAGAAGAGGTAGCCGAGCAGGGGCTTCAGCTTCCGCATCCTCCCGAAGCTGCGGTCCCCCACCCGACCATTGACGACGCTCACGGGGAGGCCCCGGTGCTTCGCCTCGGAGAGAACCAGCGGCCAGTAGTCCCCCTCCACCAGGACCAGGGCGCGGGGATGGTACCGGTCGAAGAAGCGCCGGACTGCGAAGCCCAGGTCGAAGGGGAGATAGGCGACCTCGGCCCGGTCCCGGAAAAGGGTCTTCGCCCGCTCCTGCCCCGTGGGGGTCACGGTGGTGATCAACAGGGGAAGATCGGCAGGCAGGGCTTTCACGAGCGTGGCGGCAACCGCGACCTCCCCGACGGAGACCGCATGGATCCAGAGGAATCCGCCTCGACTCGAGGTGCCTGATGCAGCTGCCGCGGAGGAACCGAGCCGTCCGGCCAGAGTTGGGAGATAATGGCTCCCTCTCCGGATGAGGAGGAACGGCCCGGCAGTGAGGAGGGCGGCACCGGCCGCGAGCTGGTACAGACCCCGGAGGAGGGCGCGCATCGGCTGGGCAGTATAATGACCCTCGCAGGACCTTAGACGTTTCCCGGAGCCGCTCCGTATACCTAGACTGAATATGCTAGAGCTCGTCTACACCCGCCGCACTCAACCCGCCCCGTGGGCGGATGTCTCCGACCGCGACCTGCTGCTGGCGGTCCGGAACGGGGACGAGGCCGCGTTCAACGAGCTGATCGGCCGCAAGACCAAGCCGCTGCTCCAGCTCGTCCAGCGCATCCTCAACGACGTGGAAGAGGCCCGGGACGTCGTCCAGGTGACCTTCTTCAAGGTCTGGGAGAACCGCCTCAAGTTCAACGAGCGGTGGAGCCCCAACACCTGGATCTACCGCATCGCGAGCAACCTGGCCATCGACCACCTGCGCTCGCGCCGCAGCCGGGAGAAGATCGACGAGCCGGTGCGGCAGCACCTGCGCCAGGTGGCGGACGTGCGCGCCCACCGGGACCTGAACGAGCTCCAGCAGGCCGAGGTCGCGGAGATCTTCCGCGAGCTGTCCGCCGGGCTCTCCGAGAAGCAGCGGACGGCCTTCCTCCTCAAGGAGGTCGAGGGGCTCTCCTCCGCCGAGGTGGCGGAGGTGCTGCGCTGCCGCGAGTCCACGGTCCGCAACCACCTGTTCAATGCCCGCCAGTACCTCCGCCGGGAGCTGACGAAGCGCTACCCCGAGTACGCCGCCGGCTTCCTGTCCGGCGAAGCCGGGGAGGCCGTGCTGTGAACCGCGCTGCGAGCTGCCCGGACTGGACCACCCTGGCCGCGCACCGCAGGGAGCCCAAGGGTGTCGAGCCCGCGGGCTGGAGCGAGGCCCTGGCCCACTTCGACGGCGGCTGCAAGGTCTGCCGCAAGGCGGCGCTCAAGTCCGACCCGACCCTGGTCTTCCGGCGGCTGCCCGCGGTCCCCGCGGCCGTCATGACCGAGTCCCAGGAGCGCGCCGAGGTGGACGCCGTCCGCCAGGCCGTGTCCGCGATGCGCGCCGCCAGCCGCCTCGACTCGCTGAAGACCGGCAAGCGCGCCTTCGGTGGCTTCGGCAGCTTCGGCAGATGGAAGCGCTGGTCGGCGGCCGCGGCCTTGACCCTGGTGGGCTTGTCGATCCCCGGCGACGACACGCGGCAGCTCCAGCCTTACGAGCCGCAGGCCGCGATTTTTCGCAACGGCCAGATGGCCGTGGGCTCCCAGGGCCTCGTCAGTGGAGACTCCGAGCAGGTGACCCGGCAGGTCGATCTGGATCTCCCGATCCTCGATGGCGGGGTGGACCTGCCCGACGCCCGGGTCTACCAGCAGAGCTACGACGGCCTCTCGGTGGTGATGGTCGTCGATGAGAGCATCAACATCTGAGCCCGGCCGTCCGGGCCAGTCTTCCCCCTTTGCGAACGTGCTTCCGATGTCCCCCGTCCGCCGGATTGTCCTGAGCGCCCTCTGGGTCGTCCTGATGTCCCCGTCCCTGTCGGGCCAGATGATCCGGCGGGAGGGCGAGCTGGTGCTGCACGCGTTCACGCTCAAGCACCGGCCGGCGACCGACGCGATCCAGCGCGTGTTCCCGCTGCTGTCCAAGCAGGGGACGGTCGAGCTGCAGCCGGCGACCAACACGCTGGTGATCCGGGACACTCCGTCGGCTCTGAGCCGGATCATTCCGGTCCTGCGGGCGTATGATCATCCGTCTCGGCCGCTGACCCTGGAGATCTACATCGTCCGGGCGCTCCGCTCACCGGTGTCGCCGCCGGGTCCGTCGGACCTGCCGGAGCCCCTGGTCAGCAGGCTGCGCGCCATGCTGCCGTATGACACCTATCTGGTGCAGGCACAGGCGCGGCTCTCCTCGCGGGAAGGAGAAGCGGTCACTTATGCGTTGGGAGGGGAGTACGAGGTGAGCTTCCGCCTCGGCACCATCGTGGACGGGCAGCGCGTCCGGCTGTCGGGCTTCCGGATCCTCCGCCGCACGGAGGAGCGCCGGGCGGGCTCGTCGCTGATCCACACCAACCTGAACCTGCCGCTCGAGCAGACCACGAGCTTCGGTCTCGCCCGCACCGAGACGAGCACCGAGGCGCTCATGGTCGTGCTCACGCTGCGGCAGGCGGGCAAGCGCCCCCTGCAGAGGGTGAGGTAGCAGGAAGAGATGGAGGAACCATGCAGTTCGTAGCGCGAGTAGGAACCCCGGACGGCCGAGTCCTGGAGGAGGTCCACAGCGCCTCCGACGAGACGGCGCTGCGGAGCGACCTCGGGAAGCGCGGCTTCCACATCTTCGAGATCCGCCGCCGCGGCGTGCCGGTCGGGATGGCCGGAACGGCCTCCGCCGCCGGGCGGATGCGCCGGCGGCGCGTCCCGGCGCAGGACTTCATTGTCTTCAACCAGGAGATCGCGGCCCTGCTCAAGGCCGGCCTGCCGCTGCTCCAGGCCCTGGAGCTGATGCTCGAACGGATGCCCCAGTCGCACTTCCGCTCGGTGCTCACCGACATCCGTGACCGGGTGAAGAACGGCGAGGACCTCTCCGAAGCGTTCGCGGCCCACGGCGACACGTTCCCGCGCCTCTACCCGGCCACGCTCAAGGCCGGCGAGCGCAGCGGCGAGCTCGAAAGCGTCATCCGCCGCTTCATCCGCTACATGAGGCTGGTCATGGACGCCCGCCGCCGCGTGGTCTCCGCCCTGGTCTACCCCGCGGTCCTGGTCTGCGTGTCGATCGCCATGATCGTCATCATGGCCATCTACGTGGTGCCCAAGTTCATGGGCTTCTTCACGGAGCTCGACGCCGAGCTGCCGCTGGTCACCCGCATCGTGCTCGCGGTCTCCAACTTCGCCAACACCAACTGGCCGGTGATCCTGCTGATCCTGGTCGGCGGCGGGCTCTTCCTGCGCTCCTGGGGACGCACGCCTACGGGGCGGACGGCGATGGACCACTTCAAGATGAAGCTGCCGTTCATCGGGCCGGTGCTCCACCGCTTCGCCCTGGCGGAGTTCTGCCGCTCGCTGGGCACCCTGCTGACGGGCGGCATCCCGCTGGTGCCGGCGCTCGAGATCGCCGCCGCGTCGGTGGGCAACACCTACGTGCGCGGACGCATCGAGCCGAACATCCAGATGGTGCGCGAAGGCAAGCCCTTCCACGAGGCCCTGGACCGGAGCGAAGTGTTCACCGACATGTCGATCGACATGGTCAAGGTCGGCGAGGCGACCGGCTCGCTCGACGACATGCTCGCCAACGTCGCGGACTTCCTCGACGAGCAGATCGAGACGCGGATGCAGCGTCTGCTGTCGCTCGTGGAGCCGCTGATGCTGGTATTCATGGGAATCCTGATCGCCATCCTGCTGATCGCGATCTATCTGCCGATGTTCAGCATGCTCGGCAATTCCCAGTTCTAGCACCTGGATCTTCTGGAGAGACTTTTCGATGGCAGTGATGATGAATGGAAAGATGGCGCTGGCTCCGCCGGAGCCCGAAACCATCGAGCAGGCGCGGGAGCGCGTCGCGCGCGAGCGGCAGAACGCGGAAGCGTTCGCCGCTCGCTACGGGCTGGAGTTCGTCGACATGACGCGCTTCCGCATCGACAACGACCTGTTCCGGCGCATCCCGTTCGACCTGATGCTGCGCTACAACTTCATCCCCGAGGCGCAGAACGACGGCAGCCTGTCCGTGGTCATGGCCGACCCGTCGGACGTGACCAAGATCGACGAGCTCGAGATGCTCCTCGGCCAGCGGGTCGAGGTCAAGGTCGGCGTCCGCTCCCTGATCGACGAGATCCTGCAGAAGTCGGAGAGCACGCAGCGCGTGCTCGACGAGGCGAGCGAGGACTTCCGCATCCAGCTCGTGCAGGAGGACGAGGACGGCGAGGAGGTGCTGTCGATCGACCGCATCACCTCGGACACCAGCCCGATCATCAAGCTGGTCGACTCGACGATGTTCAACGCCATCCAGCGCCGGGCGAGCGACATCCACATCGAGACGCGGGACACCGAGGTCATCATCAAGTACCGCATCGACGGCGTGCTCTACCAGGCCATGGAGCCGATCGACAAGCGGCACCACCAGACGATCATCAGCCGCATCAAGGTCATGTCGGAGCTCGACATCGCCGAGAAGCGCATCCCGCAGGACGGCCGCTTCAAGCTGCGGCTCAAGGGGCGGACGATCGACTTCCGCGTTTCGATCATGCCCTCGGTCCACGGCGAGGACTGCGTCATCCGAATCCTCGACAAGGAGTCGATGAACAAGGAGTTCCGCAACCTGCGCCTGGACATCCTCGGCTTCGATGACGAGACCATGCGGAAGCTGCGCAAGTTCATCCGCGAGCCCTATGGAATGGTCCTGGTGACCGGCCCGACCGGCTCGGGCAAGACGACCACGCTCTATGCCTGCCTGTCCGAGATCCAGTCCTCCGAGGACAAGATCATCACGATCGAGGACCCGGTCGAGTACCAGCTCCGCGGCATCACCCAGATCCCTGTGAATGAAAAGAAGGGCCTCACCTTCGCCCGCGGCCTGCGCTCGATCCTGCGCCACGACCCCGACAAGGTGATGGTCGGCGAGATCCGCGACGAGGACACGGCGCAGATCGCCATCCAGTCGGCGCTCACCGGCCACCTCGTGTTCACCACGGTGCACGCCAACAACGTGGTCGACGTGCTGGGCCGCTTCCTCAACATGAAGGTGGACCTCTACAACTTCGTGTCGGCGCTCAACTGCGTGCTCGCCCAGCGGCTGGTGCGCAAGATCTGCCCGCACTGCAAGTACCCGGTGAAGACCTCGCGCCAGCTCCTCGACGACAGCGGGCTCGACCCGCTGGTGTACTCCGACTTCACCTTCTACGAGGGGGCCGGCTGCATCGAGTGCAACGGCACCGGGTTCCTTGGTCGGCTCGCGGTATCCGAGCTGCTCGACCTTTCCGATCACATCCGGGAGCTGATCCTGGACCGCCGGCCCGCGTCCGAGATCAAGCGCGCGGCCAAAGAAGAGGGGATGACCTTCCTGCGCGAGTCGGCGCTCGAGATGGTCTTCCGGGGAGTGACGACGCTGCGTGAGATCAACAAAGTCACCTTCGTGGACTAGCGCGCTGAGCGGCCCAAGCTCGCGCTCCAGCGCGAGCGCCTGGACATCCCGGCTGCTGGGCTTCGACCCGGTGCCGGCGCCGCCGCACGCCTTTTCGATCGACGCCCACCGTCTGCGCTACGGCCAGTTCGCGCGCGACCGGGCGGGCTTCCGCATGCGCGGCTGGCGCGAGGTCTCTCTGCCGCCGGACACCTTCCATGGCGGCCTGCTCGGCGGACCCCTGCGCGATCCCGCGGCCTTCCAGGCCCTGGTGGGCGGCATGGTCAATGCGATTGGAAAGGGATTGAAGGACGCCTCGCTGGTCGTGCCCGACGCCTGGCTGCGGGTGACCTTCTCCGAGATCACCGACATCCCCCGCCAGGCGGAGGCCCGGGACGAGGTGCTGCGCTGGAAGCTGCGCCGCCTGGTCCCGTTCCGGGTCGACGAGCTGCGCGTCAACGGGGTGGAGGTCGAGCCGCTGCCGGTTCAGGAGGAGCCCCGGCGCATGCTCCTGGGCTTCGGCGTCGAGCAGCTCCTCGCGCAATTGGAGGACGCCTTCGCGGCCCACGGCGTGCGGATCGGCCGCATCACCAGCTCCAGCCTGGCGCTGCTCTCGGCCCTCGACTTCTCGGCGGCGTCCGCGGCGAGCGGCTTCGCGGCCCTCGTCCAGGTCGACGCCGACGGTTATTCCCTCATCTTCGCCCGCGGCGGAGAGCCGGTGCTCCACCGCTACAAGCCGTTCACCGGGGGGATGCCCGAGTCCTCGGAGGCCGGCTTCGTCACGCGCGACCTCAAGCTCACCCGCAACTTCCTCGACGAGCACTTCCCCGGCTCCCCCCTCGGCCCGGTGCTGCTGCTCGCTCCGCCCGAGGCCGAGCCCCTGTGGATGGACCGCCTCCGGGAGGGGCTGGGCGAGAGCACGTCCCCGGTCGCCCCCATCGACGGCCGCCACCTGCCCAGCCTGCGCAGCGAGGACCCGGTGGCTCCCCCCTGGCGCGACCTGGCGCCCATGCTCGGCGCCGTCCGGCAGGAGGTCGCGTGATGGGCGGCCGGATCAAGAGCTATCTGAACCTTTCGCGGCGGCCGTTCCTCAACACCCGGCCGGTGACCCGGGTGGCGCTCGTCCTCTGGCTGCTCGGCGGGCTGCTCCTGCTGGGCAACGTGACCCTGTTCTGGAACTATCTCTCCGGATCAACCGAGAAGCGCGAGGAGCTGGTCCGCCTGGAAGAGCAGGTCGAGCACGAGCGGGAGGCGGTCTCGCGTCTGGACGCGCGCCTCGCCGGGCTCGACCTGGAGGAGCAGAACGAGCAGGTCGAGTTCCTGAACGCCAAGATCGCGGAGCGGTCCTTCTCCTGGAGCCTGCTCTTCGACCGGCTGACCGAGACCATGCCGGACGGGGTGCGCCTGATCCAGCTCAAGCCGACCGCGATCGGCGGCGAGGATCAGCCGGGCGCGCGCCGCGCCGCCGGCACAACCAGGGCACCGAGGGCACCGCTCGCCAGCGACCGCGTCTACCTGAGCATCGAGGCCGTGGCCAAGACCGACGAGGATATGCTCCGGTTCGTCGACAACCTGTTCGCCCACACCGCGTTCGACGACCCGGACATCACCGGCGAGACCCGGGACGAGGAGGCCCAGGACCGCGTGAAGTTCAGCGTGCGGGTGATGTACCTTCCCCGCAACGCAACGCCGGGCGTGACCGTAGAAGAGTCACCGGTTGTCGAGCCGGTCGTCGAAGAGGGGGAGCAGACCCCTCCCGCGGAGACGCCGGCCGCTGAAGACGAAACCGACGAGTCGGAGACCGAATGAAGGACCATTCCGAGATCTGGCGCCTGCGCCTCTGGGTCTGGCTGCCCGCGCTGCTGTTCTTCCTGGCGAACGCCGTGGCGTTCTCCATCTACCGCTTCGGCTACGCCGGGCAGGTGCAGTCTCTGGAAGCCGACCTGGGCGAAGTCCAGCAGCAGCTCCAGCCGCAGTCGATCCGGCGCAAGGAGCTGGAGAACCGGCTGCAGCGGGCCCGCGCCGCGGAGACCGCCGTCCGCCAGCTCTACGACGAGCGGTTCGCGACCCGCAGCCAGCGGCTGACCGCGGTCACGGCCGAGGTCAAGGACCTGGCGAACAAGGCCGGCCTGAACCCGCGCTCGTTCTCCTACCCCGAGCAGGCGATCGAGGACTACGGCCTGGTCAAGCGGTCGTTCATCTTCTCCGTCGCCGGGACCTACGCGGAGCTGCGGCAGTTCCTCAACCTGCTGGAGATCACCGACTCGTTCCTGACGCTGGAGGCGGTGACGCTCTCCGAATCGGGCGGCGAGCAGGGGCCGGAGCTGCAGATGAACCTGACCATCTCGACCCTGTTCTCCCAGGAGACGGGTCCGGAGGAGGCGGGAGCGGCGCGCACTCCCGCCGACACTGCGGAGCGGAGGACGGAGTCGTGAACGAGGGGCGCACCAAGATGCTCCTGGGCTTCCTCGGCGTCCTCCTCCTGTTCGTGGCCTGGCGGTACGTCGCCCCGGTCCTCGGGATGGGGGGCGAGGATATCGGCGGGAGCGGCGGGAGCGGCAGCGCCGAGGATTTCAGGCCCATGGGGCGGGTCGGCGGTCTCGGACGGTCGGCCGCCCGGCCCACGATGGTCGAAGAGGTGGAGGACCTGCGCATCGCCGACCTCCAGGGCGCGGGGCGCGACTACCGGGTGGGGCGCGACCCGTGGCGCTTCGTCGATCCGCCTCCCCCTCCGCCGCCTCCTCCTCCGCCGCCCCCTTCCCGGGCGGAGATCGACGCGCAGAACGCGGAGGCGGAGCGGTTGAGAAGGCTTCAGGAAGAGGCGGCGAGGAGAGCCGCCGAGGAGGCGGCGCGACCCAAGCCGCCGCAGTTCACCCTCAAGTACCTGGGGAAGTTCGGTCCCGAAGACCGCCCGATCGGCGTCTTCACAGACGGAAAGAACACCTACAACGTACAAGAGGGTGAGGTGTTGGAAGGAAAGTTCATCGTGGCCCAGCTCGGGTTCGAGTCCGTCGAGATCCGGTTCGTGGACTTTCCGAACTGGCCGCCACAGCGGCTGCCCGTCGGGCGTTAACGCCAGAACGGAGGAAGAGTGTCGAAGATGCGTCAAGTCACCGTGCGGTTGCCGATCCTGGTGCTCCTGCTGCTGGTGCCGATCACCGCCTGCACGAGCCACCTGGCCTCGCGCCAGGCCGAGATCGCCGCGCAGCGCGGCGACTGGGACGAGGCCGTCCTGCAATACATGAAGGCCGTGGAGCAGAGCCCCGAGAGCCTCGCCTACAAGGGCTCCCTGATGCGCGCCCGGATCAAGGCGTCGCAGGCTCACTTCGAGAAGGCCCAGGAGTTCGAGAAGGCCGGGGTGGTCGAGCGCGCTCTGGTCGAATACCAGCAGGCCGTCCAGCTCGATCCGACGAACCAGTACGCCCTGGCTCGTCTCGAGCAGGCGCGCGAGGCCTACGCGGCACAGCGCAACAACCGCGAGGCGCAGACGATCGACCAGATGAAGAAGAGGACGAGCGGCACCCGCCCGCAGCCGCCCGTCCTCAACCCGCGCTCGAATCAGCCGATCTCGCTGGAGTTCCCGGAGCCGGTCTCCATCTTCCAGATCTACAAGGCCCTGGGCGACGCCTTCGGGATCAACGTCCTGTTCGATCCCAACCTCAAGGACCAGGAGATCGCCATCGAGCTCAAGGAGGTGACGGCGCAGTCGTCCCTCGAGACCCTGATGCGCGCCGGCAACCACTTCTACAAGGTGATCGACGAGCACACGATCATCATCGCCCAGGACACGCCCCAGAACCGCCGCACCTACGAAGACCTCGTCATCCAGACCTTCTTCCTCTCCAACTCCGAGGTGAAGGACATGATGACGATCCTGCGCAGCCTGGTCGACGCCAAGAAGATCGCCACCAACGAACAGCTCAACGCCATCATCCTGCGCGACACGGCCGACAAGGTGAAGGTCGCCGAGCGCATCATCGAGGCCAACGACAAGTCCAAGGCCGAGGTGGTGATCGACGTCGAGCTGCTGCAGGTCAACTCGGCGCGGCTGCGCGACCTCGGTGTGGCTCTCTCCTCTTACCAGGTCTCGCAGCAGCTCGACCTGGGTGGCCCGACCGGCGGCACCGGCGGCGGCGCGGCTCCCGCCCCCACGGCCGGGCGCGTGCGCATCTCCGACCTGGAGTTCCTCAACCAGAGCAACTGGTTCCTGACGCTGCCGAACTTCCTTTACAACTTCGTCAAGCAAAACTCCGACGGGCAGCTCCTGGCCAAGCCTCAGCTCCGCATCACCGAGGGCGAGAAGGCCACCCTGGTCATCGGCGACAAGGTGCCGATCCCGCTGACCACCTTCAACACCTCGAACACGGTCGGCGGCAGCATCGTGCCCATCACCTCCTTCCAGTACCAGGACGTGGGCATCCGGATCGACCTCGAACCGCGGGTACACCACAACCAGGAGGTGACGCTCAAGGTCAAGGTGGAGATCTCCCAGATCAACTCCTTCCGCGGCGACCAGCCGATCATCGGCACGCGCACCATCGAGTCGGTGATCCGGCTGCAGGACGGTGAGACCAACTTCCTGGCCGGCCTGATTCGCACCGACGAGAACAACTCCGAGAACGGCATGCCGGGACTCTCCGAAATTCCGCTCCTCGGCCGGCTGTTCTCCAACAAGCGGACCGACGCGCAGCGCACGGACGTCATCCTGACCCTGACGCCGCACATCATCCGCAACGCCGAGATCACCGAAGAAGACCTGCTGCCGATCTGGGTCGGCACCGAGGCCAACATGACCTTCCGCGGCGGCAGCCCGCGCGTCGAGTCCGACGTCGACGGTCCGTTCGAGACGGGTGAAGAGACTCCCGAAGAGATCCAGGACGCCATCCGCCGCCGGCTCCAGCGCCTGCCGCGGGGTCTGCGTCCCGAGGACGGCGGCGAGATGATCGAGGAAGGCGAAGGCGAGGTCCCCGAAGAGCAGCAGCCTCCGCCGGGCGTCGACCTCGCTCCCTCGGCGCCGCCGAGCGACATCTTCCGGCCGCCGACCACCAACCCGCTCGACAGCCCGCCGCCGAATCCGCCGGATTCGGAGAGCGACGAGGGGGTCGAGGAAGAGCCGCCCTCGACCGGGATCAACTCGCAGGCCTCGGCTCCCCGGACCCTGCTCGGCGGGAGCTTGCGCACGGAGCGTTCCGCGGAATCGGCCGGGGCCGTCGTCCTGGGTGAGGGTCGGGCGGGGAAAACGCCGGCGCCGGTCCAGGTCTGGCTCGTTCCTCGCAACCTGAAAGTGAATCCGGGCGAGCGCTTCGTGGTCAAGGTGCAGGCGTCGGCCGACCGTCCGATCTCGCACCTGCCGCTGGCGCTCTCCTACGATCCGGCGATGCTCGCGGTCGAGCAGGTGGAGCGCGGGACCTTCCCGGGCGAGGCGCAGATCCTGGCCGACGCCTCGCGTCCCGGCGAGATCGTGCTCGGCGCGAGCCGCATGGGCGAAGTGCCCGGGGTGACCGGGCAGGGCACCGTGGCCCGGATCACCTTCCGGGCCGTCCGCTCGGGCTCGACCCGGATCGACTTCTCGCGCAGCAAGGCCATGGACGCCGAGCTGCGCCCGGTCGTTCCGGTGCGCGCGCGATCGGTCGACGTCTCGGTGAGATAGGAAGGTCGAACGATGATGGAGGCGATATCGAGAAAGCTGTCGACTCGCGGCCAGGCCGGCTACACGCTGGCCGAGCTGGTGATGGTCGCCGCCGTAATGGTGATCCTGGCCGGAGCGGCGCTGCCCGCGGTCAAGTTCACCGCCCGGCGGACCAAGGAGATGGAGCTGCGGCACCATCTGCGGACCATGCGCGAGGCGATCGACACCTACAAGCGCTACAGCGACATGGGCCTGCTGCCGGTCGACGTCGGCGCCGAAGGCTACCCGGCGGAGCTGGAAGACCTGGTCGAAGGGGTGGAGATCGCGGGCCAGATCGACCGCAAGCTCAAGCTCCTGCGGCGGATCCCGGTGGATCCCATGACCGGCGAGGCGGAGTGGGGCATGCGCAGCTTCCAGGACGAGCCCGACTCCACCTCCTGGGGCGGCGAGAACGTCTTCGACGTCTACTCGGAATCGAGCGGCGTCGGGCTCAACGGAGTGCCCTACCGCGAATGGTGAGAAAAGGAAGGTGTGCGATGCACGGTCCCAAGCCCAAGATCAAGAAAAACTCCGAGAGCGGCTTCACCCTGCTGGAGCTGATCGTCGTCATAGCCATCGTGGGCATCCTGGCCGCGGTCGCGATGCCCAAGCTGAAGGACGTGCCGCGCAAGGCGAACGAGGCGGTCCTCAAGACGAACCTGCACACGATGCGCGACGTGATCGATCAGCACTACGGCGACAAGGGCCGCTACCCCGCCAGCCTCGAAGCCCTGGTCGAAGGCGGCTACCTGCGCAAGATCCCGAACGACATCACCAAGCGCAACGACACCTGGGTGCCGGTCTACGAAGAGATCGATCCGGACAACCCGCCCGTGGAGACCGAGGAGGGAGAAGGAGGCCCGGGCGTCATCGACGTGCACTCGGGCTCCCCGGCCATGGCGCTCGACGGGACGCCCTACGCGGAATGGTAGAGAAGAAACACTCCGAGGCGGGGTACAACCTCGTCATCCTCATGGTGACGATGACCCTGCTCAGCATCGCGCTCACGATCGCGTTGCCGAAGTGGAGCCACGTGATCCGCCGCGAGAGGGAGGAAGAGCTGATCTCCCGCGGTTTTCAGTACGCGGAGGCCATCCGTATCTTCCAGAACAAGTTCCAGCGTCTGCCCGTGCGCCTCGAAGAGCTGGTCGAGGTCGAGCCGCGCTCCATCCGCAAGCTCTGGAAGGACCCGATGACGGAAAGCGGCAGATGGGTGCTGATGCCGGCTGGAGGCGGGGGGCCGGGATTCATGCCGCCGCCGCCGCCCGGCCCCGGCAGCCCGCCACCACCACCGCCCGAAGAGGAGGAGGATCCGGATGGCCGGCCGGACGATGGCGAAGAGATCGATCCGGACACCGGCATCGGCGGCCAGAAGAAGGGAATCCAGCAGATCGGTCCGTTCTCGGGGGTCCACAGCCGCAGCGGCAAGGAATCCATCCTGATCTTCAACGGCCGGACCCGCTACGACGAATGGCACTTCACGCTGGAGATGCTCCAGGCGCAGATGAGCGGCGGCGGCAGTCACCTGCCGCCCGGCACTCCGCCCACCGGGGTCCTCGGAGCGGATCCCACCCGCCTCCCGAACCTGAGCACCCGCTGGCTGGGCCGTCCGCTGCCCGCGTTCCTCACGGCTCCCCAGGACGGCCAGATGCCCGACGGCACGACCCCGAAGCCAAACGCCCGCCAGCGATGAAAGTAAGGATCAAGCGGCTCCCCGCCGCCCGGGACCTCCCGCTTCCCGAGGCCGCCTCGCCGGGGAGCTCCGGCTTCGACCTGCGCGCCGCGGTCGAGGACGAGGTGGTGCTCCGTCCCGGCGAGCGCCTGCTCATCCCCACCGGCCTGGTGCTGGAGATTCCCCGCGGCTGGGAGGGGCAGGTCCGTCCGAGAAGCGGCCTCGCCCTGCGCCACGGCATCGGCATCCTCAACGCTCCGGGCACGATCGACAGCGACTACCGCGGCGAGGTCGGAGTGATCCTGGTCAATCTGGGAGAAGCCCCCTTCGTCCTGAATCGCGGCGACCGCATCGCCCAGCTCGTCATAGCCCGGGTCGAGCCCGTCGAATGGGACGAGGTGGAAACCATGGAGGACACCGGGCGGGGAGCGGGGGGCTTCGGATCGACCGGGCTCGGCTAAAATTGTCCTCTTTGGCTCTAGGATCGAGACATGTCGAAAGAAGCTCAGCTCAAGCGTGGGGTGGCGATGGGGAAGAACAGGTTTGAAGCCTTCAGCGATGGCGTTATCGCCATCATCATCACGATCATGGTGCTGGAGATGAAGGTGCCTCATGGCGAGAGCGTCCAGACACTGAGGCCACTGATCCCGGTGTTCCTCAGCTATGTGCTGAGCTTCGTCTACCTGGGCATTTATTGGAACAACCACCACCATATGATTCATGTGACCCACAAGGTGACCGGGCCCATGCTATGGGCCAATCTGCATCTCTTGTTCTGGCTGTCGCTGATTCCCTTCACAACGGGCTGGATGGGAGAGAACCACTTTGC
>DATMER010000058.1:0-21989 GCA_035556715.1 Thermoanaerobaculia bacterium
TCTTCGGGATTGGTCATTCCGGTGGTCTTCTTCTTCATCGGCACCCGGATCTGGGCGCTCGGCAAGCGGCGCGGCTATCTCACCCCGGTGCAGTTCTTCCGGGAGAGGTGGGACTCGAACGGGCTCGGGCTGCTGATCTTCGTCGTGCTAGTCGGGCTGCTCATCCCCTACCTCCTGATCGGCGTGATGGGCGGCGGCTCGACCCTCACCCAGGTGACGGACGGGCAGGTGCCCGACTGGGTGGGCGGGTTGGTGATCTGCGCGGTGGTGCTCGCCTACGTGACCTACGGCGGCATGCGCGGTACGATCTGGGTCAACGTGTTCCAGACCATGGTCCTGCTGGCCCTGGGCTTCATCGCCTTCTGGGTGATCGTCGACAAGCTCGGCGGCCTCACGGCCGCAATGACACGGCTTGCCGAGACGCATCCGGACATGCTGGTGCGCGGCGAGCACATCAAGCCGCTCAAGCTCCTCACCTACACCTGCATCCCGCTCTCGGTGGGCATGTTCCCCCACATGTTCATCCACTGGCTGACCGCGAAAAGCGCCGCCTCGTTCCGGCCGACGATCGCTTTCTACCCGGTCTGCATCGCCATCGTCTGGGTGCCGAGCGTGTTGCTGGGAGTGCTCGCCCACCTCGACTTCCCGAACCTTGGGCCTGGGGCCGCGAACTCGGTCCTGGTCAAGATGATCGATCAGCACGCGCCGGGCGTGCTGGCGGGGCTGCTCGCGGCCGGCGTCTTCGCCGCGATCATGAACTCGTTCGACTCGCAGGTACACTCGCTGGGCACGATGTTCACGCAGGACATCGTCCGCCACTACGGCTTCCACGACCGGATGAGCGAGAGCAAGCAGATCCTGGTGGGACGGCTTTTCATGGTGGCCATCCTGATCGCCACCTACCTGCTGTCGCGGGTGACTGATCGCAGCATCTTCAAGCTCGGCGTCTGGTGCTTCACCGGCTTCGCCGCGCTCTTCCCCATCGTGGTGGCGGCGGTCTTCTGGAAGCGCAGCACCAAGTGGGGGGCCTTCGCCTCCGCGATCTCGGTGGTCGTGCTCTGGCTGTACTTCGTCACCATCGGCTGGAAGTCCGCGGACTACACGATCGCGGACTCGGGCGTCATGCCCGTGGCCCTCATGGTGCTGGTCTCCGCCGCAGCCATGATCGTGGGCTCGCTCCTGACCCGGCCGCCGGAGAAGGCGACCCTGGAAAAGTTTTTTCCATGAGATGAGAATTGCCCCATGAGGATCGCGTATATCGCGGCCGGCGCGGCCGATATGTACTGCGGGAGCTGCCTGCACGACAACACGCTGGCGGCGGCGCTCCAGAAGATGGGCCACGAGGTGGCGCTGGTCCCCACCTACACGCCGCTGCGCACCGAAGCGCCGGGCGTGAGCCTCGACCGAGTCTTTTTCGGTGCGCTGAACGTCTATCTGCAACAGAAGGCCGCTGCCTTCCGGCACACGCCGGAGGCCCTGGACCGTCTGCTCGACCGGCCGGGATTGATCCAGCGCGCCGCACGGCTCGGCGCCTCGACCGATCCCGCGGAGCTGGGGGATTTGACCTTCTCCATTCTTCAGGGGGAGGAGGGGTTCCAGGCCAAGGAGCTGGCGAAGCTGGTGGATTGGCTGCGGGACGACTTCCGGCCCGACGTCGTCCACCTCACGAACTCGATGTTCGCCGGCTTCGCAAGGAGCCTCAAGCTGGAGCTGGACGTGCCTGTGGTTTGCAGCCTCCAGGGCGAGGACCTGTTCATCAACCATCTCCGCGAGCCCTGGCGGGGCCGGGTGCGCGCCCTGCTGAACGAACGGGCGCGCGACGTGGACGCCTTCCAGGTCAACAGCTCCTGGTACGCGGACTTCATGGCCGACTACCTGGGAGGGATCGACCGGGAGCGGATGTTCGTGGTCCCGCTCGGTCTGACTCTTCAAGGGCACGACGGCGAGCCCCGCGAGGTGAGCAATCCCTTGACCGTCGGCTATCTCGCCCGCATCTGTCCCGAGAAGGGGCTCCATGTGCTGGTTGAGGCGTTCCGGCTCCTGGCTGGAAAGTTCCCTGGAAAAATCGGTCTCCGCGTGGCCGGCTACCTCGGCGAGAGGGACCGGGACTACCTGGACGACTTGGAGTCCCGGATCGCGGGCTGGGGGCTGTCGGGCTTCTACGAGCGCGTTGGAGAGGTGGACCGTCCAGAGAAGATCCGCTTCCTCCAGACGCTGGACGTCCTCTCGGTGCCGACCGTCTATCTCGAGCCCAAGGGGCTCTTCGTGCTGGAAGCGCTCGCCAACGGCGTGCCGGTCGTCCAGCCCCGCCATGGGTCCTTCCCCGAGATGATCGAAGCGACCGGCGGCGGCCTGCTCGTTGAGCCCGACTCGCCCGAGGAGCTGGCGCGCGGGATCGAGACCCTGATGCGCGATCCCGCGTTGCGGCGGGAGCTGGGACGGCGGGGGCGCGAGGCGGTCCATGCCCGCTTCCACGACCGCGCCGAGGCCGAGGAGACCGTGCGGGTCTACGAGCGGCTGCTCGCCGCGCCGGCCCGGAGGGCGACGGCGTAGTGCTGACCGTCCGCGACGTCCATAAGCGCTTCGGTACTTCGTCGGAGGCATCGGAGCCGGTGGAGGTCCTGCGCGGGATCTCGTTCGAGCTGGGAGAAGGGGAGGCCCTGGCGATCACCGGGCCGTCCGGATCGGGCAAGAGCACGCTGCTGCACCTGATCGGCTCGCTCGACCGCCCCTCGTCGGGGACGATCGAGATCGACGGCACCGATCCCTTTGCGCTGCCGGAGCCCAAGCTGGCCTGGTTCCGCAACCGCACGATCGGCTTCGTCTTCCAGGACTCTCACCTGCTGCCGCAGTACACGGTGCTCGAGAACGTGCTGGTGCCGTCTCTGGCCTTCAAGGGTCCGAACATGGGACCCCGGGCCGCCGAGCTGCTGGAGCGGGTCGGACTCGCTCACCGGATGACTCACCGGCCCGCCGAGCTGTCCGGCGGCGAGCGCCAGCGGGCGGCGGTGGCGAGAGCGCTCCTGAACCAGCCCCGCCTGCTGCTCTGCGACGAGCCCACGGGCAGTCTCGACCGCGCAGCCGCGACGGCCGTGGCCGATCTCCTCTTCGAGCTGCACGAGGCGGAGCGGACCGTCCTGATCGCCGTGACCCACAGCCTCGACCTCGCCGCGCGCTTCGCCCGCCGCTGCGAGCTGGTGGAGGGACGGTGCACCCAAACCTCCGCATCCTGACGCGCAGCCTGACCCACTTCCGGCGGGCCAGCCTGGCTGTGGCGCTGGGAGCGGCCGTGGCCTCGACGGTGCTCACCGGCGCGCTGCTGACCGGCGACTCGGTGCGGGGCAGCCTGCGCGATCTGACCCTCGAACGCCTCGGCGGGATCGACCAGGCTCTCGTCTCCTCGCGCTTCTTCCGCGAGGAGCTGGCCGCGGACCTGAAGGCGGCCCCGCTGATCATTCTCCAAGGGACCGCCGTGCACGGTGAAACCGGAGCGCGGGCCGCGGGCGTGGCGATCTACGGCATCGACGCGCGCTTCGCCGGGCTGCACGGGACCGCAATTCCCGAGCTGACCAGCCCCGGCTCCGGCCTCTTCCCGCCGGTTGTCCTCAACGAGCCGCTCCAACGCGAGCTGGGCGTCCGGCCCGGCGACGACGTCCTCCTCTCCTTCGAGCGGCCGGGGGAGATCCCCCGCGAGACCCTGCTTGGCGAGAGGGAGTCGGACGACGTGCTCGCCACCCGCCGCTTCACCGTAGCGCGGGTGCTGCCGGAACGCGGCCTCGGCAGCTTCGGCCTCGCCGCCCACCAGTCCCAGTCGCGCACAGCTTTCGTGCCGCTCAAGGATCTCCAGCTCGCGGCCGAGCAGACGGGCGAGGTGAATGCGCTGGCGGCGGTGGGTCCGATGGATCTCCGGCCCTCTCTCCGCCTCGAAGACCTCGGCCTCCGCCTCGTCCGCGGCGACCGCCACGTCTCTGCCGAGAGCGAGGAGTTCTACCTCGATCCATCCGTCGCCGAAGCGATCGGAGATGCCCCCTCCACCCGGATTTTCACCCATCTCGCCACGGGGCTGCGGGTGGGGGAGCGGCTCGTGCCCTACTCCATGGTGTCCGGCATCTCCAGCTTGGACGTGGGCGACGGAGAGATCCTGCTCAACCGCTGGGCCGCCGACGACCTCCAGGCCAAGCCGGGCGATCCGGTGGAGATGAGCTACCTCGTCATGGCACCCGGGGGCGGGCTGGTGGAGCGGAAGACCATGCTACGGGTCCGCGGTGTCCTGGAGATGTCCGGCCTCGGTGCGGATCGCTCGCTCACCCCTACCTTTCCGGGCATCGAGAACACGGAGGACATGTCCGCCTGGGATCCACCGTTCCCGGTCGATCTTGATCTCATCCGTCACCAGGACGAAGAGTATTGGGACGAGTACGGAGCCGCTCCCAAGGCGTTCGTCTCCCTTGCGACCGCCCGGCGGCTCTGGAGCACGCGCTTCGGGGATCTGACCGCCGTCCGCGTTCCGGTTGAGATGGAGGAGGCCCTCCGCCGCGAGCTGCCTCGCCGGGTGCCCCTGGAGCCTTTCGGGCTGGTGTTCCAGCCGGTGAAGCGGGAGGGGCTCGCCGCGGCGGAGGGATCGACGGACTTTGCCGGTCTGTTCCTGGCGTTCAGCTTCTTCCTGATCCTCTCGGCCGTCCTGCTCGTGGGCCTGCTGTTCAGCCTGTCGGTGGAACGGCGCGCCGGGGAGCTGGGGCTGCTGCTGGCCGTGGGATACCCGATTCGCAAGGTCCGCCGACGGCTGCTGGCCGAGGGCGCCGTGCTGGCCGGCCTCGGGTCGCTCCTGGGCCTCGCCGGCGCCGCGGGGTACGCCTGGCTGCTCATGGCTGGGCTGCGGAGCTGGTGGCTGCCGGCCGTGGGCACGCCCCACCTGTTCCTGCACGTGAACCCCGTGAGCCTCGCCATCGGATGGGCCGCCTCTGTGGCCACGGTCCTGCTTGCCGTGGCCTGGACCGTGCGCCGGCTCTCGAAGCTGCCGGCGCCCGCTCTCCTCGCCGGTTCAACCGTCGCGTCCAGCTCCGGAGGAGGCCGGCTTGCGCGCCGTCTCGCACCCGGGGCCGCTCTCGCCGCTGCGGTGCTTTTGGCTCTTTCCTGGAAGGCGTCGTCCCCAGCCCTGTGGATGGGAATCGGCTCTTCGCTGCTCGTCTCCGGCTTGGCTTTGGTCTCGCTCTGGCTCCGCCGGCCCCGGCCCGCGCGCCACCTGACCCTGACCGGCATGGCCGCGCGCAACGGTGCGGCGAGCCCGGGCCGCAGCCTGCTCTCCGTCGCCCTGATCGCCTGCGCCTGCTTCGTGCTGGTGACCGTGGCCGCGAACCGCCGGGAGGGGGGAGGGGAGGAGGCCGGCTTCCCGCTGTACGCCGAGTCCGCCGTGCCCGTGGTTCAGGAGCCGGCGGAAGAGGCGGGGCTCCAGGGGATCGACATCCTCTCCCTGTACACGCTGCCGGGCGACGATGTGAGCTGCCTCAACCTCTTCCGTCCCACTCGGCCGCGGTTGCTCGGCGTCCCTCCCGACTTCGCCGGCTTGGACTCCCTGGAGCAGGACCTCGGGCCGGACGTGATCCCGGCGGTCGCGGATGCCAACTCCGCCACCTGGATCCTCAAGCTCGGGATCGGCGACGAGCTCTCCCTGGAAGGCGAGTCCGGCCGGCCGGTGCGGCTCCGGCTGGTCGGGCTGCTGGAGCGGAGCCTGTTCCAGAGCGAGGTGCTGGTCTCCGAGGCGGCGCTCCTGCGCCATTTTCCGAGCCTCGCGCGGAAATCCTTCTTCCTGATCGACGCGCCGGAGGGCAGGCTGACCGAAGTCGCGCAGGCCCTGGAGGAGCGGCTGAGCCGCTACGGCTTCGACGTCTCCACCACCGCGGAGCGGCTGGCCTCCTACCACGCGGTGGAGGACACCTACCTGTCGACCTTCCAGGCACTGGGCGGCTTCGGACTGCTGCTCGGGACGCTCGGGCTCGGTGTGGCCCTGCTGCGCAGCCTGATCGAGCGGCGGGGGGAGCTTGCGACCCTGCGCGCCTTCGGCTTCCGGCGCAGCCGGATCGCCGGGATGGTGATCGCGGAGAACGGCTTCCTGCTGCTGCTGGGCGTGGCCGTGGGGATGGTCTCGGGCCTGCTCGCGGTAGCTCCACATCTGGGCGCGAGCTTCGGCCGTCTTCCCTGGGCTCCGCTGCTGGCCACGATCCTGGCCGTGGTGGCGGTGGGGTTGGCCTCCTGCGCCGCGGCGGTGCGGAGCGCGTTGAAGGCATCGCTTCTGCCGGTGCTCAAAGAGGAACGATGAAACCTGGAGGAGGTTCTGCCATGGGCTGGCTCGTCTTCGCGTTGATGACCGTGGTGTCGTGGGGACTCTACGGCGCCTTCCTCCACACCGGCCAGATGAATATGGCCGATCCGGTGAACGGGCGCTACAAGGCCTTCCTCTTCGTGGGGCTGGCGTACTTCCTGACGGCGGTCCTCGCGCCCCTGCTCGTGCTCAAGCTGCAAGGGGCCGTCTGGACCTTCCCCGTGAAGGGCGCGCTCTGGTCCCTGCTGGCCGGCACCGTGGGAGCCGCCGGGGCGTTCTGCGTCCTGCTGGCCTTCGGCGCGAAAGGGACGCCGCCGGTGGTGATGTCCATCGTCTTCGGCGGAGCGCCGATCGTCAATGCCCTCTACTCGCTGGTCCTGCACCCGCCGCAGGGAGGATGGTCCTCGATCCGCTGGCCGTTCTATGTCGGGCTGCTGCTTGCCGCCCTGGGCGGCTGCCTGGTGACGCTCTACAAACCGGCGCCGGCGAGCCCCGGAATTACCCAGAAGCCAGCAGCGGCGCAGGAATGAGGATGCGGCGCAGAGGCCGCGCCTACGCGGCCGGCCGCAGCTCCTCCCGAGAAGGCCGCAGCCGCCGCAGGGCGTCCTTCACCCTTGAGACCCCCCGCAAATCGTCGAAGATCGAGTAGAACACCGGCGTCGCCAGCAGCGTCAGCAACAGCGACATCGTCTGCCCTCCGATGACCACCACCGCGATTGCTCTCCGCTCCTCGGAGCCCGGACCGGTGCCCAGGGCGAGCGGGAGCATGCCGGCGACGAGGGCCAGCGTGGTCATCAGGATCGGACGCAGACGGTCGCGGTTGCCCTGGAGGATCGCAGCAAAGCGGTCCATGCCCCCGGCTCTCAGGTTGTTCATGTGGTCGATCTGGAGGATGGCGTTCTTCTTCACCACTCCGAACAGGACCAGGACTCCCAGGGCCGAATAGAGGTTCAGGGTGTTGCCCGTTCCCCAGAGCGACAGGAGCGCGAAGGGGATGGCGAGCGGCAAGGAGAGCAGGATGGTCAGCGGGTGGACCAGGCTCTCGAACTGCGAGGCAAGGATCATGTACATGAAGATGACGGAGAGGAGCAGCGCCCAGACGAACTCGCGGTAGGTCCGCGCCAGCTCCCGGCCGCGGCCTCCGATCGCCGTGGTGTAGGCGGGCGGCAGGTTCATCTCGTTCACCGCTCCCTGGAGGGCTTCCAGACGGTCGGCGAGCGCGTAGCCGGGCGCGACCCCGGCGCGGAGGCTCACCTGACGCTGACGGTCCAGGCGGTCCACGCGCGAGGAGGTCGTCGCCTCCTTCACCGTGACCAGGCTGTCCAGCCGCACCAGCCGGCCGCTCGAGCTGGGGACGTAGAGCCGGGTGATCGCTTCCTGATCGTTGCGCGTCCCCTCGGTCAGCCGGAGCTGCACGTCGTAGTCGTCGTTGACCTCCGGATCGTGGAACCGGGAGACCTCCTGGTCGCCGCCGACCATCAGCCGTAGCGCGTTCGCCACGTCCGAGATCTGGACCCCCAGGTCCGCGGCGCGGGCGCGGTCGATGTCCACGCGCAGCTCGGGCTTGTCGAGCTTCAGGGTCACGTCGGCATCCACGATCCCCCCGAGCTCCGCGGACCTCTCCCGCAGCTCGTTCGTATAGGCGGCCAGCGCCAGGAGGTCGGGACCGCGCAGGGAGAAGTCGATGTCGTTGTTGCCCCCGCCGATGTTGAAGGACTGGATGTTGCGCACGCTGGTACGCAGGTCCTTGAACTTCGACAGCCGCTTGCGCACCTCGGTCATCACGTCCCGCTGGCTGTAGTTTCCCTGGAAGGCGGATATGGGATCGAGCCTCACCAGTCCGGCCAGGAAGCGGGAGACGGACAACTTGCGCTCCTCGTGAGGCGCGATGCGGACGAAGACGCTGCCCTGGTTGACGCCGCCGAGGAAGCCGCCGCCCGCGTTCGCGAGGATCGTGCGGACACCGGGCACCTGCCGCAGCTCGGCCTCGATGGAGCGCATGGCATCGTCCATGGCCGCGAGATTCGTCCCTTCGGGCGCGTTGACGTTGACCTCGAACTCGGACTCGTCCACGTCGCTGGGGATGTACTCCACCTTGACCAGCTTGAAGAGAGGGATGGACGAGAGCATCACAAGGACGCAGAGCGACGCGGTCAGCCCCCGGTGCCGCATCGTCAGCCGCAGCATCCGCACGTAGACGCGGTCCACACGGCCGTAGAAGCCGCCGCGCGACTTCGCTGTTCCGTGGGCCGTGTCTTCTCCGTGATCACCGCCGTGCCCCGCCGCGTCCTCGGCCCGCAGCAGCCGGGCGCTCATCATCGGCGTCAGGGTGAAGGAGACCAGCAGGGAGACCAGCACCGCCGCCGCGGCCGTGAGGCCGAACTGGAAGAGGAAGCGGCCCGAGATGCTCGACATGAAGGAGACCGGAACGAAGATCACCACGAGCGACAGCGTGGTGGCAAGCACGGGCAGGGCGATCTCCGCCGTTGCCCGCTTCGCCGCTTCGAAGGGTGTCTTCTTCTTCTCCTCGACCCAGCGGAAGATGTTCTCCAGCACCACGATGGCGTCGTCGATGACCACGCCGACCATGAGCACCAGGGCGAGCATGGTGACGCTGTTCAGGGTAAAGTCGAGCGCCTTCATCATCCCGAAGGTCGCGATCACGGAGGTCGGGATGGCGACCGCGGCGATCAGCGTCGTGCGCCAGCTCCGCATGAACGCCATCACCACGAGGGAGGCCAGGATGCTGCCCAGGATCAGGTGAAGGTTGATCTCGTGGAGGGCGGCATGGATGTAGCGCGACTGGTCGCGGATGATCTGCATCTCGAGATCGGCGGGGATCTGCGTCTGCACCCGCTCCATGGCCGCCTTGACCCCATCGATGACCTCGACCGTGTTGGCGCCGGACTGCCGCCGCACCTCCAAAGTCACGGTGGGGACGCCGTTCAGGCGCGCCACGGAGCGCTGCTCCTTGGTGCCGTCCTCGGCATAGCCAAGATCGCGGATGCGCACCGGCTGGCCTTCGACGGTCTTCACGACCAGGTTGTCGAAGCCGCGTGCCTCGACCAGCCTGCCCATGGTGCGCAGGGTCATCTCCCGCCCCGAGCCGGTGACGTTGCCGCCCGGCACGTCGGTGTTCTGGCGCACCAGGGCGTCTCGCACGTCGGTGATGGGGATCTGGTAGGCGGCCAGGCGCTCGGGGTCCATCCAGATATTGATGGCCCGCTCGAGGCCGCCCTGGATCTGCACTTCGCCCACGCCGGCCGAGCGCTCGAGCTGGACCTTGACGACCTTGTCCGCGACCTCGGTGAGCTCCTTGATCGAGCGGTTGCCCGAGAGCGCCACGGTCAGGACCGGCGTGGAGTCGTTGTTGAACTTGGCGATGACCGGAGGGAGCACGTCCTCCGGGAGCCGGCGCACCACGGCGGAGACGCGGTCGCGGATGTCCTGCGCCGCGGTTTCGATGTCGCGCTCGAGGTCGAAGGTGACGATCACGAAGGAGCTGCCGGCCGAGGAGACCGAGCGCAGCTCCTGGATTCCTTCGACCGTGTTGACCGCCTCCTCGATGACCTGCGAGACCTCGGTCTCGACCTCTTCGGTGGAGGCGCCGGGCAGGGCGGTGCGGACCGACACGGTGGGCAGGTCCACGGACGGGAAGCGGTCCACGCCCAGGCTGCCGTAGCTGGCGGCGCCCACGACGACCAGGGCCAGGATGATCATGGCCGCGAACACCGGCCGGCGGATGCAGATCTCGGCAAGCTTCTGCATAGAACCTCAGGGAATGATGGTGACGGGCTGCCCGCCGACCAGGTTTCCGGGAGCCACCACCACGACGTCGCCGGCGGCGGCCCCTTCCAGGATTTCGACTCGGTCACCGGCGCGGCGGCCGGTACGGACGCGCTTCTCGACGGCCTTGCCGTCCTCGACGCCAAGCACCTTCTCGATGCCGGCGAAGGTGATCACGGAGGCGGTGGGGACCAGGACGGCGGGCTCGTTCGCCTGCGTCACGATCTCGGCCTTGGCGAAGGAGCCGGGGCGCAGCCGGCCGTTCGGGTTGGGCACTTCGGCCTCGACGAGCAGCGTGCGGCTGTCCTCACGGATGGCCGGGCTGATCCGCGCCACCTGGCCGGTGTGCGTTTCGGGATCGCCCTCGACCGTGAGCCGCACCGGCTGGCCGCCGCGGACGTCGGCCGCCTCGCGCTCCGGCACCTCCAGGCGCAGGCGCAGCGGGTGGACCCGGACGAGCACGACCACGGGCTGGCCCACGGCCACGTAGTCGCCGATGCCGGCACGCCGCTCCTGGATCATGCCGTCGAACGGCGCGGTCAGGACCGAGTCCCGGAGCTGCTGACGGGCGATCTCCAGCTCGGACATCCGCTGGCCCAGGAGGGCCTGCCGGGTGCGGGCGGTCTCGATCGCCTCCTGGTGCCGTCCCTCGGCGACCTGGAAGGCGGCCTCGACGGCGTCGAAGTCCTGCTGGGGAATGAGCTGTTGCTGGAGGAGGCGGGCCATGCGCTCCCGCGTGAGCCGCGCCTGGGTCAGGTTCGCGGTGGCCTGCTTGACCAGGGCAGTGTCGTCCGGGTCGATGGTCTGGGCGGAGCCGCCGGCCGGCAGCCCGAGCTGGGCGCGAGCCTGCTGCAGGGCGTTCTCGGCCTGGCGGACGCGCAGCTCGAGGTCGGTGGGGGAGAGGCGGGCGAGGGTCTGCCCGCGGCGGACACGGTCGCCTAGGTCCACGGCCAGGGAGGTGAGACGGCCCGCGATCTTGGGTCCGAGCTCGGCCTCCTCGTCGGCGGCCAGCGTGCCCGAGACGATGACGGTGCGCGCCAGCCGTCCGGCCTCAGCCCTGACGACCCGGACCTCCCGGGCGGTGAGGGATTCCACGCCCTCGCGGCGTTCTTCCTTCACGGAGGCCTTCCCAGAGGCGGATGCAACCCTGTCCCCTCCTCCGCAGGAGGCAAGGAGAGGCCCTGAAATCAACAGAAGAACAGCAAGACATTTCGACATCATCTCTCTCCGGTAAGAGCGCAAGGCAGGCAGAAGTAACTTTAAACGAACCGGCCCGCCCAAGGTTGCAGGACCGAGCCGGCGAAATGGATCCGCCCTCCCGGACACTCCCCGGATAAGGGAACTCCGAATGGGCTGCAACTATTTCTCTGTTGGGTCGTCTAAAAGGTCAGAGGGCTATGGAGGAAACGCTTTGAAGAGTCTGGTCAAGAACACCCCGATTCCCTACCGGCCGGAGCTGGCGCTCCGGGAGGGGAGCCCCGCGATCCTGGCACACCTGCAGGAGGGCTGCCCGAGCTGCTCGGCCGGCCTGCGCCTGTTCGCCGATCCCGCGCTGCCCGTCGAAGGGTACGCCGCCGCCCTGTACCGCTTCGAGCTGGAGCTGGCGCAGGAGCTGAGAGGGTCGTCCAGCCCGGCGATGGCGCTGCACGTGGCGCTGTCGGAGCTGGCGGGGTAGGGACCTCACCCCCTGTCCCCCTCTCCCATCTCCCACCCGTCCCCCGCCGGGAGAGGGGGAACGTTTCTGTGATGGACGTGACGAACGCGAGGCACGGTTGCCTCAGCTACGTTCCCCCTCTCCCGGGGTAGGGTGGAAGGGAGATGGGAGATGGGAGAGGGGGACAGGGGTGAGGTCCTACCTCATCGCCTGCTTCGCCACCGCCTCCGCCGCCCTCTTCGCCGCCTCAGGGTCCCCCAGGTAGTAGCTCCGGACCGGCTTCAGGTCTTCATCCAACTCATACACCAGCGGGATGCCCGTGGGGATGTTGAGCCCCACGATCTCCTCTTCCGAGACGCCGTCGAGGTGCTTCACCAGGGCTCGCAGGCTGTTGCCGTGGGCCGCGATCACGACCTTTCTGCCGGCTCGGAGGTCGGGCACGATCGCGTCGTGCCAGTAGGGGAGGAAGCGGTCGATGGTGGTTGCGAGCGACTCGGCCAGGGGGAGCACGTCGGGCGCGAGGGTGGTGTAGCGCGGGTCCTTGCCGGGATGGCGCGGGTCGTCCGGCGCGAGGGGCGGCGGGGGGGTGGAGAAGCTGCGGCGCCAGGCGAGCACCTGCTCGTCGCCGTACTTCGCCGCGGTCTCGGCCTTGTTCAGACCCTGGAGCGCGCCGTAGTGCCGCTCGTTCAGACGCCAGTGCCGGTGGACCGGGATCCACATCAGGTCCATGCCGTCCATCACGATCCAGAGCGTGCGGATGGCGCGCTTGAGGAGCGAGGTGTGGGCCGCGTCGAACGTGTAACCCCCCTCCTTCAGCAGGCGGGCGGCCTCCTTCGCCTCCTCGATCCCCTTGGGCGTGAGGTCCACGTCCGTCCAGCCCGTGAACCGGTTCTCCAGGTTCCAGGTGCTCTCTCCGTGACGGAGAAGAACCAGCTTCGTCATGCGGCCCCCCTTTCCATGCGGGGGAACTCTAGACTGCCCCCGGACGGACGACAAGGAGGGACCCCCTCTCCCACGCAGCAGGGGAGGGGGTCTTCTTCTGGCTTACTCAGCCCCGTAGGCCGCCCAATACACCGTCTGCGGACCCCCGTGCACTTTGAAGCCGCGGATGCGCAGCGTCCAGTCGCGAGGGTTTTCGACTCCGGCGGCCCTCGCCCGCTCGAAGACGCTGGGGCCTGAGTCGCTTTCGGCCACGACGTTGCCGTCCGGATCGATCAGCGAGAGATCGATGTCGCTGTGGCCCTGGTCCGCGTCCTCCGGCCACCAGAGGGCACCGTCGAGGGTCTGGAAATCGCCCTCTCCGACCGACAACACAATGTCGATCGTCTCATCCTGGGAGATCTCGACCTTGCCCCACCAGGAGAGGCCGCCGACCGGCAGCCGCAGCGGACCGGCTCCCGAGGTGTTGTTGAATGGGTACGGGTGCTGCCCGGAGAGGATGAGGTGGGCGTACACCTGGCCCGGATCGATGCCGCGGGGCGCCTCCCGCAGCCAGTTGCGCAGCAGGGCCGCGGCACCCCCGGCATAAGGGGTGGCTCCGCTGGTGCCGCTGAAGATCTGGAAGGCCGTGGGGTTCGCGTTGCTCGCGGTCTCGGTATTGGTCGGGGCCTGGATGTCGGGCTTGTACCGCAAGTCGGCGGAGGGGCCGCGGCTCTGTTCCTTCTGCTGGTCCAGGGTCCTGACGTCGAAGCTGCCGACTGCGATCACCTTGTGGGCGTTGGCCGGCGCGTTGACGGTGCCTGCGTTCGGTCCGTTGTTGCCGTTGGCCGCGATGACCACCACGCCGGCATCGAACACGTTGTCGGCCGTGACCGAGAGCAGGCTGGTCTCGCCGCCGGAGCCCTGCATCTCGGCCACGATGATCCGGTCGAAGTGCAATACCGCCCTCTGGAAGCCGCGCACCGCGGCCGGGATGTCGAGCCAGCCGTTGCAGTTACCAGCGGAGTCGAAGGAAGTCGGATAGACCTTGTAGCTGTTGAGCGTGATCCCGGTGACGCCGCGGAAGGCTTCGCCCCAGTTGGCGTTGCCGGTGATGATCGCGGCGCTCGACGTGCCATGGTTCCAGCAATTGTCGTCCGGGTTGCCGTCGAGCGCGGCGCAGAGGGCACCACCGTTGACGCAGTCGAGCAGCATGCCGAGATGCGAGGGGTTGTTGAACAGGGTGTGGGTGGCGCGCACCCCGGTGTCGAGCAGACCGATCGAGCCGGTCCCCAGATCCCATATGGAATAGGGATCGCTCGCGATCCGGGCCCTGCCGTCCTCCACGTCGTTGTCGTGGTCCCTGTCCTGAGGCGGCGCTTCGCCCGCGTTCGCGGGCTGGATGTAGAGGACGTCGCTCCTTTCCGCCAGGGTCGGAACCGAGGCGATCGGCATGCGCACGACTGCGGCGTTGACCAGCCAGAAAGTCTCGAGCACTTCAATCCCCAAGCCCTTCAGCTTCGGTTCCTGCTCCCGGAAGAACTGCGCGCGCTGCTCGGCGAGCCCCCGCGCGAGCTCCTCGGCGCGGGCCAGCCGCTCCTGGTTCGTCTTGGACTCGCGGGCCTCGCTCTCGACCGGCTCCGGGAACCGCGGGATCTTCAACTCGTCCCGGAACACGACGACGAGACGCTCCGACCTCTGCCCGTCGAGGCTGGTCATCAGCCAGCTCTGCACCAGGGGATGGATCTTGCTGGGCGGCACCTCCTCACCCGCGTCCATCTTGATCTCCTGCGCGGATTTCACGGAAGACCGGGCTCCCTTGGGGAGACTCTCCACGGTGCGCTCGACGATCCTGCCGTTCTCGATCCTGGCGCGGTTGATCTCGTCAAACGGGTCCTCGGCCTCGTACGGCTCCTGGATCTCCTGGGCCGGGGCGAGAGAGGCAAAAGAGAGGCTCGCCACGAGGACGAGAGACAGTCTGCTACGGTACGGCATATGTTATCTCCAATGCGTAATGTCTGAGCTATCCAGGCCCGTGCCACCATGGCGCTGGCCTGAGCTGCGGGGAGTAGTGACAGGACGGATAGAAGCGTTTCGCGGGAAAAACCCGCCATTATTTCCGTCATCATTTTCGCCATAATTTCCACCATGAAAGCTCTCCTCTTCGAAGGCATCCGCCAGGTCGTCTGCGCCACCGTTCCCGATCCCTCCATCCTGGACGCCGGGGACGTGATCGTCCGGGTCCGCGCCGCCGCGGTCTGCGGCTCGGACCTCCACGTCTACCGCGGCCTGGAGACCGGGCTCGACGCCGGCACCGTCATGGGGCACGAGCTGGCGGGAGAGGTGGTGGAGGCCGGCCCGGAGGTAACCCGCTTCCGCTCGGGCGACCTGGTGGTGAGCCCCTTCACCACGAGCTGCGGCGGCTGCTTCTACTGCCGGCTCGGACTGACCGCCCGCTGCGTCCGGGGACAGCTCTTCGGCTGGGTGCAGGAGGGGAGGGGATTGCACGGCGTCCAGGCCGAGTACGTGCGCGTGCCGCTCGCGGACTCGACTCTCGTAGCCGTCCCTAAAGGGACCCCGCCCGAAGAGGCGTTGTTCGCCGGGGACATCCTGGCCACGGGCTGGTTCGGGGCCGAGAGCGCGGGAGCGGCGCCCGGGAAGACGGTCGCCATCGTCGGCTGCGGTCCCGTGGGATTGATGGCGGTGATCGCCGCCCGTGAGCTGGGAGCGGAGAGGGTTTTTGCGATCGACTCGCTACCCGACCGGCTGGCCCTGGCCGGGCGTTGGGGCGCCGAGCCCGTGGACTTCCGGAAGGACGACCCGCTCGAGCGCATCCGGGAAGCGACCGAAGGCCGGGGAGCCGATGCCGTGGTGGAAGCGGTCGGCACGCCCCAGGCCTCCCGCCTCGCCTTCGACCTCGTCCGGCCCGGGGGGACGATCGCGGCCGTGGGAGTCCACGTCGAGGACCATCTCGCCTTCGCCCCGGGCGAGGTCTACGACAAGAACCTCACCTACCGAGCCGGACGCTGTCCCGCCCGGGCGTACATGGACCGGCTGCTGCCGCTGATCCAATCGAGGAAGTACGACCTGGGGACCCTGATCTCCCACCGGCTTTCGCTGGCCGAGGGGCCGCTCGGTTATGACCTCTTCGACCGGCGCGTGGAGGGGTGCACCAAGGTCGTCCTGACGCCTGATCCTGCCGCTCAGGCGTCTGGCGCGCCGGCGAACGGGTTCTCGTCGGCACTGTCCCCATAGACCGCCGGCACCGGGATGTCGAGGAGCCGCAGGTAGACCACGAGCTGGCCCCGATGGTGGTACCAGTGATTGAGGACGAGAGTCCGGATGATCTCCGCCCTGGTCACGGTGGAGATCTCGCGCTCTCCGAAGGCGAGGCGCCAGGGGGCAGCCGCCGCGCGCTCGTCGAGCTCCTCGAAGAAAGACCGGGCCTCCGCCATCCCCGCGTCGAGAGCCGGGATGAGATCGGCGGCGCTCTGCGGACCCCTGAGGGTGCGCTGGAAGGTGGACAGGTCGATCCCGTCGAGCCGGGCCAGGCGCGAGAGGTTGCCCGGGATGCTTGCCACGTGCATGGCGAGCTGGCCGATCGTCATCGACTTGGGGTGAGGCTGCCATTCGAGACGGTCGGCAGGGACGCGCTCCAGAACACGGCGGGTCGCGGCTGCCTCCCGCTCCAACTCGGCGACAAGGGCGGATGCGAGGTCCGGCATGAATCTCCTCCTTCTTGGGTGACTTGCGTTTTGCAAGCGAGGCGACTCTATGTCCGGACGCTTGCAAATTGCAAGTGGGGAGATGGTAACCTTCTTCCATGCCTTCCGCCGCCGCTCCGTCCAGTCCCCCGGGTGGTGCGCGCTCCGCCTGTCCGATCGCCAATGTCCTCGATCTGCTCGGGGACAAGTGGACGCTCCTGGTCGTCCGCGACCTGCTCTTCGCGGGCAAGCGGCGCTTCGGGGAGTTCCTGGGCTCGCCCGAAGGCATCCCCACCAACCTCCTCACCGACCGTCTGCGCCGCCTGGAAGAGCACGGCATCGTGACCAAGGTCGAGTACTCCTCCCGGCCGCAGCGCTACGAGTACCGCCTCACGCCGAAGGGCGCCGACCTCTTCCCGGTCCTGCGCGAGATGGGAGCGTGGGCCAACCGCCACATCCCCGGCACCTGGATCCCGACCCCCGAGCTCCTGGAGAGAGCGCGGGAAGCGATCCGGGAGGCGGGGGCGGAGGAGGTTCCATGATGAGGCTGCAACCGCCGGCCCTGGCGAGGTCGGACGCTGGACAAGCCGCGACGGCAAAGCTCCTCGAAACGCATCAAGCGCTCGCGAAATTCTACGACGAGCGCTGTGCGCAGCAGAATCCAGCCTACCAGCTTCGCAAGGCCGACCTCGATCAGATCGATCCGTCGCTCCGGGAGAACGTGGTTTTCGGTACGGAGGTCGTCTATCAACTTACGGAAGGTGAAGATCCCCAATGGGTATCTCAGCAAAAGCGGATGGTCGGCTTCGACTCGGGCGCCTTCTCCTCGGCCATCTACTCCACCTCCGAGATCAAGAATGCGCTCATCGTTTCCCACGCGGGCCGGTGCGCCTATTGCGAGTCGTACCTGCGCCACGTCGACCACGGCGACGTGGAACATTTCCGGCCCAAGGCCGGAGTGGTCGAACGATCGAGCGAGGGCCTCAACCGTGACGCGTACTTCTGGCTGGCGTACGAGCCTTCGAACCTGTTCCTTGCCTGCAAGATCTGCAACGAGGTGTACAAGGGAAACCAGTTCCCCATCCTCGGCGACAGGCTTGCCCCCGGCAACTTCGACGTCGCCCAGGAGGCGCCCATGCTCATCGATCCGTACCGCGAGGATCCCCGCGATTTCATCCGCTTCAATCCGATCGATGGGAGGGCGTACGAATTCGATCTTTATGCTGCGTTCCTCGGCGGCAAGGAGCAGGCTCAGGAGCGGATCTGGGCAGACCCGCTGCTCATCGAGCAAGTGAGGTCGTCGCCCGAGTTCGATTTTTTCCTCAGCAGCTTGCGGGATCCCAACCTTCGACGTGGCAGAGGCACGATCAGCCTGTTCAACTTGAACCGCCCGGAGCTCCTCCGAGCGCGCGTCTCCCATCTCCGTCACCTGCGCGCGCTCTTGTGGACGTCGTGGCACGCCGGCGGTACGGGCGACGTCGGGCATGCCAAGGCGCGCTGTGCGGATCTCATCGATCCGCTGTTTATCGATCTCGTGCCGGAGTATCATTCGCTCACGGCCGATGCGCTGTCCACTTGGGCATTGCTAGTTGAACGGCAGGTGGAGCCGCGAGTTGCGCAGCAACAGGACAACGCAATCGACGTCAGATACGAAACGAATCCATGGATCCCCGCCTACGACAACTTTCTGCAAGAGTTCGAGCACAAGGGAGCGGAGGATACGGAGGCCGATCCGTCCACCTACAACGACGCCATCTCGTATTTCGTGCCTGTGAACGAGAGGAGGGAGACTGGGTACCGGCGGCTCGTCTACACGTCGGACAAGGACAAGCTATACGGCGTACCCGAGGACCAGGCCGATGGATACTACGTTGCCGTCCAGTGGGAGGAAGAGCAGGAGTTGGAGAGGGATGTCAGGCTGGAAAAGCTGCTCAAGAGCGGGCTGCGGACGGAGACGATGAAGCTCAAGGATTTCCTCAAGATCGAGACGAAGAGCCTGTATCACAAGTTCGACAAGTCGACCGTGATCGTCAACGGCCCATTTACCCCGCTTTTTTAATTCTGACCGTGTGCTCTGGAGGCACCTTGCCGGGAAAGTACGTCCAGGTTCAGGAAGGCCAGTCGGTCGAAAGCATCGCCTACGAGTCCGGCCACTACTGGGAGACGGTATGGGAATGCCCGGAGAACGCGGAGCTCCGGGAGCTTCGTCCGAGCGCTCACCAGTTGGTGCCCGGCGATTCCCTGTTTGTGCCGGATATCGTTCCCAAGACCGAGCCGTGCCGGACCGGGAAGAAGCATGTCTTCCGCCGGCGGGGCGTGCCCTCCCGCTTGCGGCTCATCGTGCGGGAGGACGGCAATCCCCAGTCCGGCGTTGCGTATGTGATCGAGATCGACGGCGTGGTCTCCAAGGGGACCACCGACCCCTCCGGGAAGATCGATCACCCGCTCCCGCCGAACGCGGCCTCGGCGCGGCTGCGCATCGGCGACGGGATCGGGGCGCGGGTGATGACCCTGTGCCTGCGCCAGCTCCAGCCGGTGAACGACACCGCGGGCGTGCAGGCGCGGCTCTCGAACCTGGGATATGGGCCGGGGGCCGTCGACGGCGAGCTGGGCGACGCCACCCGGGCCGCCATCCGTGCCTTTCAGAAAGCAGAGGGGCTCGATCCGACGGGCGAGCCGGATGATGCCCTGCGCGCGCGGCTGGTGGAGAAGCACGGTTCGTGAGCGGCGGGACCTACTCCGCCCCGATCCCGAGATACGTCCGCAGCTTCTCCCCCTCGAACTTCGCCTCGGCCTCGGGCTCGCGGCCGAGCAGGGAGACCACCGTAGCGACCAGGAACGAGGCGGTCATCGACACGATCGCGGGGTTCCTGAGTGGGAAGAGGGCCGTCTCGTTGCCGAGCACCTCGACCCAGACCGTCGGACTGATGACGATCAGGAAAATTGACAGGAACGCGCCGGTCAGGATCGAAGCCACCGCGCCGGCCGTGGTGAACCGCTTCCAGACGATGGAGAGCAGCAGCGCCGGGAAGTTGGCGCTGCACGCCACGGCAAAGGCGAGGCCCACCATGAACGCCACGTTCTGCCCCTTGAAGAGCATGCCCAACAGCACGGCCAGGATGCCGAAGACGACTGTCGAGATGCGGGCGACCCGCACCTGCTCGGCCTCGCTCGCGTGCCCGTGCTTGACCACGCTCACATAGATGTCGTGCGACAGGGCCGAGGCCCCGGCCAGGGTGAGCCCCGCCACGACGGCCAGAATGGTGGCAAAAGCGACCGCGGCGATGAAGCCGAGGAAGAACGTCCCGCCCAGCAGCTCGGCGAGCAGGGGAGCGGCCATGTTTCCCCCCGCGTCCACCGCGCTGATGACCTCGCGCCCCACCAGCACCGACGCACCGAAGCCCACGATCGGGATGATGATGTAGAAACACCCGATGAATCCCGTGGCATAGAGCACCGACTTGCGCGCCGTCTTCGCGTCCGGAACGGTGTAGAAGCGCATCAGGATGTGGGGCAGCCCCAACAATCCGAGCATGAGCGCGAGCCCCAGGGAGATGGCGTCGATCGGGCTGGTCACGAGGCCTCCCGGCTCAAGAGCGCTCTGCCCGAGCTGGGAGGCCACTGCGCCATAAAGCTCGCCCGGGCTCCACCCGAACCGCGCCAGCACCATGAGCGTCATGATCGAAACTCCGATCAGGAGGAGCACCGCCTTGACGATCTGCACCCACGTCGTCGCGATCATGCCGCCGAACAGCACGTAAGCCAGCATCACCGCGCCGACGATGACCACCGCGCCTTCATAAGGGATGCCGAACATCAATTTGATCAGGTTCCCCGCGCCCACCATCTGGGCGATGGTGTAGAGCAGCACGGTGAGGATGCCGCCGACCGCGGAGGCGATGCGCACCGGAGTCTGCCGCAGGCGGAAGGCGACGACGTCCGCGAATGTGTACTTCCCCAGGTTGCGCAGCGGCTCGGCGATGAGAAACATGAGAGCCGGCCATCCCACGAGCCAACCGGTGGCATAGATCATCCCGTCATAGCCCTTGAGCGAGACGAGCCCTGCGATGCCGAGAAAGGAAGCCGCGCTCATGTAATCGCCCGCGAGGGCAAGGCCGTTCTGGAACGCGCTGACGCTGCGCCCCGCGGCATAGAACTCGCGGGTGGACCGGGTCTTCTTGGCGGCCCACCAGGTGATCGCGAGGGTAAGCGCCACGATTACGAAGAAGAACGCGATGGCCGAAGCGGTCGGGGAGCCCAGCGACGTCTGCACGTTCACTTCTCGACCTGCTCCCGGAGCTTTTCGACTTCCGCGTCATAGGAGTTGTTGGCCCAAACCACGTACACCGCCGTCAGGACCCAGGAGAGCACGATGACCGCCACGCCGAGCGGGATCCCCAGAGTCGTGGCCTCTCCTATCTTTCGGGCAAGGAACTCCTTGTCGAGCGCGATGAGCAGGATGTACCCGTAGTACAGCGCGAAGAGGCAGAGGGTCAGGATCACCGACACGGTCCACTTCCTGCGCACGATCCTCCGGAACTGCTCGGACTCCAGCATCTCGTGGGTGGTCTTCATGGGTCCCTCCATGGAGAAGGTTGGAGTATAGCGGGAGTGCCCCTCACCCCCTGGCCCACACCGGCCTTCAGCCGGGCTTCCGCACTCCCACCCGCCCGGGAGAGGGGGAAGCACCCTGCTAAGTCTTCCAGAGGTGTTCAGGTGTAATCACTAGAGCCGCCCTAGAGGGGAAAGCGTTCCAGATGTTGTCAACTGTGGCCACTTACGGCCAGTTTGCGCCGAGCCAAGTGACCCTGGTGTGACCCGAGTTATGGTAGACTTACGCCCATGAGCCACAACATCAAGTTCGAGGATCGGACCCTGCGCGGACTCCGCGTTCCCGATGGGAAGGACAGGCAGGAGTGGAGTGACACTGTGGTCCCGGGGCTTCGCTTCCGCAAGAGCGACAAGGGGCATAGCTCCTTCTCCGTGGTCTACAGGATCAAGGGGCAGATGAAGCAGGACCGCCGCACGATCGGGCCCTATCCTCGGGTCACGATCGCTCGGGCCCGCGAGGAGGCCCGCGAGGACCTCAACGCCGCCAGCTCGGGGCGCGACCCGAAGACGCTTCGGACGCCTCAGCCCGAGGAACCTGCACCCCACGTGATGACCTTCGCCGAGCTCTTCGAACTCTACATGGAGCGGCACGCCCGCGAGACCCTCATGACTTCGCCCGAGATCGAGCGCAAGATCCGCAAAGACGCGCTTCCCATCATCGGCGAGATGCCGGCCGGGGAGGTGCGCAAGCGCCATCTCCACCTGGTCATCGACCGGCTGATGACCGGCGGGCACGCCGTCAGCGCCACGAACCTGCTGCACATGATCTCGGGCATCTACACCTGGGCCGAGGGGCGAGAGATCGTCGAGTACAACCCGGTCCGGCGCTTCCCCTACCCCAGGGCGGCCGAGCCGCCGCAGCGCAGGAGCCTGACCGATGACCAGCTGCGGGCACTGTGGTTTGCTCTTCTGGAGATCGCCGACAATCCGGCGGCCGGCCGATCGGCGCCCCGGCGCAGCGGGCGGTTCAATTCGTCCAGGGATCTGCTCGCCTTGG
>DATMER010000059.1:0-91265 GCA_035556715.1 Thermoanaerobaculia bacterium
GCTGTAGCGGATCGGCTCGCCGGCCAGACCGGGGAGCAGCTCATAGTGCACCCGCCGATCGGCTGCGGCATTCACGCTCCTGTGCAGCCGTGTCACGCGAGTCAGATCGCCGGCCAGCCGATCGAGCTTCAGGCTCGGGAACCCTGTCGCGATCGTATCGGCCGTGCGCTGCTGGAGCGACATCCACAGCTCCCGGTTGTCGGCGTTTGCGAAGGGCGTGGTGCTCGGGTCCTGTTCGTCGCGGAGGAGCCAGAAAGCCCACAAGCCCCGGCCGGAGTACTGCAACATCGAGGGCCGCGCCAGCAGGCCGCGCTGCACGAGATCTCGGAGAATCTCCGTAGCCTCCCAGGCCGACCAGTCCGGGCGCCTCCGGCCGCAGTCGATGTCCACAAAGGTCGCGCCCAGACGGACGACGTACTCCTGGGAGCGCTCCCAGCGATAGAAGCGGTTGATGGTCGCGAAGGCGTCCTGGTGAAGGTGCGGCTCATTGTTCCGGAACCACCAATCGAGCCGCTTCGTGGACGTCGAGCGTTGCCGCCATGGGCGCCAGTTCCCCATTCCGAGCCAGGGTCCCGGCTCGTCCCTCGGCACCTTTACGCTAAAAATCGCCACCGCCCGTGGGTCACCCATCCAGAAGAGCCGATGCGGCCAGAGATCAACCAAGTCGTTCAAGAGCAACCCTCATCAGGCGAGCACTTTGGACCGTTAGCGTAGAGAGGCCGGCGCTCTCTTGCAAGCAGCGCGATCCGGCGCAGCGCACGTCCCATCGCCTCTGGTCGAGTTGCTCGCCGAGCGCACCCCGGCGACCGTCAAGCTGCAAGCCGATCCGGCGAAGCCGCCAGCCGAGGTCTCGATCGCCGACCAGATCCTCCAGATCCTCGCCGCCGTGGACGGCCAGGTGGTGACGTTCGAACTTGGCCCTTCGCCAAACGATAGGCCGAACTGCGGGCTGCCGGTTTGAGGCGGGTGAAAGGATGCTAAAGAGACTGCTGAACGCTGCAGAGACCGCAACCCACGAACGCCTTCGTCAAGCTTGCACCGACTTTGGTGCTGCGGTCCACGTTAAGGTGCGCGTGGCGGACGTGTTACCAATTGAAGGCTCTGGTCTCTCCAGCAGAGACTTTAACTTTGCTCTGAGATCCCACTTCGACTTTGTAGTAGTGGATGCTGATCAATTTCCTCAGTTTGCAGTTGAGTTCGACGGGCTACAGCACGGTAGAGAACCTCAGGCGGGTCGTGACCGACAGAAGAACTCACTCTGCAAGCGTTTCGACTTGCCTTTGCTGCGGATCAATGCTCGCTATCTGGACAAGGCCTATCGCGGGATAGATCTGCTCACCTGGTTACCAAAATCTGGCTTAGGCGGCCCTTCGCGCCAATAGCAACGCAGCCTGCACAGGTTGCCGTCAGTGCACCTACAGCGAGGAGAATGCCACAGCCAACGCCGATTGCGATCTTCACTGCACTAGTTGCCATTGCTCCCTCCTTCGTCCCATATGATTGATATCGCCCGAGCTAGCGCTCTAGATTTGAACTCGAAAAGAAGCCAAATCTCTGCCGGAGTTCATGGGCTGCAGCTTCGTCTTCGGCATTCCACTCTTCCTGGCGTATCACGCACGACTCCGGGGGGATCTCGGTGGGTGGTCGCCCACCGATGAACCGGATGCCCACGACGGTGCGATTCTCGCGCACCTGCCCTCTTACCAAGTAGCATCTCAAGGACAACTCGCTCATGACATTTTCCGGGTTCTCGTCCGCTCGTGCATTGAGGTAGACATAGGTGCGCCCGCTGCCGACTGATATCATCCTTGCCCGCTTTTCCTCATGCGCCACAAGGAATTCCTCAAGGGCTTGTCCGAGCATACGTCGATGAAATCGATTCTCGGAGGCAATTGCTTCAAGAGTTATCTTTCGAGGATCCTCCAAGCAAGGTCCATACACGGTCCAGTCCGATTTGGTTGCAGCTAGAACTTCGACAAGTGCATCCCAAACGTAGCTAACGCGGTTCTCCTCGCCGCGTCGCTTGTAGCCCTCGCTGGATCTGAACCCCTCCCAGAAGTCGTCTTCGATCATTAAGACATCCGCGCCATCCGGAAACTTGCGCCCGTTGCACAGATAGCAGGCGAGCATGTTGTGTTCACCGCCACCTATAACTGTTCGAACGTCACGATGAAACAGATCGGCGCAGCATCGAAGGTAGTCGATGAAATCCGTCACCGTGTCGAGTTCAGAGAAAACGATTGGCAGCGATACTTCATCAAGAATATGAGTCGGCCCCGACGTGTCAGGTACAGCCAGGAACGGAGCTTGACCCTCAAATCCAAGGGCAACTGCGATCCTGAAATCTCGATATGCGCCGCACCTGGAACGATGACAGGAGTGCAGCCATCGCTTTCCACAACGGCCCCACCCTTCCTGAGCCACCGCTCGGCACCCTGCAACTGTTTCGCCGAGTTTTTTACGGCTTCACGGTCCCACCTGCTCCAAGCGGTCTTCGGGTCCTGCCCACGCTTGGAGGACGACTCCTTTACGGAGAACAGAATGACGGATGACTCAAACGCAACGAGAACATCACACAGCTCAGGCCTCGTTTTCACGGGACGGCGTTCTGGATTCGCGTGAGTCCACGGCGATAAGAAGGACTGTCGGCACAGTTTTGTGACAAAACGCTCAGAAGTAGTCATGGCCGTCCTTCGGCAGATCGCAGAGCCTAGCACACTGTGGTAAAAGCCGGCGGCCACCGCCCGAAAGAGCAAGTACTGCTTTGTCGTAGTCCTCCTGCGCCTTCTGCTCGGCAAGAACGAAATGTTGCCGATAGTCGCGGATCTCTTGGTCGCTCACTTGATCCACCCTACAACTCCTGGCAGCTAACGCCTTACACGTCACCGCGCGGCTGGCGAAGCCAGCCGCGGTGCAAGTGGGGGATAGCTCGCACGTTTCTATTCATGTTGGAGATAGAACCTCTCGACGAGATCCATGATCAAGTCCGACGGGTCTTCGCCGCGCTCTTTGATAAAGAGCATCTCGACTAGTTGTTCCCTCGTTATAAACAGGATAACCTTGCCGTCCTCGCTAAAGATCGTATTGCGCTTCAGGTGTGCCGCATGATTTGGCTCTCGGTTGCAGCACAAGATCGCGAGCTTGCCCATTGGCGGCGTCAAATAATTGCGCGTCTGATTCGTCTCTTCCTTACCGATCTCTTCGGAATCATAATTCTTGAATTCGAACAGAATCATCCTGGCGGCCAATTCCTTGAGGAGATGGCCCCAGTTGTTAGGCGCTTCTATATTGCGATTGGGAAACACTGCGTCCCGCCGGTCGATACCAGAGTATGTCCGTGGCTGGACTATTGGCTCCGTCAGCGGGGGAACAAACAAGAACCTAAGAGCCTCTATGCAGGCGTCTTCGAATTCTTTCCATCCCGGGAGACCTGCGGGGCACGCCTGCAGGCGTTGCCGGATCGCATGCGCCTCATTCATGACTGCCACGCGGAGGGAAATAGGTCCGAATGAGGTCTGGGTGCTGGATCAGCAGATTGGTTAGCTCGGCTCCGTCAATCACGCGAAGCTCATGGCCTGACCTCTCAGTGCTTTCTGCCAGAAAGCTCCGCGCGACGGACGTGAGCCGGCTGTTCGTGATGATCAGGCCCTTCTTGCCGCCGCCTGAGAGCATCAGGAAGCCCATCATCTGCCGAAGAGCAGATATGCTTACCCGCTGCTCTCTATAGAGTTTTGTTTCGACCAGCCATGTTTCGGTCTGCAGCGCACCAAAAGGGTCTCGGGCTCGATAGGAGGCTACGAAGTCGAAGCCGCTGTCTCGAGTGACGGGGGTCTGCTGCACGACGAATCCCAGCTTACCCAGAAGGTCGGCAATCATCCGCTCAAATACTTTCCAGTCCAGCTTCGAGAAATCCAAGTCGGGTACCGAACCAATCTGATCGACGAGATCTTGCACTGCCTCGGACAGATCTCCGCGGAGATCAAGGAAAACCCTGTCGGCCAGGAGAGGGGGAATTTCGCAGTCTTCGATGAGTGCCGGGATTACCGTGATAGCCCGATCCCGGAGTTCTCTTGACAGGGTCGCACTTATTTCGCTTTGAACCCAGTGTGAGTTCACAGAACTTGGCGAGAGAAGTACAAGGAGGACGTCGCTCGAATTGACCGCCTGCTGGATGCGATCCACTATCGAGTCTCCAACCGCGAGTTCCCAGGAGTCAATCCAGACAGGCAAGCCAGCACTCTGCAGAGCGGCGGCGACTTGGACCGCCACCGCTTTGTCTGCCTGAGCGTAGCTAATGAAAACCTGGTGACGCCTTAGATCAGTTGCTAGGCTATCGGGCACAAGCACCTCATGGGCGGCTGCAAGCTAACTTTAGAGTCTACGTTCGCCATCTGCTGGACGAGGACACGACTTTCGTGCCATACGCCATCAGTTGTCCTCGGTATACCACAGCCTCAAGTCTCACAGACACATAGACTTAGGAAGGCTACTCCCGCTGCTGCAAGGTTGTCAATCAGGATGGAGAAGCGCCGGAGGTATCCTCCGGGGGAAGGGTGCCACCCTCTTCCTGCTGCGGTACAGCGATGAGCCCCCGCCCGCCAAGGGGGCCCGTCGCCCCCTCGGCCACTCCCCCGTTCAGGCGGGCAGTTGCGGCTGTAGAGCTACGCCGGTCGATCTCAGCTTCGCCCGCCGTACCTCCGTGTCCGTCTCAGCAGTCCAGCTCTGTTCCAAGTGAGAGCTTGGTCGCCGGACCTGCTCGACCTCCTGACCGTTGGCCAAGATCGGATTTGGAAAGATGAAGTGGTACGATCCTCCCTCAATCCTTTGACCCTATGTCTATTAAATTGAGAGGGTTGCGAGGAATCCAGCAATCGGCTGCGTTTGGAGTCTTGCGTTCCTTGGTGCATTCTGATCTCAGAAGAACGGAGGGCGCACCATGCTGAACCGACCGTCCCAGAAGGCACAGATACCGGCACCAGCCGGATTGGAGCCACACTGATGCGTCTCGATCCCGAAGAGGCACACACCGTCCTGCCCCGCGTCGATCCAGGCCGGGTGCGCTCCGGCAGAGCCGTGGGGCTGCGCGACGGAGCCGTCCTCGCTCTGGTCGCCGCAGGCCTCACTGCCGTCGAGATCGCCGCCCTCCGGGCCACGGCCATCACAATGGCGAATCGCCAAGCTGTGGTCTCGGTCCACCGCCACGGCATCTCCTGGTACATCGGGCTGCCTGACGATCTCGGAGGCCGGCTGCTCGCCTGGCTCGCAGAGGCTCGGATCTGGGGTCTCCCGGAGCCCGTCTTCGAAGGGTGCCGTGGGCCGCTCACCGCGATGGGCATCTGGAAGATTCTCGACCGGTACCGCAATCCCCAGAGTCGGCGGCGATTCTCCCTCTCCCGGGCTTCGAAGCAACCGATGAGCCCCGTCCGTAGGAGAGCCGCGTGAGAATCGCAGCCTACGCCCGCACCTCGGCCACCGGCTCGAAAAAGTCCGGCTTGCTTGACTCGCATCAGAGCGCCAGGCCATCAGCCAAAACGAGCTCATTTAGGAAAAACCGATGAGAAACGACAACAGACCGCAGCAGCCATTGCCGAGTCGGCACACCGTGTCCACCGTTCGTGAGGTGCTCCCTCGGTTCATGACCTGGCCTGAGGTGATCAGCTGGTCGAGCCTGTCCCGGTCAACGCTGAGACGGGAAATCGCGGCAGCTCGATTCCCCGCCCCCGAAACTCTCAGCCCTGGGAGGGAAGCCTTTCGCGTCGACAAGCTCCGCGAATGGCAAGAGGGCCGGCGTGAGTGGGCCGCCTAGGCCTGAACTGGCACCGGCCGGGCCGTCTCGCCGAAGAAGATGCTCCGAAGGTGGGTGTCCCAACGCAGCCCGGCCGCCCATTTTTCTTCGTCGTAGTCATAAAGGTTGTAGTGGACCGTCTCGACGCTCCCATCGCTGTGGTTGACCAGGCGCCTCCTGACCTCCTGCGGGACGCGCAGGCGAGCCAAAGAGGTCAGGAACGTCGTCCGGAGATTCCGCGCGACGAAGGGGAAACCCACCTCGGCTGCGACTCGTGCGCAGAACTGCCGGATGGATTGCGCACTGAGCGGCAGATCCGGCCGGCGATCGCTGGTGAAGACATGCGGCTTCCCGGCGGTCACGCCCTCGACGCGCGGCAGCACGTACTCGCTCCACAGCGGGACCAGCGGCACACGGTGGTCCCGTCCGGTCTTCGTATACCGCCGCCGTCCGAGATACCCCGGTAGATTCCACCACTCTGCTTCGAGATCCTGGCGGCGCATGCCCACGGTTTCGGTCGTTCGCTGACCCAACAAGAGGCGCGAAAGAACCGCCAAGGCCAGGAGATCCGCGGACCCGTCTCGCCCGAGACGCGTCCGAGGCGGCGGGTTGTCGGCGATTTCCAAGAGCGCGAACCAGAGCGTCCGCATCTGGTCGTCCGTCAGGCTCCTGCGCTTCGGCGGCTCCGCCGGCTTCGGATAAGGGAAGCGGAGGACAGGGTTGTACTCGACAATCTCCCGTCCCTCGGCCCAGGTGTAGATCCCCGAGATCATGGTCAGCAGGCCGCGAGCGGCCACGGCATGCCCACCGGTCACCAGCCGGTCAATGGCCAGATGGAGATGGCGCTTGCGGACCTCCCGGGCAGGCATATGGCCGATGACCGGAAGCGCGTCCTTGCGGATCTTGCGCTGGATCTCGGGCCAGGTCAGGAGGTTTTCGCGTGCATGGCGGTCCATGTAGGTCTCGAAGAGCTCCGCGAAGGTCAGGTCCTGTTCCTCGGGTGGGGCAGCCGTCCGGAGCTTCTTCGGATCCCGCCCCGAGCTGGCGGCGTTGAGGTCCTCCCGAGCCTCCTGTCGGGCCTGAGCGATCGAGACGCGGGGGAAGGGTCCGATCGTCCGGCGGTCCTGCTTCTCCTGCCCCTTGACCCTGTAGACGACGGAGAAGGCGCCGTGCCCCTTCTCGCTCTTCCGGAAGCGAAGCCCCGGGACCACGGTGTCACTCCACTCCTGCCTGTCCTTGCCCTCGGGAACGCGGAGTCCGCGCAGGGTTCGATCCTCGAATTTGATGTTGTAGCTCATGGGCCTGATTGTACCAGATCCGGGTCACACCAGGGTCACACAGCTTTGCGCTTACTGGCCTAAAGTGGCCATAGCTGACAACTCCTGAAAGCGTTCCCCCTCTTGAGCGGCACTCATGAACTCAGTTGAAAACTGCTGACAGCTTTAACATCGTCATTGGCGACGATGACCTCCGCCAGGCCCCGGAGGCTGTGGTCGTCGGGGGCGTAGACCTCGGGACGGTGCACGAAGGCGACTTGATCGGCGTGCTGCCCGATCGCGTCGGATTCGGCGAGATCGGCGAGCTGCGGGCGCGGATCGCTGCGGCGGGTCAGATCGCGATTGAGCTGCGAGAGGGCGATCACCGGCAGGCCCAGCTCGCCCGCCAGCTCCTTGAGACGGCGGGCGATGAGGGCGATCTCCAGGCGCCGGTTTTCGACGCGGACCCCGGCCGTAAGGAGCTGGAGGTAGTCGACGACCAGGAGCGCCAAGTCGGGGTGCTGGGCCTTGAGCCACCAGGCTCTCGCTTCGAGGTCGCGCAGCACGAGGCTCGGGCAGTGGTCCAGGAGGAGCGGCGCCGCGATCATGCGGCGCGCGGCGGCGATGAGGTCTCGCCAGTGCCGGCCGGACAGGTGGCCGACGCGGAGCTGGTGGGAAGCGATGTCGGCTTCGGCGGAGCTGAGCTTGAGGCCGATCTCGTCAGCGCGCATTTCGAGGGAGAAGACGCCGACGGGCCTCTTCAGCTCGACGGCGACGTGGCGGGTAAGGTCGAGCGCCAGCGAGGTCTTGCCCATGCCAGGCCTGCCCGCGATGACGTAGAGCCCACCCGGCAAGAAGCCGGGACCGAGCTGGTCCCAGGCCGGGAAGCCGGAGGTCAGCCCGCAGAGGGCCTCGGAGCGCTCTTCTTCGAGGATTTCGAGGAGACGGGTGACGACCGTCCCGGCTTCCTGCCAGCCCACGCGGACAGCACGTCCGATGAGCTTCTCCGCGGAGTCGCGGAGGTCGGCCAGAAGCTCGTGGACCGGCCGCGCGGTCGAGGCGGTCGCCAGGAGGGTGTGTTGCGCGACGGCGATCAGGTCGCGGCGGACGCTCTTCTCCTTGACGATGTCCACGTACTCGTCCATCCGTCCCAGGTCCGGCAGGTCCAGGTCGAGCGCGGCGAGATAGGCCAGACCGCCGACGGCACCCAGGATCCCGGCCTGATCGAGATGGGCCTGAAGGGTGCGGAGGTCAGGTGTGGAGCCCGCGTCGGCGACGTCAAGGAAGGCTTGGTAGAGCAAGCGATGGCGTTCGAGATGCCAGTCGCGGGGCTCCAGCCGTGTGCGGGCCTGGGCGATGCGCAGAGGCTCGAGGAGCAGAGCGCCGAGCACCGCACGCTCGGCTTCTTCACTGTAGGGCAGGACTTTGTGCCTAGCCATCAGAGCACCCCTCGGAGCCGCACGTCCTCGCCGGCAAGCTCGTCGTGGATGCGGAGGCCGGAGAGCCAGCGCGAGAGCAGCGGCGGCGGCGTGGCGGCGGTCGCGTTAAGGAGCAGCTCGGGGAGGAGCTGGCTGGTAACGAGGGTGGGAAGCCCCCTGTCGTCCCGGGCTCGGGTGATGAGCACGAGGCGATCGATGTACCAGTCGGCCGCAGGGCCGGAGAGCGGCTCGTCGAGGACGACGAGCGACGTGACCAGGAGAGGGGCGATCACGTCCTCCGCGGAGGCGAAGTCGCACTGGATGCGCCTCGCGAGCTCCGGGCCCGAGACCCACCGTCCGCGGCGGCCGGTGCGCAGGTGCTCGGCAAGCAGGACGGTAGCGAGCCCGGTCTTGCCTGTACCGGTCGGCCCCCAGAGCGCTACCCAGTGCGGGGAGCCGGTCCAGCGCTCCAGGACGGCGGGCCAGGGGCGCTGGAAGTGGGCGGTCCAGCCTTCGCGGGTGAGGCCGCGGTAGCGCTCCGGGATTCCCGCGTCAGCCTCCGAAAACCTGCTGCGCTGTGCGTCGTGGCAGGTGTAGCACAGGAGATCTGCGGGGAGCCTCCCGAAGGCGACCTGGTCTTCGCCGCAGCGGCTGCAGCGCCAAGGCGTCACGAAACACCTCGCTTGCCGGCGATGATGCGCAGGGCCTGGGCTCGCCGGATGTCATTCCTTCAAAGGTGAAGGATGCTCCAACCTGGCCATCAGAGGCAGGGAACAATCGAACGCGAACCTCTTCGTATCTCATTTTCCCACTCCTCAACTAGGACCCAGACTGCTGTAGGCTGCTAGCCTGAGAGCTCGGTTCCTCTCGATCGATTGGCACCTTGGTATGGTTTACCGTCACCTTAGGGTCATCGGGCTCTCGCGATATGGGGTAGTCCACCTCGCCACTAAATGACGAGGGACAAGGAGGATCATCCGGTCTCTGGATCGGCGTTGTGGTTGGGTTTTGCGTCGTAGGAGGGTCATCAGGCTCGCGCGGAGTGGGTTGCTCGGACTGCAGAGACACCTTCGAACTGCCTTCGGTCCGTTCGATCGGCGGCAGAACCCTGGAGCCCGAGGCGTTGGCATCTTCGCCCTCTCTCGGGCCATGGCCCTTCCTTCCTCGCCTGCCTTCTTGCTTGACCGGGGTGATTTGATCAGATTCGTGCAGACGCTTCAGCTGAGCTTGCATATCAGTGCCCTCCTGGATTGCGTCCCGCGACCGTGGAGCTTGCCCTCCCATGGAAGCCCGGGCGAGACGTTCCTCCGGTATAACCCGGCCTAAGGAGATTTGTTGGGAGGCTGGCTCAAAAACCGCCCTGGACCACGAAGGCCGCCCAGTAGTACGGGCGGCTCCAGGGTTTACTGCGCGCAAGCGTCATTTGCGCCTGCTGGAGGGCACGGGCTGGAGTGAGGCCCTGATGAAGGAGGCCGTCGTAGAAAGCCCTCATCAATTCGGCGGTGGCCCGGTCATTGACTACCCAGTTACTCGCGACGACACGCGCCGTTCCCGCAGTGAAGAAAGCATGCACTAAACCTATCATCCCCTCGCCGGAGACTGCGACACCGCGGCCGCTTTGGCAGGCGCTCAACACGGCGAGGTCGGCGGGGAGATGGAGGCGCGCGATTTCGTGGGCGAACAGGATGCCGTCCTGGGGTCTCCCCTTGCGATCGAACAACGACAATGCCATGCCTGAGAGCTCCGGATGGCTCTCGCTCGGCAGCCCGTGGACGGCGAAGTGCAAGAGGCGGTAGTCTGCGAGCACTCCAGAGAGAATCCGCCCCTTGGTTGCCGCAAAACGCCGGGCGTCAAGCCGTGCCTCGGGACGGATGAGGGAGAGAATGTGCTGGGCCTCGATATCGGAAAAGTGGAGCCGCGGGAGATGGAACGGGCTAGTACCAGGCGACGGCTGAAGGGAACTCTCATAGACAGCATCCGCGATTACCGCCAGCTCCTCCTGGGGCTCATCTTCCTGGCGGTGCTTTCGCTCCGAGAGGCGCACAGCGACCGAGGCGGACGGTGCGTAGGCGATCTCGTGAGAAGCAAGGATGGGCTCCTCCGGGTTCTCGGGATTGGGCAGAGCGCCTAGGGGCAGAGCGTGCAGGGCCCCGTCCATCACCAACAACCAACGCCGCGCGCCCAGTTCAGGCAGGGCGCCACCCACCAGGAGCCGGGAGGCGGCGAGGAGCGCCTCCTGCCCCTGGACACTCACTGCCGAGAAACCCGGCGCTGAAAGCACGTCGACAGCTTTGCGCGCCAGCTTTTCAATGTGTTTCTGCGGGGGGAGGCGGCGAACTGAGAGGCGTTGATGCGAGACCACCCAGAGGTAACTCGCGTCTTCACCGAGATCGAACTCGAGGAGGACAGTGTCCTGGTCGATCCAGCGTTGAATTTGGCGGGTGGAAAGGGAAGTCCCCCCGAACTCCGGGTCCACCGCACCCGATGCACCTTCCTCGCGGCGGAGGTCGAGCACCGCTTTCCGGACCTCTCGATCGGCCTGTTCAATCAAGGAAGCAGGCGCTCCGGACGAGCGGAGAGCCTTGAGGCGCTCTTCAGCCCGGCTGAGCGCTTTTGCGGCGCGTGTCTCGGGGTTGCGCGGCTTCCCTGTGGACTGCACCAAAAGGTCCAGGAGGCGCCGCGCCCGCGAACGCTCCGAGATCTCGAAGGCTTCAACGAGCAAGGACGAATCGCCGGTCCGACCGTAGAGCTCAAGCGTCAGATCCGCAGCGAGATCGAAGTAGAACTGCTGATTCGCGAGGACTGACGTCTTTAGATCGGTGCGTCCCAACTCGCTCCGCAGACCCTCGACCTCGTCAATCGCCTGGAGCGCGAGGGCGCGGGCCGGCTGAAGTTGCCCCCGCGCCCGGGCCAGTCGCGCCTGGCCCGTAAGGACAGCCGGCCTGATCCAGCGGTTCTCCGAAGACTCCGCTTCTGCGGAAGTTTTTTGAAACAACTGTTCGGCCAAGTCCAGGCGGCCACGTTTGAGCTCGGTCCAGGCGAGATCCTGGCGGGTGGCGACCACGCTTTGATGGTCCTGGGCCGCCGCCAAGGCAGTGAGGGCATTTCGGAACCGCGCCGAAGCCTCGTCGTAGTTCCCCTGGTCGTAAGCGAGCCGTGCCAGCCGCCGCTCGAGTTGTGCGAGCTCGGTCGGCTCGCCCTTGCTACGAAGCTCCAGGGCTTCTGAGAAGACTTTCTGGGCTTCTTCCCGGCGGCCGAGATTGGCGAGCGCCTCACCCTTCTGCGCGAGAACCCCGGCCCGCTGTCCAGGCGCCATGTCCTTCGGAGCTCGCGCGAGTCCTTCGTCTGCCGCGTCGAGCGCGAGCTGCGGCTCTCGCGCCAGGTTATAGATCGAGGCCAGGTTGCCCAAGACCACGGCTACTGAGGAGCCCTTCCCACTGGTCTCCCACAACTTCAGAGCTTCGCGATAGAGGCTTTCCGCCTGCGCGAGCTCGCCTCGCTCCGAGGCTTGATGGGCAAGCCGATTGAGCACCTCTGCTTCCCAGGTGATCTGCCCCAGTTGCTTCCACAGGCGGAGAGCCTCGCGGTTTGCGGCATCGGCCTCGGCACCTTTTCCGAGAGCGGACTCGATCTCCGCGAGCATCGTGGCAGCCCTGGCCCGAGTTCCAGGCGACTGAGCGGCAGCGAAAAGGTCGAGGCACCCGCGCAGAGACGCCGCGGCGTCCTCCTTGCGATTCCGCCGTTTCAGGACCCGCGCCCACTGGACCCGCGCATAGCCTTCACTGTCCGCGTCACCGGCCTGGGCGAAGTGGCGGACCGCTTTCTCATAGAGCGGCAGAGCGCGGAGATCGCTGGCCTCGCTGTCCTGCCGACGTAGCTGTTCGGCCTGGGCCAGAGTCTCCTGGCCCTTGGCGGTGAGTTGGTCGCGGTCGGTCGCTGGCCGGAGATCTACGACCTCCAGGCGGAACGACCCAGAAGAATCCCCGGAAGAAGGCTCCACCTCAAGGATGTAGAGACCGTCGAGCGGCGCCACCACCCGGAGTAGCTCGGGCACGGGTACCACGGACTGGGTGTCGAGAGGGGCCCAGTGCTCCCCGTCCGGCGACTGGAGAGTGAGCACCACGTCCAGCGACTCTTGCGTCACGCGGAGAGAGAGGTACTGATCTCGGCGGAGGTCGAAGGCGAAGCGCTTGGCCGCCCCGGCCTTTACGTGGCTTGAAAGCGACAGCCTAGGCCACAGGGAAAGGCGAGTCGGCCCCACGTCGCAGCAGGAGAGGAGCGAGAGAGCGGCCAGAGCGAGCCCAGCGCGCCCGCAAAACAGCGGTCTCAGCATCATCGGAAGCCTCACGGCCAGTTCGAGGAACCGGCCGATTCTACGGCTTTTGCGTCGACGCGAGAACCCTCCTGTGGGTTATTTCTCAATCGCGATTGGGTAGGTGCCGAGGGGCGTCTCCCGGCCCTGGGTGATCCCGTAGAGCTTCAGGGAGTAGCGGCCGGGGGGCAAAGCGCCAGCGGGCAGGCTCAGGTGAAAGCCTCCGGGAGTCTGTAGCACGAGATCCTCAGACTGCCAGACGACCGCTCCGTTCGCGCCGTGGATGCGTACTCCGTAGCGGGCGGAGTCTGGGGCACCGTCAGGGTTGAGGATCAGGAGGGCCGAGTCGTCGGGTGTCCGGAAGCGGATCGGAGTGGCCGGGGGCGCCTCAGAACGATCCAAACCGGAGGATGTCAGGTCATAGAGGCCCGGGTTGACCTGTGGCCTCAGGGGTGGAGTCGTCTCCCTGAAGACGAAGAGACCGATGCTCACCGCGGCACAGGTTGCCGCGACACCATAGGCGAAAGCCAGCGATCGAACCAGTGAGCGCTGGGGGGGCGCCGCCGGCGGCAGCGAGGGCACCGGAATCGGAGACGGTGGACGGCGCGGCTCCGTTCCTGACATTGCCCCCCGGAGCTCCTGCCACGCCGGCTCAAGATCGGGCGGCGCGGTGTCCTCATCCTCCTCTTCGTCGTCAGCGAAGAACTCGGCGACCTCAAGCATCAAGGAAGAGCACTCCTTACAAAGCGAGAGGTGCTCCGTGATCGCAGTGGTCTCCGTTGGCGGGATTTCGCCGCGATGGTACGCCATGAGCCGAGTCGTCGACAGGTGCTCTGCGCTACGCAGCTCCTCGCGCGCAAGAGCGGCCATCGCCTCGTGGACAGGATTACGCGAACTAATCAATGGACGGCTCTCCTTCCCTTCGCGACTCAGAAGTCGATCGGCCCGAAGTGCGGCTCCAGCATAGACCGGAGGCGCTTCTTCGCCTGGAAGAGATGCGACTTCACTGTCTCGATCGAGATCCTCATGATTTGGGCGATCTCCTTATATTTGAGACCCGTGAGCCGGAGACGCACACACTGCCGCATCTGTTCGGGGAGTTCCGCCAGCGCTTCTTGAAGGGCCCTAAGTTGCTCGCGAGTGATGGCGCTGGCCAAGGCGTCTGGCTCATCTGACAGGGGGCCAGGATTTGAAGCATCCCTAGATTCTCCCTTGAGGCCAGGTTCGTCCAGCGAGATCACAGGCGCAGCACGCTTCAAGGTCCCTTGGGCGCGCAGCGCGTTGGCTCGCACGTTTCTGGCGATCTCGAAGAGCCAGGCCTCCATCTCTTCCCGGTTTTCGAGCCTTGCCTCACTTCGGAAAACCCGCAGGAAGGTTTCTTGGGTGAGATCCTGGGCTTCCTCCGGCGAGATCCCCTTCTTCTCGAAGAAGCGCTGGATACGGGTCTTATATTTGTAGAAAACGAGGCGCTCTCCGTCCTCGCCTTCCTCGCCAAGCTCCAATAGCACGGGATCGAACTTCGGCATAGTCGCCGGACCAGTCGCTCCTTCCCCCAAGAGCGCCGGCCGGCTTCCCTCCGTGGCACTATAAGGTTCATTGGTGATGGGGTCCTAAATTCTGTTGCCCCTCTGCATTGTAACCTGCGCAGAACTCTGGCACGGAACTACCTGGTCTAGCCCTGCTGGCCGATGGAGCAGGAGCGCCACCGATAGAGGAGAACGGCGACCAGGACAGCAGTGGTAGAGGGACGGCCCGGTGGTGACTGGCTGGAGGGGCGAAAGCGCAGTAACCAAAAGCGTGATTCTGGTCACTCGCTTTCCCGCCTGGACGGCGACGCGGAAGTGCTTGTCCGGTAGAGATTTATGCCCGGGGAACCGTCGATTTCTCCCTCGCTCTGGCGGCAAACAGTTCGAAAACGAAACCAGTTTCGTTTTTTGAGGCGCGCAAAAGCCCGCCGGGCTTGCGTTTCCTCGATTTCGCAGGGAGCCGAGAGCTGGCCCGAGCCTGCGTGAAAAAGCAACCCCAGGAAGGAGGTTTGGACGGGGGCCGGGCGGGGGAGGCGCCGCGGCTGGCGCGGACGAGCACGAGACGCCGGCAGGCGGCTCGCGCGCAGCGCGACAAGACGCGGCGCCGTGGGGCGGGTGGGTCCGGGGCGGGCGGTGGAGGGGTGGGTGGGCGGTCTCTTGGGTGGGGGAGCAGTTCGGCGCAGCGCCAGCGGAGCCGAGCTGCGGGGTCTTTGGGCGGGTGGCGGGTCTTCGGGTGGGTGGGGGGCGGGGGCGGGCCCCGTAGCGTGCTCGATACGCTTCGGGATGCGTCCGGGGGGAGGCCCGGGTAGGTGCCCGCTCATGGTTTACATAGGCGCTGCTTATGTAAAGGCGCAGCCCGGAGGCGGGGAGTGGCGCGCAGGGCGGGGTTCGGGTAAGGCGCGCTTACCGGAACTCCCGACCTGCGTTTGCGCCGCCCCCGCCGGAGCCAGGGGCGGGCAGCTCCCGGGCCGTAGGGCGGGGGAAAGGTCCGGAATGCCACTGCACGTTGCGGGGCCCGAGGGCGGGGGAAATGGAAGAGGGCGGGCGGACGGGGATTGGGTGGGCGTCGACGGAGGAACGGAGGACGGCACGGCCGCAGTCTCCGGCGCGTCCCACCCGGCCTTGTGGGTTGGAAGGTCGCCGTCCGCGATGAGGCTGGAGCTTGCGCGGGTGGGAGCAGTTCGGCGAGCAGCTTGCGCGGAGCCGATCTGCGGGGGGAAGTTGCCGTCCACACGATGGCTGCGGCGACGGAGGAGCTCGGGGGCGGGTGCGGTGGGCGGGCGAGAGCTGCTCCGGCGCTACCACGAAGGCTCGCAGGAGAGGGGGCGCTTGCGTCAGCGAGTTGGGGGGAGGTTGCCGTCCACGACCAGGCCGGAGCTTGTGCGGGTGGGAGCAGTTCGGCGAGCAGCTTGCGCGGAGCCGATCTGCGGGGGGAACTCGCCGTCCGCACGGCGGCTGAGACGAGAGACGCACGCGGGGCCGTCCCACGGCGGCTCCGACGACGGAGGAGCTCCGGGCGGGTGTGCAGGGTGCGGGAGCTGCTCCGGCGCAACCACGAAGGCTCGCAGGAGAGGGGGCGTTTGCGTCAGCGAGCTGGGGGGAGCTCGCCGTCCACGACCAGGCCGGAGCTTGCGCGGGTGGGCGGGAGGGTTGCCGTCCCACGGAAGGTGGGGCTTGCGCGGGGTGGTAGGGGTGCCTATAGATGGAACATTGCCGTGATTCGGCCATTCAAATCGTGGCGTGCGGACATTAAACTCACAGGCGACGTGCCAACTACCTTCATCGATCCACGAAGCGATCCCGACCCGCGGGCTCCACGCGCCCCCGCGCGGTTCACCACGAATGCGGCCGAGTTGGAGGAGCTACATCGGTTCTGCCTCAAGGGCCGGCTCTATGACGTGGAGCGCTGGATCGAGGCCGGCAGGCCGATGCAGCTCGCAGCCGGCTCGCAGGTCAAGAAACCACGCCGCTTCCGCACGGCTCTGGAGATTGCGCTCGAGCGCCAGGATCAATCGCTCGTGCTTCTCCTTGTCGCCAACGGGTATGACGTGAACGCAGAGCCGGAGTCTCCTCTCAACCGGGTACTGCGGCTGCGCCGCCTGGACTTCCTGGACCTGCTTCTCGACTGGGGGGCCGACCCTTGACAGGTGGATCTGGACGCGCTCTGCGACACCTACGAATCCGAACTCTATGAGCGGTTTCGCCGCCTCGGCGTCGACTTCACCTCAGGTCACGCACTCGCCTATGCCCTGGGCTATCACACGAGCAACAAGCCCCTCTTTGGATTCGCGAAGCGGCGCCGGTTGCAGGACCCAAGGGTCCAGGCCGAGCTCGACATCGCCCTCGCGCACCATGCATGGGAGGGCAACGAGAAGGGGGTGATGCTCTGTCTGTGGGCTGGCGCCGATCCGCATACCGCGGTACCAGATCTGCGGTGGGGCCTCGGTGACCAAGAGGACGAGGAGGACCGCTATAGCGCCGTCTACGCCGCATGCACACGCGGGCATGTTGCCATCCTCGAGCGCCTGAAGCCCGACCCCTCGCTGGACGACTACGAGGAGCTTTACTGCTGTGCGCGCAACGAGAAGACCGTCGAGCTCCTGGCTCGTTCGAAGCCACCCGCGAATCCCTCACGGGCGGTGGCAATGCAGCTTTCGCGAGCGGCGTGGCCATTCCCGTGGTCATTCCGCAAGGATCGACCTGTGGAGACCCTGCAGGCTCTGTTCGAAGCGGGAGTGCGATGGGAAGTGAGCTCCATGGAAGAGATCGCTGGCGTCCGCCGCGATTTGCTGAAGACCGACGATTGTACCTTCATCGGGCTGATGAAGCTCCTCGCGACCGACGACTACTGCTCGCGCGAGATACTGGCCGAGCTCGCAAGGACACCGAGCATGCGGAAGCGCATGGTCAAGGTCGAGTTGATCCCGCCGAGCCCCGGCCAACGGCGCAAGTTCAATCCAATCAGCCCAGCGAGGGCCAGAGAGGCTCTGGCGAAGTTCGGGGTCGAGCTGCCGAAGGAGAAGAAGGCGACCGTCATCCTTCCGCGAGTCGTTCACATCGGCGTGTGGAGTCGGAGTGGGCGTTCCGTCCGCCTCGACCGTCCGACGCTCTTCGAGCGCGTGTGGTCTGTGCCGGTCGACAAGCTCGCGAAAGAGTGGGGCTTGTCAGACCGTGGTCTATCGAAGGCGTGCAGCCGTCTGAAGGTTCCCGTGCCGCCCCGCGGCTATTGGATGAGAGTGGCGGCTGGTCAGCGGGTCCACCGCCCCAAGCTCCCGATTCTGCCTCCTGGCCAGGCCGAGGAGATCCTCATCAGTATGCCCGAGCCGGCAGCGTTGACTGATTCCGGGCCGCCCGTCGAGGCTGTGGGAGCTGTGGCTCTGCCCCTGACGAGCTCTCAGCAGGAGGAATTGGACCGTCGGCTCGATGAGTTGGAAGCTGAGGGCCCGACCGGGCTCTCGTGGGATGAAGTCGTCGCCCAAGCCAGAGCGCGCTCCCGGTGAGGCACATCTATCGGCCTGCGGCTATTCAACGGATCTTCACGGACGGCATCAATGGACCATCTCTCGATGTGCTGTCCGGCCCAAGCGAAGCCTAGCCCAGCCGGCGCACGGCGAGTGGACGGACTTGCGCAATTCGCTCGAAGTCGCGGTCGACGTGAACGACACCGAGCCCATGGTGCAAGGCGGTGCAAGCTATGAGGAGATCCGGGATCGGTGTTCGGTGCCACATACCGTGGTGGTGAGCCAAATCCCGCTGGAGATCGTGAGCGCGCTCGAACAGGTCGGGAGGTGTGGAGATGATCTCGAAGGTATCGCGCAGGTCGGCTTCGAGGGCGTCATAGTCCTGGGCAGAGCGGGCCGAGTAAAGCTGCTCAAGCTCACCGACCGGGCAGAGAAAGAGGGAGCCCGCCAGCTCGGTGAGCTGCGCTCCCACTCTCTCGTCGCTGCTGCGCGCGGCGGCGCTCTTGTCGAGAAGCCAACCCCTTACCGCCACATCTCCTCCGAGGCAAGCACGGCGACATCCACGCGCAGGCTCAACTGCTCCAGGTAGCGCCGCTGCTTCGCGGCTCGGCGTGCGCGTTCTGTCTCGGGACCGGCGGCCACACGGCGCAGTGCTTCCTCGACGGTGGCTCGCGCTGTGGCCTCACCCAGCGCCCTCTTGGCTCGGTTGAGCAGGTCGTCATCGATCTCGATCGTGGTGCGCTTGATCATAGGAGGATATTACCCCACCGCGAGGGCGGCTGGTGGCCCGGGGGCCGCCTGGATGTCCTCAAGCCGCCACCTCTGCCCGGCTGAAGGCATCCATCCGGCATAGGAAATTCTCTAAGTCAGTGAAAGCAGGTGGTTTAGAGTTCGAACTCGTCCCCCTTGACGGAGGGCAAGGTACGTAGGCTGTCACCCCCCTACCCTTCTGCCTCGGCGCCTTGCCCCCAGGCTGCGGCTTCCCGCAGCCAGGACAGGAGGGAGTTCCAACTGGCGCGGAGTTGGTCCACCATCCACATTTCCAGAAGATTTATCGCGTGGTTCTGCATCTTCCTGCCTGCAAGCACGCCCGTATTCCGTACCCTGGACAGGCGATCTGCGATGCCTCCTCGCCTCTCGCGCTCTGAGGGTGGCCTGGGGCGCCGCATAGGGCTGCCACCATTGCCAAGCCGACTATGGCGTAGAGCGCGCGGTAACGTGCTTGCAGGCGGCGGATGCTCGCGTAGGTGAGGCCCTCGGCCAGAGTCTCGAGCGACCAACGCAGGTGAATGGGGTAGAGAACGATGAGGGCTGCCAGGGGACGGGGAAGGATGCCTTGGAGGGACAGGAGGAGAAGGAGGGCGTGGGCCAGGGTGAAGAAGGCCAGGCTGGTGGCGAAGGTGCGGCGCTGGCCGAAGGCCACCGCGTTGGTCCTGATGGCGTTGAGGATGTCGCCTTGGTGGTCGCGGATCTCCTGGGTCAGGTGGCCGGCGGCGAAGATCAGGGCGAAGAAGGTGGCAGTGGCGATACCGCGAAGGTCGATGGCGCTCCCCAGGGAGTAGCCGAGGAGGAAGTGGAAGACGCCGCCGGCTAGGTGGGCCGCTGAGCTGAGGAGCGGTCTGCCCTTCCAATTGAAGCGCGGCAGGGAGTAGAGGGCGCTCAGGGCGGCGATCGCCAGGGCCAGGCAGAGAGTGCTCGGGCCGAGGCGGCTGAAGAGGAGGAGGCTCAGGGCTAGCAGGAGGGCCGTCAGACCGCCGATCTCCTTGCGGCCTACACCTCTGGCCGTGAAGACGCCAGCGGCCTTGTTGGGGTCCGCGAGGTCGGTGGTCAAACCGGACCAGTCGTTGAGCATGAAGATGTGCGCCACCAGGAGGATGTTGGCGACGGTGAGGATCGCCAGCGGCCCCACATGCGCCTCCGTCGGGTGGCGGATCGCGAAGGCGGCGCCGAGCAGCGGCGAACCCTGGAGAACCAGGATCTCCTTCATGCGCAGGCAGGACAGGTAGCGCGCCGCGGAAGCTCTAGCCGCCGAGATGGGCGCCGGGATGGGATTACTCAGGGTGCGCATGTTCGTAGTAGAGCCTCAGCCAGAGCGCGTAGCCGACGTCCTCCGACCAGTAGTATCTGGGGACCGACGCGGTGAGATCGTTGTGATAGAGGAGCGGCGGATTCTTTCGCAACAGGGCGAAGTCGTCCTCGGCAAGCTGGCGCAGCACCGTCTCGATCTGTGCCGCGCCGGCCGGTGGGCTTCCGGAAGTCCGCGCGCGCTCCAGCAGCCGGACGACGGACACCCAGATCTCCTGGCCTGGCACCGGCGTCCGCATCCGTGACTCGGGCAGCTCCAGCGCGCAGCCGGCGCGCTGGAGGTCGGCCAGGCGCAGCATCGGGACCAGCGGCGCCATTCGATAGTAGACCCAGACCCGATCCTGGTCGACGGCCGGGCGGAGAGCTTCGCAGAGCGCGCGGCCGGCCGGCGGTCGCACCTCGGCCAGCAGCAGCAGCAGGTGCATCTGGATGGTCATGTCGGCAGGGTTCGGATTGCTGCCCGGGTCGATGCACTGGTAGGCCTCCCGCGGCGCGAGCCAGGTGCGGTAGAGGCCCTCGCGGGTGCGATATTGCTCGAGGGTCGCCAGGGCGGCCGCCAGCTGCCGGCGGTCGTGGCCGGAAGCGAGCCTCCAGACCAGCGCCGTGTCGTCGGTGTCGGGTGTGATGACGCACCCCAGGATGCCGGCGATGCCGGGAGCGTCCGGCAGGCCATGGTAGCGCACCAGTCCGCCGGCCTCGATCTGGCCGGTGAGGTGCTGGCGGGCGCGCTGCAAGCTGTCGCCAATATCGTCGCCAATACTGCCGGAGGCCGCCAGAGGATCGAGCAGGTCGAGCAGGAGAGCGGTGAGGAAGGTGTTCATCTCCTGCCCCGGCTCCTGGAAGTGCGGCGCGGTCGTGTGGGCGGTGAGCCAGTAGCCCGGCCCCTGCTGGTGCTTACGAATCCGCGCCGCTGCCGTCCTGAAGCCGTCGTCGAGGTCCTCGCCGGCGGCCGGCTCCCGCACGGTCAGCTTGCGCTCCGCCAGGTAATATCGCTCTCCGTTCTCGAAGGTCCAGGCGAAGGCGGTCAGACGGTGCTCGCCGGGAGCGAGGCCGGCCGTGCCGAGCGGGATCGTCCAGCCAGCGGGGCTCGCCTCGCTCAGCGTGCTGCGGACGTCAGGCCGGTCGTAGAAGGTGCGGGCGGCGAAGGTCTGCCCGCCGTCGACGACGACTGCCACCTGCCAGGGCGTTGCGTGGCCGGCCAGCGCCCAGCCGAAGGCGACGACCTCCTGACCGGCGGTGACCTCGGAGGTCGCGCGGCCGCCGGCCTCGATGACGTCGAGATTGCCGCGCGCCCCGCGCATCAGCTCCGCCGGCGCGAGGCCATCTTGCAAGGGAGCGACGAAGGGTGCATTCCGCCAGTCCCACGCGGCCCGCATCTGGTGGGGACCGCTGGCAACGGCGAAGATCTCGCCGTCGGTCGCGCCGGTGTACCAGAAGGCGCCGATGGCTTCGATGGCGACCGCGACGCCGACCGCAAGCAGGAAGCACACCCGGCCGAGGCCGCGCAGCGAGGCGACCACCGGTGCCAGCATCCACATGAGCAGCGGCAGGAGGTCGGTCAGGAAGCGCGGCCCCCAGGAGATGCCGGCCCGCCAGTCGGTCATGGCATAGAGCAGGACCTGGAGGACGACGCCCACGCTCATCGCCAGGATGAGGCCGCGCTCGCCCCGGTCGCCAGGATCGCGCGGCAGGTGCCGCCAGACCAGGACGAGGAAGAGCAGGAAGGGTGAAAAGACAAACAGCCCCCGCGTCGGGCTGAACAGCAATCCGCCGAGGCCGGAAAGCAGGTCGTGCTGGAAGAAGCTGGCCTTTCCAACCAGCCCATAACCGCCGGCGAAGTGGCCGGCCACGCCGAGGTTGTAGAGCAGCACCAGGCCTGTCGGCAACGCCGCCACCGCGGCGAGCAGCGCCGCCCGGCGGCCGGCCCAGAACAGTCCGTAAGCGCCCAGCGCCGCCGCGAGGATCACATCCGGAGGGCGGTTGCCCGCGATGAGCCCTAACAGCAACCCCACCGCAAGCGCCCGCGGCGCGGTGCACGGCCCGGTGAGGAGCAGCAGGGCGCCGATCACCAGCAATTGAGCCATCCCGTGCTGCCACAGAGCCTGGCTGCTGATCATCCAGGTGGTGGTGCCGAAGGCATAAGCCAAGGTGAGCAGCAGTGCGGTCTGCGGCGCCACCCGGCGCCGCAGAAGCAGGTAGAGCAACGACGCGGAAAGGGCTGCTATCAGCGAGGCGGAAAGCTTCTCCATGACCCTCGCCATGTGGTCCAGCCGCATATCCGTCCAACCCCATAGGTGCAGGTAACCGACCGCGGGAAGGTAGAGCGGCGCGATGAGCACCGGCAGCAACACGGGATACATCGAGATGGTGTGGCCGCCGTCCACAGGCACCATCTAGAACGCCGTATCGCCTCGCCCCTGGGCGGTAAGCGGCGCGACCGGATCGAGAAGGACAGTATGGTGACGCCAGATCGCGAACGGCAAATAGCGCGCCGGGTAGCAGTCGCCGGCGCTGATCGCCCGCAGGTTGGCGTTGTAGACCAGCAGGCAGAAGAGCCCGATGAGCAGGCTCGCCCGCAGATCGCGCCGGCGCCAGAAACGTTGGGCTTGCCCCCGGTACTCGTCGAGGACCGGAGTCATGGTTTCATGCTCACGGGCGCGGCTTCCCACAGGATACTGGCTCCACTACAAGGTTGACGGGAGGCGAGGCCGGAAGCTACCACAAGGCGCCGCCAGCGCCAAGGCTCAGCGCGGGAATGAGGCCTGCTGCTTCACTCCCCCACCTCGACCACCAGACTCCAGGCCTGAACGTCCCGCAACCAGGACAGGAGGAGGTTCCAACTCGCGCGCAGTTGCTCCACCAGATTCTCCACCTCCGCCGGCCGGCAGAGAAGTACCCTCGATTAAACTACTTTTGTGTAGTAAAATAACTCACAGCACGGCGACGGCCGTCGTGCCTCTGCGTAATGGACCGCCCCCATAGAAGGAGGAGCGATGTCAGATGGATCTCGCGCCCCTGGTCGCAGCCGTCTGGAGGTTCGGCTTTCGATTGAATGGACCCCCGGGTGGGAGAACGCTCTCAAACGCGCTGCGGTCACCCTGGCTGGCCTGGCAGGGCTGCTGGCGATCTACGGAGTGTCCTGAAGCCCTACCGGGGTAGGAGGGGAGAGACGCTCCCCTCTCTCTTTGTTCTCCTCTCCCGTGGACCGGAGGGGCAAACCACAAGGGTTGCCCCTACAGGGACCGCGGTGCGATGGATCGCGAAGGCGTCGCCGTTGCCCTGCGGAAACGCCTCCTGAATGACAACTTGACCCGGGAAAGTCATTTTCCCGACGACCGGCATCATTTCAAGCCTCGGGAAAGCCACTTTCCCTACGATCGAGATCATACCGAGGCCCGGGAAAGCCTCTTTCCCGGCGTCTGAAGTCATTGCGAGTCTCGGGAAAGCCTCTTTCCCGACGCCTGAAATCATCTCGGGACCCGGGAAAGCGGCTTTCCCGACGGCGGGAATCATTTCGGGAGGCGGGAAAGAGGCTTTCCCGACGTCCGAAGTCTCTCTCGTCGTCGGGAAAATGGCTTTCCCGGGGCTTGGAATGAAAACAGGAGGCGGGAAAGCGGCTTTCCCGATCGGGAAGGTGGCTTTCCCGGCGCCGTTATTCTTCCGGAGCGGGCTCGTTCTTGCGCCGGGAGCGTCCGCGCGCGGGCCGGGCGGGCCGGATGCCGTAACGGATCAGCCGTTCGCTGTCTCGCCCATACCGGACCCTCAATGCGGCTCGCAGATAGCTGGCCGTGGTGCGCCCGGTCTCCAGAATGCCTTGAAGCTCGCGAGTGGCGGCCTGCTTGGCGGCCTGGAGGACCGCCCGCTCGTGGACGAGCTGCTGCGCCCTTTTGTACTTGGCTCCGAGCTCGGCCTGCTGCCCCTTCATTTCCGGAGCCTCCAACTCCTCCTCGTCCATCGGATCGAGAAGCCGCCTCCATGATTCGACGGTGGCCACATAGTTTTCCCGTGACACGCCATCCCCCTTTCCTGAAGCTGTCTTGATGCGCGGGGAAATGATCCCCTGGAGATCCGGGCCGGTCAACCGAGGCTCGTCGAGAGATCCTCCTGCGGCGCCCTTGCCTCCTTGTTTTCCTCTCCCGTGGAGTCCGGCAGCTCGTCCTCGACCCGGCGCATCGGCCGGTAGCGGTGGGCCACGTTGACGAGGAGGAGGAGCCAGATCCCGAGCAGGAGGACCATGAGCGCGATGCCGCGGCCCTGGCCCGTGCCGATCACGGCGCCGACGCTGGCGGCCAGCGCTCCGCCCGGAGCCATGGCGGGCTCGAAGACGTGGTCGGCCAGGGGGCCGGCTATCAGGTAGGCCAGCGGCAGCGTGGAGGTGACCACCATCCGGCGCAGGGAGAAGACTCTCCCCTGGATGCCCGGGGCCACCTTGCTCTGCCAGATCGCCTGGCTGCTGCCGAAGATGACGCTGGAGCAGAAGAAGAACAGGAAGCCGGCACCGGCGATCAGCAGCGCGCTCGCCTCCAGGCCGGCCAGGAGCAGGATCAGGCCCTGGAGCGTCTGGAAGACGTAGATGCCCAGCACCCTCCTCTTTGGCCCGCCCCAGACGCTCATCGTCAGCCCTCCCACCAGGAAGCCGATGCTCGCCACGGACAGCACCTGGCCCAGCACCTGGGCGGACGTGAAGCTCAGCACCAGGGGCCTGAACAGCACCTGCACCATGGCCATCGCGAAGTTGGCGCCCGCGAACAGGAGGAGAAGGGCGAGCAGGCCGGAGCGCTCCCGCAGGTAGGTCCAGCTCTCGGCGATCTCGGACCACATCGTGCCCTCGCGCTTCCGGCTTTCCACCGCCGGGGGCGCAGGGATGCGCACCACGAGCAGGGTCAGCACCGCGAACACGAAGGTCGAGACGTCGATCAGGATCACGCCCACGAGGCCGATGCGGTCCATCAGCAGGCCGGCGACCGTGGGCGCCAGGATCATGGTCAGGGCTTCCCCGAGCTGGGTCATGCCGCTGGTGCGGCCGTACTGGCTTTTGGGGACGAGCAGCGTGATGGAGGCGGCGAAGGCCGGCCACTGGACCGCCCGGAAGATGGAGCTGAGCCCCAGGAGCACGTAGAGGTGCCAGACCTCCAGCCGGTTCAGCCAGAGCAGGAGCACGATGCCCAGCGTGCAGAGCACGGCGGCCGTGTCGCTCGCCAGCATCAGGAGGCGGCGGTCCCAGCGGTCGACCAGCACGCCCGCGACCGGCGCGAGCACGACGCCGGGCAGGCTGGTGAACAGGAACATGAGCGCGAACCGGGTGACCGAGCCCGTGCTCTGGTAGACCCAGACGGCCAGCGCGAACCCGGTCAGCCCGGAGCCCATCACGGAGACGAGCTGGCCGAACCAGAGAATGGAAAATTGCTTCATTGATCCCGTTCCCCCTCTCCCCTGCCCTCTCCCCCGTGCCGGGGGAGAGGGGGTAGGAGTCCGGGGTGAGATCGAGGGCTCAATCCTTCGCCTCGGCGACCTCGCGGGCGGCCCGGTTGCCGGACTCCAGGGCGCCTTCCAGCGTGCGGGCGAGCACGGAGGTGTGCTCGCCCGCGAAGTGGAGGCGCCCCTCGGACCGGGCCAGCTCGGGCAGCCAGCCGGTGAGCTGGCCCGGCTTCCACCAGGCATAGCCGCCGCCGACCCAGGGGTCCTCGTGCCAGCTTATGGACACTCCCCCCTCGACCTGGTCGCGGATGCCGGGGTGCAGCTTCTCGAGGTTCTCGACCGCGAAGGCGACCTGGGCATCCTGGTCCATCGCGCCCACGCGCTCGGCCTCGGGTCCCTTCATGTGGCATTCGAGGATGCCGCGCGTCTGGTCCTCGGCGCGGATGAACGGTTGCTCGGTCACGAGCTGGATCGGCAGGTCGGTCCCTGAAAGACCCCCGAAGCCCTTCTCCACCCAGTACCGGCGGCGGGTCTGGATGAACACCCGGGTCACCGGCAGGTACTCGAGCTTCGCAACGGCCTCGTGCTTGGCGGGCGAGAGGCGGGGCGTGACCTCGATCCGGCGCAGCGCCGGGACCGGCACGGCGCAGACCAGCCGGTCCGCTTCCAGGGTTTTCTCCTGGTCCCCCTGCTTCACGGTCACAGTTACCTTGCCGGGCTCCTGGCGGATGCTCCGGACCGGCGCGCCGTACCAGATGCGCTCGCGCAGGACGCGGGCGAAGGCGTTCGGCAGGCGGTCCGCGCCCCCTTCGAGGAAGCGCGCGGCCACGATGCCGCCGGCCTGGAACAGGGCGAGGTCCGAGACCAGCCGGTGGAGGGCGGAGACCTCGGACCAGCCGTAGCCGAAGGGCGTGTTGACGGACAGCAGGTGGACGGCCCCTTCCGAGGCCCCCAGGCCCTTCAGGTACTCCGCCAGGGTCACCTTGTCGAGCGCGGCGAAGCGTTCGACCGGCCACGCGGGGTCGGCTGGATCGCCGAACTCCTTTCCGATGGAGCCGAGGTACTTCTGGAACAGGGCGCCCACGGTGAGGCTCTTCTCTTCGGGCCCGAGCTCGAGCGGCCAGTCGGTCGGCTGGCCGGCCTGGATCTCGACGCGCCGGCCCCGCAGGTGCTCGACCATCTTGAGGGGCCTGGCTGAAGGCTTCGGCGAGACCACGGGGATGTCGAACGTCTTGGCGTAGCGCAGGAGGTGGCGGTAGTTGTCGCCGAAGCTGGTCGCTCCGGCCTCGGCGAAGAGGCCGTCGGAGAAGGGCTCGCGCAGGGTCCAGACGCGGCCGCCGGGGCGGCGCGAGGCTTCGAGCACGGTGACGTCGTGGCCGAGTTGGACCAGCTCCCAGGCCGCGGCGAGCCCGGCCAGGCCCGCGCCGATCACGATCACCTTCCGCGGCGGACCAGCCTGGGAGAACGCCAGGCGCGGGAGGAGGGCGGCGGCGGGCACGGTCAGCGCGGCGTGGCGCAGGAAGTCGCGACGAGTCAAGGTCATTCCGTCGGTCATGGCGCCGTCCCCAGAGTAGTGAAGAAGGTGTCGGGCACGCCGTTGCGGCCGTCGGTCCAGACCAGGAAGACCCGGTCCCGGAGCGGGAAGATCCCCATGTAGTCGCCGTAGTTCGGGAAGAGGAAGCCGGCGATGTCGAACTGCGAGGCGCACCAGTCGCTGGTCTGAGAGGTGACGCGGACCCGCGGGCCGAACCTCGGGTCGCCGCCGGGAGCGGACCGCACCCACCAGAGGTCGACGAAGGAGCGGTTCGGGCTCCTGCGGATGTTGTTGGAACCGAGCGGAGTGCCGCACTCGACGTCGCGGGGGTCGGCCGTGAGCTGCTTCTCGCGGCTCTCGAAATAGACCACGTCCACGGTGCCGTCCGGGAGGATGCTCACGGTCGGGAAGAAGCGCTTGACCCCGGCCCAGGGTACGGGATCGCCGAGGGGCACCGGCCCCTGCCAGGTCTGCCCGCGGTCGTCGGACCAGGTCATCCAGACCTGCGAGGAGACCTGGCTGTAGGCCTTGGAGGAGAGGATGTCGTTGTCGCAGACCACCTCCTCCGCGGCCGAGGCGTAGACGTAGTAGATCCGGCCGCGGTGCGGACCGCTCCGGGCGACCGCGAACCGGGGGGTGTCGTTCATGGCGTCCTTGCTGAACCCGGCGGGCGCGTTCTCTCCCAGCGAGTTGACGGTCGCCACGACGCGCCGGTAGCTGAAGGTGCGGCCGCCGTCGAGCGAGCGCGAGAAGGCCACGGAGTTGGTGGGCGGGCTCGTCTGCCGGAGGGCCGCCAGGTCGGTGAAGAACTCCAGGCCGAACTGCCAGGCCACGTAGATCTCACCCTTGGGCCCGAGGGAGATGCTGGGGGTGAACTGGAACTGGCCCCAGGTGCCGCAGAGGGGGTCCTTGGGATCGGTGGTCTCGAGGTTCGTGTCGCGGGAGACCAGCACCGGCTCGGACCAGGTGTCGCCGCCGTCCTCGCTGCGCATCAGCTCGATGGTGCCCCCCGAGGTCCCGCGCCGACCGCAGATCCCCCGCAGGTTGGTCACGGCGATGTAGACCCTGCCGCTGCCGTCCTTGGCCGCGGCCACGCTCGGCCCGCGCCAGAAGTCCTCGTCGCGGGCCGGGCCGAAGTAGCGCACGTCCTTCCAGACGAAGCGGCCGTTCTCGAAGCGGCCGCGGTGGAGCAGGATGCCCTTCTGGCCCGCGAAATTGGAGGCGTTGTCCGGCAGGCGCGCCCGGGTGACGAGGTAGAAGGTCTCGTCGTCGCCCTTCCCTCCCCGGTCGAGCCAGGCGTGCCCGCCGGTCAGGGCGGTTTCGATCGGCGGCGGAGCGCCCAGGTCGGTCCAGGTCCGGCCGCCGTCGATGGAGACGCCGGCGCCGGTGAGGCCGTGCGGGTCCTGCTGCGGGCAGGGCCGGTTGAACGGCGGACCGCAGGTGCCCTGGACGTCGTCCCAGGCGGCCACGATCCGCAGGCCGTCCTCGCTCGCCGCCACCGCGTTGCCCATGCGGCCGTACTGCCCAACCTGCGGCTCGTTGACCCGGACGTTGGGACCGACCCGCTGTTCGCCGAAGAGAGGCAGGGCGGCGAGCAGCGCAAAGACCCAGAGAAAGCGCCTCACCGTCCCACCTCCTGGAGATCCGCCGTCATCCCCTCGCTCACGACTTTCCCGTCGCGCAGCCGGATCACCCGCCGGGCGCTCTCCGCGTCCGTGGGCGAGTGGGTCACCATGACCACGGCCGTGCCGTCCGCGTTGAGCTGGCGCAGCAGTTCCAGGACCTCGGCGCCCCGGACCGAGTCCAGGTTGCCGGTCGGCTCGTCGGCGAGGAGGAGCTGCGGCCGGATCACCATGGCCCGGGCGATGGCCACACGCTGCTGCTGGCCTCCCGAGAGCTGGTGCGGCAGGGCGTCCTTGCGGTGCGCGATCCCCATCCGCTCCAGGATCTCCTCCACCCGCCGGTGCCGCTCCGCCGCGGGCAGCCGCAGGAAGGACAGCGGCAGCTCCACGTTCTTGAAGACCGTGAGGTCGTCGATCAGGTTGAAGCTCTGGAAGACGAAGCCGATGTTCGCCTTGCGCAGCTCGGCGCGGCGGCGCTCGGGCCAGCCCGACACGTCTTTGTCCAGGAAAAAGTACTGGCCTTCCGTGGGATTTTCGATCAGGCCGAGGACGTTGAGCAGGGTCGACTTGCCGCAGCCGGAGGGACCCATGATGGCCACGAGCTCACCCTTGCCGATTTCGAGGCTCACCCCGTCCAGCGCGGCCGTCTCGACCGTCTTCGTGCGATAGACCTTCTTCAGGCCGACTGTCTTGATCATGGTTTGCCTCGCCAATAGTTATCAGTGCGTCAGGACCAGCTCTTCCGCGCCTTCCAGGTGGTCGTAGGTGGAGGTGATCACCCGGTCGCCCGGCGCGAGCCCGGAGAGAACCTCGTGGACTTCGGGGTTCTGGCGGCCGAGGCGGACCTGGCGCTGGACCGCGGTGCCGCCCTCCTCGTCCACCAGCCAGACCCAGTGCCCTCCGGTGGTCCGGAAGAACGCGCCGCGGTCCAGCAGCACGGCCTCGGACGGCTGGCCCAGATTGCGCCGCCCCTCCCCCGGAAGGAGGACGTACTCCTGGAAGGTGCCGCGACGGACCGTGGCGATGAGCAGCTTGTCCCGCTCCACGCGCAGCCTTGGCGTGCTCAGATAAAAGAGCAGCGCCGCGACGCAGGCGGCAAATGCCATGACGAGGAGCACGATCGAGAGTCGTCTCCTTGTCCAGGTTTTTGTTTCAATCCGGCGATCCATATTTTAATAATGTTCTTTCGCTGATCAGTGGGAGGGAAATCTTAATGGACCGCAATTCGTTTGGACAAGCACTCTACTCTGATGTAGCCTGTTGGGCTCGCACGGAAGTCCGGCAGCGAGTTAACAAACCTTGAAGAGTTGATGATGATTGAACAAAAAGCACCCTCGTGCCTCGTGGAGGTACTGCGCAGCCGGGCCGTGGCGGACCCTGGACGGCGGGCCTATACCTTCCTCGCCGACGGGGAGGCGGACGCACTGCCCTTGAGCTATGGCGAGCTCGACCTGCGTGCCCGCGCCGTGGCGGTGCGGCTGCAGGCGTCCGGCCTGCGGGGCGAGCGGGTGCTGCTCCTCTTCCCTCCCGGCCTGGAGTACGCGGCGGCGTTCCTCGGCTGCCTGTACGCCGGAGCCGTGGCGGTGCCGGCCTACCCGCCCACAGGGAGCCGGGGCGTGCCGCGCCTGCAGGCGATCCTCGCGGACTGCGCGCCCGGCGCCGTGCTCACCACGGCCGCGCTCCTCCCGGCGGTCGAGCGCCTGCAGGCCGGCGTGCCCTGCCTCGGCGCCGACGGCATCGAGAGCGCCGAAGCGGACGGGTGGCAGGACCCCGGCCTGGCGGCAGACAGCCTGGCGTTCCTCCAGTACACCTCGGGCTCGACGAGCACGCCCAAGGGCGTGATGGTCTCCCACGGCAACCTCGTGGCGAACGAGGGGATGATCCAGGAGGCGTTCCGCACCGGGGAGGCCTCGACCGTGGTGAGCTGGCTGCCGCTCTACCACGACATGGGGCTGATCGGCGGGCTGCTGCACCCGCTCTGGGTGGGAGCGCACTGCGTCCTGCTCTCGCCGCTCCACTTCCTGCAGCGCCCTCTGCGCTGGCTGCAGGCGATCTCGCGCTCCGGCGCGAGCGTGAGCGGCGGCCCCAACTTCGCCTACGAGCTGTGCGTCCGCAAGGTCTCTCCCGAAGAGGCGGCGGGCCTGGACCTCAGCGGCTGGCAGGTGGCGTTCAACGGCGCCGAGCCGGTGCGCGCCGAGGCCCTGGAGCGCTTCGCCGCGAAATTCGCCGGCTCCGGCTTCCGCAGCTCCGCCTTCTTCCCCTGCTATGGCCTCGCCGAGGCCACCCTGCTGGTATCCGGCGGCCGGACGCTCGGGGAGGTGGAGGTCTTCGCGGAGGACGAGCGGCAGCACGTGAGCTGCGGCGGCGTGCCCGCCGGGCTCGACGTGCGGGTGGTCGATCCGGAGACGTTGCAGGAGTGTTCCGGCACGGTCGGCGAGGTCTGGGTCGCGGGACCCTCCGTGGCGCAGGGCTACTGGAACCGTCCCGAGGCCACGGCCGAGACGTTCGGCGCCCGGCTCGAAGGCCGGGGACCGTACCTGCGGTATCTGCGGACAGGGGACCTGGGTTTCGCGCGCGGCGGCGAGCTGTACATCGCCGGCCGGATCAAGGACCTGATCGTGATCCGCGGGCGCAACCTCTATCCCCAGGACGTGGAGTGGACGGTCGAGCGGAGCCATCCGGCCGTCCGCCCCGGCTGCGGCGCGGCTTTTTCGGTGGACATGGACGGCGAGGAGCGCCTCGTCGTGGTCCAGGAGGTGGATATCCGCCGACTCCGCAAGACCGCCGATCTCCACGAGGTGGCGGCGGCGGTCCGCCAGGCGGTCGCGGAGGAGCACGAGGCCCAGGTGGCCGCGCTCGTCCTGGTCAAGCCGGGCGGCGTGCCCAAGACCACGAGCGGCAAGATCCAGCGCCGCGCCTGCCGGGAGCTGTTCCTGACCGGCGGGCTGTCCCCACTGGGCGAGTGGCGGCCCGGCGAGGAGCCTGAGAGCGAGAGCCGCCCGCGGGTGGCGCCGCGGACTCCCACGGAGGAGCGCCTGGCCCGGGCCTGGGAGGAGGTGCTCGGCCTCGCCTCCGGCACCGTGGGCGCGGACGCCAACTTCTTCGCCCTGGGCGGCGACTCGCTGCGCGGCACCCAGCTCCTGGCCCGGCTCCAGGAAGCCGCGGGCGTCGAGGTCCCCCTGGAGGAGCTGTTCGCGGCTCCCACGCTCGCCGACCTGGCCGCGCGGCTCGACGCCGCAACGGCTCCGGGCGCCGGGGAGCCCATCGGGAGCACGGACCGGAGCGGGCCCCTTCCCCTGACCTCTCCCCAGCGGCGGCTCTGGTTCCTCGACCAGGTCGAGCCGGGCAATCCCGCGTACAACCTCGGCATCACGGTGGAGCTCGCGGGTCCCCTACATCCCATGGCGCTCGGACGCGCCCTGTCGGAGGTCGTCCGCCGCCACGAGGCGCTCCGCACCGCCTTCCGGGTGGTGGACGACGCGCCCGCGCAGATCGTCCAGCCCTTTCATCCCGTGGAGCTGCCCCTGGTGGACGCCTCAGCTCAAGCCTCCGAAGAGCTGGGCCGGGAGCTCGCGCGCCAGCCGTTCGACCTGGCGGGCGGGCTCCTCCTGCGCGCCTGCCTGGTCCGCCTCGCTCCGGAGAGGCACGAGCTGCACCTGGCCGTCCACCACATCGTGTCGGACGGCTGGTCGTTCGGCGTGCTGCTGCGCGAGGTCGCGCTGCTTTACCAGGGGACCGAGCTGCCCGCGCTGCCAATCCAGTTCGGCGACTACGCCCGCTGGCTGGAGCAGCGGCTGGCGGACGATGGCGGCGATACCCTGGCGCCGCGGATCGGGATCTGGAAGCAGCGCCTCGGCGGCAGCCTGCCGGTCCTGGACCTCCCCTCCGACCGGCCGCGTCCGCCGGTTCCGAGCTACCGCGGCGGCCATGTGACCCGCGTCCTGCCCACCGCTCTCGCAGGGGGGCTGCGGGGCCTCGCGGGCACGCGCGGGGCCAGCCTCTTCATGGGGCTCCTCGCCGGGTTCCAGGCGCTTCTCGGCCGCATCACCACGCAGGACGACGTGATCGTAGGCACGGCCGTGGCCAACCGCGACCGGGTGGAGCTGGAGGGGCTCGTCGGCTTCTTCGTCAACACCCTCGCCCTGCGCACCGACCTGTCCGGCGACCCCGCGTTCGAGGAGCTGCTCGGGCGGGTCCGGGGCACGGTCCTGGAAGCCCTGGCCGGCCGCGAGGTACCGTTCGAGCGCCTGGTCGACGAGCTGCAGGTGCGGCGCGACCTGTCGGTCACGCCCATCGTGCAGGTCATGCTGGTCCTCCAGAACGAGCCCCTGCACGTGCCGCCGGTCTCCGGGCTGGCGCTGCGCGGCCGGGAGATCGACAACGGAACGGCCCGGTTCGATCTCGCGGTGTCGCTGCTCGAGACCGGGGAGGGGCTCGCCGCGACCTTTAAATACAGCCGCGACCGGTTCGATGCCGCGAGCGTCGAGCGCATGGCCGGATGGCTCGAGACCCTTCTGAGGGGGGCGGTCACCGAGCCCGCGCAACGCCTCAGCGGGTTGCCCCTGCTCACCGCGCAGGAGATCCAGCAGGCCGTCGTGGACTGGAACGCCACGGACGTGCCCGAGTTGGCGGAGGCCGGGTGCCTGCACGAGCTGATCGAGGCGCAGGCCGACCGCACGCCGGACGCGGTGGCGGTCATCTGCGAAGGCGAGTCGCTCACCTATCGGGAGCTCGAACGCCGGGCCAACCAGCTCGCGCGCCACCTGATGAAGCTGGGAGTCGCCCCCGACGTCCTGGTGGGCGTGGCGGCCGAGCGCTCCACGGAGCTGATGGTGGGACTCCTGGGCGTGCTCAAGGCGGGCGGAGCGTACGTGCCTCTCGATCCCTCCTACCCGGCGGACCGGCTCGCCTTCATGGTGGAGGACGCGCGCGTCCCCGTGCTCCTGACCCAGGACCGGCTCCTCGGCAGCGTGCCCTCGGGCCGCGCCAGGGTGATCTGCCTCGACACGGGCTGGGAGGCCGTCGCCGCCGAGAGCGACTCCCGGCCCCGGGTCGACGTGTCGCCGGACAACCTGGCCTACGGCATCTACACTTCCGGCTCGACCGGGCGTCCCAAGGGCGCGGTCAACACCCACCGGGGCATCGTCAACCGCCTGCTCTGGATGCAGTCCGAGTACGGCCTGGTGCCGGGCGAAGGGGTGCTCCAGAAGACGCCGGCGAGCTTCGACGTCTCGGTCTGGGAGCTCTTCTGGCCGCTGCTGGCCGGAGCGCGGGTGGTCTTCGCCCGCCCCGGCGGCCACCAGGACAGCGCCTACCTGGCCGGCCTGATCCAGCGGGAGCGGATCACCACCCTGCATTTCGTCCCCTCCATGCTCCAGGTCTTCCTGGAGGAGCCGCACCTGCGGGACTGCACCAGCCTGCTGCGGGTGATCACCAGCGGAGAGGCGCTGCCGCGGGAGCTGGAGGAGCGGTTCGGCGATCTCTTCTCCGCCGAGCTCCACAACCTGTACGGTCCGACCGAGGCCGCGGTCGATGTAACTGCCTGGCCCTGCCTGCGGGAGCCCGGGGCGCGGACCACGCCCATCGGCCGGCCGATCTCGAACCTCCGCATCCACCTGCTCGACCCCGGGAACCAGCCCGTGCCCGTGGGAGTGCCGGGCCACCTGCACATCGGCGGCGCGGGGCTCGCCCGCGGCTATCTGCGGCGGCCGGAGCTGACGGCCGAGCGCTTCGTCCCCGATCCCTTCTCCGGATGGACCTCCCCCGGGGGGAGCCGGCTGTATGCCACCGGCGACCTGGCGCGGCGGCGGCCCGACGGCGTGATCGAGTTCCTCGGCCGCATCGACCATCAAGTGAAAATCCGCGGCTTCCGGATCGAGCTGGGCGAGATCGAGAACGCCCTCAACGCCCATCCGTCGGTGCGCGAGTCCGTGGTGCTCGCCCGCAAGGACGGCAGCGGCGGGGCGCGACTGGTCGCCTACGTGGTGGGGCGCGGCGGCGAGAGTCCGGATGTGGAGGCCCTGCGCGGGTCGCTGGCCAGCCAGCTCCCCGAGTACATGGTGCCGCCGGTCTTCGTCGTGCTCCCGGCCTTCCCCCTGAACCCGAGCGGCAAGGTGGACCGCAAGGCCCTGCCCGCGCCCGAGGAGCACCGCCCCGAGGAGACCCCGTGGATCGCGCCACGCACCCCCGTCGAGGAGCGGCTGGCCGCGATCTGGCGCGAGCTGCTGGGCGTCGAGAAGGTAGGCGTGCTCGACGACTTCTTCGCCCTGGGCGGCGACTCCATCCAGGGCGCCCTGTTCGTGAACCGGTTGCAGCGCGAGCTGAGCGCCATCCTCTACGTGATGTCGCTCTTCGACGCCCCGACCGTGGGACAGTACGCGGCCTACCTGGAAGGGAGCTACCGGGACGCCCTGGTCGCCGCCGGCTGGATTGGGGCCGGGAGCCGCGTGAGCGCGGGGGAAACGGCGGCGGACGAGGGCGCCGAGACCGAGGCGCTCTCGCGCTACCTCGCCACGCGGTTCTCCCATGCCGGTGCCCGCCGCGGAACCACGGAGCCACGGAACCCTCCGGCGGTCTTCCTCCTCTCGCCGTTCCGCTCGGGATCGACCCTGCTGCGCGTGATGCTGGCGGGTCATCCGAGGCTCTTCGCGCCGCCGGAGCTGGAGCTGCTCGGCTTCGAGACCCTGGGCGAGCGGCGGCGGGCGTTCTCGGGGCGGGACAGCTTCTCCCGCGAGGGGTTGCTGCGCGCCGTGATGGAGCTGCGGGAGCTCGATGCCGAGGAGGCCGCAGCCCTGATGGAGGAGGCCGAAAAGGCCGGCGAGCCCACGCCCGCCTTCTACCGCCGGCTCCAGGAGTGGACCGGCGAGCGAATGCTGGTGGACAAGACGCCGCGCTACGCCCTGGATCTCCCGACCCTGCGGCGGGCCGAGGACTGGTTCGAGGAGCCCCTCTACGTCCACCTGGTCCGGCATCCGGTCGCCACGCTCCAGTCCTACCTGGAAGCCCGGATGCACGAGGTCTATCACTTCCCCCTGCCTCCGCGGCGTCAGGCGGAGCTGGTCTGGCGCCGGAGCCACGGCAACATCCTGGAGCACCTGGGCGGAGTGCCCGCCCGGCGGCAGCACCGGCTCCTGTTCGAGGAGATGGTGCGCGATCCGCGCAAGGCCATGGAGGAGCTCTGCGCCTTCCTGGGGATCGGCTTCCATCCGGCCATGCTCTCCCCTTACGAGGGGAAGCGGATGACCGACGGCCTGCACGGCGCCGGCCGCATGATGGGCGATCCCAAGTTCCACCAGCACCGGGGGATCGACGCCGCCGCCGCGGACCGCTGGAAGGACGCGCCCGAAGCGGCCTGGCTCGGCGAGCCCACCTGGGCCCTGGCCGGACGGCTGGCTTATGAGCGGCCGGCCGGAGTGGGTCCGCGGCCGCTCGACCGGCCGCACGCGGGCGAGATCGACCTGCCCCTCTCCTTCGGCCAGCAGCGGATCTGGTTCCTCGACCGCCTGGAGCCCGGGAGCAGCGCCTACAACATGCCCGCGGCCGTGCGGCTCACGGGGCGGCTCGACGTGGACGCGCTGGCGCGGGCCTGCGCCGGGATCGAGCGCCGTCACGAGGTGCTGCGCACGGTATTCCCGTCCGTCTCCGGCAAAGCGCTCCAGGTCATCCGGGAGCCCCGGACCGAGCTCATCGCGGTGGAAGACGTTCCGGGCTGGGAAGAGGCTCTGCGGCTTGCCGCGGAGGAAGCCGAGAGGCCGTTCGACCTGGGCCAGGGGCCGCTCTGGCGCGTGCGGCTGCTGCGGCTCGCCGCGGACGAGCACGTCCTCCTGGTCAACCTGCACCACATCGTCTCCGACGGCTGGTCCGTGGGCCTCCTGACCCGCGAGCTGGCGGCACTCTACGAAGCTTTCAGCCGGGGGCTCCCCTCTCCCCTGCCCGATCTGCCCCTCCAGTACGCCGACTTCGCGGCCTGGCAGCGCAGCCGCATCTCCGGCCCGGTGCTGGAGGAGCTCCTCCGCTACTGGAAGGAGCGGCTGGCCGGGCCTCTGCCGGTGCTGGAGCTTCCGCTCGACCGGCCGCGGACGGTGGTCGAGACCCACCACGGCGCGAGGGTCCCCCTGCGGGTGCCCGCCGCTGCCGTGGCGCGGCTCAAGGAGCTGGCCCAGGCCCGGGGAGCGACCCTGTTCATGACTCTGGCGGCCGCGCTCAATGCCCTCCTCCACCGCTACAGCGGCCTGGAGGACATCCTGATCGGGACTCCCGTGGCGGGCCGCAACCGCGCCGAGCTCGAGGACCTGATCGGCCTGTTCGTGAACACTCTCGTGCTGCGCACCGACCTCGCGGGCGATCCCGATTTCGGGACGCTCCTGGGCCGGGTGCGGCAGGCGGCGCTCGGCGCGGCCCGCCACGAGGAGCTGCCGTTCGAGAAGCTCGTCGAGGAGCTGCAGGTGGAACGCTCCCTGGGCCGTTCGCCGCTCTTCGCGGTCATGCTGGCCCTGCAGAACGCTCCGCCCGCGCCGCTGACCCTGCCCGGGCTGGATCTCGAGCGCCTGGACGTGTCCACCCCGACCGCCAAGTTCGAGCTGACCTTCGACCTGGCCGAGCAGCCGGACGGCGGGCTCGCCGGATCGCTCGAGTACAACACCGGCCTGTTCGACCCCTCCACCGCGAAGCGCCTGGCCCGCCACTTCGTCAACGTCGCCGCCGGAGCGGCCGCCGGTGCGCGGCTCTCCGATCTGCGGGTCCTTTCGGACGCCGAGCGGCACGAGCTAGTCGTGAACCTCAACGACTCGGACTTCCCCTTCCCCTCGGACCTGCTCGCCCACGAGCTGTTCGAGGCGACTGCCCGGAGGTTGCCGGACAGTGTGGCAATTTCCGCGGAGGGCAGGAGCCTCACCTACCGCGAGCTGGCGGAGAGGTCCGACCGCCTGGCCCGGCGCCTGGTGCGCCTGGGCGTGGGGCCGGACGTCCTGGTCGGGCTCTGTGCCGAGCGCTCCCTTCTCCTCCTGGTGGGCCTCCTCGCCGTGCTCAAGGCGGGCGGCGCGTACGTGCCCCTGGATCCGGCCAACCCGCCGGAGAGGCTGGGGCACATCCTGGCCGATGCCGCGGCCCCGGTGCTGATCACCGAGCCGGCTCTCCTGGACGTCCTCCCCGCGCACGGGGCGCGGATCGTCCTGCTCGGTGAGGAAGGTGATGAAGAAGAGGACGTCCGCGTCCCCCTGCCTCGCGCCTTTCCCGACTGCCTGGCCTACGTCATCTACACCTCGGGCTCCACGGGCCGGCCCAAGGGGGTCGAGGTCCGCCACCGGTCGGTCGTCAACTTCCTCTCCTCCACGCCGGGATACCCGGGGCTGGGGGAAGGCGACGTGATCATTGCGGCGACCACGCTCTCTTTCGACATCGCGGTCACCGAGCTGCTGCTCCCCCTGGCGGTTGGAGCGCGGATCGAGCTGGTGCGCCGCGAGGTTGCCGGCGACGCCGCGCTCCTGGGGACAGCCATGGAGGCTTGCGGCGCGACCTGCCTGCAGGCGACACCCTCCACCTGGAACCTGCTGCTCGACGGCGGCTGGCCGGGCCGGCCCTGCCTCAAGGCCCTGTGCGGCGGCGAGGCGCTCTCCCGCTCGCTGGCGGACCGCCTCCTGCCCGTCGTCGACTCGCTCTGGAACTTCTACGGCCCCACCGAAACCACGGTCTGGTCCTCCCTGCATGTCTTGCAGGCCGGCGACCGCCCGGTGCCGGTGGGCCTTCCCATGGCCAACCAGGTGATCCACCTGCTCGGGCTGCACAGGGAGGTGGTCCCGCCGGGCGCGCCGGGCGAGCTGTGCATCGGCGGCGAGGGCCTCGCCCGCGGCTATCGCGGCCGGCCCGACCTGACGGCGGAGCGCTTCGTGCCCGACCCGTTCGGACTCCCCGGCTCCCGCCTCTACCGTACCGGCGACATGGCGCGCCGGCTGCCGAACGGCGAGGTGGAGTACCTGGGCCGGTTCGACCATCAGGTCAAGATCCGCGGCTTCCGCATCGAGATCGGAGAGATCGAGGCGGCCCTGCTCGCGCACCCGGCGGTGCGGCAGTGCGTGGTGGTGGCGGCGGGGTCCCTCTCGGACCGCCGGCTGATCGCCTACGTGGTCCGCGAGGGGAGCCTCGGCTGGGACGAGCTGCGGAGCGCCCTGCGGGACAAGCTGCCGATCTACATGGTCCCCTCGGCGGTGGTCTTCCTGGAGCGGCTGCCCCTGCTGTCCAGCGGCAAGATCGACCGCAGGAGCCTGCCCGAGCCGGGCCGCGACCGCCCCGAGCTCGCGGCCTCTTTCGTATCGCCGCAGAACGAGAAGGAGCGCGTCATCGCGCAGGTCTGGCAGGAGGTCCTCGGGCTCGACCGCGTGGGCATCCACGACAACTTCTTCGACCTGGGCGGGCACTCGATCCTCGCGGCCGAGGTGCATGGCAAGCTGCGCGAGCGCCTGCAGGCCGACTTCCCCCTGATCGAGCTGTTCCAGCACCCGACCGTCCATGCCCTGGCCGGACGGCTGGGCAAGGCAGAGGACACGGCCGAGCTGGCGGGTGTTCAGAGTATTCAGGAGATGGCCCGCCGCGAGCGGGAGGCCGCCCAGCGCCGGCGCAAGGCCCTCGCCCGGCAGCGGGGGATCTCATGACGGAGCCGAAGACCGAGCCGCAGGATCTGGACGCCTTCGACGACGAGCCGCTGGAGGAGGTCGCCGTTGTCGGGATGGCGGGGCGCTTCCCCGGCGCGCCGGACCTGGAGACGTTCTGGCGCAACCTCCGGGACGGCGTGGAGTCCATCTCGCGCTTCTCCGGCGAGGAGCTGCTCGCCGCCGGGGTGGAGCCCGAGGTGCTCGCGAACCCGCGCTACGTCCGCGCCCGCGGCGTGATCGCCGGCGCCGAGCTCTTCGACGCGCCGTTCTTCGGGCTCAGCCCGCGGGAGGCCGCGATCACCGATCCGCAGCAGCGGGTCTTCCTGGAGTGCGCCTGGGAAGCGCTCGAACAGGCCGGCATCGACCCCGAGACCCACGTCGGACGCATCGCCGTCTACGCCGGCCAGACGTTCAGCACCTACCTGGTGGTCAACCTGCTCTCGCACAGGCCTTCGCCGGACGAGAGCTGGCAGATGGTGATGGGCAACGACAAGGACACGCTGGCCACCCGCGTCTCCTACAAGCTGAACCTGCGAGGGCCAAGCCTGTCTGTCGGGACCGCCTGCTCGACGTCGCTGGTGACCGTCCACATGGCGCGCCAGGCCCTGCTCGACTACGAGTGTGACGTGGCGCTGGCGGGAGGCGTGGCGGTCCGCAGCCCGCAGACCACGGGCTACCTCTTCCAGGAGGAGGGGATACTGTCGCCGGACGGACACTGCCGGGCTTTCGACGCCAAGGGGCGGGGCACGGTGTTCAGCAGCGGCGCCGGGATCGTGGTCCTGAAGCGGCTCTCCGACGCCCTGGCGGACGGCGACACGGTGCGCGCCGTGCTCAAGGGCTCGGCGATCAACAACGACGGCGCCAACAAGATCGGCTTCACGGCCCCGAGCGTGGAGGGGCAGGCCGAGGTGATCGCCCGCGCCCTGGCCCTGGCCGGGGTCGATCCGGAGACCGTGAGCTACGTGGAGACCCACGGCACGGCCACGCCGCTGGGGGACCCCATTGAGATCACGGGCCTGACCAAGGCCTTCAAGGCCGCGGGAGCGACCCGCCGCGGCTTCTGCGCTCTGGGGTCGGTCAAGAGCAACATCGGCCATACCGACAGCGCCGCAGGCGTGGCCGGGCTCATCAAGACCGTGCTGGCGCTGGAGCACGGGGAGATCCCGCCGAGCCTCTGGATCGAGCGTCCGAACCCGCAGATCGACTTTGCGGCGAGCCCGTTCTTCGTCAATGACCGGCTCCGTCCCTGGGAGGCGGACGGAAACCCTCGCCGGGCGGGAGTGAGCTCGTTCGGCATCGGCGGCACCAACGCCCACGTGGTGGTGGAGGAGGCGCCCGCGCTTCCCGAGACCTCCCCGGCGGCGCGCCCCTGGCAGCTCCTGGTGCTCTCCGCCAAGACGCGGAGCGCGCTGGACAGGGCCACCGAGCGCTTGGCCGCGCACCTGCGAGAAAAAGAGCAGGAGCTGGCGGATGTCGCCTTTACGCTTCAGATGGGGCGCCGGGCTCTCCCCTGGCGGCGGGCCGTGGTCTGCCGCGACCGCGAGGACGCAGTGGAGGCGCTCTCCGGCCGCGACCGGCTGCTCGACGGCACGCCGCGGGACGGCAGCGCCAGCCTGGCGTTCCTCTTCCCCGGCCAGGGGAGCCAGCGCTCCGGCATGGGGAGGGAGCTGTACCTGACCGAGCCGCTCTTCCGCCGCGAGGTGGACCACATGGCCGCGATCCTGCGGCCCCACCTGGGCGGCGAGGACATCCGGGATCTGATCTTCCAGGATCCGGAAGGGCGGCTCGACCGCACCTCGGTCACCCAGCCGGCCCTGTTCGTGCTGGAAACGGCGCTGGCCCGGCTCTGGATGTCCTGGGGCGTGCAGCCCCAGGCGCTGCTCGGCCACAGCGTGGGCGAGTACGTGGCGGCCCATCTCTCCGGGACCCTGTCCCTGGAGGACGCGCTGGTCCTGGTCGCCGCCCGCGGCCGGCTCGTCGAGGAGCTGCCCGGCGGCGCCATGCTGGCCGTGCCGCTCCCCGAGGAGGAGGTCCTGCCCCTCCTGGGCACGCTCTCCCTCGCCGCGGTGAACGGACCTGCACAGTGCGTGGTGTCCGGCTCCGAGGAGGCGGTGGAGGCGCTGCGGGCCGAGATTGCGGCGCGGGGCGTCGAGGGGAAGCGCCTCGCCACCTCGCACGCCTTCCACTCCCGCCAGATGGAACCGGTCCTGGAGGCGTTCACGAAGCTGGTCCGGGGAGTGGTCCTGAACCCGCCGGAGATCCCGTGGGTCTCGAACGTCACCGGCCGCTGGATCACCGCAGAAGAGGCCACCGATCCCGCTTACTGGGTCCGGCACCTGCGCCAGACTGTGCGCTTCGCCGACGGGCTGGAGGCCCTGCTGGCCGAGCCGGGCCGCGTCCTGCTGGAGGTCGGTCCCGGCCGGGCGCTGACCCGCCTGGCCCGGAAGAGAGCGGGCGACAGAGTTGCCGTCCCCTCTCTCCCTCCCCCGGACGAAGGTCAGACGGAGCCGGTCTCCGTGCTCGCCGCCCTCGGCACGCTCTGGGCCGCGGGCCTCGCCGTGAATTGGAAGGCCTTTCACGACGGGGAACGCCGCCGCCGCGTGCCGCTCCCCACCTACCCGTTCGAGCGCCGCCGCCACTGGATCGAGCCGGCACGGAACGCCGCTCCGCATGGCCTCGTCTCCGTCGAAGAGGCCGCTCATGAGGAAGGGCCGGCGGCGCCGACCGCCGAGGCGGGCGAGGATCTGGCGTTCTCGGACGATCCTGTCATCGCGGGCATCGCCCGCGTCTGGAAGGAGGTCCTGGGCGTCGATCAGATCGGCCCGGGAGACCGCTTCTTCGATCTTGGCGGCGACTCGCTGATCGCCCTGCGCGTGGTGGCTCGCCTGCGGCAGGAGCTCTCCGTGGAGCTGCCGGTGCGGTCCCTGTTCGAGAAGGCCACCGTGCCCGCGCTGCGGGACGCGGTCCAGGAGGCGCTCGCCTCCGCAGAGCCCCCCATCCCCCCCCGTACAGGGAGGGGACCGGCTCCCCTGACGTTCCTGCAGCAGCAGCTCTGGTTCCTGGACCAGCTCGAGCCCGGGAACCCGGCCTACACGCTGGCCAGCCAGATGCGGCTCTCGGGCCGGCTCGATCACGCGCTCTTCGCCCGCGCCGTCCGCGAGGTGGTGGACCGCCACGAGATTCTGCGCACCGTGTTCCGGGCCGGGAGCGACGGACCCGTCCAGGAAGTGCTCCCGTCCATGGAGATCCCTGCGCAACGGGTCGACCTCACCGCCCTGCCGGCGGAGCGGCGCAAGGCCGAGTGGTCGCGCAGAGCCGCCGAGGCCGTGGACCGGCCGTTCGACCTGGCTCGGGGTCCGCTGCTGCGGATGATCCTGGCCCAGGTCGAGCGGGACGAGATCCTGCTGCTTCTGACCACTCATCACGTGATCGCGGACGGCTGGTCCCAGGGCGTTCTCGTGCGCGAGCTGGCAGCTCTCTACGAGGGCTCACCGCTGCCGGCGCTGCCCATCCAGTTCGCCGACTTCGCGGTCTGGCAGCGCGGACAGACCGAGACCATGGAGTCCGATCTCGCCTACTGGCGCCATCAGCTCGCGGACCCTCCCGCGGGCCTGGAGCTGCCCTCGGACCGGCCGCGGCCGGCGGTCCAGAGCTTCCGCGGATCGTCGGTCTCCGTGTCCGTGCCTCCGCGGGTCGCCCAGGCCCTGTCCGAGCTGGCGCGGAGCGAGGAGGCCACGCCCTTCATGGCCTTCCTGGCGGGCTTCCTCACCTTCCTTCTGCGCCACTCCGGGCAGTCCGACCTCCTGGTGGCGACCTCGGTGGCGGGCCGCAGCCGCAAGGAGCTGGAAGGGCTGTTCGGGCTGTTCATCAATACCCTGGTGCTGCGCGGCGATCTTTCGGGTAATGCGTCGGGTAATGCGTCGGGTAATGCGCCGGGCGATCCGGATTTTCGCGAGCTGCTGCGCCGGGTGAGGCGCTCTTCCCTGGAGGCGTTCGGGCACCAGCTCGCACCGTTCGAGCGCATCCTGGAGGCGGTCCGGCCGGACCGGGACCTGGGGCGCAACCCGCTCTTCCAGGTCATGTTCCTGTTCCACAACCTCCCGCCCGTGCCGGAGGTCTCCGCGGCCGGCCTCTCCTTCCGCCCGGAGGAGATGGAGAGCCGGGCCTCGATGTTCGACCTCACGCTCTCGCTGACGGAGCGGGGCGGCGGGGTGACCGGCTCTCTCCAGTACAGCTCGGACCTCTTCGACCGGCCCACGGTCCAGCGCTTGGCCGCTCGTTACAGCGTCCTCCTGGAGGCGGCTGTCGAGGACCCCGGCCGCCCTCTTTCGGAGCTGCCGCTCCTCCTCCCGATGGAGCGGCGGCAGGTGCTGGCGGAGTGGAACGACACGGCGACCACCTATCCCACGGGCGTCTGCCTGCACGAGCTGATCGCCGCGCAGGCGGAGAGGATTCCCGATGCGGTGGCGGCCGCCTTCGAGGGGGAATCTCTGACCTATCGCGAGCTGGTGGACAGCGCCCGCCGGCTCGCCCGGCACCTGGTCCGGCTGGGCGTCGAGCCGGGCGGCCGGGTGGGCGTGCTCCTGGAGCGTTCGCTGGAGATGGTCGTGGGGCTCCTGGGAACCATGGAGGCGGGAGCGGCCTACGTGCCGCTCGATCCCACACTCCCGCCGGAACGCCTGGCCGTTCTGATCGAGAGCGCCGGCATCTCCGTGGTTCTCGCCCAGGAGAAGCATGCCGGTCTGCTGCCGGGGAGGGGTGAGCAAGCCGTCCTGCTCGACCATCCCGACCCTCTCCCGGAAGAGGGGATGGCAGAGGGGGGACAGGGGGACGAGGGACTGGCTTACGTTCTCTTCACCTCCGGCTCCACGGGCACGCCCAAGGGCGTGATGATCCCCCACCGCGGCATCGTCAACCGGCTGCTCTGGATGCAGGAGGCCTACGGTTTGACGCCGGAGGACCGGGTGCTGCAGAAGACCCCGTTCTCCTTCGACGTCTCCGTCTGGGAATTCTTCTGGCCCCTGATCGCCGGGGCGCGCCTGGTCTTCGCCCGGCCCGAGGGGCACAAAGATCCGGTCTACCTGGCGGAGCTGATCGCCCGCGAGGGGATCACTACCCTCCACTTCGTGCCGTCCATGCTCCAGGCCTTCCTGGAGGGGGCGCCGGGCCTCAAGTCCCTGACCTCGCTGCGGCGGGTGATGGCGAGCGGCGAGGCGCTGCCGGTGGAGCTGGTCCGCCGGTTCTTCACGCGGCTGGGGCACGCCGAGCTGCACAACCTCTACGGTCCGACCGAGGCGTCGGTGGACGTGAGCTTCTGGCCCTGCGTGCCCGAGCCGCCGCGCTCGATCGTGCCCATCGGCCGGCCCATCGCCAACCTCCGCCTGCACGTGGCGGACCGCGGCCTGCACGCGCAGGCCATCGGCATCCCTGGCGAGCTGCTCCTGGGCGGCATGGGCCTGGCCCGCGGCTACCTGGCGCGGCCGGACCTGACCGCGGCGGCGTTCGTCCCGGACCCCTTTGGAAACGAGCCTGGAGGCCGCCTCTACCGCACAGGCGACCTGACCCGGCTGCTGCCCGACGGCAATGTGGAGTACCTGGGCCGGATCGACCACCAGGTGAAGATCCGCGGCTTCCGCATCGAGCTCGGGGAGATCGAAGCAATCCTGGGAGGCCATCCGTCGGTACGAGGGTGCGTTGTCGTGGCGCGCGAGGGGATGCTGGTGGCGTACGTGACCGGAGGCGCCCAGCCCGGAGAGCTGCGGGCGTTCCTGGGTGAGCGGCTGCCCGAGTACATGGTGCCGCCTGTCTTCGTGACGCTGGAGGCCCTGCCGCTCTCGCCCAACGGCAAGGTGGACCGCAAGGCGCTGCCGGCGCCGGTCCGGGAGAGCACCGCCAGCTTCGTGGCGCCGTCCGATCCGGTGGAGGAGCTGCTGGCCGGCCTCTGGTCCGAGGTGCTCCGGATCGAGCGGATCGGGGTCCACGACAACTTCTTCGACCTCGGCGGCCATTCGCTGATGGCGACCCAGGTGCGGTCGCGCATCCATGAGATTCTGGGCGTGGACCTGCCTCTGCGGAAGCTTTTCGAGGCCCCTACCGTGGCCCGGCTGGCCGCGGCGGTGCGGGCGGCCCGCGACGAGGGGACGGTACCGCCCAAGCCGCTCGTCCGCCTGCCGCGGGAGGGGGAGCTGCCCCTCTCCTTCGCCCAGCAGCGGCTCTGGCTCCTCGACCAGATCGAGCCGGGGAGCGCGGCGTACAACCTGCCGGCCGCGGTGCGCCTGACCGGCGAGGTGTCGGTCGATCTTCTGGAGCGGATTTTCGCGGAGATCGTCCGCCGGCACGAGTCGCTGCGCACCACGTTCCCCTCCCATGGAGGGACGCCGGTCCAGCGGATCGCTCCCGAGCACCGGCCGGAGATCCGGGTGGTCGACCTCCCAGGGGAGGAGGCACGGGCATTCGCCCTGGAGGAGGCCCGGCAGCCCTTCGACCTTCAGCGCGGCCCGCTGCTGCGCTTGGCCCTGGTCCGGCTCGGGGAGAGGGACTCGCTGCTCGTGATGACGATGCACCACATCGTGTCCGACGGCTGGTCCTGGGGCGTGCTGCTGCGCGAGATCGGGGTCCTCTACGAGGCCTTCTCCCAGGGCCTGCCCTCTCCCCTGCCCGAGCTGCCCGTGCAGTACGCGGACTTCGCGGTCTGGCAGCGCGATTGTCTGGAGGGGGAGGTCCTGGACCGGCAGCTCGCCTACTGGAAGCGCCAGCTCGCCGGCACCCCGGCGGTGCTGGAGCTTCCCACGGACCGGCCGCGGCCCGCCCTGCCGTCCCACCGCGGCGGCGTCCGCCCCCTGAACCTTCCCCCCGACCTCCTGGAAGGCGTGATCGGGGTCTGCCGGCGCCATGGAGCGACCCCGTTCATGGCCCTGCTGGCGGCCTGGGCGGTCCTGCTGGGGCGCCACGCGGGCCAGGAGCAGGTGCTGGTGGGCACGCCCGTGGCCGGGCGCAACCGGCGGGAGGCCGAGGACCTGATCGGCTTCTTCGTCAACACCCTGGTGCTGCACGTGGATCTCGCGGGCTCTCCCGGCTTCGGCGGGCTGCTGGGGCGGGTGCGGGAAGCGTCCCTCGACGCCTTCACCCACCAGGACCTGCCCTTCGAGCGGCTGGTGGACGAGGTGGCGCCGGACCGGGACCTGCGGCGCCCACCGGTGTTCCAGGTTCTGTTCATCCTCCAGAACGCGCCTCTCGACGCCCTAGAGCTGGAGGGGTTGACGCTGCGCCAGGTCCCGGTCGATGCGGGCGCCGCGAAGTTCGACCTGACCCTCAATTTGATCGAGACCGGCGGCGGGCTCACAGGCTTCCTGGAGTACGACGCCGACCTCTTCGATGCTGCCACGGCGGAGCGCCACCTCGGCCACTACGAGCGGCTGCTCCACGGGATCGCCGCGAAGCCCGATCTCCCTCTCCGGGACCTGCCCCTGATGCCAAAGACCGAGCGGCACCAGGTGCTGGCGGAGCACAACGACGCCGCGGTCTCCTGCCCGTCGAATGCCTGCGTGCACGAGCTGATTGCCGCCCAGGCCGCGAGGACTCCGGAGGTCCTGGCGGTCGGCCGGATGACCTATTGCGAGCTCGACCAACGCGCCGGACGCCTGGCCCGGCGCCTGGTGCGGCAGGGCGTCGGACCGGATGTCCTGGTGGGCCTCTCCGCCGAACGCTCGCCCGAGCTGCTGGTGATGCTCCTGGGCGTGCTGAAGGCGGGCGGGGCGTACGTGCCCCTCGACCCGAACCACCCGCGGGAACGCCTCGACTACATCCTCGAAGACGCGAAGGTGCGGATCCTCCTCACGGAGCTTGAAGAGGACAGGGAGGACGTCGACGTGCCGCTGCCGGCCGCCGATCCGGAGAACCTGGCCTACGTCATCTACACCTCGGGCTCGACGGGAAGGCCCAAGGGCGTGGAGGTCCGCCATCGCGGAGTCGTCAATTACCTGGCGAGCATGGCCGGCACGCCGGGCTTCGGAGCCGGGGACGTGATGATGGCCGTGACTACGCTGTCCTTCGACATCGCGGTCACCGAGCTGCTCCTCCCCCTGACCGTGGGAGCGCGCGTGGAGATCGCGAGCAGGGAGACCGCTGGCGATCCGGTCCTCCTGGCAACCGCGATGGAGTCTGCCACCTGCATGCAGGCCACTCCCGCCACCTGGACCATGCTCCTGGAAGGGGGCTGGGCGGGACAGCCGGGCCTTAAGGCGCTCTGCGGCGGCGAGGCCCTGCCCCGAGCCCTGGCGGACCGGCTGCTTCCCAAGGTCGGCGAGCTCTGGAACGTCTACGGTCCTACCGAGACCACGGTCTGGTCGGCCGTGCTGCGCGTGAGACCCGGCGAACGGCCGGTGCCCGTGGGGCTGCCGCTGGCCAACACCACCCTCCATCTCCTGGCCCGGGACGGCGAGCTGGCCCCTCTGGGAGTGGCGGGCGAGCTGCTCATCGGCGGCGACGGGCTGGCCCGGGGCTACCACGGCCGGCCGGACCTCACGGCCGAGCGCTTCGTCCCCGATCCCTTCGGCGCTCCGGGCTCCCGTCTCTACCGCACCGGCGACCTGGCTCGCCGGCTCCCGGACGGCACCCTGGAGTTCCTGGGACGGATCGATCATCAAGTGAAGGTCCGCGGCTTCCGCATCGAGCTGGGGGAGATCGAGGCGGTGCTGGCGAGCCATCCCGCCGTGCGGGAGTGTGTGGTCGTGGCCCGCAGGGACGATGGCAACACGGCGTTGGTGGCCTACATCGTCGGGGATGCCTCCGAGCTGCGCGGCTTCCTGGGCGGGAAGCTGCCGCCGTACATGGTTCCCGCGGTGTTCGTCACCCTCCCGGCCCTGCCCCTCTCTCCCAACGGCAAGGTCGACCGCAAGGCCCTTCCCGCGCCGGAGCGGTCCCGGGAGAAGGCAGAGGGGTTCGTGGCGCCCACCGATCCCATGGAGGAGCTGCTGGCAGGCGTCTGGGCCGAGGTGCTGCGGCTGGAGCGGGTCAGCATCCACGACAACTTCTTCGAGCTGGGCGGCCACTCCCTGCTGGGTACCCAGGTAGTTTCCCGGATCCGCGAGGTCCTGGGCGTGGACCTGCCGCTGCGCAGGCTGTTCGAGGCGCCCACGGTCGCCCGGCTGGCCGAGGCGGTGCGGACAGCCAGACAGGACGGTGCCGTTCAGGCTCCACCCCTGATCCCCCTTCCCCCGGAGCTGCGGCAGGGAGACCTCCCCCTCTCCTTCGGCCAGCAGCGCCTCTGGCTCCTGGACCAGATCGAGCCGGGGAGCGCGGCCTACAACCTGTCGTCGGCGGTGCGGCTCACCGGCGAGCTGTCCCTCGACCTCCTGGAGCGGATTTTTGTAGAAATCGTCCGCCGCCACGAGTCGCTGCGCACCACGTTTCCCTCCCGCGCCGGGAAGCCGGTCCAGGTGGTCGCTCCGTTCGATGCGGACCGGCGGCCGGAGATCCGGGTGATCGACCTTCCTGACGAGAGAGAGGCGCGGGAGCGCGCCCTGGAAGAGGTCCGCCGGCCGTTCGACCTCCAGCGCGGACCGCTGCTGCGCCTGGCCCTGGTCCGCCTCGGCGAGCACGACCGGCTGCTGGTCATGACCATGCACCACATCGTCTCCGACGGCTGGTCCTGGGGCGTGCTGCTGCGCGAGATCGGGGTTCTCCATGAAGCCTTCTCCCAGGGGCTGCCCTCTCCACTGCCGGAGCTGCCCGTGCAATACGCCGACTACTCGATCTGGCAGCGGGGCTGGCTGGAGGGCGAGGTCCTCGACCGGCAGCTCGACTGGTGGAAACAACAGCTCGCCGGGGCTCCGGCCGCGCTGGAGCTCCCCACCGACCGGCCGCGGCCGGCCCTGCCGACCCGCCGCGGCGGCATCCGGCCCGTGAATCTGGCCCCCGATCTCCTGGAGGGAGTGACGGCCCTGAGCCGCCGCCACGGAGCCACTCCCTTCATGGCGCTGCTGGCGGCTTGGGCGGTCCTCCTCGGACGCCACGCGGGCCAGGAGGACGTGCTGGTGGGCACGCCCGTGGCCGGACGCACGCGCCGCGAGGCCGAGGACTTGATCGGTTTCTTCGTCAACACCCTGGTGATGCGCGTCCGCCTGGGAGACAGGCTGGAACGGGTGCGCGACATGGCCCTCGATGCCTTTGCCCACCAGGACCTGCCGTTCGAGCGGCTGGTGGACGAGGTGGCCCCGGATCGGGATCTGCGGCGTCCGCCCGTGTTCCAGGTCCTGTTCATCCTCCAGAACGCCCCGCTGGGGACGCTGGAGCTGGAGGGGCTGACCCTCCGGCAGGTCCCGGTCGACGCGGGCATGGCGAAGTTCGACCTGACCCTCAATCTCGTGGAGAACGGCGGGTTCCTGGAGTACGATGCCGACCTCTTCGATGCCGTGACGGCGGAGCGCCTCGCCGGTCATTACGAGCGGCTGCTCCGGAGCATGGTCGAGGCACCGGACCTCTCTCTCCGGGACCTGCCGCTGATGCCCGAGACCGAGCGCCACCAGGTGCTGTTGGAGCACAACGACGCCGCGGCCATGTACCCGGCAGACGCCTGCGTCCACGATCTGGTGGCCGCGCAGGCGGCGAGGACGCCGGAGGCCCTGGCCATCGGGCCGACGCTCACCTACCGCGAGCTCGACCGGCGCGCCGGGAGGCTGGCCCGGCGGCTCGTGCGGCGGGGCGTGGGGCCCGACGTCCTGGTGGGCCTCTGTGCCGACCGCTCGCCCGACCTGGTGGTCGGCCTGCTCGCGGTGCTCAAGGCGGGCGGCGCGTACGTGCCTCTCGATCCCACACACCCGCGGGAGCGTCTGGCGTACATCTTCGAGGACTCCGGAGCCCGGGTCCTCCTGACGGAACGGGCGTTGCTTGGTGCCTACAACGGTGCGGAGATCGTCCTTCTGGACGAAGAGGAGAACGATCTTCCTGTTCCCCTGCCGTCCACCGATCCGGAGAACCTCGCCTACGTCATCTACACTTCGGGCTCCACGGGCAAGCCCAAGGGCGTGGAGGTCCGCCACCGCGGCGTCGTCAACTACCTGGCCACCATGGCCGACAAGCCGGGCCTCGGCGCCGGGGACGTGATGCTGGCCGTGACCACTCTGTCCTTCGACATCGCGGTCACCGAGCTGCTGCTCCCCTTGATCGTGGGCGCGCGCATCGAGATCGCGAGCCGCGAGACCGCTGCCGACACCCTCCGTCTGGCCGCGGCTCTGGCGGGCGCCACCTGCATGCAGGCGACGCCTGCCACGTGGACTCTCCTTCTGGAGGGGGGCTGGGCCGGAAAGCCGGACCTCAAGGCCCTGTGCGGCGGCGAGGCCCTGCCCCGCGCCCTGGCGGACCGGCTGCTGCCCAGGGTCGGCGAGCTGTGGAACGTCTACGGCCCCACCGAGACCACGGTCTGGTCGGCCCTCCTGCCAGTGAGACCCGGCGAGCGGCCGGTGCCCGTGGGGCTCCCCCTGGGCAACACCACGCTCCACCTGCTGACGCGAGACGACAAGCTGGCACCTCTGGGCGTGGCGGGCGAGCTGCTCATCGGCGGCGACGGGCTGGCGCGGGGCTACCACGGCCGGCCGGACCTAACGGCCGAGCGCTTCGTCCCCGATCCGTTCGGTGAACCCGGCTCCCGCCTCTACCGCACCGGCGACCTGACGCGCCGGCTCCCGGACGGCACCCTGGAGTTCCTGGGCCGGATCGACTTCCAGGTCAAGGTCCGCGGCTTCCGCATCGAGCTGGGGGAGATCGAAGCGGTGCTGGCGAGCCATCCCGCGGTGCGCGAGTGCGTGGTCGTGGCCCGGCAGGACGGCCCCGGCGACAAGATGCTCGCCGGCTACGTGGTCTCCGATTCCGGCGTCGAGCCCGCAGAGCTGCGCCAGTACCTCGGCGGCAAGCTGCCGCCTTACATGGTCCCCGCGGCCTTCGTCCCCCTGGAAGCCCTGCCCCTCTCCCCCAACGGCAAGGTCGACCGCAAGGCCCTGCCCGCGCCGTCCCGGGAACGCAGTGATCGCGAGGGACGCGGGGACGACGCGCCGCGCACCCCGGCCGAGATCGCCCTGGCCCGCGTCTGGGAAGAGGTCCTGGGCGTGCCGCGGGCGGGCACCCGCGACAACTTCTTCGAGCTGGGAGGCGACTCAATCCTCGCCGTCCAGGTCGTCTTCCGCGCCCGGGAGGCGGGGCTCGCGCTGGAGGCGCGGGACCTCTTCCGGTTCCCGGACCTCGGCGAGATCGCGGCGTCTGCGGGAATGACGGAAACGGCCGCCGAGGCCCCCGTCACCGTGCCTGAAGAGGACTCCCCCGAGGCGCGGATCAGCCAGAAGGACCTGAACAAGCTCATGGCCCGCATCGGCGGCAAGCGGGGCCGCTAGACAAGAGGAACCATGCTGGGACACTACCTGAAGATCGCCGCGCGCCACCTGGTCAAGCACAAGGGCCACTCCCTCATCAACGTCCTGGGACTGACCCTGGGCATGGCGTGCTGCCTGCTCATCCTCCTGTTCCTGCGGCACGAGCTGAGCTACGACCGGTCCTGGGCGGACATGGACCGGATCTACCGCGTCACCGAGGACTGGCAGCTCCACGGCCAGGAGCCCGACTTCTGGTCCACCAGCCCGCCCCGGCTCGCGCCGACCCTGAAGGAGGACATGCCGGAGATCGAAGAGGCGGTCCGCCTCTTCCCCTACTTCGAGGGGGGCCTCCCCGGCCGTGTGGCGGTCAGCTACGGGACCGACAAGCTGTTCTACGACCGCTTCTACTGGGCGGACCCCGGCTTCTTCCGCATCTTCACCCTCCCCGCCGTGGAGGGCGATGCGGACACGGCGCTCGTGGAGCCCAACACCGTGGTGCTCACCGCCTCCACGGCGCGCAAGTACTTCGGCAACGAGAGCGCTCTGGGCAAGGTGCTGAGGATCGACAGCGGCTACTCCGACGAGGACTACCGGGTCACGGCGGTCGTCGAGGACATGCCCGTCAACGCCCACTTCCACTTCGAGGTCCTCGCCTCCACCTCCACCCTGGACCACATCAAGGACCAGAGGGTGCTCCTGAGCTCCTGGTACCTGGCCGACTGCTACACCTACATCAAGCTGGCCAAGGGCGTGACCCCCGCGAGCGTGGAGGCGAAGCTCCCGGAGTTCCTGAAGAAGCACCTCCCGCCGGTCCGGGTCGATCCGCCGCCCAAGGTCGGGTTCAGCCTCCAGCCCCTGACGGACATCCACCTCCACTCGAAGCTGAACTACGAGATGGAGGTCAACGGGGACATGTCCTACATCTACATCTTCTCGGCCATCGGCGCCCTGACGCTGCTGATCGCCTGCGTCAATTTCATGAACCTGGCCACGGCCCGCTTCGCCGGCCGGGCGCGGGAGGTCGGGGTGCGCAAGGTGGTGGGGGCGCACCGCTCGCAGCTCATCACCCAGTTCCTAGGCGAATCGCTCCTCCTCTGCATCCTGGCCGTCGTCCTGGCCCTGGTCCTGGTCCGCCTTACGCTGCCGGCGTTCAACGCCTTCTCGGGCCGGGAGATCGCGCTCCAGCTCGACTCCACGGCCTGGCTCGGCCTGCTCGGGCTGACGCTGCTCGTCGGCCTGGTTGCCGGCAGCTACCCGGCTCTCTTCCTGTCGCGGTTCCGCCCGGCGCAGGTGCTCAAGAGCTCCCTCGTGGGCGGCGTGGGCAGCGGCGCGTTCCGCAAGGTGCTCATCGTCTTCCAGTTCGCCGTGTCCGTGGGGCTGCTGATCGGGGCCGGGATCATCTACGACCAGCTCCGCTACATGCGCTCGCAGGAGCTGGGCATCGACATCGAAGAGGTCGTGGTCCTGCCCATCCGGGACGTCCGGCTGCGTGACACTTACGTCAGCCTCAAGGAAGAGATCGGGCGCATCCCGAACGTGCGCGGCACCACCTTCTCCTCCCTGACCGTGGGACGGGAGCTGCCGCAGATGGCCATGTGGCTCGACGGCGGCAAGGTGACCGAGGACTTCGGCACGCTGATCGTGGATTACGACTTCGTCGAGCTGTTCGACCTCCCGCTCGTGGCCGGCCGGAACATCGCGCCCGGCGAGGACAAGGACAAGGACGCCGCCTTCCTGGTCAACGAGGCCGTGGTGCGCCACTGGGGGCTCTCGTCGCCGGACCAGGCGCTGGGCAGGGAGGTGGTCTGGGCCGGGTGGAAGGAAGGGAAGATCGTGGGGGTCGTGCGCGACTTCCACCACCGGCCGCTGCAGTTCGGCTACGAGCCGCTGATCATGCACATCCGGCCGCTCGCCTTCCACTTCATGTACGTCCGGATCGCGCCGGAGAACCGCGGGGAGACGCTGCGGAGCCTGGAGAGCGCCTGGCGCCGCATCCTGCCGACCAAGCCGTTCGACTACTTCTTCCTGGACGACGAGTTCGAGCGCTACTACCGGGCCGAGCAGAGGCTCGCGCAGCTCGTGGGTTTCTTCGCGGTGCTGGCGGTGTCCGTGGCCTGCCTCGGCCTGCTGGGCCTCGCCTCGTTCACGGCCGAGAAGCGCACCCGCGAGATCGGCATCCGCAAGGTCCTGGGGAGCTCCGTAAGCGAGGTGGTGCTCCTGCTCTCCCGGGAGCTCGCCCTGCTGGTCGTCGTGGCCAACCTGATCGCCTGGCCCGTGGCCTACCTGCTGATGAAGGACTGGCTCCAGGGCTTCCCGTACAGGACCGACATCCACATCACGAACTTCGTCCTGGGCGGCCTGGTCGCCCTGGTCATCGCCTGGCTCACGGTGAGCTACCAGGCTCTCAAGGCGGCCCTGGTCGACCCGGCCGAGGCGCTGCGGTACGAGTAGAGAGGACGATGATGATCCGCATCGAGAAGCTCGAGAAGGTCTATGCCGCGGCGGAGTCCGTGCAGACCACCGCCCTGGCCGGGATCGACCTGGAGATCCGGCCCGGGGACTTCGTGTCGATCATGGGACCCTCCGGCTCCGGCAAGTCGACGCTGCTCAACGTCCTCGGCCTGCTCGATCCGCCGAGCGCGGGCGAGTACTTCTTCGAGGACCAGCCCACCAGCCGGCTCTCCGAGCGCCGGCGCACCGAGCTGCGCGGGCGGCGGATGGGCTTCGTCTTCCAGAACTTCAACCTGGTGGAGGAGCTCACGGTCTTCGAGAACGTCGAGCTGCCGCTCCTCTACGGCCGTGTGCCGGCCGCCGAGCGCCGGAAGCGCACGGAGGAGCTGCTGGAGCAGGTCGGCATGCTCCACCGCCGCGACCACTTTCCCTCCCAGCTTTCGGGCGGGCAGCAGCAGCGCGTCGCCCTCTGCCGGGCCGTGGCCGCCCGGCCACCTCTGATCCTGGCAGACGAGCCCACGGGGAACCTGGACTCGGTCCAGGGGGACGAGGTCATGGACCTGCTCAAGGAGCTGAACGGCCAGGGGAGCACGATCGTAATGGTCACGCACTCCCTGGACTGCGCCAGGCAGAGCCACCGCATCCTGAACCTCCTGGACGGCCGGCTGACGGAGGTCTCGGGATGAACAGGGCGGACGTCGAACGCGTCTACGAGCTGTCCCCGATGCAGCAGGCGATGCTGTTCGCCAGCCTGTACGCGCCGGGGTCGGGTGTCTACGTCATCCAGCTCAGCCTGCGCCTGACCGGCCGCCTCGACGTGGACGCGCTCGAGAAGGCCTTCCAGCGCGTGGCCGGCCGGCACGGCGTCCTGCGCACCGGCTTCTATTGGGAGGATTTGGAGAAGCCCGTGCAGGTCGTCTACCGCGACGCCGAGCTGGGCATCCGCCGCGAGTCCTTGCGGGGCCTGGGCGGCGAGGAGCAGGAGGCCCGGCTCGAAGTCTTCTTGGCCGAGGACCGGGAGACCGGATTCGACCTGGGCGAGCCGCCGCTGTCCCGGCTGGCGCTGTTCGACCTCGGAGCGGACTCCTGGCATTTCGTCTGGAGCGTCCACCACCTGCTGGTCGACGGCTGGTCGCTGGGCCTCCTGCTCAAGGAGCTGTTCACCGGCTATGCCGCGCTCGCGGCCGGAGGGGAGCCGGCCCTGCCGGCCCCCCGCTCCTACCGCGACTACATCGCCTGGCTGCAGCGGCAGGACGCGGCGGAGGCCGAGGCGTTCTGGCGCCGGAGCCTCGCCGGGTTCTCCTCCCCCACGCTGATGGCGGGGGGCGACGGCCGGGGTGCGGCCGGCGTCCTTCAGACGAAGCGGAGGAGCGTGCGCCTTTCGGAGGGGACCACAGTGGCCCTCCGGGAAACCGCGCGCCGGCACCGTCTCACACTGAACACCCTGCTCCAGGGGGCCTGGTCGCTCGTGCTCGCCCAGGCGACCGGCGCGGACGAGGTGGTCTTCGGCGGCACGGTCGCCGGCCGCCCTGGCGATCTCCCGGGCGCGGACTCCATGGTCGGCCTGTTCATCAACACGCTGCCGGTGCGGGTGAAGATGGACCGCGAGCGCCCCCTGCTCCCCTGGCTCGCCGAGCAGCAGGAGCGGCAGGCCGAGGCGCGGCGTTTCGAGCACGCGCCGCTCTTCGAGGTCCAGACCTGGAGCGGGCTGCCGTCGGGTGCGGCGCTGTTCGACAACATCCTGGTGCTCGAGAGTTATCCCCTGGACGGCAACCTGGCAGGCCTTCCTGGTCTCGCCATCTCCCGGGTGACCACGAACGAGCAGACCAACTACCCCTTGAACGTGGTGGTCATCACGGGTAACGAGCTGTCGCTGGAGCTGATCCACGACACCGGCCGGTTCCACGATGCCGCGGCCGTCCGGGTGCTGGAGCGCCTCGGGAGTGTGCTGCGGGCCTTCGCCGAAGACCCGGACCGGCGCGTTGGCGACGTCCCTTTGCTGATGGAGGGGGAGCGCCAGCAGGTCCTGGTCGAGTGGAACGACACGGAGACCGGCTATCCGCGGGAGGCGAGCCTCGGCGAGCTTTTCGCGGCCGTGGCGGCGGCGCAGCCGGAGGCGCCAGCGATTTTTACGGAAGAGGGGGAGGTCTGGACCTACCGGCGGCTGGATGAGGCGTCGAACCGCTTGGCGCGCCACCTTGGAATAGAGCCGAACGCGCGCGTAGGGGTCGCCATGGACCGCTCGGCCGACCTCCTGGTGGCCGTGCTCGCTATCGTGAAGGCGGGGGCCGCTTACGTGCCGCTGGACCCCGGCTATCCGGATGAGCGGCTAGCCTTCATGAAGGAGGACACCGGCTGCACGGTGGTGCTCGCGGAGGTGGACTGGAAGGCCATCGCCACCCGCAACGCCGCTCCGCTGGCGGTCCGCGTGCCCCCCGAGGCCCTGGCCTATGTGATCTACACCTCAGGCTCGACCGGCCGTCCCAAAGGGGTGGCCGTACCGCACCGGGCCATTGTGCGGCTGGTGCGGGACACGAACTACGTGAGCCTGGGGCCGGGCGACCGCACCGGTCACGTGGCCAACATCAGCTTCGACGCGGCCACCTACGAGATCTGGGGTGCCCTGCTCACCGGCGCGGCCACGGTCGTCATCCCGCGCGAGGTGGTGCTCTCCCCCGCCGGCTTCGCGGAGCGGCTGCGCGAGCAGCGGGTCTCCACCATGTTCCTGACCTCGGCGCTGTTCACCCGGATGTCGAAGGAGTCGCCCGGCGCCTTCGCGGGCATGAGCGAGCTCCTGGTGGGCGGCGAGGCCGTGGACCCAGTCGCAGCCCGGACCGTGCTGGCGGACCGCCCGCCGCGCCGCCTGCTCAACGGCTACGGCCCCACGGAGAGCACGACCTTCGCGGCCTGGTACCCGATCCGGGAGGTGCCGCCGGAGGCGACGAACGTCCCCATCGGGATCCCGCTCGCCAACACGTCGCTCCACGTGCTGGACCGGCAGGGCCTCCCGGTCCCAGCGGACGTCGAGGGCGAGCTGTTCATCGGGGGCGACGGACTGGCCTGGGGCTACTGGAACCGGCCGGACCTGACCGCGGAGCGCTTCGTACCTAGCCCCTGGGGAACGGGCGAGCGCCTCTACCGCACCGGCGACCTGGTCCGGCGGCGGCCGGAGGGCCCCATCGAGTACCTGGGCCGCCTGGACAATCAGGTCAAGATTCGCGGCTTCCGTATCGAGCCTGGAGAGATCGAAGCCGTCCTGGCTGGCCACCCGGACGTTGCGCAGTGTGCCGTCGTCGTGCGCCGCGATCCCGAGACCCGGCTCGTCGCCTACGTAGCCTGTCCGGCCACGGGCGACGACCTGAGGGCATGGCTCCAGCAGAGGCTGCCGGACTACATGCTGCCCTCTGCCTTTGTGGCCCTGTCCGCGCTGCCCCTGACCGAGAACGGCAAGCTGGACCGCAAGGCCCTGCCGGCCCCGGAGGAGGTGGAGAGGATCGAGGAGGAGCCCTCCGCGGCGCCTTCCGATCCCATCGAGGAGCTGCTGGCTGGGATCTGGGCCGAGGTGCTGGGGCGCGAGCATGTGGGCATCCACGACGACTTCTTCGCCCTGGGCGGCCACTCCCTGCTGGCCACCCAGGTGGTGTCGCGCGTCCGCGGCGTCCTGGGCGTGGAGCTGCCGCTGCGGTCCCTGTTCGAGGAGCCGACCGTGGCCGGGTTGGCCGCCGCGGCGCGCGCCGAGTTGCGGGGGGAGGGGACCGAGGCCCCGCCTTTGGTGCCCGTGCCCCGCGAGAGGGACCTGCCGCTTTCCTTCGCCCAGCAGCGCCTCTGGTTCATCGACCAGCTCGAGCCGGGCAACCCCGGCTACAACGTCCCGGCGGGGGTGCGCCTGCTCGGCGACCTCTCCGTGCCCCGGCTGGCGCGGGTCTTCGACGAGGTGGTGCGGCGCCACGAGGTGCTGCGCACGACCTTCGCCTCCCGCAACGGCCAGCCGGTGCAGGTGATCCGCCCGGCCATGCAGCCTGGGCTGCCGGTTGTGGACCTGTCGGATCTGCCGCAGGAGACGCGGGAGGCCCTCGCTCAGCGGCTGGCGGTGGAGGAGTCGTTGCGCTCCTTCAACCTCCAGACCGGCCCCCTGCTACGGCTGATGCTGATGAAGCTGGGCGGCCGGGAGCACCTCCTGCTGCTGACCCTGCACCATGTCGTGGCCGACGGCTGGTCCATGGGCGTCCTGGTGCGGGAGGTCCAGGCCCTGTACCGGGCGTTCGGCCGCGGCGAGCCCTCCCCCCTGCCCCCACTGCCCGTCCAGTACGCCGACTTCGCGGTCTGGCAGAGGGGGTGGCTGGCCGGCGAGACCCTGGAGCGCCAGCTCGCGTTCTGGCGCGAGGAGCTGGACGGCTCCTCGGGTGTGCTGGAGCTGCCCACGGACCGGCCGCGCCCGGCGGTGCTGAGCCTGCGCGGCGGCGAGCGCCGCTTCGCCCTGGACCCGGAACTGACGCGCCGCATCGCCGAGCTCGGCCGGCGCGAAGGGGCGACCCCGTTCATGATCCTGGCGGCGGGCCTGTTCGCGCTCCTCTCCCGGCTCTCCGGCCAGAAGGACCTGAATCTGGCCTCCCCCATCGCTGGCCGCAACCGGATCGAGACCGAGGGGCTGATCGGCTTCTTCGTCAACACCCTGGTGCTGCGGGCCGACCTGGGACGCGCGGAGGTCTTCCTGAACCTCTTGCAGCAGGTGCGGGAGGCAAGCCTGGGCGCCTACGCCCATCAGGACCTCCCGTTCGAAAAGCTGGTGGACGAGGTGCAGCCGGAGCGCGACCTGTCGCGGTCGCCGCTGGCGCAGGTCGCGCTCAACGTCCAGAACATGGCGCTCCCTCCCGCCGACCTGGAGGGCGTGCATCTCGTGCCGGAGGCCCCGCTCGCACAGGTGGCCAAGTTCGACCTGGCCATCATCCTCGCCGAGGATGCAGAGGGCCTCTTCGCCGGCTCCGTCCAGTACGCCACGGAGCTGTACGACGCGTCCACGGCCGTGCGCCTGACGCGCCAGTTTGCCGCCTTCCTGGAAGAGCTGACCGCCCGGCCGGAGGAGCCGCTGTCCGATCTCTCGCCACTGACTCGAGGGGAGCGGCACCAGGTCCTGCTGGATTGGAACGACACCGCGGGCGGGTTCCACGAGGGCGCCCTGATGCACCAGCTCTTCGAGGCGCGGGCCAACGCCCAGCAGGATGAGCTGGCCGTGGTCTGGCAGGGGATCGAATGGAGCTATGCCGAGCTGGAGACGCGGGCCAATCGCGTGGCCTCCCTCCTCCAAGGTCTTGGCGTGGAGCGCGGCACTTCCGTGGGCGTCTGGATGGAGCGCTCGCACCACATGCTGGCCACGGTCCTGGGCGTACTCAAGGCGGGAGGCACCTACGTGCCCCTGGATGCCGCCTGGCCCGCCGACCGGGTGGAGACCATCCTGGCGCGCACGCAGGCGCCGGTCCTGGTGACGAGCCACGGCACGCTGCTGGGATGGGAGGAGATCCGCTGGCGGCTGCCGCACCTGGCAGACGCCATCTGTCTCGATCTGGAAGCCCCCGAGCCGGAGCCCGAGCCCGTGGACATCTCCAGCGTGCGCTCGATGTGGGACCTCGTGGCCGAGCGGGCGACCGACCGGGTCACGGCAGGCGGCTTCGTCAGCAGCTTCACCGGCCTGCCCTTCACTGAGGCCGAGGTGGACGAGTACCGCGACCGGGTGCTGTCCCTGGCCGGACCCTGGCTGCGGCCGGACGCCCGGGTGCTGGAGGTGGGCGCCGGCGCCGGCCTGATCCTCTGGGAGATCGCCCGGCGCGTGAAGCACTGCGTGGGCGTGGACCCCTCGGAGCTGACCCAGGAGCGCAACCGTGAGCACGCCCGCGCCGCGGGGATCTGCAACGTGGAGCTGCCGGCGGCCTTCGCCCACGAGGTCGGCGGCCTCTTCCCCGAGGGCTCCTTCGACTTGGTATTGATGGCCAGTACCGTGCAGTTCTTCCCTGGACCCCGCTACCTGGAGAAGGTGGTCGCCGATGCCCTGCGCCTCCTCGCGCCGGGCGGGGCGCTCCTCATCGCGGACGTCATGGACGTGCGGCGCCAGGGCGAGCTCGAGAGCGCGGTGGCCGCAGCGGGCGCGCCCGCCCGGCGGGAAGCGCGGCTGCGGGTGGACGAGGACCTCTTCCGCGACTTGGCCGGAGACGTGGAGGTCCTGCACCGCACCGAGGGCTTCGACAACGAGCTGAGCTACCGCTACGACGTGCTGCTCCATCAAGGGAACGGAGTTGCGCGTCGGAACAAGCGTCTGTGGACCGGCTGGCACGCTGCCCGGGCCTCCGCGGCACGGCCTATCACCGTAGCTTCGCCCGGGGACATCGCCTACGTGATCCACACCTCGGGCTCGACCGGCATGCCCAAGGGGATCGCGGTACAGCATGCGCCCGCCACGAACCTGATCGGCTGGATCAACGAGGCCTTCGGCGTCCGGCCAGGGGACCGGCTGCTGTTCGTGACCTCCCTCTGCTTCGACCTGTCGGTCTACGACATCTTCGGCGTGCTGGCCGCGGGCGGCACTGTCCATGTCGCGCCCGAGGAGGCGCTGCGCGACGCGCAGGAGCTGGTGCGGCTGCTGCGCGAGGAGCCGATCACGATCTGGGACTCGGCGCCGGCCGCCCTGCAGCAGCTCGCGCCGCTCTTCCCTTGCGCCGAAGACCGCCCGCTCCGCCTGGTGATGCTGTCGGGCGACTGGATCCCGGTGCGCCTGCCCGACCAGGTCCGCGCGGCCTTCCCAAACGCGCGGGTCATGAGCCTGGGCGGCGCCACCGAGGCTACGGTGTGGTCCAACTGGTTCTCCGTGGGCGAGGTGGACCCGAGGTGGCCGAGCATCCCTTACGGCCGCCCCATCACGAAGGCGCGCTACCACGTGCTCGACGAGGCCATGCTCCCCTGCCCCATCGGGGTGCCGGGCGACCTCTACATCGGCGGCCAATGTCTGTGCGTGGGCTACGCCGGCCAGCCTGCCCTGACCGCGGCGCAGTTCGTGCCCGATCCGTTCGCCGCGGAGCCCGGAGAGCGCCTCTACCGCACCGGCGACCGCGCCCGCTTCTTCGCCGACGGCAACCTGGAGTTCCTGGGGCGTGTCGACCACCAAGTCAAGGTGCGGGGCTACCGCATCGAGCTCGGCGAGATCGAGGTCTCCCTGCTCCGGCATCCCGGCGTGCGCGAGGCCGTGGTCACGGTCCGCGAGGACCGGACCGGCGACCGGATGCTCGTCGCGTACGTGGTGCCGCGGGCATCGCGGGAACACCAGGCGCCGGACGCCCACGTGCTGCGCGCCTTCCTGGGGGAGACGCTGCCGGCCTACATGGTGCCATCCGCCTTCGTGACGCTGGAGTCGCTGCCCGTCACGCCCAACGGCAAGCTGGACCGCGGCGCGCTGCCCGCTCCGGAGCGGGCCCGCTCCGCGGACCTGGACGCCGCCGCAGGGTCCATGGACCCGCTGGAGCAGCTCCTGGCCGGCGTCTGGGCCGAGGTCCTGGGGCTGGACCACGTGGGCGTCCGCGAGGACTTCTTCGATCTCGGCGGGCACTCGCTGCTGGCAACCCAGGTGGCATCGCGCATCCGCGGACTGCTCGGGGTCGAGCTGCCGCTGCGCCGGCTCTTCGAGGCGCCGACCGTTGTGGAGCTGGCGCGGGCGGTCCGCGAGGGGCAGGAGGGTACGGTCGCCCCGCCGATCGTCCCGGTTTCCAGGGACCGCGTCATGCCCCTCTCCTTCGCCCAGCAGAGGCTCTGGTTCCTGGACCAGTTCGAGCCCGGCAATCCAGCCTACAACGTGCCATCGGCCGTGCGCCTGGCCGGCGAGGTCTCCCCGGAAGAGCTGGCGCGGATCTTCGCCGAGGTGGCGCGCCGCCACGAGGTGCTGCGCACCACCTTCGCCTCCAGCGACGGCCGTCCAGCACAGGTCATCCACCCGGATCTCCGGCCGGCCCTGCCGGTGGTCGACTTGTCGGGCCTGCCGGAGCGCGAGGCGTTGGCGCGGGATCTAGCCAGGGAGGAGGCGCGGCGGCCCTTCGATCTGCAATGCGGCACGCTGCTGCGCTTGACCCTGGTGCGGCTGGGCGAGCGGGATCACCTCCTCCTGGTCACCCTGCACCACATCGTCAGCGACGGCTGGTCCATGGGCGTCCTGCTGCGCGAGATCGCAGCCCTGCACGAGGCCATCTCCGCGAGCCGGCCCCCAGCGCTCCCCCAGCTCCCGGTGCAGTACGCGGACTTCGCCCACTGGCAGCGGGAGTGGCTGAGCGGGGAGATCCTGGAGGCCCAGCTCTCTTACTGGCGCAACCAGCTCGCCGGGGCTCCGCGGCTGCTGGAGCTGCCGTCGGACCGTCCCCGGCCAGCCATACAGAGCTTCCGCGGCGCGACGCTGCCGGTGGCCCTGCCGGCCGCGCTCTCCGAGGCTGTGCACGGGCTCTGCCGGCGCGAGGGCGCGACCCCCTTCATGGTCCTGTTCGCTTCCTGGGCGGCCGTGCTCGGGCGTTCCTCCGGGCAGCAGGACGTGCTCCTCGGCACTCCGATCGCCGGCCGCAACCGCCGCGAGATCGAGGGCCTCATCGGCTGCTTCGTCAACACTCTGGTGATGCGCGCGGACCTGTCGGGAGCGCCGTCGTTCTCGGAGCTGCTGGGGAGGGTCCGGCAGGCCTCGCTCGACGGCTATACGCACCAGGACGTGCCGTTCGAGCGCCTGGTCGAGGAGCTGGTGCCTGACCGCGACCTCGTCCACTCCGCGCTGTTCCAGGTCCTGCTCGGGTTCCAGAACGCTCCCGCACCCGGCCTGGCCGTGCCGGGTCTCGCCCTCAGCCCGCTCGCCGTGGAGAACGGGCTCTCCAAATTCGATCTCTCCCTCAGCTTCTGGGAGCGGGAAGGCAGGATCGAGGGCGGTCTCGTCTATGCCACCGACCTTTTCGATCCCACCACCATGGCCCGCCTGTGGAGCCGGTTCTCCAATCTGCTGGAGGCGGCCTCCGCCGATCCCGGGACTCCCGTGCCCGAGCTGCCGCTCCTCCTGTCCGCGGAGCGCCACCAGGCGCTCCTGGAGTGGAACGACACGGTCCACCCGTATGAGACCGGAGTCTGCCTCCACGAGCTGTTCGCCCGCCAAGCGGAGCGCGCGCCAGATGCCGTGGCCCTCTCGTTCGAAGGCGAGGAGATGACCTATGGCGAGCTCGACCGCCGGGCCAACCGTCTGGCCCACCACCTGGTCGCCCTGGGTGTCGAGCCGGACGGCCGGGTGGCCGTACTCATGGAGCGGTCGTTCGAGATGATCGTGGCGCTGCTCGCCGCCCTCAAGGCGGGGGCCGCCTACGTGCCGCTCGACCCGTCGTATCCGGTGGAGCGCCTGACCCTTGTCGCGAGCAGCTCCGGCGCGCGGGTGGTGCTCGCCCAAAGCCGGCTGGCCCATCTGCTCCCACAGGCTGAGCAGGTGATCCTGATTGACGAGGTCTGGGAGGAGATCGAAGGCCAGCCGGACACGCCTCCGGCCGTTCGGGTGGACGACGACAGCCTGGCCTACGTGCTCTTTACCTCCGGCTCCACCGGCACACCCAAGGGGGTGATGGTGCCGCACCGGGGGATCGTCAACCGGCTGTTCTGGGACGAGGAGTACTTCCCCCTGATGTCCGGGGAGCGCTTCCTCCAGAAGACTCCTGTCGGCTTCGACGTGTCGGTGTGGGACATCTTCCGCCCGCTGACGTCCGGAGCGCGGCTGGTGATCGCCCGACCGGAAGGCCACCGCGACCCTTCCTACCTGGTGGACGTGATCGGCCGGGAGAAGGTCACGACCCTCCACTTCGTGCCGTCGATGCTGCAAGCGTTCCTGGAGGCGCCGGGCGTGTCCGGCCTCACATGGCTCCGCCGGGTGATGTCGGGAGGCGAGCCCCTGCCGCCGGATCTGATGCGGCGCTTCCATGCCCGCCTGCCCGGCGCAGGGCTGTTCAACCGCTACGGTCCGACCGAGACGTCGGTGAGCGTGAGCCTCTGGCCCGCCGAGCAGGACCCGGCCCGGCCCACGGCCCCGGTCGGCCGCCCCATCACCAACCTGCGCCTCCACGCAGTAGACCGCGATCTGCGCCTCCAACCCCCGGGTGTGGCGGGCGAGCTGCTGATCGGCGGCGCCGGGCTGGCCCGCGGCTACCTGGGCCGGCCCGACCTGACCGCGGCCTCGTTCGTGCCCGATCCGTTCGGAGAGGAGCCCGGCGGGAGGCTCTACCGCAGCGGCGACCTGGCGCGGTCTCTTCCCGATGGCAACCTCGAATTCCTCGGCCGCATCGACCACCAGGTGAAGCTCCGCGGCTTCCGCGTCGAGCTGGGCGAGATCGAGGCCATCCTGGGGAGCCACCCGGATGTCCGGGAGTGCGCCGTGCTCGTCCGCGAGGAGATGCTCGTCGCCTATGTTGCCCCGCCTCCGCTCGGCGGTTTCGAGCCTATCCGAACGTCCCTCGCAGCACGGCTGCCGGAGTACATGGTGCCGGCCGTCTTCGTCCCCCTGGAGGCCATGCCGCTCTCGCCCAACGGCAAGATCGACCGGCGAAGCCTCCCCGCGCCGGACCGAACCGGCCCCAGGGCGGGGATCGTGCCGCCGCGGACCCGGACCGAGGAGGTCCTGGCGGAGATCTGGAAGGAGCTGCTCAGGCTCGGCGAGGTGGACGTCGAGGACCACTTCTTCGACCTCGGTGGCCACTCGCTCCTCGCCACCCAAGTCCTCGCCCGCGTACGCCAGGCCTTCGGTGTGGAAATCTCTCTGCGCGAGGTCTTCAGCACCCCCACGATCGCCGGCCTGGGCGTGCTGATCGACGATCGGACGGCGGTGCCCGCGGACGAGGACGAGCTGGCGGCCCTGCTCGACGAGCTCGACCTGCTCTCCGACGACGAGGCCCGCTCCTGTCTCGAGAGCCTGCGCTCCGAAGCCCTCCCTGTTGCGCGGGAGGAGGAGCCGCCGCTGTCGTTCGCCCAGCAGCGGCTCTGGTTCCTGGACCAGCTCGAGCCCGGCAACCCGGCCTATAACCTCCCCCTGGCCGTGCGCCTGACCGGCAAGGTCCGGACGGAGAAGCTGTCGCGGATCTTCGCCGAGGTGGTGCGCCGGCACGAGGTGCTGCGCACCACCTTCGCATCGCGCGACGGCCGGCCGGTGCAGATCATCAACCCGGAGATGCGGCCGGACCTGCCGGTCGTCGATCTGTCGGACCTGCCCGAACCGGAGCGCGGGACGCGGGCGAGAGAGATCGCCCGGGAGGAGGCCCGGAGGCCGTTCGACCTGCAGAACGGACCGCTCCTGCGCCTGTCCCTGTTGCGGCTAGGCAAGCGGGACCACCTCCTGCTCGTCACTCTGCATCACATCGTCAGCGACGGCTGGTCCATGGGGGTGCTGCTGCGCGAGCTCGCAGCCTTCCATGAGGGTGCTCCCTTGCCCGAGCTGCCGATGCAGTACGCGGACTTCGCCCTCCAGCAGCGGCAGTGGCTGCAGGGAGAGGTTCTGGAAGAGCAGCTCGCGTACTGGCGGCAGCGCCTGGACGGGGCACCTCGACTGCTGGAGCTGCCGACAGACCGGCCCCGTGGCGCAGCCGCCGGCCGCCGCGGCGGAGGGCATCCGGTGGCGCTGCCCGAACGCCTCTCCCGCGAGCTCGCCGCCTTGAACCGGAGCGAGGAGGCCACGCTGTATATGGCCTTGCTCGCCGCCTTCGGAGCCCTCCTGGGCCGGATGGCCGGCCAGGAGGACGTCCTGATCGGCAGCCCGATCGCCAACCGCACCCGGAGGGAGCTCGAGGACCTGATCGGCTTCTTCGCCAACTCCCTGGTGCTGCGGGTGGAGCTGGCGGGGCAGCCGAGCTTCCGCGAGCTGCTCGGCCGGGTGCGGCAGGCGGCCATCGATGCCTATGCCCACCAGGACCTGCCATTCGAGCGCCTGGTCGAGGAGCTCGCTCCAGAGCGCGACGCGCGTCATTCGCCGCTCTTCCAGGCCATGCTCGTGCTCCAGAACGCTCCCCTCCCGGTCGTGGAGCTGCCGGGGCTGACTCTGAGGGTCGTGCCCCCCGAGATCAGCGTGGCGAAGTTCGACCTGATCCTGACCTTGCAGGAAACGCCTGGAGGCTTGGCCGGCTTCGTGGAGTACGCTGCCGGGCTCTTCGACCGCACCACAGTGGACCGCCTGCTCGCCGGTTTCGAGAGGCTGCTCGAGGGCGCCGTCCGGAACCCGGAGCTGGCGGTCGGGGAGCTTTCTCTTCTCGGCGAAGCGGAGCGCCACCAGGCCCTCCTGGAGTGGAACGACACGGCCAGGGCCTACCCGCGGGAGGCCTGTCTGGCAGAGCTGTTCGAGAACGTGGCGCGCGATCTGCCGGACGCTCCGGCCGTGATCAGCGATGGAAAGACCTGGACCTACCGCGACTTGGATGAAGCCTCGAATCGGCTGGCGCGGCGGCTGCGAGGCCTGGGCATCGGCCCGGAAGCGGCGGTGGGGATCTCCATGGAGCGCTCGCTGGACCTGATCCTGGGCATGCTCGCGACCCTCAAGGCCGGCGGCACGTACGTACCCCTGGACGCGGGGTATCCGGACGAGCGGCTGGCCTTCATGCTGGCGGATACGGGCGCTGAGGCCGTGCTGGTCCACGCCGCGACCCGGGAGCGCCTGGAGGGGAAAGCGCGGTTGATCGCGCTGGACGACGAGGAGGAGAGGGGTTGGGGCACGGACGACGCGAGCCCGCTCGGAGTGAGGGTCCCGGCCGAGAGCCTGGCCGTCGTGCTCTACACCTCGGGCTCGACCGGACGGCCCAAGGGAGTCGCGCTGCCGCATCGGGGCGTGGTGCGCCTGGTCCGAGGGTCGAGCTTCCTGCGGCTGGTTCCGGAGGACCGGATGGCGCACGTCGCGGCCATCAGCTTCGACGCGTTGACCCTCGAGATCTGGGGGGCGCTGCTCAACGGCGCGGCCCTGGTGGTGATCCCGCGCGAGACGGTCCTGTCGCCCGCCGACCTCGCGGAGCGGCTGCGGCGGGACGAGGTGACGGCGATCTTCCTCACCACGGCGCTGTTCAATCAGGTGGCGCGGGAAGGGTCCGGGTCGCTCGCCGGGGTCCGGGATGTGATGTTCGGCGGAGAGGCGGCCGACCCGGTCGCGGTGGCACGGGCGCTGGAGAAGGGAGGAGCGGAGCGGCTGCTGAACCTCTACGGCCCGGCCGAGAACACGACGGCCAGCACCTGGCATTGGGTGCGGGAGGTTCCGCCGGGAACGCTGACCGTACCCATCGGGCGTCCTCTGGCCAATTCCTCGGCCTACGTCCTGGATCTCCGGCAGCATCCCGTTCCGCCGGGCGTGGCGGGAGAGATCTGCATCGGCGGCGACGGACTGGCCCGGGGCTACCTGAACCGGCCGGACCTGACGGCCGAGCGGTTCATTCCCCACCCCTGGGGAGTGGGAGAGCGCCTCTACCGCACCGGCGACCTGGTCCGGCAACGACCTGACGGGACCATCGAGTTCATCGGCCGCGGCGACGGCCAGATCAAGATCAGGGGCTTCCGGATCGAGCTGGGGGAGATCGAGGTGGTCCTGGCAGGTCACTCCGGGGTGAGGGAGTGCACGGTCCAGGCGCGCAAAGACCTGGGCCAGATCCGCCTGGTCGCCTATGTCGCGGGCCACAACGGCCGGGCGCCGGGCATCGAGGACCTGCGGCGCCACCTCCAGGAGCGGCTGCCGGACTACATGGTGCCCTCCGCCTTCGTGGTTCTGGACGCGTTGCCGCTGACTGCCAACGGCAAGGTGGACCGTCAGGCCCTGCCGGCGCCGGAGAGGACCGGCTCTGCGAATTTGGAGAGCCACGACTCCCCTTCCGACCCGGTACAGGAGCTGCTCGCCGGGATCTGGGCCGAGGTCCTGGGGCTGGAGCGCGTCGGAATCCACGAGGACTTCTTCGCCCTCGGGGGCCACTCCCTGCTGGCCACACAGGTGGCCTCCCGCATCCGCAGCGTGCTCGGGGTCGAGCTCCCGCTGCGCCGGCTCTTCGAGTTGCCGACCGTTGCAGAGCTGGCCCGCGCAGTCCAGGAAGAACAGGAGGGCGGTGCGGCTCCGCCGATCGTCCCCATTCCCAGGGATACCGGCGCTATCGGCGATATCGAGCTGACGCTCTCCTTCGCCCAGCAGAGGCTCTGGTTCCTGGACCAGTTCGAGCCCGGCAACCCGGCCTACAACATCCCCGCGGCCGTGCGCCTGAGCGGCGAGATCTCCCCCGAGGAGCTGGTCCGGATCTTCACCGAGGTGGTGCGCCGGCACGAGGCGCTGCGCACCACGTTTGTCTCGCGGGACGGCCGACCGGTGCAGGTGATCCATCCGGAGCTGACGCTGGTCCTGCCGCTCGTCGATCTGTCGGACCTGCCGGAGCGCGAAGCGCGAGCTCTCGAGATCGCCCGCGAGGAGGCTCGGCGGCCGTTCGAGCAGGAGCGCGGCCCGCTGCTGCGCCTGGTGCTGGTGCGGCTGAACGAGCGGGAGCACCTGCTGCTCGTCACCCTTCACCACATCGTCAGCGACGGCTGGTCCATGGGGGTGCTGCTGCGCGAGATCGCCACCCTTCGCCCAAGCCTTCTCCCCGAGCTACCCGTGCAGTACGCCGACTTCGCCCGCTGGCAACGGGATTGGCTCCAGGGGGACGTCCTGGAAGCCCAGCTCTCTTACTGGCGGCACCAGCTTGCCGGGGCGCCTCCGGTCCTGGAGCTACCTCTGGACCGCCCCAGGCCGGCCGCGCAGACCTACCGGGGCGCGTCAATGCCGGTTACCCTGCCGCCACACCTGTCCGAGGCCGTGCATGGGCTCTGCCGGCAGGAAGGCGCGACGCCTTCCATGGTCCTGCTGGCATCCTGGGCGGCCCTGCTCGGCCGCCATGCCGGCCAGCAGGACGTGCTCGTCGGCATTCCGATCGCCGGCCGCAACCGCCGGGAGATCGAGGACCTCATCGGCCTCTTTGTCAATACCCTGGTGATGCGCGCCGACCTGTCCGGATCACCTGGTTTCGCCGGGCTTCTGGGCCGGGTCCGCAAGGTGGCCCTCGACGGCTACACCCATCAGGACGTGCCTTTCGAGCGCTTGGTCGAGGAGCTCGTTCCCGAGCGCGACCTGGCCCACTCCCCTCTCTTTCAGGTCTTGCTCGTGATTCAGAACGCGGGGGGGAGCATCTCGGTCCCGGGCCTTACCCTGACCCCAATTCCCGTTGACACCGGGACTGCGAAGTTCGACCTCTCGCTCGGCTTCGTGGAGCGGGAGGATAGGACGTTCGCGGGAGCCCTCGGGTACAACACCGACCTGTTCGACGGCAGCACCGTGGCCCGCTTGTGGACTCGCTTCACGGCCCTCCTGGAAGCGGCGGCCAGAAATCCGGATCTGCCCTTGGCCGAACTGGCGCTCCTCCTGCCGGCGGAGCGTCACCAAGCCCTCGTGGAGTGGAATGACACGGCGCGTCGCTATCCCACCGGCGTCTGCCTCCATGAACTGGTCGACCGACAGGCACGGAGCACGCCGGACGCGGTAGCCGCCTCGTTCGAGGGCAGCGAGCTGACCTATCTCGAGTTGGAGCGTCGCGCCAACCGCCTGGCCCATCGCCTGATCGACCTGGGCGTCGAGCCGGAAGGCCGCGTCGGCGTGCTGATGGAGCGCTCGCTGGAGTTGATCGTGGGGCTGCTGGGCATCCTCAAGGCCGGAGCGGCCTATGTCCCTCTCGACCCCGACTACCCGGCGGAGCGCCTGGCGGCTATCGCCGGGAGCTCCGGCCTGCGGGTCGTGCTCGCCCAGGAGAGACTGAGGCACCGTCTTCCCGGCCGGGGCGAGCATGCCGTCCTGCTCGATGAGGAAGGGATGGACGCGGCTCCAGACGTCCGGGTGGATGACGGGAACCTGGCCTATGTCCTCTACACCTCCGGCTCTACCGGCACGCCCAAGGGCGTGATGATCCCCCATCGCGGCATCGTCAACCGACTGCTCTGGATGCAGGATGCCTATGGTCTCGGGCCGGACGACCGGATTCTCCAGAAGACCCCGTTCAGCTTCGACGTCTCGCTGTGGGAATTCTTCTGGCCGTTGCTCGTCGGCGCCCGCCTCGTGTTCGCCCGGCCCGAGGGGCACAAGGACCCCGAATATCTGGTTGATCTGATCGCCCGGGAGAAGATCACCACTCTCCACTTCGTGCCCTCCATGCTGCAGGTCTTCCTCGAAGCCCCGGGCGTGTCCGGCCTCTCCTCGCTCCGGCAGGTCATGGCGAGCGGCGAGGCCCTTCCGCCGGAGCTGGTGCGGCGTTTCTACACGTGTGCAGGCGGCGCCGCTCTGCACAACCTGTACGGCCCGACCGAGGCCTCGGTGGACGTGAGCTTCTGGCCATGCGAGGCAGGATCGTCCGTACCGATCGGCCGCCCGATCGACAACCTTCGTCTCCATGTGGTGGACCGCGAACTGCGTCTCCAGCCTATCGGCGTGCCCGGCGAGCTGCTCCTGGGCGGCATCGGTCTCGCGCGCGGTTACCTGGGCAGGCCCGAGCTGACCGCGGCGGCCTTCGTGCCCGATCCCTTCGGCGACGGAGAGCGGCTCTACCGCACGGGCGATCTGGCGCGGGCACTTCCGGACGGCAACGTCGAGTTCCTCGGACGGATCGATCATCAGGTCAAGATCCGAGGCTTCCGGATCGAGTTGGGAGAGATCGAGGCCGTCCTTGCCAGCCACCCCGGGGTCCGGGAGTGTGCCGTCCTCGCGCGGCAGGACATCCTCGTAGCCTACGTCTCCGGACAGGAAGCTCCGGACGGGCTTCACACCTTCCTGGCGAACCGGCTCCCGGAGTACATGGTGCCGGCCGTCTTCGTCACGCTGGAAGCGCTGCCGCTGACGGCCAGCGGCAAGATCGACCGGCGAAGCCTCCCCGCTCCGGAGCTGGTGAAGCGCGAGGCGGCCATCAAGCCGCGCAACCGGACCGAGCAGGTCCTCGTCGACATCTGGAAAGAGCTGCTCGGCCTCGATAGCGTGGGCGTGGAGGACCGTTTCTTCGAGCTGGGCGGCCACTCACTCCTGGCCACCCGGGTCGTAGCCCGCGTGCGCCAGATCTTCGGGGTCGAGATCACCCTGCGCGAGGTCTTCAAGACCCCCACGGTAGCCGGCCTGGCCGAGCTTATCGAGATCCGGGCAGCGGCGCCTGCCGACGAGGAGGAGCTCGCCGCCCTGTTAGACGAGATCGACGGGCTGTCCAACGACGAGGCGCGCTCCCGTTTGGAAAGCCTGCGTTCCGAAACGGATCCGCCGGTCGTCTCGTTCGCCCAGCAGAGGCTCTGGTTCCTGGACCAGCTCGAGCCCGGCAACCCTGTCTACAACCTCCCCTTGGCCGTGCGCCTCACCGGCACGGTCGCGGTGGACGTGCTGTCGCGGATCTTCGCCGAGGTAGTACGCCGGCACGAGGTGCTGCGTACCACCTTCGGCTCGCGGGACGGCCGGCCGGTGCAGGTCATCGCACCGGAGGCGAGGCCGGATCTGCCGGTCGTCGACCTGTCGGATCTGCCCCAACCGGAGCGTGTGGCACGGGTGCTGGCTGTGGAGGACGCCCTTAGGCCCTTCGACCTGCAGCATGGTCCACTCCTGCGTCTGTCCCTGGTGCGGCTGGGTAGGCAGGACCATCTTCTGCTCATCAACATGCATCACATCGTCAGCGACGGCTGGTCGATCGGCGTGCTGGTACGTGAGATCGCGGCCCTCTATGAGGGTGCACCCTTGCCCGAGCTGCCGATGCAGTATGCGGATTTCGCCCGGTGGCAGCGGCAGTGGCTGCAAGGAGAGGTGCTGGAAGAGCAGCTTTCGTACTGGCGGCACCGCCTGGACGGGGCGCCACGCCTGCTGGAGCTGCCGATGGACCGGCCCCGCAGCGCGGACGCGATGCGCCGCGGCGGAGCAATCCCGGTGACGCTGTCCGAGCGCCTGTCCCGCGATCTCGCCGCCCTGAGCCGGAGCGAGGACGTAACGCTGTTCATGACCCTGCTTGCTGCCTTCGGAGCCCTGCTGGGCCGGATGGCCGGCCAAGAGGACGTCCTGATCGGCAGCCCCATCGCCAATCGTACCCGCAGGGAGCTCGAAGATCTGATCGGCTTCTTTGTCAACTCCCTGGTGCTGCGGGTGGAGCTGGCGAGACGGCCGAGCTTCCGCCAGCTGCTTGGCCGTGTCCGGCAGACGGCCCTCGACGCCTACGCCCACCAGGACCTGCCGTTCGAGCGGCTGGTCGAGGAGGTCGCTCCGGAGCGCGACGCGCGCCATTCGCCGCTGTTCCAGGTCATGCTCGCGCTCCAGAACGCTCCTCTGCCGGTTCTGGAGCTGCCGGGGCTCGCCCTGAGCCCGCTCGCGTTGGAGAACGAGGTCGCCAAGTTCGACCTCTCCCTGACCCTCTGGGAGCGCGCGGGCCGGATCGAGGGCACTCTCGCGTATGCGACCGGCCTGTTCGATCGCACCACCGTGGCCCGCCTGTGGAGCCGGTTCACCACGCTTCTGGAGGCCGCCGTCGCGAATCCGGACATCCCCGTCGCCGAGCTGCCGCTCGTCCTGCCCGCGAAACGCCACCAGTCCCTCCTGGAGTGGAACGACACGGCGCGTCCCTACCCCACCGGCCTCCGCCTGCACGAGCTGGTCGCCCGGCAGGCGCAGAGCACACCGGACGCGGTAGCCGCCTCGTTCGAGGGCAGCGACTTGACCTATCGCGAGTTGGAGCGCCGCGCCAACCGCCTGGCCCACCGCCTGATCGGCCTGGGCGTCGAGCCGGACGGCCCCGTCGGTGTGCTGCTGGAGCGCTCGCCGGAGATGATCGTGGCTCTGCTCGGCGTCCTCAAGGCGGGGGCCGCCTATGTCCCGCTCGACCCCGACTACCCGGCGGAGCGCTTGGCGGCTATTGCCGAAAGCTCCGGCCTGCGGGTCGTGCTCGCGCAGGAGAGGCTGACGCATCGCCTTCCCGGCCGGGACGAGCAAGCCATCCTGCTCGACGAGAGCTGGGAAGAGGTGGACACGGCCCCGGACATTCGGGTGGATGAGAGGAACCTGGCTTACGTCCTCTACACCTCGGGTTCGACGGGCACGCCCAAGGGCGTGATGATCCCTCACCTCGGGATCGTCAACCGGCTGCTCTGGATGCAGGAGACCTACGGCCTCAGGCCAGACGACCGGGTCCTGCAGAAGACCCCATTCAGCTTCGACGTCTCGCTCTGGGAGCTCTTCTGGCCGTTGATTGTGGGCGCCCGCCTGGTGTTCGCGAAGCCTGAGGGGCATAAGGACCCCGAATACCTGGTCGACCTGATTGCCCGCGAGAGGATCACCACACTGCACTTCGTACCTTCCATGTTGCAGGCGTTCCTCGAAGCCCCGGGCGTATCCGCGCTCTCCTCGATCCGTATGGTCATGGCGAGTGGCGAGGCCCTGCCGCTGGACCTGGTGCGGCGCTTCTACGCCCGCGTAGCAGGCGCCGCCCTGCACAATCTGTACGGCCCGACCGAGGCCTCCGTGGATGTGAGCTTCTGGGCCTGCGACCCGGATCCGGTCCGCGTGCCCATCGGCCGCCCCATCGCCAACCTGAGCCTGCACGTGGTGGACCGCGAGCTGCGCCTCCAGCCCATCGGCGTACCCGGCGAGCTGCTCCTGGGAGGTGTGGGGCTGGCGCGCGGCTACCTGGGCCGGCCCGAGCTCACCGCAGCGTCTTTTGTGCCCGATCCCTTCTGCGCCAGAGGCGGAAGACGGCTCTACCGCACGGGCGATCTGGCACGGGCGCTTCCGGACGGCAATGTCGAGTTCCTGGGTCGCATCGATTACCAGGTCAAGATCCGGGGCTTCCGGATCGAGCTGGGGGAGATCGAGGCTGTCCTGGCCGGCTACCCCGGACTTCGGGAGTGCGTGGTCCTGGCCCGCCAGGATGCCCCTGGAGAGACCCGCCTGGTCGCCTATGTGGCGGGCGAGGCGCCAAGGATCGAGAACCTTCGGCGTTACCTCCAGGAGCGGCTGCCGCACTACATGGTGCCCTCCGCCTTCATGGTCCTGGAGACTCTGCCTCTGACGGCCAGCGGCAAGGTGAACCGGAAGGCTCTGCCCGCACCGGAGCGGACCAGCTCCGTGGACAAGGAGGACAATCCCACCGAGCCGCTCCAGGAGCTGCTGGCCGGGATCTGGGCCGAGGTGCTTGGGCTGGAGCGCGTCGGCGTCCGCGAGGACTTCTTCACACTCGGTGGCCACTCCCTGCTGGCCACCCAGGTGGCATCCCGCATTCGGGGGATGTTCGGGGTCGAGCTGCCGTTGCGCCAGCTCTTCGATGCGCCCACGATCGTGGAGCTGGCCCGCGCGGTCCGGGAAGGGCAGAAAGTCGCTGCGGCCCCACCGATCGTCCCAGTCCCCAGGGACCGCGAGGCCCCTCTCTCCTTCGCCCAGCAGCGGCTCTGGTTCCTGGACCGGTTCGAGCCTGGCAACCCGGCCTACAACATCCCTTCGGCTGTGCGCCTGACCGGCGAGGTGTCCCCCGGGGAGCTGACCCGGATCTTCACCGAGGTGGTGCGCCGGCACGAGGCGCTGCGCACCACGTTCGACTCGCGGGATGGCCGGCCGGTGCAGGTCATTCATCCGCAGTTGAGGCTGGCCCTGCCGCTCATCGATCTGTCGGACCTGCCGGAGCGCGAGGCACGGGCTTTCGAGATCGCCCGCGAGGAGGCTCGGCGGCCCTTCGACCTGGAGCGCGGGCCGTTGCTGCGCCTGCTCCTGGTGCGGCTGGGAGAGCGGGAGCACCTGCTGCTTTTCACCCTGCACCACATCGTCAGCGACGGCTGGTCCATGGGGGTGCTGCTGCGCGAGATCGCCGCCTTGCGCGAGGCCCCTCTCCCGGAGCTGCCCGTGCAGTACGCCGACTTCTCTCACTGGCAGCGCGAGTGGCTCCAGGGGGAGGTCTTGGAAGCCCAGCTTTCCTACTGGCGGCGACAGCTTGCCGGTGCGCCCCATATCCTGGAGCTGCCGCTGGACCACCCCAGGCCGGCCGCCCAGACCTACCGGGGCGGATCGATGACGATCACCCTGCCGTCTGAGGCCGTGCATGGGCTCTGCCGGAGGGAAGGCGCCACGCCTACCATGGTCCTGCTGGCATCCTGGGCGGCCCTGCTCGGCCGTCATGCCGGCCAGCAGGACGTGCTCCTCGGCATTCCGATCGCCGGCCGCAACCGCCGGGAGGTCGAGGACCTCATCGGCCTCTTCGTCAACACCCTGGTGATGCGTGCCGACCTGTCCAGAGAACCGGGCTTCGCCGGGCTTCTGAGACGGGTCCGCCAGGCGGCTCTCGACGGCTACAGCCACCAGGACGTGCCCTTCGAGCGTCTCGTGGAGGAGCTGGTTCCAGAGCGTGATCTGGCTCACTCGCCGCTGTTTCAGGTCCTGCTCGTAATCCAGAACACCGCCGGCGGGAGCATCTCGGTCCCGGGCCTTGCCCTGACCCCGATTCCGGTGGACACCGGGATCGCGAAGTTCGACCTCACGCTGGGCTTCCGGGAGCGGGAGGATCGGACCTTCGAGGGAGCCATCGGGTACAACGCCGACCTGTTCGACGGCAGCACGATCGCCCGGCTGTGGAGCCGGTTCACCACGCTTCTGGAGGCTGCCGCCGCGGACCCCGAGATCCCCCTGTCCGAGTTGCCGCTCCTCCTGTCGCCGGAGCGCCACCAGGCTCTCTTGGAGTGGAACGACACGGCGCGCCGCTACCCCGCAGGCGTCTGCCTCCATGAGCTGGTCGCCCGTCAGGCGCAGAGCACGCCCGGCGCGGTAGCCGCCTCATTCGAGGGCGACGAGCTGACCTATCGCGAGTTGGACCGCCGCGCCAACCACCTGGCCCACCACCTGGCCGGTCTGGGCGTTGAGCCGGACGGCCGAGTCGGCGTGCTGATGGAGCGCTCGCTGGAGATGATCGTGGCGCTGCTCGGCATCCTCAAGGCCGGGGCTGCCTACGTCCCGCTCGACCCCGACTATCCGGCGGACCGCCTGGCGGTCATAGCTGGGAGCTCCGGCCTGCGGGTCGTGCTCGCTCAGGAAAGGCTTACCAACCGTCTTCCCGGAGCGCGAGTCGTCCTGCTCGGCCGTGAGGAGATGGACACACCTCCGGACATCCAGGTGAATGAGGGAAACCTGGCCTATGCCCTCTACACCTCCGGCTCCACCGGCACGCCCAAGGGCGTGATGATCCCCCACCGCGGCATCGTCAACCGGCTGCTCTGGATGCAGGATGCCTACGGCCTCGGGCAGGACGACCGGGTCCTCCAGAAGACTCCCTTCAGCTTCGACGTCTCGCTCTGGGAATTCTTCTGGCCGCTGCTCGTCGGTGCCCGCCTGGTCTTCGCCCGGCCCGAAGGGCACAAAGATCCCGAGTACCTGGTCGATCTCATCGCCCGCGAGAGGATCACCACCCTGCACTTCGTACCGTCCATGCTGCGGGCCTTCCTCGAAGCCCCGGGCGTGTCCGGCCTCTCCTCCCTCCGCAGGGTCATAGCGAGCGGTGAGGCCCTGCCGCCGGAACTGGTTCGGCGCTTCTATGACCGTGTAATCGGTGCCGGCCTGCACAACCTGTACGGTCCGACCGAGGCGTCGGTGGACGTGAGCTTTTGGCCGTGTGAAGCCGGCTCTCCCGTTCCGATCGGCCGCCCGATTGCCAACCTGCGCCTGCATGTGGTCGACCGCGAGCTGCGACTTCAGCCCAGCGGCGTGCCGGGAGAGCTGCTCCTGGGCGGCATCGGGCTCGCACGAGGCTATTTGGGCCGGCCCGATCTGACCGCGGCGGCCTTCGTGCCCGATCCCTTCGGCGACGGAGAGCGGCTCTACCGCACGGGCGACCTGGCCCGGGCGCTTCCGGACGGGAACGTCGAGTTTTTTGGCCGGATCGACCACCAGGTCAAGATCCGTGGGTTCCGAATCGAGCTTGGGGAGATCGAGGCTGTCCTGACCAGCCACCCCGCGGTCCGCGAGTGCGCCGTCCTTGCCCGGCAAGGCATCCTCATCGCCTACCTGGCAGGCCAAGCGCCAAGGATCGAGGACCTGCGGCACCACCTTCAGGAACGCTTGCCGCACTACATGGTGCCCTCGGCCTTCGTGGTCCTGGAGGCGCTGCCGCTGACATCAAGCGGCAAGGTGGACCGGAAGGCACTCCCGGCACCGGAGCGGATCAGTCCGGATAGGCACGGTGTCCCCGCTGATCTGCTCCAGGAGCTACTCGCCGGGATCTGGACCGAAGTCCTGGGGCTGGACAGCGTTGGCGTCAACGAGGACTTCTTCGCCCTTGGCGGGCACTCACTGCTGGCCACCCAGGTAGCATCCCGCATCCGCAGCCTGCTCGGGGTCGAGCTGCCTCTGCGCCGTCTTTTCGAAGCGCCTACGATCGTGGAGCTGGCCCGCGCAGTCCGGGAAGGCACGGCGGCACCGCCAATTGTCGTCGGCCTTAGAGACCGCGAGCTGCCCCTCTCGTTCGCCCAGCAGAGGCTCTGGTTCCTCGATCAGTTGGAGCCCGGCAACACGGCCTACAACATCCCAGCGGCCGTGCGCCTGAGCGGCGAGATCTCCTTCGAGGAACTGGCTCGGATCTTCGCCGAGGTGGTGCGTCGGCATGAGGCGCTGCGCACTACCTTCGCCTCCCGAGACGGCCGGCCCCTGCAGGTTGTCCACCCGGAGATGAAGCTGGACCTGCCGCTCGTCGATCTTTTGGACCTGCCGGAGCGCGAGACTTGGGCTCTTGAGATCGCCCGCGAGGAGGCCCGGCGGCCGTTCGACCTGGAGCGCGGGCCGCTGATGCGCCTGGTGCTGGTCCGGCTCGGGGAGCGGGAGCACCTGCTGCTCATCACCCTGCACCACATCGTCAGCGACGGCTGGTCCATGGGCGTGTTGCTGCGCGAGATCGCAGCGCTTCGCCAAGCCTCTCTCCCCGATCTCCCCATGCAGTACGGCGACTTCGCGGTCTGGCAGCGGGAGTGGCTGCAGGGGGAGGTGCTGGAGGCCCAGCTCTCCTACTGGCGGTTCCAGCTTGCCGGAGCGCCCCAGGTCCTGGAGCTGCCCCTGGACCGCCCCCGGCCGGCTGCGCAGTCCTATCGGGGAGGGTCTCTGCCGGTCACCCTTCCGCGGCTCCTTTCCGAGGCCGTGCACGGGCTCTGCCGGCGTGCAGGTGCGACGCCCACCATGGTCCTGCTCGCATCGTGGGCGGTCCTGCTCGGCCGCCATGCGGGCCAGGACGACGTGCTCTTCGGCGTTCCGATCGCCGGCCGCAACCGCCGGGAGATCGAGGACCTGATCGGCCTTTTCGTCAACACCCTGGCGATGCGCGCCAACCTGTCTGGGTCGCCCGGCTTTGCCGAGCTTCTTGGGCGGGTCCGCAAGATGGCCATCGACGCCTATACCCATCAGGACCTGCCGTTCGAGCGGCTGGTCGAGGAGCTCGTTCCCGGGCGCGATCTTTCCCACTCGCCACTGTTTCAGGTTCTGTTCGTCATGCAGAACGCCATCAGCGGGAGCATCTCGGTGCCGGGCCTTTCTTTGATGCCACTCCAGGTGGACACCGGGACGGCGAAGTTCGACCTCATGCTCGGGTTTCGGGAGAGGGAGGACCGCACTTTCGAGGGCGCCGTCGGGTACAACGCCGACCTGTTCGACAGGACCACCATCATCCGCCTGTGGAGCCGGTTTACCATGGTTCTGGAGGCCGCTGCGGCGAATCCGGACATTTCTATAGCCGACCTGCTCCTTTCGCCGACGGAACGCCACCAAGCCTTCCTGGAGTGGAACGACACGACCACCGCCTATCCACGGGAGGCCTCGCTGGCAGAGCTGTTCGAGGCCGTGGCGCGCACGCTGCCGGACGCTCCGGCCGTGATCGCTGACGGGGACGTCCGAACCTATCGCCAGTTGGACGAAGCCTCGAACCGGCTGGCTCGGCGGCTGCGCGCCCTGGGAACCGGCCCGGGAGCTGCGGTCGGGATCTCCATGGAGCGCTCCCCGGACTTGGTTCTAGGGATGCTCGCGATCCTCAAGGCCGGCGCTGCGTACGTGCCCCTGGACGCTGGATATCCGGACGAGCGCCTGGCCTTCATGCTGGCGGATACGGGCGCGGAGATCGTGCTGGTCCATGCCGCGACCCGGGCGCGCCTGAAAGGAAGGGCGTTGCTGGTTGCGGTGGACGACGCCGGCTGGGGCACGGAGGACGCGAGCCCGCTCGATGCGCGGGTCCCGGCCGAGAGCCTGGCCGTCGTGATCTACACCTCGGGCTCCACCGGCCGGCCTAAAGGAGTAGCGGTGCCGCACCGAGCCATCGTGCGGCTGGTGCGGGACACGAACTATGTCAGCCTGGGACCGGGAGACCGGACCGGTCACGTGGCCAATGTCAGCTTCGATGCAGTCATCTATGAGATCTGGGGCGCCCTGCTCAATGGCGCGGCCACGGTCGTCATTCCTCGGGACGTGGTGCTTTCGCCCTCAGATTTCGCGGAGCGGCTGCGGGACCAGCGCGTCTCCACCATGTTCCTCACCTCGGCGCTGTTCACCCGGATGTCGCGGGAGACACCCGGCGCCTTTGCGGGGATGAGCGAGCTCCTGGTAGGTGGCGAGGCCGTGGACCCGGTCGCAGCCAGGACTGTCCTGGCGGACCGTCCGCCGCGCCGCCTGCTGAACGGCTACGGTCCCACGGAGAGCACGACCTTCGCGGCCTGGCATCCGATCCGGGAGGTGCCGCCGGAGGCGACGAACGTCCCTATCGGTCGTCCTTTGGCCAATACATCGCTCTACGTGCTGGACCGCGAAGGCCTCCCGGTCCCGGTGGATGTCCAGGGCGAGCTCTTCATCGGCGGCGACGGCCTGGCCTGGGGCTATTGGAACCGGCCCGACCTGACCGCGGAGCGCTTCGTGCCCCATCCGTGGAGCGTGGGCGAGCGCCTCTACCGCACCGGCGACCTGGTCCGGCAACGGCCGGGAGGAGCCATCGATTTCGTCGGCCGTGGCGACAGCCAGGTCAAGATCCGCGGCTTCCGGATTGAGCCAGGGGAGATCGAAGCGGTCCTGGCCAGTCACCCGGAGGTCGGGGAGTGCGCAGTCGTCGCGCGCCGGGACCTCCCTGGAGAAATCCGCCTGGTCGCCTATGTGACGGGTAGGGACGCGAGGGTCGAGGATCTGCGGCGCCATCTCCAGGAGCGGCTGCCGGGCTACATGGTGCCGTCGGCCTTCGTGCTCCTGGAGGCGCTGCCGCTGACGGCCAACGGCAAGGTGGACTGGAGGGCTCTGCCGGCTCCGGAGCGGACCGGCTCCACCAAGGCTGAGCACGGCGCTCCTGCCGATGACCCCCTCCAGGAGCTGCTGGTGGGGATCTGGGCCGAGGTCCTGGGGCTGAAGCGCGTCGGCATTCATGAGGACTTCTTCGCCCTCGGAGGTCACTCCCTGCTGGCTACCCAGGTGGCCTCCCGCATCCGCGGCGTGCTTGGGATCGAGCTTCCGCTGCGCCGGCTCTTCGAGGCGCCCACGGTCGCGGAGCTGGCCCGCGCGGTCCGGGACGGGCAGAAGGGCGCGGTCCCTCCGCCGGTCTTCCCCGTCCCCCGGGACATCGGGGAGCTGCCCCTCTCCTTCGCGCAGCAGAGGCTCTGGTTCCTGGATCAGCTTGAGCCCGGCAACCCGGCCTACAACATCCCCTCGGCCGTGCGCCTGAGCGGCGAGGTCTCTCCCGAGGAGCTGGCCTGGATCTTCGACGAGGTCGTACGCCGCCACGAGGTGCTGCGCACCACGTTCGCCTCCAGGGACGGCCGGCCGGTTCAGGTCATCGCACCCGAGATGCACCTGGAGCTGCCGCTCATCGACCTGTCGGATGTACCGGATCGCGAGGCGCGGGCGCACGAGCTCGCCTTGGAGGAGGCCCGGCGGCCCTTCGACCTGGAGCACGGACCGTTGCTGCGCCTGGCCCTCTTCCGGCTCGGAGAGCAGGACTGGCTGCTGGTCATGACCATGCATCACATCGTTTCCGACGGCTGGTCCATGGGAGTCCTGCTGCGCGAGATCGCGGCCCTGCACAAGGACCTCTCTCTCCCCGAGTTGCCCGTGCAGTACGCCGACTTTGCGGTCTGGCAGCGCGACTGGCTGGAGGGCGAGATCCTGGACCGGCAGCTCGACTGGTGGAAGCGCCAGCTCGCCGGGGCTCCGGCCGCGCTGGAGCTTCCGACCGACCGGCCGCGGCCGGCCCTGCCGACTCACCGCGGCGGCATCCGCACCACGACCTTGTCTCCCGATCTCCGGGAAGGGGTACAGGCGCTCTGCCGGCAACACGGAGCGACCCCGTTCATGCTCCTGCTGGCGGCCTGGGCCGTGCTTCTCGGACGCCACGCAGGTCAGGAGGACGTGCTGGTGGGCACGCCCGTGGCCGGACGCACACACCGCGAGACCGAGGATCTGATCGGCCTCTTCGTGAACACCCTGGTGCTGCGCGTCGGCCTGGAGCATGTCCCGAGCTTCGGCGGACTGCTGGAGAGGGTGCGCGAGACGGCTCTCGACGCCTTCGCCCACCAGGACCTGCCGTTCGAGCGCTTGGTGGACGAGGTGGCCGCGGATCGGGATCTGCGGCGCTCGCCGGTGTTCCAGGTCCTGTTCATCCTCCAGAACGCCCCGCTGGGCGCCTTGGAGCTGGAGAGCCTGACGCTGCGCCAGGTGTCGGTCGACGCGGGCATGGCGAAGTTCGACCTGACTCTCAACCTCGTGGAGACCGCTGGTGGGCTCAGCGGTTCCCTGGAGTACGATACCGACCTCTTCGACACCGTCACGGCGGAGCGTCTCCTCGGCCACTACGAGCGGCTGCTCCGGAGCGTGGTCGAGGCACCGGACCTCGCTCTCCGGGACTTGACATTCATGGCTGAGGCCGAGCGGCATCAGGTGCTGGTGGAGCACAACGACTCCTCGGCGCCTTACCCGGCACACGCCTGCATCCACGATCTGGTGGCTGCCCAGGTGGCGAGGACGCCGGAAGCGGTCGCGGTCGGGGCGCTCACCTACCGCGAGCTCGACCGGCGCGCCGAGCGCCTGGCCCGGCGCCTGGTGCGGCGGGGTGTGGGACCGGATGTCCTGGTGGGTCTCTACGCCGATCGCTCGCCTGACCTCGTGGTGGCTCTGCTCGCGGTGCTCAAGGCAGGCGGAGCCTATGTGCCTCTCGATCCAACCCATCCCAGGGAGCGCCTCGCGTATATCTTCGAAGACTCCGGAGCCCGGGTCCTCCTCACGGAGCGGGCGCTGCTCGGTGCCCCCGACGGTGTGGAAGTCGTCTACCTGGATGAGGAGGAGGATGGCGTCGTGACGCTGCCCGCCGCCGGTCCGGAGAACCTGGCCTACGTCATCTACACCTCGGGCTCCACGGGCCGGCCCAAGGGCGTGGAGGTCCGCCATCGCGCCGTGATCAACTACCTGGCCGCCATGGCTGAGAAGCTGGGCTTCTCCGACGGCGACGTAATGATGGCCGTCACCACCCTCTCCTTCGACATCTCGGTCACCGAGCTGCTCCTTCCCCTGACCGTGGGAGCCCGCATCGAGATCGCGAGCCGGGAAACCGCCAGCGATCCGGCCCTCCTGGCAGCCGCCCTGGAGACCGCCACCTGCATGCAGGCCACTCCCGCCACCTGGACCATGCTTCTGGAAGGAGGCTGGGCAGGACAGCCGGACCTCAAGGCCCTGTGCGGAGGCGAGGCCCTGACCCGGGGCCTGGCAGACCGGCTGCTCCCGCGGGTAGGCGAGCTCTGGAACGCCTACGGTCCCACCGAGACCACCGTCTGGTCGGCCATGCTGCGCGTCGGACCCGGCGAGCGGCCGGTGCCCGTGGGGCTGCCGCTGAGCAACACCACCCTCCATCTCCTTTCGCCTAACGGTGAGCTGGCTCCCCTGGGCGTGGCGGGCGAGCTTCTCATCGGCGGCGACGGATTGGCCCGGGGCTATCACGGCCGGCCGGACCTCACGGCCGGGCGCTTCGTGCCCGATCCGTTCGGTGCTCCGGGCTCCCGCCTCTATCGCACCGGCGACCTGGCGCGCCGGCTGCCGGACGGCACCCTGGAGTTCCTGGGCCGGATCGACTATCAAGTCAAAGTCCGTGGCTTCCGCATCGAGCTCGGGGAGATCGAGGCGGTGCTGGCGAGCCATCCCGCGGTGCGCGAGTCCGTGGTCGTGGCCCGGCAGGAGATGCTCGTCGCCTATGTGGCGCCCCACGCCGAGATTTCGGAGCTGCGTGCTTTCCTGGATGGGAAGCTCCCTCCATACATGGTTCCAGCGGCCTTCGTAGCCCTGCCGGCCCTGCCCCTCTCGCCCAACGGCAAGGTGGACCGGAAGGCTCTGCCGGCGCCGGAGCGGGATCGGCGCGAGGGGGCTGTCGAGCCGCGCAACCGGACCGAGCGGATCCTGGTGGATATCTGGAAGGAGCTGCTCGGCCTCGACAACGTAGGCGTGGAGGACCGCTTCTTCGAGCTGGGCGGCCACTCGCTCCTGGCCACCCGGGTCCTCGCCCGCGTGCGCCGGACCTTCGGGGTCGAGATCTCGCTGCGCGAAGTCTTCAAGACCCCGATGGTGGCGGGCCTGGCCGAGCTGATCGACGCCCGGGGGGCGGTGCCCACCGACGAAGCAGAGCTCGCCGCGCTGCTCGATGAGATCGACGGGCTCTCCGAGGACGAAACGCGCGCCCGCCTCGAAAACCTGGTTTCGGATTCCAGAGGGACCTGACATGTCTGAGCTGTCCGGACGTCTCGCGGGGCTCTCCGCGGAGAAGCGCGAGCTCCTCGAAGCCCTGTTGAGGAAGAAGCGGGCCGAAGCAGCCTCCGCCCTGACCATCCCGCCGCGGGGGGACGCCCCGGGGCCGCTCCCGCTCTCGTTCTCCCAGGAGACGCTCTGGCTGACCGACCAGCTCGATCCCGGGAGCGCGGCCTACAACATCTCCATCCCGCTGCGCTTCACGGGCGAGCTCGACGAGCGCGCCCTGCGACAGAGCCTCGCCGCCCTGGTCCACCGTCACGAGGCGCTGCGCACCCGCTTCGTGCTTCGCGACGGCAGCCCGGCGCAGGAGATCGATCCCCCCGGTGCTCCGCCGATCCCCCGGGTGGAGCTGTCCGGCCTGCCCGCGGACCAGACCGAGGCCCTCCGGCTGATGGAAGCCGAAGCCCTGCGGCCGTTCGACCTCGAGCGCGGACCGCTCTTCCGCTGCGTCCTCGTGCGGCTCCCCAGCCGGGAGCACCTCCTGCTCACCACCCTGCACCACATCGTGAGCGACGGCTGGTCCACGGCGATCTTCGCCCGCGAGCTGGGCGTCCTCTATACCGGTAATACCTTGGCCCCGCTGCCGATCCAGTATGCGGATTTCGCGCTCTGGCAGCGCCGGACCCTCGCCGGCCCGGTCCTGGAGAAGCACCTCGCCTTCTGGTGGGAGCGGCTCGCCGGGCTCGACCCGGTTCTGGAGCTGCCTTCCGACCGGCCCCGGCCCGCCCGCCGGACGCCGCGCGGCCAACGCGTCCCCTTCTTCCTGCCCGCGGCCGTCTCCGGCGAGGTCAAGGAGCTGGCCCGCCGGGATGGCACCACTCTCTACGCCACTCTGCTGGCCGCGTTCTTCGCCCTGCTCCACCGCCAGACGTACAGGGACGACCTCTGCGTCGGTACCCCGGTCGCGGGCCGGCGGCAGGTCGAGACCGAGGGGCTGATCGGCTACTTCGTCAACATCCTGGCCGTGCGAGCGGACATTCCCGGGGAGCCCGCGTTCCGCGAGCATCTCACCCGGGTACACGAGGCTGTGCTCGACGCCCAGGCGCACCAGGACCTCCCTTTTGACCGAATCGTGTCGGAGCTGGCGCCCGAGCGCAGCCTGAGCTACACGCCGATCTTCCAGGTCGCCTTCACCTTCCAGAACACCTCGGCCGCGGTCCTGGACCTGCCGGGGATCTCCGTCCGCGGCGTCGATCTTCCGGTCCGGGCCGCGAAGTTCGATCTGACCCTGGTCCTCTGGGAGGAGGGCGAGCGGATCGCCGGGGGCATGGAGTACAGCCTGGACCTCTTCGACGAGGCCACCGCGGTCCGCTCCCTCGCCCAGCTCGAAGCCGTGCTCACCGCCGTGGGGGCAGACCCCGAGATCCGCCTGTCCGCCATTCCCCTGCTGAGCCCGGCCGAGCGCCGCCAGCTCCTCGAAGAATGGGGAGGAAAGGGAGAAGAGCCTCCGGTTGGCGAAACCCTGTACGGCCGCTTCGAAGCGCAGGTCCGGAGGACGCCCGAGGCCCCGGCCGTGACCTGCGAGGGGACCACGCTGAGCTATGCCGAGCTCAACCGCCGCGCGAACCGGCTCGCCCATCGCCTGCGCGAGCTCGGGGTGGGGCCGGACAGCCGGGTGGGCCTGCGCGTGGAGCGCTCCCTGGACCTGGTAACCGGGATCTTGGGCATCCTCAAGGCCGGGGGCGCCTACGTGCCGCTCGACCCGAACTACCCGGCGGAGCGGCTTGCCTACATGATCGGGGACGCCGGCGTCCGGACCGTGGTCGGGACCGACGTGCTGTTTGATGAGCTGACCGAAGCGCTCCCCTCCGACGACTTGGCCCCGGCCGCGGACGGCTCGAACCTGGCCTACGTGATCTACACCTCGGGCTCGACCGGCCGTCCCAAGGGCGCGCTCGTGACCCATGGCAACGTGGTGCGCCTGTTCGACGCCACCGACCGCTGGTTCGGCTTCGGCGAGCGGGACGTCTGGACCCTCTTCCACTCCTACGCCTTCGACTTCTCGGTCTGGGAGGTCTGGGGCGCGCTGCTCTACGGCGGCCGGGTCGTGGTCGTCCCGTATGAGGTGAGCCGCTCGCCGGAGAGCTTCCTGGACCTCCTCGTCCGCGAGGGGGTCACGGTGCTCAACCAGACCCCCTCTGCCTTCGCCCAGCTCGCGCGGGTGGACGAGGAGCGCGGCGGCGTTCCCACGGACCTCCGCTTCGTGGTCTTCGGCGGCGAGGCCCTCGACCTCCCCAGCCTGGCTCCCTGGTTCGCGCGCCACGGCGACGAAAAGCCGACGCTGGTCAACATGTACGGGATCACCGAGACCACGGTGCACGTCACCTACAGGCCGCTGCGTGCGGAGGACACCCGGGGAGAGGGGCGCAGCGTCATCGGTACCCCCATCCCGGACCTCTCCCTCTACGTGCTCGATCCCTGGATGCAGCCGGCGCCGGTCGGCGTGCCGGGCGAGCTGGTGGTGGGCGGAGCGGGCCTGGCGCGGGGCTACCTGGGCCGGCCGGAGCTGACCGCGGCGCGCTTCGTGCCGGACCCGGTGAGCGGCCGTCCCGGAGCGCGGCTCTACCGCTCGGGCGACCTCGGCCGCTTCCTGCGGAACGGCGACGTGGAGTACCTGGGCCGCATCGACCATCAAGTGAAGATCCGCGGCTTCCGGATCGAGCTGGGAGAGATCCAGACCGCCCTGGAGGCGTGCCCCGGGGTGCGCCAAGCCGTGGTGCTCCCCCGCGAGGAGCCCACGGGCGAGCGCCGCCTCCTCGCCTTCATCGTGACCCAGCCGGGGCAGGAGCCATCCACGGGCGAGCTGCGGGCCTCCCTCGCCCGGCGCCTGCCCGACTACATGGTGCCGGCAATGTTCGTCCTCCTGGAAAGCCTGCCGCTCACGCAGAACGGCAAGGTGGACCGCAAGGCCCTGCTCTCCCTTGCCGTTCCTGCCCGCGAGGAGGGGATGGACTACGCTCCACCTCGGACCGAGGTGGAGCGGCTGCTCGCCGAGGTCTGGCAGGAGGTTCTGGGGATCGGCCGCGTGGGGATCGGCGACAGCTTCTTCGCGCTCGGCGGGGACTCGATCTCCAGCATCCGGGTGCGCTCGCTCGCGGCAGCCCGCGGGCTCCATTTCGAGCTGCAGGAGCTCTTCCGCCATCCCACGCTGGAGGACCTCGCCGCGGCGATCGGAGGAGCTGTCCCGCAAGAGTCTTTCGACTTGGAGCCGTTCGCCCTGGTTTCTCCTCAGGATCGGGAGCTTCTCCCCGAGGGGATCGAGGACGCCTACCCTCCCTCGCTCCTCCAACTCGGCATGCTCTTCCACAGCGTGCGCGAGCCCGGGTCCGCGGCCTACCATAACGTCAGCAGCTTCATCCTGCGGGGATCGCTCGACCCCGCGGTCCTGGCCTCCGCGGTGGAGCGGCTCGCCGCCCGCCACCCCCTGCTGCGGACGTCCTTCGACATGACCAGCTTCAGCGAGCCTCTCCAGCTCGTGCACCGGGAGGCACCGATCCCCCTGGAGATCACCGACCTGCGAGGGCTCCCGCCGGCCGAGCGCGAGCGCGCCGTGGCCGAGCGCTTCGAGGCGGAGAAGCGGCTCCTCTTCGACTGGAGCCGTCCCGGGCTGCTGCGCTTCTGGGCTCAGGCCCTGACCGAAGACACCTTCGAGGTCGGCGTCACCGAACACCATGCCATCCTCGACGGCTGGAGTGTCTCGACCCTGCTTTCCGAGCTGTTCGATCTGGTTCTGGGGACACCTCCTGCGCCGCCGCCTCCACCCACGGTCTTCCGGGACTTCATCGCCCTGGAGCGCCAGGCCGTCGAGTCCGGGGAAAGCCACCGGTTCTGGAGCGAGCGGCTCGCCGGCCATACCGTCCTGGAGCTGCCGCGCTGGCCCGGGAAGGAATCGGAGATCCGGCGGATCGGGAGGGTCGCCGCGGCAATCCCCGCCGCGACCGAGGACGTCCTCGGCCAGGTCGCGGAAGCCGCGGGCGTGCCCCTCAAGAGCGTCCTGCTCGCGGCCCATCTGCGCGTGCTCGAACGGCTCGGCGGCGGCATAGACGTCCTGACCGGCCTGGTCTCCAATGGCCGGCCCGAAATCGAGGGAGGCGAGCGGGCGCTCGGCCTCTTCCTCAACACGCTTCCTCTAAGGATGAAGATGGCCGAGGGGACGTGGACCGATCTGGCGCGGGCAGCCTTCCAGGCCGAGATTGAGGTCCTGCCCCACCGCCGCCTGCCGCTCGCCGAGCTTCAGCGGCGTTTCAGCGGGGTCAGCGGCGGTGGACCTCTCTTCGAGGTGACCTTCAACTACACCCACTTCCACGTCCTGGAGAACACCACCGGGATCGAGATCCTCGCCGCGAACCTGATCGCCGAGACCAACTTCGTCCTCACCGCCCACATCACCCGCGGCCTCCGGCCCGGCCAGATGCGGATCGACTTCCAGTACGACACCAGGGAGCTGCAAGCCGCGCAGGTGGAGTCCTGGACCCGGCTCTATCTCCGCGCCCTGGATGCCCTGGCGCGGGAACCCGGACAGCCCTGGGCCGCCGATCCTCTCCTCAGTGAAGACGAGCGCCGGCAGCTCGTCCAGGATTGGAACAACACCCGGGCTCCCCTTCCCGCCGCGTGCCTCCATGAGCTGGTCGAGGCCCAGGTGGACCAGGCTCCCGATGCCGTTGCAGTAATCGCCGGTTCTTCCAGCCTGACCTACCGGGAGCTCGACGTCCGAGCCAACCATCTGGCGCACCGCCTGCGCTCGCTGGGGGTCGGCCCGGATGTGCTCGTCGGCCTCTGCGCCGAGCGCTCGCTGGAGATGGTCGTGGGCATGCTGGCCATCCTCAAGGCCGGAGGCGCCTACGTGCCCCTGGACCCCGACTATCCGACGGAGCGCCTCGCTTACCTTCTGGAGGACTCCGGCGTCCGGGTGCTCCTGACCCAGCGGCGCCTGGAGATCCCCTCGGGAACGGCTCGGGTGCTGCTCCTGGAAGAGGAGACCGGGGAGAGCCCGGACCGTCCTCTCGGGGGAGCAACGCCGGACAACCTGGCCTACGTCATCTACACCTCGGGCTCGACCGGCCGTCCCAAGGGCGTCCTGGTGCGCCATGGCGGAGTGGTGAACCGCATCCTCTGGGCGCAGCGCGCCTACCCCGTGACACCCGACGACCGCATCCTGCAAAAGGCCTCGTTCAGCTTCGACTTCTCGGTCTGGGAGTGCTTCGGTCCCCTCATCGCGGGAGCCCGCGTGGTCCTCGCCCGGCCCGGGGAGCAGCGCGATTCCGCCTCCCTGGTGCGGACCATCCAGGATCAGGGGATCACCATGATCCACTTCATCCCCTCGATGCTGCAGGCCTTCGTGGCCGAGGAGGGGCTGGAAGACTGCACCAGCCTGCGCTACGTCTTCTCCGGCGGGGAGGCGCTCTCCCTGGAGCTTCAACAGAGCTGCCTGTCGCGGGTCCCCGCGGTCCTGCGCAACCAGTACGGCCCCACCGAGATCTCCATCGACACGACCGACTGGATCTGCCGGCCCGAAGACTCCCGCCTCGGCTTCGTACCCCTCGGCTATCCGCTCTCCAACACCGCGGTCTACATCCTCGACGGCCGCCTCGATCCTGTTCTGCCCGGAGTGCCCGGCGAGCTGTTCGTGGGCGGCGAAGGCGTGGCGCGGGGCTACTGGAAACGGTCCGACCTCACGGCCGAGAAGTTCCTGCCGGACCCCTTCTCCGAGGCCCCGGGCTCGCGTCTCTACCGCACCGGCGACCGCGCCGTCCGCCTGCCGGACGGCAACCTCCGCTTCCTCGGCCGCGCCGACCATCAGGTCAAGATCCGTGGCTTCCGCATCGAGCCGGGGGAGATCGAGGCCGCGCTCCGCACCCACCCCGAGGTGCGGGAGGCCGTCGTGATCGCGAGGGAATCGGCGGGAGGCGACCGCCGGCTGGTCGCCTATGTCATCCCCGGTCCGAGCGACGAAGGAGAGCTGAGGAGCTTCCTCGCGGGATCGCTCCCGGCCTACATGATCCCCTCGGCCTTCGTCCGCCTGCCGGCGCTGCCGCTAAGCCCCAACGGCAAGCTGGACCGCAACGCCCTTCCCGATCCGGGTCAGGCGGTCCGGCAGGACCGGGAGACCGTGCCCCCGCGGGACGAGATGGAGCTGCGCCTCGTCCAGCTCTGGGAGGAGCTGCTGGACGTCCGCCCCGTGGGAGTCCACGACGACTTCTTCGCCCTCGGCGGCCACTCCCTGCTCGCCCTGCGCCTGATGGGAGGGATCGAGCGCCTCTTCGGCCGCAGGGTCCCGCTCTCCGCGCTCCTGGAAGCCCCGACCGTCGAGCGCATGGCAGGCCTCCTCCGCAGGGAGACGCCCGCCTCACGCTCCCTGATCGTCCCGATTCGAACAGGGGGCTCCGGATCGCCGCTCTTCCTGGTCCACCCGGTCGGAGGTAACGTCCTCTGTTATCTGCCCCTTGCCGGTCTGGACCGTCCGGTCTACGCGATCCAGTCGCCCGCTCCGGGCTCGCTCCCCGAGTGGACGGTTGAGAGCTTGGCGGCGCTCTACCTCGACGCCATCCGGGAGGTCCAGCCCGAGGGTCCCTGGCTGCTCGGAGGCTGGTCGCTGGGAGGCGTCGTGGCCTTCGAAATGGCGCGGCAGAGCAACGACGTGGCCCTGCTGCTCATGATCGACGTCGCCCCACCCGCCCAGGGAGAGCCCGGAGAGCCGGATGCTAGTTTGGACCTGACGCTGTTCATCGAGGATCTGCGGAGGCTCGCGGGCGTCGAGGCCCGCGGCAAGCTCCCGGAGACCCTGGAAGCCCTGCTGGAGCGCGAGGAGGTGCGGACCGCGCTGCCGCCCGACGTGGGACCGGACCGGCTCCGGGAGCTCTTCGCCGTCTTCCAGGCAAATCGCCGCGCCCTCCAGGCTTACCGTCCGCGTCCCTTCCACGGACAGGCCGTCCTCATCCGCGCCGAGGCCACGGCCGCGTCCGACTCTTCAGGAAGGTTCGAGGCCTGGCGCGAGCTGATCACCGACAGGGCGGAGATCCAGCTCCTCCCGGGGAATCACTATTCACTGCTGAGGGAGCCGAGGCTGGCGGAGGTCCTGACATTGTCGATCTGCGAAACCGCCGGCTTCAAGCTGCCGAGGGCGGTGGCGTCCTCTCCCGCGTAGCGGGGGAGGATAGAGGAGGGGGTTTTCCCCTCCCGGGCGGGGGAAGTCCCCGTCGAGAGATGGATCGCATTCGGAGCTTCCGCCCGCCCGGGAGGGGGCTTGCCCCAATACTGTCAAGTTAGCACCGGGTGGGTGGGTCCCTCCCCCGGGGAGGGCATAGGCGCTAACTTTGTGCTGCCGGAGGGAGGCGCCCTCTCCCTCGCGTTCCCCCGGTCTCAGTCCAAGAAGCGTCCGAGAGGCGCACGCGCCGGGTAGAGCACCATACCCGAGGGCCGTACCCTGTACGCGACGGTTCTACGCTGTACGAAGCGCGCAGGAAGCGTACGCGGAGGGTACGCCCCCATACCCTGCCGTTCTGTGCCGTACGCGCTCCTGGCGAGGCGTACGCGCCGGGTAGCAGCCCGTACCCGCAGGGTATCGGCCGTACGCGGAGGGTAGGACCTCGTAC
>DATMER010000060.1:0-58256 GCA_035556715.1 Thermoanaerobaculia bacterium
GGACGCAGAAGCGCCGAACCGACGCGAGGAGGGGAGAACTCGGGGCCGGCGGAATCTTATTAGCTCTTGGTCATTGCCATATGGATGCCTCGCCGCGACAGCGGGAAGACAGGATCTCTCTTGAAGGAAAGGACTTGCCGCAATCGACCTAGGCATTCTTGGCGCGCTGATAACATGCCGGGCCGCTGCGTCAACCGAGCAGGTCAAGCGGGCTTTGTACACCCAGGGCGGAAGCATCCCCGGCCAGCGGGGAAGGTTCCGGACGACCGGCCTGCTCCGGGCTCGGCACCTCGCTCTGGGGGGAGCCGCAGGTTGTCAGCCATGGATCGCGGACGGTTCACATGCGCTGCGGAGAGTTCTCTACAGCTCGCGGATGGCTCTGAGCCGCCGCGGATGATTCCGAACGCATCGCGGCCGTTCTGAGCGGCTGGCGAGGGTACCCGACGCGTCGAGGATCGTCTCGACGAACCACGGATGGATCTGACCTGCCGCAGATGGTTCCGACGCGTCGCGGATGGCACCGATACCCTGGCGGATGATTCTCAGGCTTCGCGGATGGCTCTCGATGCCTCCGGATCGCTCTGGACCGGTCGCGACCATGCCCAGCGCGTCGCGGATGATTCTGAGCCGTCGCGGATGGTTTTGAGCGGCCGCGGATGATTCTCGACGCGTCGCGGATCATCCTCTTCGCGTCCGAATTTTCCGCGACGCGTCAGAATCATCCGCGAGCGCTCAGAAAAGCGTCGAACGGACTCCAGACGGCTCTTACGCATCACCATCCAGGGTCAGCGCAGCGTGACGGTCGGGTTGCGCACGAAGCGCAGCGCGTAGGGCAGCCGGTCGTTGAAGGCGACGAGCAGCCGGAACAGGCGCGGGTGCTGGATCCAGAGCAGCTTCCAGCGCAGGCGCACACCCTGGCGGCGCAGGCGGGCGAAGTGGTTGACTGCCCGTAGGGCGAGCCGCGCCTCCTCCCAGTCCCGCGCCGAACAGGCCCGCACGTAATCGTCGAGCGAGGTAAAGAAGAAACGCGGCGCGATCGCGTCCGGGACGTAGAAGCGGAGCATGCGCTTGTCGTCGGGCAGCATCGCCGCGAGCTTCTCCGCGTACCGCAGGCGGCTGTCGATGAACCGGCGAGACGTCGACGAGCCGTTCGAATGGATGCGGAAGCGCAGCAGCGCGCGATCCACGAAGACGTGCTCCCAGCCGAGCCGGAAGAAGCGCACGAACAGGTCGTCGTCCTCGTAGCCGGAGAGCGCCTCGTCGAAGCCGCCCGCCTGCTCGAACGCGGCACGACGCACGACGCTCGCCGAAGGGAGCACCAGGAGATCGGCAGCCACGCAGTCGAAGATCGTGCGCTTGGGGTTTTTCACCCCCTGGGCGTGCAGGAACGCGCGGGTCACGAGGTTGCCGTCGAAGTCCATCTCGTCGAAGTCGCAGTAGACCCAGCCCACGGAGGGGTCGGCGGCGAGCGGGGCGACGAGGTGCTCGAGATGCTGCGGATGCCAATGATCGTCCTGGTCGAGGAAGGCCAGGTACTCTCCCTCCGCCTGGCGCGCCGCGAGGTTGCGCGCCGCCGACTGTCCGGCATTTTCCTGCCGCAGCACGCGGATCGGGAAGGGAGTCCCCTCCGGCATGCCCTCCAGCTCGGCGAGCGAACCGTCGGTGGAGCCGTCGTCCACCACGATCAGCTCGCAAGGGGGCAGCGTCTGCGCGAGCACGCTGCGGACCGCGGCGCGCAGAAAGCGGCGGCCGTTGAAGACCGGCAGGATGGCGGAAACGCGATGCATCAGCCGATCCATCAGGAAGACCCTCGCGGGCTCGCCGGACGCAGGCCGGAGACCGCCGCAGGCCGCAGGCCGGAGACCGGATATTGCTTCGACCTCGTCTCGCTCGCCCCCGCTCCCAGCGGCCAGGCCACGGCGCCGGGCTGCACCTCCGCCACCTTGCGGGCCAGGATCTCGGCCACCGCGTAGGCCGGGACGGTCGGCATGTCGAGATAGTCCTTGCGCCAATCTGGGCTGGGGATGATCGTCGCCGGCCCCGAATCGCAGGCGTCCAGGACCTCGAAGCCGCTCTCGGGACCGAACAGCACGCGGAGCCCTTCAGCCGAGATGCGCCAGAAGTCGTTCGGCTGCGCGTGGGCCGGCCAGGCTCCCGGCACCTGGTGATAGACGAGCCCGCCGGGCTTGAGGACGCGGTTGATCTCGGCGGCCAGCAGCCAGGGCGCCTGGAGGTGCTCCAGGACGGAAGCGGAGAGCACGGCGTCCACCGAGCCCTCGCGCAGGAACTTGCTCAGGCCGTGAGCGTCGCCCACGACGTCCACGTTGAGCCCGGGATGGATATCGAGCCCGATCACGCGGCCGTTCAGCAGGCGGCGGGGCGGCACCTCTTCCGTGCCGGGCGGCGTGCGCGCCCCGATCTGGAGCAGGCGGCCTCCCTTGGCAAGCTCCGCGAAGCGCCGCAGCATCGGCGAGACCCCGTCCTCGTCCTCCCACTCGGGCGACCTCGGCCAGGGCGGCAGCGGACCTTCGGGCAGGGGGAGCGGGAAGCTCCTGGTGCCGCCGTCGGTCTCCAGGGTGAGGGTCACCGGATGGCCGGGAGGGCAGGCGAGGTAGACGGCGAAGCCGCCGTGGCGGACATGCTCGTGGGCGGGATAGTGGGCGAGCAGGTCGGGCCGGTCGGAGAACGTCTCCGTCCGGGCGGACCGGCCCGCCGACTCGATCCGCAGCCCGCGCACCCGATGCTCGTGGGCGTGGACCCAGCCGCGCAGGTAGAGGCCGTGGGGATCGCACCAGAAGGCGTCGAGCCAGTAGGCGGTCCGGATCTCCGGGTGCGTGGACGGCGCGGCGCGGAAACCTGAGCGGAACACCGAAATACTGTGCTCGTCGGGGAGCAGGTCCGTGGAGCCCTCTTCGCCCTGGCACTCGAGGACGATCGGAGGACGGCCGGCGGCCGCGGCGCGGATCTCCTGGAGATCGGCAGCCCCCTCGGAAAGGTCGACGACCCCGAGGAAGAAGGTGGCGCCTGCCGGAGCGTCCAAGGGCGCGAACACCAGGCGCAGCGCCTCCTCCGGAGAGAGGCGCGGATGGACCAGCGTGGCAACGCGCGACGCCCCATCGGCAGCGAAGACGGCGAGTTGCAGCCGCGCCGCCGGCTCCCGTGCGATCACGTCCAGCGGCAGGACGATGGCGGAGAGGCGGGCGCAGCCCGCGACGAAGCGTTCGGCGATCACCAGCCGGCCCGGGAGCGGACGGCGGAAGAGCCGCCCGGCCCGGCGGACCAGGGTCTGCATGCGGGTTTCCTCACGGCTCTCGGAGAGGAGCGCCGGGGCCGGAGGCGCCGGCGCTTCCTTGCGAATCATGGCGAGAGCCATCGGCAGGTGCTTGCGGCTCAGCTCCGTGAGCGACTCCGTCTCCCCATCGCAGAGCCCGGTCGGGCGCTGCTCCTCCAGCATGGCGCTGCCGGCCGCGACGGCCGCCGCGAAACACTCGGCGGCCCGGTCTGGGCGTCGGAGGCCGTTGAGCTCGAGAATGCCCGAGAAGAAGAGCGCGCCTGTCAGGTTGAAGGGCCGCGGCGCCCGGCGCTGGAGCCATGCCGCGATCTCGGCCGGCCTCTCCAGATCGAGCCCGAAGCGCTCCTGGTAGATCCGCGCCAGGACGGCGCGGCTCGCCGCCGCCTCTTGATAAAGGCCGGCGTTGACGCACTCCTTGAAATGCCGCCAGGCGAAGCCGCAGGCGAGGGCGGAACCGGGTGGAGCGGAGGCAGCCCGGGCGCCGAAGTAGTCGCGCAGGATCCGGTCCGGAGCCGCCGGCCGCATCCGTTCGAGCGCCGAGGGAGAGCACGCCGCGAAGGCGCGGAGCGTCTCCGGCGACTCCTCGATGCGGACCTCGGAAAACCCTGCCTGCGCGAGGAGGCGGGAGAGCGCGCCACGGTCGTAGAGCACCAGGTGGAACCCCGGGCTCAGGGCGCGGCCGAGCGCGCCCTCCTCCGTGTCCTTCCGCACGATCTCAAGGTTGGGCGTCGAGAGGACGAGCAGCCCTTCGGGCGAAAGGCGCTCGCGCATGGCCATGAGCAGGGCGTGGGGCTCGGCAAGGTGCTCGAGGATCTCCGAGCACAGCACCAGATCGAAAGGCTCGGGGCCGAGGTCGAGGCCGGCACTGAAGTAGGTGCACCGGACCGGGATGTCCAGGGCCGCGGCGCCCGCCGCGGCGAGCGGCGAGGGGTCGACGCCGAGCACTTCCCAGCCGAACGCGTACCGGCTGAAGTCGAGCGCGAAGCCGAAGCTGCAACCGACGTCGAGACAGCGCCGGACCGATTCGGGAGGCAGGCGCAGGAGCGGCGCCACGATGCAGTCGATCCCGGCCCCCTGCTCGACGTAGTAATCGAGCTGCACGGCCAAGCTGGTCTCGTAGTCGGGGGGCGTGAGGTCCTGCAGAAACGCGGCGCCGCAGACCGGGCAGCGCAGCAGGGTGACACGCGGATGCCCGGGCAGGACATGGTCCGTGGCCAGCACCGCGCTCTTCGGTCCCTCCTCGCCGCAGAGCGGGCAGCACGCCCGGATTTCCTCCTGTAACCACTGGAGACACGCCATGGGAGGGGGGTACTATACACCGCCGGACAAGCTCACGATTGGCAAGGGGATGCCCAACATCAGGCAGGCGCACTTAGCTTGCTCCCGCGCACCAATGATGTTCGTCGCCCTCGCCTCGATACCTCAAGCGGTCGGAATGCCGTACTTGGCAGAGAGGCGACCTGTGCCGACGGCCTGGAACAAAGTCTGCAACACGGTAGAGAGAGTGCCGCGCACCTCTTGCAGAGGAGCCGGCGCGGGGACCGGTTCCTGGACACGGACCCGGGGGCTTTACAATTATGGAAATTCTGTGTAGCATATTGCAGCTTCGCCCCCGAACAGGAGGTGCGATGACAGAGGACTACCATCCCGATCCGCGTCGAGTTAGACGAGGGGATGGTGTGTGCCTTGGAAGATTGGAAAATCGACGCCGCGGCCGCGGCGTCGTCTGGTCATTGGGGAAGGGTGAGTGATGGCACCGGTGGATCTCGCCTCCACTCTGGAGGAAGCACGTCTCGAAGAAGTCGCCGAAAGCGCGGCCGGGCACAACTACGTCTGGCCGATCTGGCGGTATGGCCGGGTCCTATCGCCGGTCGGCGCCGAGAGCCTCGCGGTCGATGACGCGCAGCAGATCGGAGGGCTCTTCGAGCAGGGCCAGCCCGCGGCCGTGCGCTACCTCGGCGAGAGGACCACGGAGCTGAAAAAGATAGCCTCCGGCGCCGGAGGGACCTACCTGCGCGACTGGCCCGAGCACTTGAGGTACGGCTCCGCGCCTTTCCGGGAGTTGGAAAGGACGTGGCACCCGGAGGAGATCTTCCTCACGTATGCCTTCGTGCCGATCGTCCGCCTGCCCCGCTTCGTGGTCGAGATCGGCGGAGGCGCTTGGCAGGTGCGGGAAAGCCTGACGATCTGCGGCTCGCCGGCCAAGAGCAAGGCTTGGTTGACCGCGTCCCTGATCGCGTACCACGGCGAGCCGGCCGACTCGGTGCCGCTGGACAGGAACAACCTCGTCGCCGCACGCAACACCTTCGAGCCGTTCGCACGCGCCGCGTTGACGTCCCTGGTAGGGTATTATCTGAAGGTGCTCAAAGAGGACACCAGGTCTCTTCCGCTGGAGGCGCCGCTCCAGATCCGCGAGCTCGCGCCCATGGCCGAAACGGAGATCGTCAGCCTGGCTTCCGGAGTGGATCTCGGCAGGGCTTTCGACGCACTCGAGAGCAACGGGCTCACGAGGTTCAAGCTGGAGGCCTCGCGGGGTCTGTTTCCGGGCGCCCGGGAGGTCCTCGACTTCCTGGAGTGGACGGAGTCGCCGGAGGGTCCCGGCCGCGGCGAGTGGCAGCCGGGCCGGCCGAAGATCCTGGCGATCTACGCCGAAGAGCCTGCCTGCGGGACCGTGCGGGCTCTGGTGATCCCACGGATCGGCGCGGAGAGCAACCGGACCTGGTACGCGGCCCTGGCCGAGCGGCGCCAGCCGGAGAAGCCGCCTTCCTGCTACCCGCTCAGCGAAGCCACCGGCCGCTTTCTTGCCAAGGAGTACGGGCGTTACTTCTGAGATGGCGCACGGCGGCGTCGATCCCTACGACAAGCTGGCCGAGCTGAAGCCCGAGGAGGTGGACTTCCTCGCCGCCGTCGCCAAGCGGGCGTTCCAGTCCGTCCTCCGGCATCGCAAGCCGATCTACCTCAAGACCGACGAGAGGACGCGCCGGGAGGCGCCGAAGGATACTCTCTACGTCGCCAGCCTGGCCTTCCAGCTCCCGGACCCCGTCCAGCACGGCAAGGAGATGCCCAGAGAGGAGCACCAGCGCTGGAGCTGGAGCCCTAAACCGTACGAGTCCGTGGCATTTCAGGGAGCCCTTCCCACTTGGGAGGATCTGCCCCGGATCACCGAAGATTTCGTCAAGGCTTGCAAGGAACAGGGGCCCGTGCCCCATTTCATCCTGCTCAACGAGCTTGCCCATTCATTTGAGGACAGAGACAAGCTGAAGTCCAGATGGGTCGAATTGGCGAAGAGCTACAAGACCTACATCGTCCCAGGCACCTTCCACTGCACGACCGAATTCTTTGGAGTCGCTCCCATCTACTGCCCGGATTCGCGGAGAAACTCCTACGCCCTCAAGCAAAATGCGGCGACCAAGATGGAAGAACAGATCCGGACTCCGGATGCCCGGGAGCTGTTCGTCTTCGAGACGGACTTCGGCAACATCGTGGTCTGGATCTGCCTGGACATGTACGATCCCGGACTGGTGCTGAAATTCCTAAACGTCACCCACCGCTTCGCGGGAAAGCCGGAGGAACGCGTCAAGCCGAAGCGGGAGATCTCGCTCGTGCTGGTCCCCGCTTACAGCTCGGATCCCGAGGACAACATCAGGAACTGCGTCAGGACGATCAGCCGGTTCTCAAAGACGGCGATGGTCTGCGCGAACGCCTACCTTCCGGCCGGCAACCGCCTGGAAGCGTACGGATTCAGTTGCGGCGAGCCCCTCCCGGTCGTCCTGGAGAGGAGCTATACCGACCCGGGGCTGAGGGGTCTTACCTGCGAGGCGAAGCTCTATGGGATTGACGTCAAGGAGCTCGGCAAGTGCCAGGCGGCCAATTACGAGCAGAACGGGATCTTCAGCAGCGCCTTCTCCGCCATCATCGGTGGTGCCCCCTACACGTTCCGCCATGTGAAAGACTGAGACCGGCACAACTCCCCTCCCCGAAAGCTTTCCCGCCCGCCCGCCACTTTGAAGCAAGGTGAGGGACACCGGTTTCTGGTGTAGCCTATTCCTCGCCGTCTCTATCTCACAGGAGCCCCAGACCCCCATGTCCACCCCTTCGCCCCGGGAACGGATCCCGTCTCGTCTCCGTGCCGTCTTCTCCCGCAAGTGGAGCGCCAAGGATGTCGTGCTGATCGTCCTGGCCCTGCTGCTGGTCTCGGTTTCGGCCTATGCGTTCAAGGCTCCCCTGGCTGCGGCGTTCGCCAAGCTCCAGGCCGGGGACGCGGAGACGGTCTCGGTGTTCGACGTGGTCGTCGACCGGGAGAACCGGCAGTATTTCGACATCGTCTTCGATAAGTCGCTCGGCACGGACAAGGTGGGCACGGTCCTCGATCCGGCTCCGGCCATGATCGAGCCGGGACTCGGCGGAGCGTGGACCTGGCGCGATACCAACGCTCTCCGGTTCCAGCCCAGCGGGGGGCTCCCCATCGCGTCGGAATACACGGTCACCCTCAAGCCCGAGACGTTCCTCCCGGAGGGCATGGTCCTCACCGGAGACGAGGAGATCACCGTCCGGACCGACCAGTTCCTCGTGGAAGGGGTCGAGCTGACCGAGGAGCCGGCGCTCGAAGGCAAGGCACGGGTCCTGTTCCGGGGGCAGATCCGGTTCAACTACGCGGTCGATCCCAAGGTGCTGATCGCCAAGATGCGCCTTCACGATCCCGCGGGCGGCGAGCCTTTGGCCCTGGAGTTGGAGACGGACTGGAACGCTCCGGTTATCTCGTTCCGCACCCCCACGATCCAGAAGGAGCGGGAGGAGCGCAAGCTCCGGCTCGTCATCGCCCAGGACCTCACCCCGGTCGGCGGCAACGTCCCCCTCAAGGAGGAGTTCGTCCACGAGATTCCCCTGGGGTCGAGCACGAAGCTCGCGGTGTGGGGCTTCGAGGTCCAGCCCGGACCCCGCGAATCGACCGTGGTCGTCCGGTTCTCTTCCCCCATCTCGGCCGCGGTGGCCGAGAAGTACCTGAAGATCGAGCCGAACGTCCGCACCCGGCTGTCCGCCAACCGCAACGAGCTGGTGATCACGGGGGACATGAAGCCGGGATCGTCCTACGACCTGACCATCGGCAAGGGGATGCCCGGCACGGACGAGGCCGTCCTGTCCGAGGAATACAAGGCCAAGGTCGCCGTCCCCGACCTGGAGCCGTCCGCGGCCTTCCAGAGCGAGGGGATGTTCCTCTCCGCCAGCGGCAACCGCACGGTCAACGTGGAGAGCGTGAACGTCCCCAAGGTGCGGATGGCCATCGACCGGGTGTACCGGAACAACCTGTTCTTCCTCTTCAACTACGGCGGCTTCTTCGACGAGGACTATGGGTACTTCGGCGAGCTCCCGCACGCGCTCGGCGACCGCCTCCGGGAGGAGACCCTCACCGTGGGAGGGAACCGCAACCAGCGGCGCGTCACCCCGATCACTCTCGACCGCTGGGTGGACCTGAAGGACCCCGGGCTCTATCGCATCTCGGTGGGCAAGCCGGACGACTGGGAGGCCGAGCAGCGCTGGCTCCTCCTGACGGATATGGGCATCGTTGCCAAGCGGAATCAGGGCGAGATCATGGTCTGGGTGGCGTCGGTCCGCGACCTCTCCCCCGTGTCGGACGCGAAGGTCACCCTGGTCTCGGACCAGAACCAGCCCATGGCCGAAGGTCGCACGGACGGCTCGGGCATCTGGCGCGCGAGCGATCTATCGCGTCCAGACAAGCCGGGCCCGGACAAGCGCCGGCCTTATCTGATCACCGTGGAGAAGGGGGATGACTTCACGTTCCTCCTGCTCGACCGGATGTCGATCGACACCACGGGTCTGGACACGGGAGGGGACGAGGTGCCCACGGGCGGGTACACGGCCTTCCTCTATGGGGAGCGCGACCTCTACCGTCCCGGCGAGACGGCCGAGGGCCTGGCCATCGTGCGCGACTCGAACCTCCGGGTGCCTCCGGCCATGCCGGCCCTGCTCCGCCACCGCGATCCGCAGGGCAAGGAGGTGGAGACGGAGCGGCTCCAGGTCGATGCGCGGGGGCTCGCGGAGTGGAAGCTCGACTTGCCCGCCTACTCGCTGACCGGCCATCACACGCTGGAGCTGGAGGTCGCCGAGCAGATCATCGGGACGTACCGGTTCCAGGTGGAGGAGTTCGTCCCGGACCGCATCTCGGTCGAGATTCAGCCGCCCAAGGAGAAGGTCGGCCCGGGTCAGGAGCTGGTCTACAACGTGGCGTCGAGCTACCTGTTCGGCGCTCCGGCGGCCAACCTGCCGGTGGAGACCCGCGTCCGGCTGATGGACTCGACCTTCACGGCCAAGGGGTTCGAGGCGTACTCGTTCCGCAACGACGAGCGGAAGATGATGGCTCGCGAGGTGCTGGAGACCACGGGCAAGCTCAACGAAGAGGGGCGGAGCGAGTTCCGGGTCACCATGCCCGAGAAGTCGCCGGTGCCGTCGTCGCTCGAAGCGGTGCTCACGGCCCGCGTCCAGGAGCAGGGCGGACGCGGGGTCGCTGCGCTCACCCGGCTGCAGGTCCATCCCTATCCTTATTACATAGGGCTGCGGCAGCTCGGCAACGAGGAGGGCTGGCCCGAGCCGAAGAAGCCGGTGGAGCTGGAGTACGTCGCGGTGTCTCCGGAAGGCAAGGCGGTCCCCTCGGGATATCTGCGGGCGGACTTCTTCGAGGACCGCTACAACACGGTGCTTCGGCGCACCTCCGGCGGCGGGTACCGGTACGAGTCGACCCGCGAGGCGGTGCTCCTGGAGAGCAAGCCGATCCCCGCGGGCAAACCCAAGGGGACGTTCCGCTTCACCCCGACCCGCTACGGCAGCTACCGCGTGGTGCTGACCGATCCGGACTCGGAGGCTTCGGCGCAGGTGGAGTTCTATGCCGCGGGATGGGGCATGTCCCCCTGGGCGATCAAGAACCCGGCCCGGCTGGAGCTGGACCTGGACAAGGAGGAGTACGCGCCGGGCGACACCGCGGTGGTGCAGGTGCGGGCGCCGTTCGCGGGCAAGCTCCTGGTCACGGTGGAGCGCGACCGGGTGATGGACACGCAGATCCACGAGCTGACCGGCAACACGGCCACGATCCAGGTGCCGATCCGCGGGGATTACCGGCCGAACGCGTTCATCACGGCCACGCTGGTCCGGCGGGCGCAGGACCTGGAGCCCGGCTCGGCCGGCCGCGCCTTCGGAGCGGTCCCCCTGCCCGTGGACCGGGTGGCGAACAAGCTGACGCCGCAGATCACGCAGCCCAAGGAGATCCGGCCCAACTCGAAGCTGGAGATCGGGGTAAAGACCACTCCGGGCGCGGTGGTCACGGTGGCCGCGGTGGACGAGGGCATCCTCCAGCTCATCGCGCAGAAGACGCCGCAGCCGTTCGATTGGTTCTACCGGCGGCTCGGTCTGTCGGTGACCTCTTATGACACGTTCAGCCTGCTCATGCCCGAGGTCAAGCCGCAGGGGAAGGCCCCCGCAGGCGGCGGCGAGGGCGAGGAGGGCATGGCCCAGTACGTCCGCACCGAGGGCATCCGCCGCGTGGAGCCGGTGGCCTTCTGGTCCGGCCCGCTCACCGCGGACGGCGAGGGCAACGTCAAGGTCAGCTTCCAGGTGCCGGAGCTGCAGAGCGCTCTGCGCGTCATGGTGGTGGCGATCGACGGACCCCGCTTCGGGTCGGCCGAGGGCAAGACCCGGGTGCGCGATCCGCTGGTCCTCCTGCCCACGCTGCCGCGCATTCTCTCGTTCGACGAGACGCTCCAGGTGCCGGTCACGGTGCGCAACGACACTGCGAAACCGGGGCAGATCCAGGTCGGTCTTGCTGCTCAGGGTCCGGTCAGCATCGAGGGCCAGGCCACGCAGTCGGTCGAGATCCCGGTGGGCCGGGAGCGCACGGTCTACTTCACGGTGAAGACCGGGACGACGGAGGGGAACGTCCGGTTCACGGCCACGGCTTCAGGCAACGGGGAGCAGAGCCGGTCCGTCACGAACGTGGGGATCCGGGCCGACCTGCCCGAGGTGTCGGTCGAAGACGCGGGCGGGGTGGCGAAGACATCCATGGACTTGGCTTCTCCAGAGGCGGGACGGTTCCGTCCGGAGACGGTGAGGCGGAAGCTGCGCGTCGGTCCGCTCCCCCTGATCCAGTTCGCGGGCAAGCTGGAGCACCTGCTCCACTATCCCTATGGCTGCCTGGAGCAGACGGTGTCCTCCGCCTTCCCGTTGATCTACCTGGGTGACCTGGCCAAGGCGTTCGAGCCCGAGCTGTTCGACCCGAAGAAGGGGCATGGCGATCCGGCCGACATGGTGCAGGCGGGTCTGCGGCGGATGACGCTGATGCAGCTTTCCGGTGGCGGGTTCTCCCTCTGGCCGGGCGGCACGGAGGTCCACCCCTGGGCGAGCACCTATGCCGCGCACTTCCTGGTGGAGGCTCGGAAGGCAGGCCATCCGGTCGATGAAAACCTTTATCGAGGCGGCGTCGAGTGGGTGGCTGCGACCACGAAAGCCAAGTCGGCCTACGGCTACGACGACCTGCAGAGGACGGTCTACGGCCTCTACGTGCTGGCCCGGGCCGGCCGGCCGGACCTGGGGACGATGGACCACATCCGGACGAAGCACGGCAAGGATCTCCACGCGGAGACCCGCGCCCTGCTCGCCGCGGCGTACGGTTCGGCAGGCAATCCGAGGGCGGTGCAGGAGCTGGTATCGCGCATCGGCCAATTGGAGGAGGTGCAGCGCCAGACCGGCGGTAACTTCAACTCGACGATCCGCAACCGGGCGCTTCTCCTGCTCGCGCTGCTGGATGCCGCGCCGACCGACTCGCGCATCCCCGCCCTGGCCGACCGCCTGGGCCGCGACGCCCGGGAGATCGGCTGGTGGACGACCCAGGAGGAGAGCTTCACCCTGCTCGCCCTCGGGCAGCTCGCCAACCGGCAGGCAAAGTTCCCGTCGTACTCAGGCAGTGTGTTCGTCGGAGGGAAGAAGGTCGGCACGTTCAAGAACCAGACGGCGACCTTCACCATCCGCGGCACGGAGCCGGTGCGCATCCAGATGGACGGCGGCTATCAGCCCGGCGCGGCCTTCTACAGCATCCTGACGCGGGGCATCCCCACGGACGAGGGCTTCAAGGTCGAGAACAACGGCATGGAGATCGAGCGGCGGTTCCTGAACCGGGACGGCAATGCCATCGATCTCAACAACGTGAAGCAGGGAGACCTGATCGTGATCGAGACCCGGCTGCGGAGCGTCTCGGGTCCGCTCAACAACGTGGCTGTGGTGAACCTCCTTCCCTCGGGGCTGGAGGTGGAGAACCCGCGGCTCCAGACGACCGAGCAGCTCCCCTGGGCGACCGGGCAGATCTCCCTGGCCTACCTGGACCTGAGGGACGACCGCATCCTGGTCTTCGCGGACCTGCTGCCGCCGGATTCGTGGCAGACGTATTACACGCTGGTGAGGGCGGTGGCACCGGGCGGGTTCCGGCTGCCGCCGGTTCATGCCGAGGCGATGTACAGCCCGGCGACCCGGGCTACCGGAGAGCGGGGGCGGATGGAGGTGAAGACCCTCACCCCCTAGCCCCCTCTCCCGCCTCCCCGACCCCCTCCCCGGGAGAGGGGGAACCAGAGCGGGCAATCCTATGACCGACGCCCGGAAAGGTCACGAACGTTGAAGGTCGGTATGGAAGGCATGGAAGAAGCACCGAAAACACCAGACTCCCCAGCAAGTCTCCCCCTCTCCCGGGGAGGGGGTCGGGGAGGCGGGAGAGGGGGCCGGGGGGTGAGGGCCCGGCGCGGCACCGCCCTCGCCATAGGTACCCTCCTCGCCCTCTCCCCCTATCTCTGGTTCGTCTTCCTGAACTGGCTCTTCCCCTTCCCCTGGGAGAACCTGGAGCGCCCCGCCGCCGTCATGGTCATGGACCGCACCGGCTCCCCCCTCCGCTTCTTCCTGCCCGCGGACGAGCGGTGGCGGTTCCCGGTGAAGCTTTCGGAGCTTCCGCCGGAGCTGCCCCGGGCTCTGGTAGCTTCGGAGGACCGGTGGTTCTACCGGCATCCGGGGGTCAACCCGGTGGCGATCGTCCGGGCGGCGTGGTCGAATGTCCGGGCGGGGGAGGTGGTTTCGGGGGCGTCCACGATCCCGATGCAGATCGCCCGGATGGCGGAGCCGGGGCCTCGGACGATCTCTTCCAAGGTCCGGGAGAGCTTCCGGGCATTCCAGCTCGAGCGGCGGTTCTCCAAGGACGAGCTGCTGGAGATCTACCTGAACCTCACCCCCTACGGCGGCAACGTCGAGGGGATCGGCACGGCCGCCTGGTTCTACTTCGGCAAGGAGCCGGACCAGCTCTCGCTCGGCGAGATCGCCCTGCTCACCGCCCTCCCCCGCTCCCCGGGACGGTACGACCCGACCCTCCATCCCAAGGCGGCCCAGGATGCCCGCGACCGGGTTCTTGCCCAGCTCACGGACCGCAGCGTCTTCCCCCGGGAGGAGATCGAGAACGCGCGGCAGGTGCCCGTCCCCCGGGCGCGGCGCAAGCCTCCGATCGCCGCGCCCCATTTCTCCGAGCAGGTCAAGGCGATGCTCCCGGGCGAGCCGCGAATCCACACCACGCTCGACCGCCGGCTCCAGACGATCGCCGAAGAGCAGGTGGTCCACCGGATCCGCGAGCTGCGGGACCAGGGGATCGGCAACGCGGCCGTGGTGGTCATCGAGAATGAGACGCGGGCGGTCCGCGCCCTGGTGGGATCAGCCGGGTTCCAGGAGACCTACTTCAAAGGCCAGGTGAACGGCGCCCTCGCCCGCCGATCCCCGGGCTCGACCCTCAAGCCCTTCCTCTATGCCCTGGCTCTCGACCAGGGGCGGGTCCTGCCGGAGTCCTACCTACTAGATATACCCACCGACTTCGCCGGGTACGTGGCCGAGAACTACGACGACCAGTACCGGGGGAGGGTGACGGTCCGCGAGGCACTCATCCAGTCGCTCAACGCCTGCGCGGTCCGGCTGCTGTCCGAGGTGGGGTTGAAGGAGTATCACCGGCTTCTGAAGGACGGGGGGCTGGCGACCTTGGACCGGCCGTACCACCAGTATGGATTGCCGCTGGTCCTCGGGGCGGGGGAGGTGACGCTGCTGGATTTGACGAACCTGTATGCGAGTCTGGCGGGGCGAGGGGTGCATGGGGGGTATCGGGTGGTGGAACCTCACCCCCTGTCCCCCTCTCCCATCTCCCACCCAATCCCCCGCCGGGAGAGGGGGGACGTAGATGGGGCCACCGTGCCTGAACGTGAGGCAGGACTGCCTGAGCCACGTCCCCCCTCTCCCGGGGATGGGCGGCAGGGAGATGGGAGAGGGGGACAGGGGGTGAGGTCTTTGTTCTCCCCCGAAGCCGCCCATCTCGTCACCGAGATCCTCACCGACGTCCGCCGCCCCGACCTCCCCGAGTCGTGGGACCTGGCCGTGGGGGTTCCGGCCGTGGCGTGGAAGACGGGAACCTCCTATGGGCACCGGGATGCCTGGGCGGTCGGGTTCTCGCAGCGGTTCACGATCGGGGTCTGGGTGGGGAACTTCGACGGGCGCCCCCGGAAGGGGATCTCGGGGAGCCAGCACGCGGGACCGCTGCTGTTCGACCTTTTCCGGGGGATCGATCCCGGTGGCGGCAATCCTGCGAGGCCGGCGGACTGGACGAAGAGGATCCATGATCTGGACCAGATCGAGCTGTGCTCCGAGAGCCGCGAGCTGCCGGGGCCGTTCTGTCCGGTCCGGATGAAGGCGACCTACCTGCCCGGCCGGTCCCTCCTGGTCCAGTGCACGTACCACCGGCAGGTGCTGGTGGATGCCGGGACCGGGGACCTGCTCTCGGGCGACTGCATCCGGGAGCGGCCCCACGAGTTCCGGCGGCTCACGGTCTTTCCGGCGGAGCTCGTGGCCTGGTGGCGGGCCCAGGGGAGTCCGGTACCCGAACCACCGCGCGTCTCCTCTGCCTGCCGGGGCATCCCGGCCGGAGACCCGCCCCGGATCGTGTCGCCGGCCGCCGCCACCCCCTACCGTCTGCGGCGGGACACTCCTCCTGAATACCAGCGCATCCCCCTCGTCGCCCACACCAGCGCCGAGGCCTCCCGGCTGTTCTGGTACCAGGACGGCACCCTGGTCGCCTCCACGGCTCCGGGGGAGAACCATTTCCTCCCCAGTCTCCAGGGAGAGCACCGGCTGGTGGTCACCGACGATCTGGGGCGTTCCGACGGGATCACTTATCGGGTAGAGTAATTGCAAGGGAGTTCTCTGTTGGGAGACCGGACTTGCGTCCGGGTTGGAATGCGCTCAGTCGGGGGGCAGGTTTCCACCGGGTGGGGTCCCGTTGCTGTTTGACAGGGCCTTGCCTGGAGGCGTACAGTTCGTTTTCTGTGGGGATAGGCCGATGACGAGCGTCCGCAATGCTGCTCCATTACTCCTGGCGCTGGCCCTTCTGGGCGGCGCTTCCGGTGCACAGGCCCAGGAGCGGCCCCAGGGTGTCGCTGGCCGTGTGCTCGGCGAGACCAGCCCGCTCGGGGCCGCCGGGGTCTACGCCTACCAGCTTGCCGACCTGAGCCTGCGCAAGGTCCTGACCGACGCGCAGGGCAACTTCCTCTTCCAGCAGCTCCCGGCCGGCCTCTACAAGGTCATCGCGCACAAGCCCGGCTTCACGCCGGTCGTGGTCATGGTGACCCGCACCGCGGCCAATACCTACCAGTTCCTCGAGCTCCAGCTCGCGCCACAGCCCAAGGGCGCCAAGGCCAAGGACGACTTCTGGTCGCTCCGCGAGCGCATCCCCGGCGACGTCCTGCGCGACATCGAGCAGGATGAGGCGGACCGGTTCCAGATCGCCAGCAGGACGGGCAGGACGGACATTCCCGCTGACCTTACGCTCGCCCGCTTCCAGACCGACTTCCAGGCCATGACCGGCGTCGACCAGATCTCCGAGGCCGGCGAGGGTCAGATGGCCAGCGGCGGCGTCGGATTCGCGGGTCAGTTCGGCGAGGTCCAGGTGGGGCTGCGCGGACACTTCCGGCAGTTCACCGCCGGCAACGCCACCGATATCACGGCGGGCCGCATGTCCGCCGACGGCGCGGCGAGCACGCTCTCGCTCGACGTCGAGGGCGACGAGAGCCACATCAGCGTCACCTCGCTCTCGAACCGCCTGATCACCCGCGAGCGGGGGATGGATAACCCCATCGCCTTCGACCACTACCAGGTCAACTGGACGCAGGGCGTGGGGGAGAACGGCCGCTCCGACTTCGCCGCCCAGTACACCGAAGAGAACAACTTCCACCGCCAGGGCCCGATCGATCCGCTGAACATCCCGGAGGCCTCGCGCTCGTGGCGGGTCGAGGGCGCATACACCGCCTCGCTCGGCGAGGGCAACACCCTCCAGGCTGGCCTGCGGTACCGCGAGCGCCAGTTCGGGCTCAGCCCCGTGAACCGCCGCGAGGACCTCCCCGGCGAGGCGAGCGTCGACCTGTTCAGCCACGGCGGCGTCCGGGTGCGCCCGGCCTTCCTGGTCGAGTACGGTCTCTACAGCACCCTCTCGGACGGCTCCCTGTCGCTGAGCCCCAAGGGAGGCATCGTCCTCCAGGTCAACAACAACTGGCAGGTCGAGGCCAACGCCAGCCAGCGGGTCTATCAGGACGCGCCGATCGACCGGACGTTCTTCCCCTCGCTCTTCGAGGAGACGGACCTCTGCGAGCAGGGCACCGAGTCCTGCTACCAGCTCCACTTCGTCCGCAAGGGCGGCGACGACAACCTGTTCTCGCTCGGCGCCATCCACAAGACGATCGGCGAGACGCTGCGGGTCTACTTCAGCGACGACTTCTTCGACCGCCTGGAGAGCCTCTACCTGGTGCCGGGCGACCAGATGCCGGAGCTGAAGATGGTCCTGAACCGGCGGCTCTCCCCGCAGGTCCTGACCAGCCTGCAGTCGAGCGTGTCCTTCGGCGGCGGCGGCACCTTCGTGGCCGCGGACCGCAAGCCGTACGAGAACCAGATCCACTACGTGGTGACCTCGCTCGACACGCAGTTCCAGAGCACGGCCACGGGCGTGTTCGTCGCCCTCCACCACCTGTCGCAGGAGCTGGAGCCGCTCTCCGGACCCGACCGCAGCTCCCCGCAGATGGAGTTCGACCGGCTCCGCCTGGAGCTGACCCAGGACCTGAACATCCTCTTCGACCTCGCCGCCCAATGGGCCGTCCAGCTCAACATGGAGGTCAGCCGCGGGCCGGTCTCCAGCGACGAGCTGAGGCGGCGGTTGATGGGCGGGATTGCGGTTAAGTTCTAAGGACTCCAAGCACCTCAGGGACTTCAAGGACCCGAAAGGGTCCTTTTTGCGTCCTTGGTGTTTTTGGCCGTCCTTGTCGTCCTTTCCTTATGGCCCCAAGCCATTGAATCCATTAAAATGAATTCCGTCCGGACCATTGGACGGAAACGCCAAAACCCTCGTGAAAACGAGAGGTTACAGGCGGTTCAAAGATCCGTTTGAGTGGCATGGATAGTGCTATTCCGGGGTGGGACCGGGGTGTCTTCCCGCAATGATTCGTACTCGCGCTCTTCGACTGATCTTCGCCCTGACGCTGGCGCTGTTGGCCGTGTCGCTGGGTGGCGTGAGCGTGCTCCGCAAGGTGCAGTCGTTCCAGCCCCTCGGGTTCCAGGTGGACCGGACCGGCCAGTCCAGCGGGGTCGTGAGTGTCGCCTCCGTGGACGACCCCAGGACCGGGCTGCGGCCGGGCGACCAGGTCCTGCTGGCCAACGGCGCCGAGGTCGGCGGCCCGGCCACCCTCGGCCAGCTCCTGCGCAACGAGGAGCGGACCGAGCTGCTCGTCTTCCGCGGCGGCCTGCCCGTGCAGGTGGTCTATGACCGGCCGGCCCTCGACGTCGACGTCCCGTACCTGATCCTGGCCCTGATCGGCGTCGTCTACCTGCTGATCGGCCTCTATACCCTGCTGCGCCAGGCAGGGGTATCTGGCGGGGGGGGGCTCCTGTTCTTCCTTTGGTGCCTGACGTCCGCGGGCCTGTACCTGCTGTCGCCGGTCCCTCCGCTCGACTTCGCCTACGTGCTGGTCCACCTGGGGGACGCGTTCTCCCGCATCCTGCTGCCCGCGCTGACGATCCACCTCTTCCTGGTCTTCCCGTCGCCCCTGGGCAGCCCGAAGGTCCGGCGCCTGATCCCGTTCCTCTACCTGCCTGCCGCGGCGTTGCTCGCGCTTCAGCTCGACCTGGCGCTGACCGGCGGCCAGTGGATCTTCGGCACTCTCACCGACGCTCGCATCCGGATGCTCGACCGGGTGGAGACGGCCCACCTCGCGCTTTTTGCGGCCGCGTCGGTCGCGCTCCTGGTCTGGCGCTTGGTCCGGCGGCACGAGTGGGAGCAGCAGCGGCAGATGCAGTGGATCGCCTTCGGCCTGGCCGGCGGCTACCTCCCCTACCTGTTGCTCCAGGCGGCCCCGTTCCTCGCCGGGTTCCAGGGACCGGAGGTGCTGCGGGCCGTCGCGGTGCTCCCCCTGGCGCTGGTGCCGCTGACCTTTGCGTACGCCATCCTGCGCTACAAGCTGTGGGACATCGAGGTCATCGTCCGCGACACGATCTCGATGACCATGACGCTGCTCCTCGGCATCATCGGCTTCTCGCTGGTGAACCTCGCGATCAACCGCGGGATCTCGCAGGAGCTGTCGCTGGCGCGCAACCTCCTCTCCTTCGCCGCGGGGCTCGGTATTGCAGGCCTGCTAGTGCCGACGCGGGCGGGGCTCTCGGCCGTGCTCGAGCGGTTGCAGTACCGGGGGACGTTCGGCAAGCGCCGCGCCCTTTCCGAGCTCGGCCGCGAGCTGCTCCACGAGCGCGACCTCGGCCGCCTCTGCGCCGCGCTCCTGCGGCAGATCGAGGAGGGGGTCGAGCTGGAGCAGACCAACCTCTATCTCGCGCAGGGCTCCTCGCTGGCCCCCTGGCTGGGAATCGCCCGCTGGCAGCCGGGCCTGCCGGAGCGGCTCCCCTTCGACGCCCTCGGCGAGGACTTCTGGAACAAGGACGTCCTCGGCCTCTCCGGGCTGGGGCTCCCCCTGGAGGAGCTCTCTCCCGCACAGGAGCTGTTCATCGGCGGCTACCGCTACGCCTTCCCGCTCACCGTGCGGGGACGGGGCGTGGGCATCGTCCTCGCCGGCTTCCGGCACGACCAGACGCCGCTCAACAGCGACGACACCGAGCTGATCCGCCACCTGCTCAACCAGGCGGCGCTCGCGATCGAGAACGCCCAGCTCCTCGGCCAGCTCCACCTCCAGCTCGAAGAGGTGCAGAGCCTCCAGCGCTACAGCGCCGGGATCTTCGAGTCCTCGCCCGCGGGCATCGCGGTGCTCGATGCGGACGGACGGCTGGTCTCGGCCAACGCCGCCTTCTCGCAGATCGCCGGCAAGGATCGGAAGGAGCTGGTCGGCCGCGAGCTGTCCGAGGTGCTGCCGGTCTCGCCCCTGCCCGAGACGGGACAGGGACCGGTCGAGATAAGCTGGTGCGATCCGTCCGGACAGGAGCGCTATCTGCAGGTCAGCCTGGCGGTATTCAGCGGGAGTGACACGGATGAGGCCCGGAAGAACGGCCAGCCGCTGCGCGTTCTGGTGGTTCACGACGTCTCCGAGCGCGTGGCCATGGAGAACGCGCTCAAGGAGCAGGACCGGCTGGCCGCGCTCGGCATGCTCGCCGCCGGGGTCGCGCACGAGGTCAACACGCCCATCACCGGGATCTCCAGCTACGCCCAGATGCTCCTCTCGGACACTCCCGAGGGGCACCCCCACCACGAGATCCTCAAGAAGGTGGAGCGGCAGACGTTCCGCGCCGCGCGGATCGTCAACAACCTCCTCGAGTTCGCCCGCAACCGGCAGAAGGAGCGGCGGGCGATCGCCATCGCTCCGCTGCTGGCCGAGTGCTTGGACCTCCTCGGGGAGCGGCTGGAGAAGCGGCAGATCGAGATGGTCTGGGAGCTGCCCGGCCCGGAGGATGGCGACGTCCTGGTCATGGGCTGCGACGGAGAGCTGCAACAGGTGTTCACGAACCTGATCGTCAACGCGTTCGACGCCATGTCCCCCACGCCCGGAGCGGGCGGCAATTCGGGCGGGCGTCTCACCATCCGCCTGGAGGCGGACGGCGACAAGGCGCGGGTGCACGTCTGCGACACCGGGCCGGGCATCCCGCCCGAGAAGCTCGACGCGATCTTCCAGCCGTTCTACTCCACCAAGCTCAACCGCGGCGGGACCGGGCTCGGTCTCTCGATCAGCTCCGAGATCGTGCGCCGGCACGGCGGCAAGCTCGAAGCGGTGAACCGGCCCGGCCATCCGGTTGGCCATCCGGGTGAAAAAGCTGGTGCCTGCTTCATCGTCGAGCTGCCCCGGCTCCAGTCCCTCCCCGCCTCCACCAATCCATGAACGTCCTCATCATCGACGACGAGGAGGTCCTCCAGGACGTCCTGACCGTGCTCCTCAGGAAAGAGGGCCACGTCACCCACTCCGCCTTCACGGGCGAAGAGGGGCTGGACATGCTGGACCGCGAGGAGATCGACCTCGTCCTCCTCGACATGATGCTGCCCGGCATGCACGGCATGCAGGTGCTCAAGGAGATCCGCCGCCGCCACGCTGACGTGGTCGTGGTCGTGATCACCGCCTTCTCCTCGATCGAGAGCGCCATCGACGCCATGCGCGAGGGAGCGTTCCATTACATCCCCAAGCCGTTCAAGAACGAGGAGGTCCTGCTCACCATCCGCAAGGGCCTGGAGCAGCGGCGCCTCGCGACCGAGAACCGCTCCCTGCGCGAGCAGCTCCGGCAGCGCTTCGGCTTCGACAACATCATCGGCAAGAGCAAGCCGATGCAGCAGGTCTACGAGCTGATCCAGCTCGCAGCGCCATCGAAAAGCAACATCCTGGTGCTCGGCGAGAGCGGCACGGGCAAGGAGCTGGTAGCCAAGGCAATCCACCACCACTCGCGCCGCGCCCATGGACCGTTCGTCACCGTCAACTCGGGATCGATGCCGGCCGACCTCCTGGAGAGCAACCTCTTCGGCCACCTGCGGGGCTCCTTCACCGGCGCCGTGGCCAACAAGAAGGGGCTCTTCGAGATGGCCAACGCCGGCTCGATCTTCTTCGACGAGATCGGCAACATCCCGATCGACACCCAGTCGAAGCTCCTGCGGGTCATCCAGGAGAAGGAGTTCATGCGCCTGGGCAGCGTCGAGACCATCCGGGTGGACGTGCGGATCATCGCCGCGACCAACGCCGACCTGGAGTCCGCGGTGCAGCAGGGGCTGTTCCGCGAGGATTTGTTCTACCGCCTGAACGTGATCACGGTGACCCTGCCGCCGCTGCGCAAGCGCACGGAGGACGTGCCGATGCTCGCCCAGCACTTCCTCGCCCACTACGCGCGGGAGAACGAGAAGGCGATCCGCGACATCTCCCCCCAGACCATGGAGGCGCTGCTCGACTATCATTGGCCGGGCAACGTCCGCGAGCTGGAGAACGTGATCGAGCGGGCGGTGGTGCTGTCCACCGGCGAGACGCTGGGGATCGACCTGCTGCCGTCGTCGGTGCGCCACCCCGAGTCGATGGGGCTGCCGCCGCCGGTGCTGCCCGCCAACGGCGTCGCGTTCAAGGAGGCGGTCAGCGAGTACGAGCGCCAGATCATCATCAAGGCGCTGCAGGCCTCGCACGGGGTCCAGAAGCGGGCGGCCGAGCTGCTGCAGGTCAAGCCCACGACGCTCCATGAGATGATGAAGAGGCTCAACATCTCCTCGGAGAGCGTAGTCTCCTCTTGAGCAAGGGTTTTGTGATGTGATTTCGCCCGCATATTGTGGGTCGGGTCCGGCTGTTCGCCAGCCGTCCCGGAAAGAGGGCTAACGAGTCATGTTTCGCAAGTCTTCCGTTCCAGCCATCGTGCTGGTGCTGTTGCTTCCGCTTGGCATCCGAGCACAGGCGCAGGCTCCGTCCCCGGCCAGGCCCGCGGGGCTGATCGCTCCGCTCTCCGCCGGGGAGGCGCTCGACCTTCCAGCAGTCGACGAGCGGGTCCCCAGTCCGAGCGCGTTCCTGGGCTACTCCCTCGGCGCCCGGTTCACCCATTGGGACAGCATCGTCCGCTACCTGGAGCAGGTGGCCGCGGCCTCGCCGCGCGTGAAGATGTGGGAGTACGGCCGCACCTACGAAGGCCGGCCGCTGATGCTCGTGGCCATCAGCAGCGCCGCCAACATCCAGCGCCTGGAAGAGATCCGTCAGGACCAGCAGCGCCTGGCCGACACGACCAACCTGCCAGACCTCGAGCGCGACCGGATCGTCGCCCGCACCCCCCTGGTGGTCTGGCTGGCCTACGGCGTCCACGGCAACGAGTCCTCCTCGGCCGAGGCGGCCATGGGCGTGGCCTACCTCCTCGCCGCGGCCCAGGGCGGTACCGGCGATACGGCCCGCATGCTGGAGAACATGGTCGTCCTGATCGATCCGCTCTCCAACCCCGACGGCCGGGAACGGTACGTGAGCGGCTACGAGCAGCGCCGCGGCGCCGAGCCCAACCCGAACCGGTCCGCAGCCGAGCACTGGGAGCCCTGGCCCGGCGGGCGCCAGAACCATTACCTGATCGACCTCAACCGCGACTGGGCCTGGGCCTCGCAGCAGGAGACCCGGAGCCGCATCGCCGCCTATCGCTCCTGGGAGCCGCAGGTCTACGTCGACTTCCACGAGATGGGCAGCGAGTCGAGCTACTTCTTCCCCCCCGCGGCCGAGCCGATCCATCCGCAGATCGACCGCCGCGTGGTCTCCTGGCTGGAGACCTTCGGCCGCGGCAACGCCGAAGTCTTCGACAAGCTCGGCTGGGTCTACTTCAAGGGGGAGAGCTACGACCTCTTCTACCCCGGTTACGGCGACTCCTACCCGAGCCTGCGCGGGGCCGTGGGCATGACCTACGAGATGGCGGGCGGCGGCCGGGGCGGTCTCACGCTGGCCCTGCCGGACGGCACGATGCTCACGCTCGCCGACCGCGTGGCCCGGCACCTGACCACCTCGCTCGCCACCCTGCGCACGGCCGCGGCCAACGGCCGCCGCCTGCTGGAGGACTACGTGGCCAACCGGGTCAAGGCCGCCTCCGAGCCGCGCGCCTACCTCTGGTCCGGCGAGCAGGCGGAGGCGCGGGCCCTGGCCGACCTGCTCGTGCTGCACGGGATCCGGGTGCACCAGACCACCCAGGTGGCCGACATCGGGGCGCAGAGCCTGACCGACGACACCGAGATGGGCGGAGAGCAGCTCAAGCGCTTCCCCGCCGGCACCTATGTCGTCTCGACCACGCAGCCGCTCGGCAACCTGATCGAAGCCCTGATGGAGCGCGAGTCGCCGATGAGCGAGGGCTTCGTCGAGCGCCAGCGCCAGCGCCTCGAACAGAACCTGAGCCAGCAGTTCTACGACATCACGGCCTGGTCGCTCCCCTACGCCTTCAACGTGGACACCTGGGTTGCCCCGGCTCCGCCCCCGGCCCTGCGCTCGCTCCCCGAGGTGACCGGCGGCATCTCCGGCGGTGTTCCGGGGCAGGGCGAGCTCGGCTACTTGGTGCCGCCGCAGGGGGTCGCCACCTACCGCTTCGCCGTGGAGCTCCAGAAGCGGCGCATCGTCCACCGGGTGGCAATGGGCAGCCTCTCGGGTCCGGGCGGGGATCTCCCCGCGGGCACGCTGTTCATCCCCCGCCGGGGCAACCCCGCGGATGTCCGCGACGTCCTGCAGAAGCTCCTCGCGGACAACGGTCTGACGGCCCGGGCCATCAGCTCCACCTTCGAGATGAGGGGCATCCCGCTCGGCTCCAACGATGTGGAGGCGGTGAAGCCGGTGCGAGTGGGTCTGCTGAGCGGCGCGGGTGTCGATCCCACCTCCTTCGGATTCCTCTGGCACCTGCTCGACGAGCAGGTCGGGGTGCCCCACGACCGTCTGGACCTGGCGCAGCTCGCCCAGGCGGATCTCTCGGAGCTCGACGTCCTGGTGCTGCCGAGCGGCGCCTATGAAGAGGCCATCAGCACCAAGGCGCGGGAAGCGGTGGATGCCTGGATCAAGGGCGGTGGCGTGCTGGTGGCGGTCGGGGACTCGATCGAGTGGCTCCAGAAGCACGAGATGACCGGGATCAAGAGCTGGGTGGCGCCGGAGAAGAAGGAAGAAGAGGACGATCCCGAAGGCGGCGAGACCGAGGTCGAGAAGAGTCTCGCGAGCCGGCCGATCTTCACCCCGGGAGCGATCCTCTCCACCCGGATGCAGCCCAATCATCCCCTGACCCTCGGGTTGCGCAAGGCGCCGACGGTCCTCTACGAGGGTACGGTGGTGCTCAAGGCCACGGGCGATCCGCGCAAGGACGTGCTGGTGGCGGAGAGCGATCCCGTGATCGCGGGCTTCGCCTGGCCCGAGGCCGAAGAGCGCCTGTCCGGCTCGCTGCTGGTGGGAATGGAGCCCCGCGGCCGGGGAGGCGTCGTCCTCTTCGCCCAGGACCCCGCCTTCCGCCTCTTCTGGAGGGCCACCACCCCGATCCTCCTCAACACCGTCCTCTACGGCCCGAGCACGGGGGTGGGCGGGCGGTTCTAGATCTGCGCGGGACGAGGAACCCCGTATATCGCAAACAGGTCTTTCTACGTCGCAAACAAACTCTGTACATAGAAAACGGCTGGCTCTATGTTGAAGCCAGCTCTTTTCCTCAACGTACAGAAATCTATTTGCGACATACAACTGCTATCCTCAGCATACAGAGGAACGTCTTCAACACACAATCTCGTTTCTCGACAAAAACCCTCTGCGTGCCGGAGCATTGTCTTTTTACTCAACGCACTCTCCCTTGACGTTGCAGAATTGACTGAATACTCTACGCACAAGATTTCCACATAGAGAAAAACTCCCGTCCTCAACATGCAGACTCTGTGTGTTGAAAACATCCAGTCCTATGTCGCATAAAAACCTGGTTTGCAACGTAGGGAGAAGGACAACGTGTCGCGCCCGTGGAATGGAAGCCGCAACACGAGTCTGCAACGTAGAAGGGTCTTCCAGGAGAGCGAGGGTGGTGCGCTTGGAGCCGTGCTGAAGTACGCGGCTTACGCCACACTTCTCTCCCTCCTCACCTCAATGGCCCCCGCCAGCCCCAGTCCACCGGCCTCGCTCGACGACGTGCTGGACCAGCTTGTCCGCGTCCTCGCCCTGAAGGATTTCCATCCCGGGCTCATCCGCGACTCTCTCGGGATCGACTTCCGGTTGGCGGAGGAGTACCCGAACGGACGCAAGGATTACGAGGCAGCTCTCGCCGGAGGCATCTGCGGGCGGGCCCTGCTCATCTATCACCCGAAGGCAAAGCGGTTCTTCTGCGAAATGCGCAAGGGGCTCGACCTCCTGTATTACGAGGAGGTCCGGAAGCGCTCCGGCGTACTCGGCGAGGCCGAGATCTGGGATGTCTCTCCCGGCGCAGGGGGACATCTCATCACCATCTTCCGGCACAAGCTCCCGAAGGGCTGGGTCTACTTCACCACGGACGGGTCCGCCAACTACCGCATCCGGGAGGTCTGGGTCCGGCACCGTGATGACATCTGAGCGATAAGAAAGACTCGCCCTCCCGGGCTCGGGCCGAACCCGGCCGGGAGGGCAAGCCTTCTCAATTCCTCAGAGTTTGATGGCGATCGCGATGATCACGATGCCGATCACCGCCCAGCATGGCGCATCGTGGCCGTTGATGGCACAGCGCCCCCGGCCTCCCAAGGAGACGATGGCTCCCGGAGCGCTGTCCTGCGCCTGTTTGACCGGCCTGTCGGGACCCAGCCGGGGGATCAGCTCGGCCGCCACCCTCTGGAGTTTCGGGCTCGCCTGATCGAGCTCGGTCTTGGCCAGCTCGACCTTCCGCGCGAAGAGGGTATCGGTCTTCTGGCGCGACCGGGTTTCGGCGAGCAGCTTCTCCACGAAATCCCCCTCGAGCTTCTCCACCATGGTCCGAGCCCGGGCGGCATGCTTCTTGAGGTCGCGCGGAGTGGCGATCCGTCCGGCGGCGATGTCACCCCTGGCGCGCAGGTAGAGCACCGGAAGGAGCTGATCCACCGTATCCATGGTGCGTTGCTTGGGCTGGGTGTGGGGCTTGCCCACCCACTCGCGAAGGGCGGCGAGGTTCTCCCGCGTCTCCGCATCCGTCTCGGCAACCCTGGCCATGAGCTGGCCGATGTCGGCGAGCTTCCCGGAGGGCTCCAGATAGCTCAGGAAGCTGGCCACGTGCTGCTGGGTGGGGGTGTTTGCGCTTGTCTCCATGATTCTCTCCTTTTATGTCATGCCTCGTTGGGCGGCTCCCGGCAGGGGCAAACCGGAGGCCAACCCACAAGTCATTGAAACTAAAGGGAAGGCTGCAAAATGACCGTTCCGGATCCGGGACTGGGCTCCGGGAGGAGGCGTGAAGGCGTACCGGATTCGGGACTAGAATCCAGCCGGAGGAAAGAAATGAATTTGAGCGAGCTCCTGGGCCCGATCGACATCTACCTGCTCGATCAGGTGATGAAAGGCCGGTTCGAGCCGGGCACGAGCCTCCTGGATGCGGGCTGTGGCGGAGGCCGGAACCTGGTCTACTTCCTTCGCAACGGATACCAGGTCTTCGGCGTGGATGAGAGCCCGCAGGCCGTGAGCCAGGTCCGCCGCCTTGCCGCACAGTTCTCTCCGGACCTTCCTCCATCGAACTTCCAGGTTTCCGATCTGGCGGAGATCCCCTTCCCGGATGAGACCTTCGACGCGGTCGTCTGCAGCGCGGTGCTCCACTTCGCCCATGACGAGACACACTTCGACCGGATGCTGGACGGGATGTGGCGCGCTCTCAAGCCGGGAGGGCTCTTCTTCGCCCGGCTGGCCTCGACGATCGGGATCGAGGCTCTCGTCACGCCCATTCAGGGGCGGCGATACCACCTTCCGGATGGGACGGAGCGCTTCCTCGTGGATGAAACGATGCTCGCGCGGGCAACCGGCCGGCTGGGCGCGAGCTGGGCCGAGCCGCTGAAGACCACTCTCGTCCAAAACCAGAGATCGATGTCCACCTGGGTCCTGCGGAAGGAAACGCGAACGGCCAGGCAGTGAGCCTGACCGTCCGCGCGAAACGAAGCTTCGGTCTATTGGTAGGTGATGGTGAGCCGCGGACGGTTCGCCGTCGTGGCGGTCTCGCCCGGGTAGAAGCCGATGTAGTCGAAGCCCAGGTCGTCATTGTCCCCGAGCGTGCAGTAGACACGGAGCTGCGTGGTTCCGGTCTTGTTGATCGCGCTCAAGCCGGCAGCGCTCAGGTTGCCCGTCGAGGCCGAGCCGTTGCTGGCCGGGCTCGACAGGGTGACCACGGCGTTGGCCGTCGCCGCCGCCTGCCAATCCGCGAAGGCGAAAGCCGTCGAGCCTCCGAAGCCGCCGGTCACGATGTCCGCGACGCAGGGGCCGTGGGTGCTGAACGGGTTGGTTCCGGAAATCGTGCCGCGCACCAGGCGCAGGCTCGCCGACTGGATCGTGGCGCCGTCCGGAATCGACGACGTGTCGAACGAAACGATGTTCTTGTACTGCTCGTCAACGTCGGTGTCGCCGACGCGGATCGCGGTGGTGAGGTTGTCGGTCGAGTTGCCGCCACCGCCCACGTTCGTGTTCTCTCCCGACTCCCAGATGCGGCCGTCCTGGGCAGCGATCGAGTTGAACTGCACGGTCACCGGGGTTGTACCGGTCACGTTCAGCGTGATCTGGTCCGAGTCCGGGGCGCCGCCGCTGTCCGTCACCGAGGCGGTGATCGTGTGGGTCCCCACCGAGAGCGTCGAGGTGCTGAAGGAAGCGCCGCTGCCGATGCTGCCGTTGATGCTCGAGGTCCAGGTCAAGCTGCCGGAGATGGTGCCGTCCTCGGGATCGGTAGCCGTGCCGCTGAACGTCACCGAGACGCCTTGCGCCACCGAGCTGCCGTTGGCCGGAGCGGTGATGGTCACCGTCGGCGGGGTGTTTCCCGGGCCGCCGCCGACCGTCAGGCCGGCCGCGTAGACGTCGATCGAGTCGGCGGCGCCGCCGCCTTCGTTGCGGTTGTCGGTAAAGATGGTGATGAGCTGGTTGGCGACGATGTCTAGGCCGTTGTAGTCGCCCCACTCGAAGCTGTCGTCGATCTGCGGCGAAAGCACGGTCGTCAGGCGGACGGGCGTCGTCCAGTTGTCGCCGCCGTCGGAGGAGACGGAGTAGAAGATGTCGACGCCGACCCGCGTCGCGCTGCGCCGGGTGTCGTAGAACATCACATAGATCTTTCCATCCGGCCCGACTCCGAGCCAGGGATGAAAGCGGTCGACGGTGTTGGCGTCGGCCGTCTCGTGCGGCGTGCGGATGGTCCAGGAGGCGCCGCCGTTGCGGGAGTAGGCGACCTGGATGCGCCCGTGGTTGTTGGCGGTCGTCCCTGACTCCGGGGCCGTGGTGTCCGTCCAGGCGACGTAGATCGAGTTCGCGAAGGCGCCGTTCGAAAGGTCCGCATCGGCGGACGCGTAGATGAAGGCGCGGCGGGTCTCCATCGCGGGAATCGCGAAGTCGTAGCCGTCCTGCGTGTTGGCCACAGTCACCGCCGCGGCGAAGCTCGTGCCGCCGTTGGTCGACTTGCGCGACAGGATGGTCTTGCCGTTGGTCGCCGGCCAGAAGTAATACACATTGCCGCTCTTGTCGGTGGTCAGATCACAACCGATGCCCGATTGCGTCGAGCCGCTCGACATCGTCAGAGGAGCGCTCCAGGTATGGGCGAAGTCCGTTGAGCGGGAGAACTTGAGAGTGTTGTTGTCGTGCCAGCACTGATAGATGTTGTCGCGGAACGCGGATGTCGCGAACTTGTCGACATGGATGTACTGCTTGTCGCTGGTGTTTGCCGAAGTGACTTCACGCCGGCCGTCGCCGGGAGTGATCGTCGCCAGGTCGTTCCAGGTGGCACCGCCGTCGGACGAGCGGTACACCCAGACGTTGCACACCGCGCCGCAACCGCCGAGGGTCGAGGTGTAGGCGAATTGGCCGTTCGAGGACCAGTCGACCGTGGGGTCGCAGCAGGTGTTGCCCTGCGGCAGCGCGGCGGACTGCGTCCAGGTCGAGCCACCGTTCGTCGAGTACCACATGATCTGGCCCGCGCCGGGGCCGTTCGAACCGGCGACCACCTTGTTGACGTCGGTCGGATGGATCTTGATTGCCGACTCCGCGGCGCCGGTCGGCGAGGTGATGCGCACGTCGGAGGTCAGAGCCTCGGCCGTCCGCTGCTTGAACTCCTCGGGAGTGATCCCCTTCTCCTGGATCACCACGAAACGGCCGTTCCTGACCACCGCGCTGCGATAGAGCTTGCCCGTAACCAGGTAGCCGCCATACTTGATCTTGAAGACCTGCAGGGCGCTGCGCGGGTACTGCGGGACGCCGGTTCTCGGCATTTCGGGAAGAGCCTTGCGCAGCTCGATGCGGAAGAACACCGGGATGGGGTCCCTCAGCTCGCGCTCGTTGTCGGCGAGCACGGCGAGATCCTCCTTGGTGACCTGGTAGTTGCGGTCGTCCCAGGGGCCGAGCTGCGTCATGGACGGGTAGTCGACCCGCGGATCCACTCCCTTGCCCGGATCGATCGGCTGCGCCGTCACGCTGAACGCGGCGGCCATGAACAGCCCCGCTACCAGCAGCGTCCGCCAAAGGCGGATGTCTCCGTTGCCTCTCATTTTGTCTTCTCCCAGAAAACAGGTCGCAGCTTCCTTGCTGCGAACCGGAAATTACCGAGCAGCTCCGAGCCGCCGGCGCAACATGCCGCTGAGCGGGTCTAACAGATCTGGTGCTCACCGGGGGTGGCAGAGAGACAAAGTTCTGGAACACGAAACTGGCACCTCCTGTGCAAATGGCTTGGGCGAAGAGGAAGCGAGGGGAGGGAAGGAGGATTTCCATGAAGTTTTCGGTCCTTGTCGGTCTGCTCGTGGTGGGAACGCTCGCGGGTTGCGCATCGGCTGGTCCCCCTGTTGCCAGAGAAGAGATGCTCGAAGCGGAAACGGCTCTTCGGAATGCCGAAGCAGCCGGCGCGGACGAGCGTGCCCCCGAGCTCTTCGAAGAGGCACGCATCTCGCTGGATGCCGCGCGGCGGGCCAGCGGCGAGGAGGCGCGCCAGCGCCTGCTCGAAGCGCGGGACTATGCCGCCGCCGCCGAGGCCATGGCCCGGGCGGAACGCCTCCGGCGCGAGGCCGCCCGCGTCCGCCGCGAAGCGGACGAGATCGAGCAGAGGGCCGACGAGATCCGGGAAGAGGCGGGAAGACCCCCATCCCTGAGATATCCCTGAGGTACCCGCAATGAGCATCACCAGGCTTTTCACCTTTACCAGGACCATTAGCAGGACCATCATCGCCATGCTGGCTCTGGCGCTCGTCGCCTGCTCGGCCGGACCGCCGCCCGCGCAGATCGCGGAGGCGAGAATCGCCATTCAGGAAGCGGAGCGCGCCCGGGCCAACGAGCTCGCCACGAGGGAGTACGACGAAGCCGTCCGCCACCTGAGCGTCGCCGAAAGCACCTGGGACGAGCGGCATGACGCGGCAACGGCCGCTCACTGGGCACGAAGGGCGGAGGCTTCGGCGCGCGAGGCGCAATATCAGGCAGAGGCGAAGACCGCCGAGGAGCAGATCCGCCGGGAGACCGAGCGGCGCAACCGCGCCGAGATCGCCGTGCGCGATGCCGAGATCTCGCGCCTGCACTCGGAGGCGCGCACCGAGGCCGAGCAGAGGGCGGCCGAGGCAGAGGCGCAGGCCAGGGAGGAACGGGAGCGGAGGGAGATGGCCGCCGAGCGGGCGCGGACCGAGGCCGAGCTGCGCCGGGAGGCCGAGGAGAGGGCCCGCGACGCCGAGCAGACCCAAAGAGAAACCGAGGCGCAGGTGGCCGAGGAGCGGATCCGCCGCGAAGAGGAGCAGCGCCGGACCGAGGAGGCCCTCCGGGCCGAAGAAGCCCGCCGCGACGAGGAAACGCGCCGGGCTGAAGAGGCTGCCCGAGCCGCGGAAGCTGCCCGGACCGCGGAGATCGAGCGCCTCCGGGAGGAGCAGGAGCGGACCCGGGAAGAGCTGCGGGCCACCCTCTCCCGACTGGGCGAGGTGCGCCAGGAAGCTCGGGGCCTGGTCCTGACCCTCCCCGGCAGCGTCTACTTCGAAGTCAACAAGTCGGTCGTCCAGCCGGCCATGCGCTCCAGGCTGGTCGAGATCACCCGCGCCCTCTCCAGGGCAGGGGACGACGCCTCCATCCTGATCGAAGGCCACACCGACGCCGACGGCTCCAACGAGTACAACCTGGAGCTCTCCCGCCTGCGGGCCGAAGCGGTGCGCTCGGTCCTCGTGTCCGGCGGCGTTTCGCCGGCCCGCGTCGAGACCCAGGGCTACGGCGAAACGAGGCCGATCGCCCCGAACAGCTCCGCCACCGGCAAGGCCCAGAACCGCCGGGTCGAGATCGTCCTGCAGGGCTCAGCCGCCGCGCCCGCTCGTTGAGCGGCGGCTGAGCCGTTTCAGTGCCGATCGCGGAAGATGCGAACGGCCGAGATGATCAGGATCAATCCGAGGCCGACCTTCAGCGCCCCGGCAGACACATAAGGGACGAGAACGCCTCCTAGGAAGGCTCCCACGATCGATCCCGCTCCCATGGGCAGGATGAGTGCGCCAAGATCTCCCCGCTCCTCGAACGCGCCACCTCTCACATATCGGACAAGACCCGACAGAACTGTGGGCAGGCTCACGAGAACGCTCGCCGTACCCGCGATTTTTATATCCGCACCGAAAATGAAGACGAGGGTGGGGATGATGAGCTCGCCGCCAGCGACACCGAGGAGACTGCTGACCAGTCCGATCCCCACGCCGGCGACCGCGGCCAGGGGCAGCCGCAAAGCGAGCCCCCAGGGTACGCCGCCCGAATGCCAGGGGACGACCCCCTCGGCGATCAGGAGCATGCCGATCCCCACGAGGAGGAAGAGCACCCAGCGGTGGAGCTGCGCAACGGAGATCCGGCTCGCGTATGAGGCGCCGAACCAGGCGCCGAAGATCGAGCCCGCAATGAGCCCTCCGATGACGGGCAGGAGCGGCCGGAGAGCATTTGGATCAGGGCTCACCCAGAGACGGACGGTCAGAGCAGCGACGAGCGTCAGGAGGCTCACCGCGAGATTCAAGGCGATGGCCCGGCGGATCGGGTACCCGAAAACCGCTTTCAGGACCGGCAGCCGGAACTCGGCGCCGCCCAGTCCGATGAGCCCGCCGAGCATGCCGATGGGAGCGCCGTAGAAAAAAGCGGCAGCCTGAGGTTTCCGGGACACGGGGACAATTCTACAGCGGGCGTCCCCGATCCGGAGGGGAAGCGCCCTTTCAGGAACGGGACGCCGCCGTCGGCCGGGGAATCCTCTATCATCTCTCCTCTATGAGACAGGGGGATAGCATGCAGGGAATTCCGGAACCCAATGAAGCCGCGCTGTACTACTTCAAGTACATCGGCCGGGTCCAGAGCGACGACGTCGTTAGCGTGCTCGAGACCCAACTGAACGAGATCAGCGCGTTCCTGAAGGGCATCAGCGAGGAAAAGTCTCTTCACCGCTACGCGCCGGACAAGTGGAGCATCCGCCAGGTGCTCAATCACGTCACCGACACCGAGCGGGTGTTCCTGTTCCGCGCCCTCTGGTTTGCCCGCGGGTTCGACAGCCCGCTGCCGAGCTTCGACGAGAAGGTCAGCTCCAGCGCGGCCCGGGCCGACGAGGTCTCCTGGGACCGCCACGTCGAGGAGTTCCGGGCAGCCCGCCTGGCGACCCTGACCTTCTTCCGCAACCTGCCGGCCGAAGCCTGGATGCGGAGCGGGATCGCCAGCGACAATCCCTTTACCGTGAGAGCCCTGGCCTATGTCGCGGCCGGACACGCCTTGCATCACATGGCGATCGTCCAGGAACGCTATCTGTAACCTCTCCAGCCGGGCAACGGACCACAAGAGGCGCGCACGGGTGCAATTCGGCGCCTCCATGCTCCACTTGGTGTGTTGAGCCGGCCTTTGGATATCCCCGGCTGTTCAAGGAGGGCAGGGCGTGAGCCTCGTCGAGAAACTGATCGAGGACCCTATCGAATTCGGCAAGAAGAACCCGATGCACCCGAATACGCCGCCGATCGGTCCCGGCGGCTGGTCCAAGGAGAAGCGCACCCAGCGGGACAAGTTCTTTCAGGTCCGCGGCGAAGACAGGATCGTCTGGTTCGCGTTCACGAAAAGCTTCCATGGCCCGGGCGGCTATTCCTTCGACTTTTCCGAGTACCCCAAGCCGGGTTACGAGCCGGTCTACTGGCTTCCCTGGGGCATGAATCAGATCTACCGCACCGCACTGCGGCCGAGCCGCAAGTTCGAGGACGAGGACTGGAAGACGGAGTATGGCGTCCGGATGTTCCGCGACACGGTGGAGAAGTTCTCCGATACCAGCGAGCGGGACACCGTCTTCAACCACCGGATGAAGGTCCTCGAGGATCTGGGAAACCTCCGGCCGAAGATCTTCTTCACGGCGGCGGTGAACGGCTGCAGCGTCTTCATCGAGGGGACCGAAGAAGAGCCCATCGTCTACCATGCCAATGCCTCGGACCACCTCGCGGGTTTCGACGAGGTGGATTCCGCCGAGCTGTTCACCGTGCTGCGCTGGGAGAAGATCCAGCACATGGAGAAACGGTACCGGGAGTTCAGCGAGAGCCACGCGAAGGGGCCGCGGAATCCCAACCTCCAGCCCGCGAAGCCGTCCGGCGGGGTGAACATGGGCCATTACCTGTCTCCGGTCCAGGACCCGCGGTTTCACAAGTGGTTCTCCAAAGAGGTGAACGAGATCGCGAATAAGTACGTCGAGGACGTGAATCGCGCAAAATTCATCTGGAGCTCCTACAAGGAGTTCAAGCTTGAGGAGGGGGTCGGAACGGTCTATGGGGTCGAGAAGAACGGGAAGTGGAAATTCTATTATCAGAAGCTTGTCTTCATAACGGTCATGCGGGATGACGGCGTGTTCAAGAGCGACTGGAAAAAAGTCTCTCACTGGCATACGGTCGAATGTGAGAATTTCTGGCCGGACGGGACAGGCCGCTTCAATCTGAGCTGATGCCTTCTCCGGCGCGTCCCGGATCTGGGACGCGCCGCCCCTCTTCCGAAGCTCTCGGTCCCGAATCTGGGACTGCCGCTTTCTGCCCTGACTTGTGTTTTCAACGACTTGCGACCTGGTTTCCGGTTTGCTCCTTGCGGGACGCACGACCCGAAAGGAGAAACCATGGAGAACAAGACGCAGAAGAGAACGTTACGGTCCCTGGGGCTGTGCCTGCTGTGGCTCCTGATCCTGGGAGCCCCGGCCAAGGCCATCACCTGGCCTCTCACCAGCGACTGGTACGGCCTGGATTTCAAAAGGGCCAACGGAGGCCTGGGCACCGGCGCCGGACTCTTCGTCTTCGATCAGATTTACAACGTGCCCGGCTGCCCGAATGGCCGCCAGTACTTCTATACCGCGCACAACGACGACGGCTGGGTCCAGAACAGCGCCGTGGCGCGGCTGTGCAACCCCCAGGACCAACCGGGAGGCTTTACCCGCTATACGTTGAAGATGATGGACGGCCCCACCTGTACGCTCGACGTCTACGGCGCGGCATCCGGACCGCAGGGAGGCCCTGCCGGGTACAGGATCGAGTGGTTCAACTGCAGCAACGGCAATGTCCAGTCGGGAGCGTACCTGGGAGGCGCAGCTCTGCGTGCCTCGAATTCCCGCACCGCTTCTCAACCGGGTCTCGAATGCCTGAGCGGCGCTCCCGGTCTGGGGATCGCGGCCTGCACGCCTTCGGCCACAGGTTTGCAGCTCGCCCGCTGCGTGCGGGACTGTGCGCAGCGGCGATTCCTGGGCACGGGTGTGCTGGGATCGGCTCCCACCAACTGCCGTTCGCACAAGTGGAGCAATGCCGTGCCCGGCGTCGTCAATCCCGCTCTCTGTGTCACGAATGTCAAGGACCAGGACCGCGATCATCTGATCGATCAGATCGAGGAGGACCTGGCCCACCGGCACGCGCCGCTCGAAATGCTGACCGAGCCCGAGGACTCCGAGAACTTCCCTTCGAGCGTGGAGTGGTACCTCCGTTTCGCCAGCATGGTTTATTTCCATGCCTCTGCTCACCCAACCGTTCATCCCGTGCAATCTACAGTGCGCAACGACAACTCCGCCTTTGGCATCGCCAATCAATCCCATCCCAGCTCTGCCTCGGATACGGGTCCGCTCTCCTATTCGAATCGACCTACCTCGGGAGGGAGATTCCATGTCACCGGCTGCACCTCGAGTACCTGCAAGAAGGGCGTTCTCGCTTCCAATCCCTGGGAGGTGAGGACGGACTGGAAGATTTACGCCAACGCTTATCCCGGAAGCGACGCCTACGGTACCGGCATCCTGATCCAATACTGGGTGTTCTACCCCTACAACGACACGAACAGCGGGGTCGCCGATCACGAGGGGGACTGGGAGCACATGGTCGGCAAGGTGCGGGTGGATACGTCGGTCCCTCCCGGCGGCTACAACGGAGGTCAGCAGTACGTGGCTCAAGGCGGATACTTCAAGCAGCATGAGGACCCGTATCAATGGAGGTTTGCCCAGAATCTTCAATGGGAACCTCCGACCGGTCCCTATCTTCATCCCAAGGTCTGGGTCTCCGAAGGTTCTCACGCTTCCTTTCCGGACCAGCAGAGCTGCCAGGGCGGCGGCTGGGGAGGCACCGACAACTGCCATACCACCAGCAACAACACCCGCTGGTACACCTGGCTGGGAGGGACCGGTGGGGATTGCGGATACAAAGGGGATTGCCAGGGTGCTGGAGTCTTTCTCATGAGCACCGATACCGCCAATCCCACCGCTCTCAGCCCGCAGCACTGGGCAGCCTTCAGCGGACACTGGGGAGGCCAGAGCGGCTCCTTCGTGGGCAACCCTACCGGTCCCGCGTACAAGTCAACCTACAACTCGTACAAGGCCGCCATCTACCCGCTCCTGCCGATCTGGTATCCAGGGTTTTGAAGAAAAAAATCCAAGCGGTTGATCTTCGGACCCGGCGCTCCCCGTGGGAACGCCGGGCACATCGCTTGCTATACTGCCCGCCCATGAGCCCAGCCCGCGCGATTTTCTATGGCGGCCTCACGGTCGGTGTGTTGGATGGATTGTACGCAGTCGTTCTCTGGTATCTGAGAGGAGTCGGACCCAGCCGGGTGTTCCAGGGGGTCGCGGCCGGACTGCTCGGGCGGGCCTCGTTCGAAGGGGGGACCCCGACGGCGCTGCTCGGATTGGCGCTCCACTTCTTCATCGCGTTCTGCGTCGCGGCCGTGTACTACCTCGCCAGCAAGCGGATCGGCGTCCTGACAAGGAAGGCGGTGATCTGCGGGCTCGTCTACGGGGTTCTGGTGTATCTCTTCATGACCTTCGTGGTCGTGCCCCTCTCCGCGGCCCGGGGCGGGATGCCGACGCTGCCGATGTTCATTCTCAACGCGGTCTTTCACGCGTTCTTGGTCGGATTGCCCGCCGCGCTGTTCGCCCGGGCGGCAGCGGGTTACGGGGCATCCAGCTCGGCGAGCAACCGTTTCGGCGCGACCACGCGATAGGCCGCGGTCACCAGGTCGGCGATCTGGTCCCAGTCCACAGGTACGTCCAGATACACGCCTAGCCAGCCGCGGTGACCCACGTAGGGCGGCACGAAGAATTGATCAGGATTCGAGGTGACGAGCACCTCCTGCGCTCCGTCCGGCGCGGCGCACCAGAAGGCCAGCCGGTCATCGTGGTGGTGGTTCGCGTAGTTTACGAACATCTTCTTGCCGCGGATGAACCACGTGGGCTCGCCGTGGCTCAGGCGCTCGGTCGTCTCGGGAAGAGCGAGGCAAAGCTTCCGCAAAGTCTCCAGAGGATCTTTCTTGGCCATTCGGGGATTCTGACACAGGAGAGGGGCGGACCACTCAGGGTCCACCCCCTGGGAAAGGATCACGCAATCTCGCGGGCGATACGGCCGAGCAGGCTCGCGGGCACGGAGATGTCGACGGTGCCGTCTTCGCCTTCGACGCGGATCTCGAGCGACCGGCCGTCCTTGACGATGCGGACGGTCTCGTGGTCATTCTGGACTTCGACAAGCACGGTGTCGGGCGCATCTTCCACGGCGCGGAGAACCTCGGCCGCGACCGGCCCCCACTCTCCGAGGTCGGTGCGGATCTCCTCCCAGACGTCGTCTTCCATCACCATGGGCATCAAGCTCATCCCGGCGTGGACCAGGAGCGCGGGCACCGGCACGTAGATGCGCGAGCCCTCGGGACCCGGCTCATGGACCTTCACTGTCACCATCCCGGTCCGGACCACGCTCGCGGCGAGGAGCACTCCGGAGCCCATCACGATCAAGCCGAGCGCCAATGCTCCAATCAACAGGACTTTCGCTGCGGTTCTCATGGCTTTTTCCTCGGTCTCAGCGCGCCGGGCTGTCGGAGCTGTCATCGATCCAGATGCGGACGGTCTCGCCGTCGCCCGTAACGGTCACGATCTCGCCCCCGCCGTGGCGGGCCAGGGCCTTGAGCGCGGCGCCCAGGTTGAGCTGCTCACCCGGGGACGAGAGCAGGGCGTCCACCACCGCTCCGGGGATCTTCATCTCGACCTGCTCATCGCGGCCCGCGCCCCGCTCATGCGCCCGCACGATCAGGTTGCCGCCCTTCTTGGCGACGCGGACCTTGGAGTCGGCCTCGTCCACCGAGATGAAGGTCGCCTCAGGGTGCTTCCGGAGCTCGGCCCAGATCTCCCGCAGCTCGGATACGGTGACCTCCTCGTCGTCGAAGCGGAGCCTGCCGTTGCCCCGGGTGTCGCCGGGCATGACGTTGCCCATCTTCTCGACCACGGAGATGGGGAGGTTGATGGACACGCGGCCGTCCTGGGCATCGAGGACGCGGATGTGGATCCAGAGTTTGTCGGTATTGGCGGCAGTATTGGCGGAATAGGCGCGCCCGGCATCCAGGGCTCCCAGGCCCAGGACCAGCAAGGCGATCGGCAGAACTTTCCTGATCATTGTTGTCTCCTCCTTCCCTCTACACGACGAGAGGGAGGGGAAAAAGGTTTCACGGTGGGGTAAGCTGCCCGCCTCGATGCTCCGGCGGCTCGCTCTTTCGCTCCTCTTCCTGGTCGCCGCCTGTGCGCCGCGGTACGAGCCCCGCTCCCTGCCGGACGAGCCTCCGGCGACTCCGGTCGTCTTCGTGCCCGGGGTGACCGGCGTGGTCCTCCGGGACCCGGCCAAGGGCGAGGTGGTCTGGGGGCTGGGGCGGAACCTGCTGCGCCCCCACGACGACGGCCAAGGCCTTGCCCTGCCCGTGGTCCTGGAGCCCGTGGCACCGATCGAGCGCATCACCCTCTTCGGCATCCGCAAGCCGGTCTACGGTCCGATCCGGACGCTCCTCACCCGGGCCGGATACGAGGAGGGGGACCTGAAGGCGCCCGAACCCGGAGACACTCTCTTCTTCTTCGCCTACGACTGGCGCCGGGACCTGACGGAGAGCGCCGGCCTCCTGCGCCGGCAACTGGAGGAGCTGCGCCGCGTCCAGGGACGGGAGCATCTGGAGGTGGACCTGGTCTGCCAGTCGAGCGGCGCCCACCTGTGCCGCTGGCTGACGAAGTACGGAGGCGTTCCTCTGGAGGAGGCGGAGGCGGGCCGGGGTGCGCTCCCCCCGACTCTGTCCGTGCGCCGGCTCGTCCTCGTGGGGGCCTCGAACGGAGGGAGCCTCCGCATCCTCCGGGAGCTCGACCGCGGCCGGAGATACGTCCCGCTCGTGGGCCGCTTCATGAGCCCCGAGGTGCTGTTCACCTATCCCTCTCTCTTCCAGGACCTCCCCATCTACCGGCGGGACCTGTTCCTGGACGAGGAGGGACGGCCGATGGACGTCAATCTCTTCGATGCGCAGAGCTGGCGCCGGTACGGCTGGTCCGTCTACGGACAGGAGCAGGAGGAATATCTCCGCGAAACCCTTTCCGAAGCCAGGCGCTTCCAGGAGCTTCTGCGGGCGAATGTTCCAGGTTTCGGAGAGACCCGGATGTACGCCGTGGGCAGCACGGACCAGCCGACGCCGGACCGCGCCGTCCTGGTGCGGGATGGAAAGGAGTGGCGGACGTACTTCACCGGGGATGCCTTCCTGAGTCGGCGCCCCGTGCTTGAAGCGCTCGCCACGGCCAAAGGGGATGAGCACGCGGCGTTGGAGAGTCAGGACTGGCTTTCACCCCAGGAGACAGCCGCCCTGGCCCTGTCGCCCCGGCGCGTCAAGGGAGGTCACTTCGAGGCGCTGTTGACGATCGAAACGCAACGCTTCCTCCTGGAAGCGCTCGGGAGAGTCGATGAGCGTTAGACGGTGCGCCTTCCTCACCACGGCAAACCTGGCGGGCTACGTCACCGACGACGTCCTCGCCGAGGCTCCCCTGGCCGATCTCGGCTGGAGCGTAAGCCACGTGCCGTGGCAACAATCGGAAGATTGGGGGCGGTACGAGGCCGTGGTCATCCGCTCGACCTGGGATTATCACAAGCATCCCGAGGAGTTTCTCCAGGTTCTCGAAACCATCGACCGTACCGGCGCCCGCCTCGCCAATCCGCTGGAGCTGGTCCGCTGGAACACCCGCAAGACCTATCTTCGCGACCTCGATCAACGCGGGCTTCCGGTCGTGCCCACGGTCTGGGAACGGCACCCCGATGCCGGACTTTTCGACGAGTTGGGGACGGACGAGATCGTGATCAAACCGGTGATCAGCGCCAGCGCCTTCCACACCTACCGTCTGCGGCGGGACCAGGACCGGAGCGCCGAGATGGAGGCAGCCTTCGCCGGACGGGGGATCATGGCTCAACCCTTTCTGCGAAGCATCGTCGAGGAGGGTGAATACTCCCTTTTCTATTTCGGGGGCGAGCTCAGCCACGCCGTCCTGAAGTCGCCCAAGGAGGAGGACTTCCGGGTGCAGGAGGAGCATGGCGGACTCATCCTGAGGACCGATCCGCCGCAGCCTCTCGTCGAGCTTGGGCACCGGATCGTGGAGTCCCTTCCCCTCTCTCCTCTCTACGCGCGGGTCGACTTCGCCCGCCTGGATTCAGGAGCCTATGCCCTCATGGAGCTGGAGCTGATCGAGCCGTCTCTCTACTTTCGAACAGACCCCGAGTCACCCCGGAGGTTCGCGCGGGCTCTCGACTGCTGGATGGCGTGAGATCACGGTGTGCCGCTCATCTCGGCCAGGATCTGGAGATAACGGTCGGGAGCGGCCAGTCCGAACTCCCGGCGCCACTGCCCCCGGTCGACGTTTCCGAGGAGAACGGCCGCGGTATGATCGTCTTTCCCGTACGGGCCCCGGATCGCTTCGAGCAAAACTTCGACGTTCTTCTTCTCGCCCGTTACCAGCGTCCATCCCGGCTTCGCACCGAACTGCGCACCCCAGGCCTTCATACGCTCCGGCGTGTCCGTCGCCGGATCGGTGGAGACTGAGATGAGTGACACCTCCTTTCCAAGCCTTTCGCCCAGAGCGTCCTGGAGTGCCGAGAACGCCCTTCCCATCAGGGGGCAGAAGGCCGAGCAAGTGGTGAAGACGAAGTTCACAACGACCGTCTTCCCCTGGATCAGGTCGCGGTAGAAATGGATCTTCCTTCCGTCCTGGTCGACGACCTCGACGTCCGGCATCGAGGCCACGGCGGGGGATGCCGCGATCCTGACGATTCGGGCAACGGAGGGCACGCCGTCCTGATTAATCAGGAAAAGCATGTAGTGGCCCGGAGGGCCGAGCTCCGGCCGCGCCGGGGCGTTGACGGCCAGGCCACCCTCGGTTTTCGAGAACTGCAGGCGATCGAACCTCTGGCCCTGATCGAACGCGTGCGTGACGGAGCCGAGCCGGACCCAGGTCACCGCCTTGATCGTTGCCGCATCCTCGGTCCCGATCTTGAAGATCTCGCCATAAGTCACGCTCTCGGGAGCCGCGGTCATCACGGGCCTTGCTCCCTTGAACAGGTAGGGCGGCGAATAGATCTGCGCGTCGAAATGGTCCTCATCGCACTTGGGTAAGCAACCCGTGCCCGGAGGCATTCCGCCACCGGCGGACAGGACTCGCCCGTCGGGCAGCAGCAGAGCCGTCGAGTGATAGATCCGCCGGACGGACATCGCGGCCATGGTGGTCCAGGTCCCGGCCGCCGGGTTCCAGAGCTCCGCATCCAGCACGGAGCCGTCCGCGTTGTTGAAGCCCCGGGCGCTGCTGCCGCCTGTCGCGAGGACCGTACCGTCGGCGAGCAGCGTCGCGTTGAACTGGCGCCGCTTGTTTTTCATGGGACCCGTCTTCTTCCACTCCGCGGGGCTCGCGTTCAGATCGATGAGCTCGGCCGTCTCGGTCGGAGGGTCGCCCCCTCCAACGATCAGGACCTTCCCGGGCTCGTACATGACGGCTGAGCCGTAGTCCCGATAGCCCCACGCGCTGACCGGGCCCGTGCTCCACTTGCCGGTGCCCGCGGTGTCCAGGAACAGGGTTTGAGTCTCCGGACCCGCATAGAGAACCCTGCCGTCGGGCGCCAGCAGCAGCCAGGGATACAACGGCAGCACCTGCCCGTCCGCATCCGTCAGATCGCGCCACCCTCCGGTCGTCTTCCAGACCTGGGGAAGGTTGTTCAGCGCCGGCTGCTGGCCACCGCTGACCGAGCCGCCGACCACGACCACCTCCCCATTGCTCAGCGCGCAGGCGGTTGGGTACCAGCGGCCCGCGTTCATGTCCTGACCCTTGGTCCATTTCAAGGTCTTGAAGTCGAAGAAGGTGGACGTCTTTTCTCCGAAACCATCTTTGTAGTGGTGTCCCCCGGCGACCAGGAGAGTCCCGTCGGGCAGGAAGGTATGCCCGCTGCAGAACACGCTGGCATATTCGTTGAGGAACTTCTCGAATTTTCCGGTCGCCGGGTCCCACAGGTAGGACTCGGTGGTCAGCACGTCATCCTTGCGCTCCCAGGTCAGGACCTTGCCGTTGGGCAGCAGGTGGGAATGGATGGCCACGACAGGCCAGGAGAGGACCTCCGACCACCTTCCCACTTTCGCAGGATCGTCTTCCGCCGCGGCCATCCCGGAGAACAGGGCGAGGCCGAGGCACGTCCAGATAGTGATTTTCATCGAGCTTCTCCTTGGTGGACACAGATCGTTCTACCAAGGGTAGTGACGCGAGAGTCTCCGGGATTTCAGAGGATTTCAGGTCGAGCCTACTCGGTCACGATCCAGTCGCTGAGCGGTTCGATCCCTTGCTCACCGAGCCTGACGATGTAGCAACCTTTCGAGGTGAGGCGCTGGCCGGGGCCGAGGCTCAGGCGGGGAAAGACCCCAGGGTTGAGCTCGACCTCGGCCTCGCGCTCGACGCTCTCCACGAAGAAGTCCCGGGAGAAGCTGCCGGCCATGTGATCGAGCGCGTGCTCGGCGAGGGAGAGCGCGTAGAAGGTGTTGAGCTGAAGGCGCTCGTGCGTCCTCTCGATCCCCCGGGATCGCAGCCAGGCGCGGACCCGGTAGACGTGCGGTCCCTCGCGGCCGGGCAACGTGTAGGGATAGGTGAAGCTGAGCTTTTCGCGCAGGGGATTCCTCGGATCGGGTTCCACCAGGCTTGAAGAAAGATAGATCCGCCGGAAGCCTGCCAGGGCTGTCGGAGGCAGTGCCGCGAAATCCTTTTCGTCGAGCCAGAGGACGAGATCGTCTCCGGCGAGCCCTCGTGGGATCGGGTCCCCCGCCTTCAAGCGCAAATCAACGACGCTCCGTTCCTTTCGAAATGCCTCGGCCAGAGCGCGCCCCTCTTCCGTGTCGCGGTAGACCTGGACGACCCGGGTGGAAGGCTCCAGGTACCTGGCAAGGGCAGAGGCCTCTCCGGCGAGTCCACTGGAGAAATAGATCGTGTAGAGGCCGGACGGTCCAGGGAGGAGCGTGCTCGGGAAGAGGCAGGGGACCTCCTCCCGCTCGCAGAACTCGTGGATGGCCCGCCAGTCTCCCGCGCCGGAGAGCAGCGCGAAGACGGGTTGCTCCCGGGCATGGGATTCGAGCTGACCGCGCCAGCTCTCCGACGATCCCTGAAGGTCCCACAGGTGGAGGACCCACTTCCGGAATCCTTTCGCGAGGTCGTCCTTGTACCAGGGGGAGCCGCCCGCGTGGCGCAGGAGGCCCTCGGTGTCGGCATTCTTGCGCTGGAAAAAGGCTTCCATCACGGCGAGCAGGGCCCGGCGCTCGGCGGGATCGACGTTCGGAGTGAACACGGTTGCGAAGTGGATCGTCTCCGCGTCCACTCCTGGAGAGGGAGCGGCCGAGAGGGTGCGCAGGTAGGCGGTCAGATGCCCGATGTCTTCGTCGCTCAGGGGGTAGCGCGGCATCAAGGGATCGAGATTCCGGTCGGCGGGGTCGATGCCCTCCCGCAGGACGCGGGCGAGGCTCGCTTCCGTATAGGCGGGCCGCGGACGCGGATCGCGGACCCTCGCCAAATAGATTTTCGATTGCACCTCCTGGTACAGCTCGCGGAAGAGGTCCGTCCGCTCCAGGTGTCCGAGCTGGAAGAGGAACGGGCCGGTGACCGGAGGAACGAAGACGCCTCCCTCGCTCGCTCCAAAGCCGCTGCGGCGATGGCAGTTGGCGCAGCCGAGCGCACCCTCCTGATAGATCCGTCTGCCCCGATCAAGATCGGACAGCTTGTGAAGCTCGGAGACCAGGTCCTCCTCACCAACCCGCCCGGTGAGCCGCACCCAGGGTCCCTGCGCTGCGCGGAGAAACGTCGAGGGCTCGTGCTGCATCTTGTCGCTGCGGTAGACCCCGAACGCTTTCTGAACGTCGACGACGTCCTCCAGCCGTCCGGTGAGGAACTTCCATTGCGGCCCGGCCCGAAAACGTTGGGCATACGCCCGGAGGCGCTCGGGTGTGTCGTGCTCCGGATCGATCGAGATCGAAACCATCCGAATGCCGGGAAGACGGTCCTGCGCTCCGGCGAGCGTCGCGCTGAGCATCGGGCAGACGGCCGGGCAGGTTGTGAAGATGAACTGCAGGAGGACCGGCCCCTCGCCGAGCGCCTCGGAGAGCAGCAGGCGGCGGCCGTCCATGTCGGTCAGGGTTACATCCGGCGGAGCGTAGTCTCCGACCGAGCGGACATAGCGTTCCGGCGCAAGCCCCAGCACACAGAGCGCAGCGAGAAAGACAGCAAACCTCTTCACAAGCCCTCAGTGGATCGAGAAGACCGCCACGTCGTGGTGCATCGGATCGAACTGGTAGAACCGCAACCGCCGGGAAGGATCGAAATTGAATTGGACCTCGACCCGGTGCCGGCCGGGTCCGGCCTCCTGTGCGGGCGGCACGCAGACGTACGGGTTGGCCGGGCCGCCCACCGGCATCGACCAGTGGACGCGGCCGAACGTGAACCAGCAGCCCGACCCCGCGAACTTGACGGAGGATTTGAACTGGTTTTCCCAGCCGCGGTTGCCGCCGAAGTCCGCGATGGTGTACGAGTGCACGAAGTGGTCGCCGTTGATGATGGTGACCTTGAGTGTCTGCGGACGCTGCTCCCACTTGTCCCAGCGGCCCCACGCTCCGTCCGTGAGCCAGCCGTAGAGCGTGTTGTTGACATAGAGGATCGTGATGTCCGAGTCCGGATCGGGCTCGACTCCCTCCGGCAGCTCGTCGCGGTCCAGCCAGTCGGAGTAGGCACGCATGGCCCGCGTCCGCGCGATCTCCGCCGCCTCCTTCAAATCATTGCGATCGGCCGCGGCCCGGGCGGCGAGCAGAGCGCGCCACATCCGCTTCTCGGGCGCCAGCTCGCCAATCTGCGCGATGGCATACTGCGCCGCCTTCTCGCATGGCGCCGGCTGACCGTCCGCGCCGAAGCGCGCCTCCCCCGGCTGGCAGCGGACGGAGGTGCAATCGGCATCACCAGTTTGGCAGAACACCGCCTGCTCCAACTGCGGCAGCGTCAGTCCCTGGTACTGCCCCGGGCAGGCGGGAGGCGGCGTGGCCCCGTAATTGATCTTTTTGTGGGCGTTCTCCATCACCTGGACACGCGGCGGGTGCATCCGCCAGCCCCAGGTATAGACGAGGTTGTAGTACTTCCCGGGCGTCATCTTGATCTTGAAGACGGTGCGCGTCCCCTCGTCCATGTTGAAGAAGGACTGATCCATTCCCACGTGGGGCGCCGGCATCATGCCCGGCTTGGCGAGGCTCGGATTGTCGAAGTACATCACGAACGGCGAGAAGTCGTCCCGGCCGCGGTTCAGCACGTCGACGGTGTAGGTGATCGTCCAGGGGACGTCCTGGACCAGGCTCACGTCGAGGAAACCGGTGTCCGCCTCGATGCGCTGGCCGAACCACACCTGGTGGACATCCACGTTGCCGCCGACGACCGTGCCGCTCGCGTCCCGGATCGGCTGCACAATCTTTACTTTCTCCGGGCCGGTGTAGTGCAGGAGAGGGAGGCCGCTGTAGGCGCGGTTCGCGACCGGCCGCCCCTCCAGGATGTCGAGGCCCCGCTGGATCGCGGACTGGACGGCCTCCCGCGAACCTTGGGCGGCGATGCGGCCGAAGACGTCGCGCAGGTCGTCCTCGGGCGACATCGGATCGATCTGTGAGACGACCGGGTCGCCGTCGTGCAGGTTGTACGGGTTGTCCGGCGTCGACGGCAGGGTGTTCGGCATCGGGGCGCCGGTGCCGTCGAACATGTCCGTATAGATCGTGGGGAGGAAGTTGGTCCCCGGAAAGGTCTTGTAGTCGAACGGATTGCTGGGCGGATAGATGCCTTCGCCCGTGATCGCCTGCGTGAAGCAATCGCCCGGGCAGTTGCTCGTCGTCTGCTGCGTCGGCTTGGGCCGCGGCTGTGGATAGGGATGGCAGACGCCTTCGAGGCCAGGATAGCCCGGCGACTCCGCGTAGGGGCAGGGCAGGTAATTCCACGCGGGGGTCTGCGAACAGGCCGGCAAGGCTGCGGCGAGAGCGAGCGCGAGGGCAAATCCCAGTTTTCTGTTCATCTCCGCTCCTCTCAGATCGTGATCGGACCCGGGCCACGGCGCCGGGGCGGACCGGCCAGCCGCTCGCGAGGCTGGATCCAGTCGAGCCGTTTCGCGATCCATTCCGGGTTCGCCTGCGCCGGTACCGATCCCCACAACCCGACCGCAACATTCCCGTAGCGGGCGAGCCCCATGGAGCAGTCCTCGCCTGGTCCCGCCGCATGATGATGAGGCGACACAAACAGAAGCGACCGCAACAGCTCCATGTCCGCCGGAGCGCCGGTCAGCAGAAGCCATCCTGGTCCCACCCCCACTTGCTTCGCGAAAGCCTTGAGCGCCCGCGGCGTGTCGCGCTCGGGGTCGACGGTCAGCGAATAGAAAAAGACGTCCCGGCCGAGTCGGTCGCCCAGAAACGGCTGCACCCGGGCGAGCCTCTCCGCCGAGCGGTAGACCGGCTCGGTCGCGATCGACAGGCAGTGGATCAGAACGGTTTTGCCCGCCAGCAGGTCGTCCTGGAACAGCGCCCGCCGGCCGTCATGGGCATGGACCACCACGTTGGGGAAGTAGCCGCCGGGGCGAGTGCAGCTCTCTCCGAAAGCCAGCCCCGAGAGTGCTCCCACGATCAGCTCTCTGCGGTCGTTCATTCCCCACCTCCGTTTCCCGATCCCGAGCCGCTATCCTGGTTCGTCGGGCTGCCCGGCCGCTCCTCGACGTGCGGCGGACCTCCCGGCAGTTCCCGCGGCGTGTCGAAACCCTTTCCGGGCTCCACGATGTCCCAGCGGATCATCATCGCGTGGTCCTCGTGGACCACGTTGTGGCAGTGCATGACGTACTTGCCGAGGAAGTCCGGCCAGCGCATGTACACCTTGACCTCGTCGCCGGGCAGCAGGGTGGCGATGTCCCTCCTCTTGCCGCCGAAGAACGACCGGATGGGCTTGCGCCTCTCCGGCGGCAGTTGGAAGTACTCGACGAGGGTCATCTCGCGGTCGTCGACGTCCGTGATCTGGCTGGGCTTGTACGGCTTGCCGTTGACCTCGAGGAGCAGGAACTCCACGAAGTGGCTGTGGATCGGGTGCGACCAGTTGCGGCCGCCGTTGCGCAGGGTCCAGATCTCGGCGCTGTCCTGATCGATGCCGGCGTCGATCCGGTTGGGGTCCATGACCTTGCCGTTGATCGTCCACAGGCCGCCCTCGTAATCGAACGTCCAGGTCCGGTGCCGCTTCACCTCGCCGAGATCGACCGTGGGCCAGGGCCGGAAGGAGTCGGGGATGCGGCTCCGGTCCGGTCTCTTGGCCTCCACCACGTCGAAGCGCATCAGGTAGCTCTGCGGGTCGCCGAAGTCCATCCGGGCTCCCGAAGGCCCGGCGCCGTTGGTCTGGACGAGCAGGTTGTGCAGGTAGAGGTGCTGGTTCGGCTGATAGGAGGAGAAGTCGATGATGATGTCGACCCGTTGCCCCACGCTCAGGAAGATGCTCTGCGCCACGACCGGCTGCGGCAGGATGTTGCCGTCGCCGGTGATGATGACGAACGGCGGGTGCTCGGTGCCGTCGACCTTCTGGCTGGAGCGCAGGAACAGCTCGTAGAAGCGGGAGGGCCCGCCGTTCAGGATGCGGAAGCGGTACTTGCGGCGCTCGACGGTGAAGCGCGGCGTGATCCGCCGGTTGACCGTCATGCGGTCGCCCAGCATGCCGTCCGTGTTCCAGGCGTCGAAGACGACCTGCGCGGTGCCGTCGATCTCCTTGAACTTGATGTCCTGGAGGAGCAGGGGGATGTCGTACTCGGGGAAGCTCGGGAGCCTCCAGCCCGTGGTCTCGTCGCCGGTGTCGTCCTCGTCGAAGAGGAAGTAGAAGCCGGCCAAGCCGGCATAGACGTTGGACGCCGTGAAGTCCAGGCGGTGGTCGTGGTACCAGAGGGTCGAGAGCTTTTCGAGCGGGTTGTGTCCGGCGGGGAAGTTGCCGTAGTGGTGATCCCAGAACTCGCCGGGATCGATCCAGTCGACCGGGTTGCCGTCGCTCTCCGAGGCCGTGTGCGCGTTGTGCAGGTGGCTCGTGGTCGAGGGGAGGGCCCAGGAAACCTTTCCATACCCGATCGTCGGCAGATCGTTGATGCGGCGGACGAGGACGGGCTCGCCATAGCGCGCCTGATAGGTGGGGCCGGGCGTGCTCGGCTGGAAGCTGCCCGCCTGGAATCCCCACGACCAGCTCCCGGCCGCGTACGGAGGCTCCGGGTGGTATTGCCATTGGAGCTCGGTCTCGTGGATCTCGTAGAGCTTCTTCGGCGGGAATTCCTCGTAGCGTTGATGGGCGCTCGGGTCGGGCGGCGGAGTGAGGCTCACGACCGGCTGCATGACCGGCGGCACGAACAGCTCGGCCACGAAGGGTTTCGCCGGGGGGCTCGGGGGCTGGTCGTCCAGCTCCCGGGGACGGTCGTCAGGCGGGCAGAGGAACTTGAGCAGCTCCGTCTGCTGCGCGGTAGCCCGCCCGGGTGGAAGGAGGCCCGCGCCGCCTGCCACGAGCCCGAGCTTGAGAAGGTCTCTCCGGGTCGCCATCCGCCCTCCTCCGCTCTCGCGGAAGTGGTCTCATCCGTTGGTCATCACGATTGAAGGACAGAGGGATTGTAGGCGCCTCGGGTCTGCTTCGCAATCGAGCCGGCCTAGCCCGCCGCCTCTTCCGCTTTCCGCAGCACCCGGAGGAAGTTCTCGCCCAGGATCAGCTTGACCCCGGCCTTGTCCACGCCCCGCTTCAGCAGAGAGGCGGTGAGGTCGGGAAAGCGGGAGACATCCTCGAAGCCGGAGACGACGTCGGGGATGCCGTCGAAGTCGGTGCCGATCCCGACGTGCTCTTCGCCGGCCAGGCCGATCAGGTGGATGAGGTGGTCCACGTAGACGGAGAGGGGAACCTCGGGCAGCGGGCGTTCGGCGAGCAGACGGGCGCGGGGCTCCCAGTGGGTCTTCGGGTCGGCCAGGTAGGCCTCCTCGCCAGACTGGAGCTCCTCGCGGATCTCCTTCCCCCGCTTCCGGTCCGCCCGGCTCGCCTCGGGGGAGAGGAAGGCCGGGTAGGCGTTGGCCATCACCAAACCGTCCTTGCGGGCGATCTCCCGGACCTGGACGTCGGGCAGGTTGCGCGGGTGGTCGCAGAGGGCGCGGGCGGAGCTGTGGCTCGCCACGACCGGGATGCGGGAGACCTCCAGGACGTGGAGGACGGCATCGTCCGAGACGTGGGAGACATCGGGCACGATGCCGCGCCGGGTCATCTCCCAGACGATCCCCTCTCCCTCGGAGGAGAGTCCCCCGTGTTTTGCCTCGTCCGTGGAGGCGTCGCACCACTCGTGGGTGGCCATGTGGGTCAGGGTGACGTAGCGGACCCCCATCTTGACGCAGGCGTCGAGAGTCCCCGGGATCGTCAGGGGGCGGCCGTTCTCCAAGCCGAAGAGCACCCCGACCACGCCGCGGTGCCAGGCCCGCCGCACGTCCTCGGCGCTGACGACCACCTCCATCCCCTCGACAGCTTCGATGTGCTCGACCGAGATCCGGTGAAGCTCCTGGGCGTGCTTCCATCCCCGCTCGGCATCGAGGGAAGCCGGAACGTAGAGGGCGAAGACGAGCGCGCCCACCCCGCCTTCCCGGAGGCGCGGGAGGTCGACATGGCGGTCGGATTGGCGCTCCCCCAGGTTCACGGGGGACTCCCAGAGGCGGGTGGGAACGTCGGTGTGGCCGTCGAGGACGAGGCAGTCGTGGTGGAATGCCATGGAGCCTTTCGGTCAGGTTGAGGATCCGGGGACCGTGAATGCCCGCCAGGAGAGTCCGTCGATGTTGCCGAAGTGCGGATCAGAAGAGATGAGGTCTGCGTTCAACTCCAACGCATGCGCCGCGATCCAGATATCGTTGGTCGGGATCGGCCTCCCCTTCTTCCGCAGCCCGGCAGAAATGCGTCCAAAGAAATCAGCCGTATCCCAAGTGATCGGCAGCAGGCGGACATTGGGGTCTTCGAGGAAGTCCGCGAGCGCACGGGCGTTCTCCTCATAACGGGTACCGTTCCGAAAGCCGAACAACAGCTCTCCGGCGACTACGGCCGAGAGAAGGACCTCTTCCGACTGTCTTACGAGCTCGGCGACAGTCTCGTGGCTACGCCGAAAAGCGGAGTAGGCGTTCGTGTCGAGAAGGATTCTCACTGCCAGAAAGACTCGTCGACGTGCTCAAAGACCTCGACGGCCTTGAGGACTTCAGCTTCCTGCTCGGCAGTCCAGGTGCCCATGAAGCGGTCCAGGGCATGTCCGACCCTTTTGACCTCGGACTCCCCAAGGGATCCCGGAAGCTCTTCCTGAGGGACGGGTACGAGCCTCACCTTGCGACCACCTGCACTTGCGATAACGACCTCCTCCCCGGCGGCGGCTTCCTCGATCAGCCGACCGAGATGTCCTTCGGCTTCCTTGAGACTGACCTTGATCACGAAGACCCTCAGCTTCCTGCTGCCTTAGCGGCGCAGCCTAGTTAGAGTACCCCAGACACTCCCGGAATGCCGCCCCCCGCCCCCCGTGTTGTAGCCCTTGCCGGAGAACGCCCTTGTCAGGAGAGCCGCTCATCGAGTAGGCTTCCGCGTTCTTGGAGACGCAAATCCACCCGGTACACAAGCCCGGGAGAAAAGGATCTACCGTGAAGAAAGACATCCATCCCACCCTGCACATGGTCACCGTGGTGTGCGCCTGCGGCAACACCTTCCAGACCCGCTCGACCCAGGACGAGGTGCGCCTGGAGATCTGCGCCGAGTGCCACCCGTTCTTCTCGGGCAAGCAGAAGCTGATCGACACCGCCGGACGCGTCGAGCGCTTCAAGCGGCGGTACGCCAAGAGCGCGTGAGCGGGACCGCCCCGAGGGCGGACATCCTCAGATGAAACCCCCGGCAGAAACAGAGCTGCTGATCGGCGGCCAGGCCTTGATCGAGGGAGTGCTCATGCGCTCCCCCGGTGCCTTTGGCATCGCCGTTCGCCGTCCGGACGGCAGCCTCGCTCTCCAGAGGGGCAAGGTGTCGTCCATTGCCAAACGCTGGCCGGCGCTCAAGCTGCCCATCCTGCGCGGCGTGGCCGTGCTCTTCCAGTCGCTCTTCCTCGGCATCCAGGCGCTGAACTTCTCCGCCCTGGAGGCCGCGACCGAGGTGCCGGAAAACACGCCGGAGAGCCAGGGCAAGAAGCCGGACTCTTCTTCCGCCTCCAAATGGGCCGTGGCCGGCTCCATGGTCATGGGCCTGGGGCTGGGAGTGGTCATCTTTCTGCTCGTCCCCCTCTGGCTCACGGAGCTCGCCCAGAAGTACGTCTTCGGCGACATGCCGAGCCTGGCGTTCAACCTGTTCGACGGGCTGCTGCGCGGGATCTTCTTCCTGGTCTATATCCTGGCCATCTCGCGGATGGACGACATCCACCGGGTCTTTCAGTACCACGGCGCCGAGCACAAAGTAGTGTTCGCGTGGGAGTCGGGCCGGGGGCTGACGGTGGAGAACGCCCGCGTCCAGAGCCGGTTGCATCCGCGCTGCGGCACGAGCTTCCTGCTGTTCGTGCTGCTGGTCTCGATCGTGCTGTTCGCGCTGATCCCGAAGACCGCGCCGTTCCTGGTCAAGTTCGGCGGCCGGCTCGTGCTGGTCCCCCTGATCGCCGGGATTTCCTACGAGGTGCTGCGGCTGACCGCCAAGCGGAGCAGCTCGCCGGTCTTCCGCGTCCTGGTCGCTCCCGGGCTCGCGCTCCAGAGGATCACCACCCAGGAGCCCACGGACGACATGCTGGAGGTGGCGATCGTCGCCCTGCAGGAGGCCTTGCGTGAGGACGGCCTCATGCCTGAGGCTATTGCTACGGCGGAGGAGGCTCCGGCCCTGGCCTGAGCCCTGAACCTGAGTCAACCATGTTCGAAAAACTGTCCCAGATCGAGAAGACCCACGAAGAGCTGACCCAGCGGCTCACCGATCCGTCGGTGATGTCCGACCGGAAGGCGTACACCGACACGAACAAGGCGCTCGCGGAGATCTCCCGCACGGTCGAGCTGTTCCGGGAGTACAAGCGGTTGCAGCAGCAGAGCCGGGAGACCGAGGAGATGCTCGGCAGCCTGTCGAAGGACGACGAGCTGTACGAGATGGCCCGCGAGGAGCGCGAGCAGCTCCTGCAGCGGGTCCACAAGCTGGAGGAGGATCTGCGCCGCGAGCTCACGCCCAAGGACCCCAACGACGAGCGCAACGTGGTGCTCGAGATCCGGGCCGGTACGGGCGGCGACGAGGCCACGCTCTTCGCGGCCGAGCTGTTCCGCATGTACACCCGCTACGCCGAGCAGCAGGGCTGGCGGATGGAGGTCATCGACCTCTCCGAGTCCGAGGTCCGCGGCATCAAGGAGGTCTCGGCCATCGTCGAGGGGCGCGGCGCCTACAGCCGCCTCAAGTACGAGGGCGGGACCCACCGCGTGCAGCGGGTGCCCGCGACCGAGTCCGCCGGCCGCATCCACACCTCGGCCGTGACCGTGGCGGTGCTGCCCGAGGCCGAGGACGTGGAGGTCGAGGTCGACGAGAAGGACCTCCGCATCGACCGCTTCTGCGCCTCCGGCCCCGGCGGCCAAGGGGTGAACACGACGTACTCGGCGGTGCGCCTGACCCACATCCCCACCGGCCTCGTGGTGAGCTGCCAGGACGAGCGCAGCCAGATCAAGAACAAGGCCAAGGCGCTGCGCGTGCTCAAGGCCCGCCTGCTGGAGATCGAGCAGGAGAAGGCCGACAGCGCCATGGTCGAGGAGCGGCGCAAGATGGTGGGCAGCGGCGACCGCTCCGAGAAGATCCGCACCTACAACTTCCCGCAGAGCCGGGTGACCGACCACCGCATCGGCCTCTCGCTCCACCAGCTCCCCGCCGTCCTGGAGGGGAGCCTCGACCCACTGATCGAGCCCCTGATGGCCCACTTCCAGGCGCAGAAGATGGACGAGTCGTCCCGGGTGAATTAGTTGATCCCATCCCCTCTCTCCCCAGCCCTCTCCCCCGCCTGCGCGGGGAAGAGGGAGACCTGATCCCTCCCCGGGTTACAATCCTCCTCCACAAAGGAGGGCATCCTCATGAAAAAGACCGCCGCTGCCGCGCTGGGCTTGTCGGGCCTTCTGCTCGCCGGGTGCTTCGACATCGAGCAGACCCTGACGCTGGAGAAGGACATGTCCGGCAAGGCCGGGTACTCGATGAAGCTGGACATGGAGCCCATGGTCGGCTTCATGGCCCGCATGAAGCGGAGCATGGAAGGCAAGGAGGGAGATCCCACTCCCGAAGAAATCGCGGCGGCGAAGCAGGAAATGCTCGCCTCCCGGAAGTCTCAGACCAAGGACATGCCGGTCGACAAGAAGGAGATCGCGAAGCAGCTTCCCAAGGGGGTCACCCTGCTCGACAGCTCCGTCAAGGAGGAGGGGCTGGGCATGGCCATGAGCTTCCTGTTCGGCTTCGACAATGTCTCCAAGCTGAAGGAGATCAACCTCAAGAAGCCCGAGACGGAGACGAAGGAGGCGCAGGAGATGGGCCCCGGACCCGGCGCCGAGGGACCCAACCCGGCGGAATCTCCCTTCAAAGGTCTTCAGGTAGTGGATGAGGGCGATACCTTCCTGGTGATCAGCCCGGCGGAGAACCCGGTCGCCGAGCAGTCGGAGCAGGCCTCCCAGATGGAGCTCTCCCCCGAGGAGAAGAAGCAGGTCCAGGAGATGCTCGGCAACCTGCGCGTCGCCTTCAAGATCACCACCCCCTTCCAGATCGTCGAGCACAACGCCCACCGCAAGGAGGGCAACACCCTGGTCTGGGAGTACAACCTGGACAACATGGAGAAGATGACGCCCGAGCAGCTCGCCCAGGGCGTGCGGGTGCGGTACAAGAAGTAGGCACTACCCCAGCGGCTCGGGGAGGGAGAGGCCGTAGCCCTGGACGTAGTTCACGCCGATATCCCTGAGGATGTCGAGAGTGGCGCGGTTCTCCACGGACTCGGCGATGGTGCGGAGGCCCATGACCTGGCCGATCTGGTGGATGGACTCGACCAGCGCCCTCTGCACCGGGCTGCCCACCATGTCGCGCACGAACGCGCCGTCGATCTTCAGGAAGTCCACCGGCAGGTTCTTGAGGTAGGCGAAGGAGGAGAGGCCGCTGCCGAAGTCGTCGAGCACGAAGCGGCAGCCGTACTTCTTGAGGGTCTCGATGAAGCGCATGGCCTGGGTCAGGTTGCCCACCGCCGCCGTCTCGGTGATCTCGAAGCAGATCCGGGTCGGCTCGACGCCGGTCAGCTCGATCTCTTCCAGCACGTACTCCAGGAAGTACTCGTCGCCGATCGACTGGCCCGAGAGGTTGATGGCGAAGCAGGTCTCGTCGCCGTGCGACAGGGTGCGGCAGGCCAGGGAGACGAAGGCGGCGTGGACGACCCAGCGATCTATCGAGGCGATCAGGTGATAGCGCTCGGCCGCGGGGATGAAGGCGCCGGGCGTGGCGATGCGGCCCTCCTCGTCGAGCATGCGGATGAAGATCTCGCAGAGCGGGGGCTCGTCTCCCCGCAGGCCGTTCAGCGGGTGAATGCTCTGCTGGTAGAGGAAGAAGCGGTGCTCGGCAAAAGCCTTGTGGATGCGATGGATCCACTGCATCTCGCCGTAGCGCTCGGCCACGGCGCTGTCGTCCGGCTGGTACTCGTGCATCCGGTTCCTGCCGCTCTCCTTGGCCACGTAGCAGGCGGCGTCGGCGGCGGAGAGCACCTGCGCCATGTCCAGGCTCTCGCCGGTGATCGGGACGAGCCCGATGCTGACCCCGATCTCGAAGATCCTCTCCTGCCAGGCGAAGCGGAAGCGCTTGACCTCGGTGCGCAGGGCGTCGCCCACGGTGCGGGCGTCGTCGAGCGAGGTGTCCTCCAGGAGCACGCCGAACTCGTCGCCGCCCAGGCGGGCCAGGGTGTCGGTCTTGCGCAGGCGGGAGCGGAGCAGGGCCGTGACCTGCTTGAGCATCTCGTCGCCGGCCAGGTGGCCGCAGGTGTCGTTGACCACCTTGAACTCGTCGAGGTCGAGATAGAAGAGGGCGTGCAGGCGGTCCTCGTCACAAGCGGTGGCCAGGCAGTGCTGGAGCCGCTTCTCGAACTCGCGCCGGTTGATCAGCCCGGTGAGGGGATCGTGGCGGGCGAGGTAGATCATCTCCCGCTCCATCCCGCGGAGCTGGGTGACGTCCTTAAAGACCAGGACGCAGCCGGCGATCCGGCCCAGGGCGTCGCGGATGGGCGCCGCCGAGTCGCGGATTGCCACGTCGCGGGTATCGCCAGCATTGTGGCCATCGCGGCCATCGCGGCCATCGCAGGCATCGCCCCGGGTGAGGAGCGAGTAGCCGGGCAGCTCGACGACGACGCCTTCCCGCAGGCAGCGCTCTACCGGGTTCGGCAGCGCCTTGCCGGTCGTCTCGTCGAGGACGTTGAAGATCTGGCCCACGGGCTTGCCGCAGGCCTCCTCGGCAGTCCAGCCGGTCAGCCGCTCGGCCACGGGGTTCAGGTAGTCGACGATGCCCTTGGCGTCGGTGCGGATGACGCCGTCGCCGATCGAGGCCAGCGTGATCTGGGCGAGCTCCTTCTCCTGGGCCAGGGCCTCGACCATGGCGCGCAGCCGCTCCTCGCTCTCCTTGGCCACCTGCTGGGCATGCTCCAGACGGGCGTTGGTCTCGCGCAGGCTCTCCTCGGCCTGCCTGCGCTCGGTGACGTCCACCGCGGTCACCATGGCGGCGGTCCCGATGTCGTCGAGCTCGATCACGGCGGAGGTGGCGTCGACCCAGCGCTCCCGTCCGTCCTTCGTCAGGATCTTGAACTCATACCGGTTGGGCAGGGGCTCGCCCCGGAGGCGGCCCTGGACCCGCTCGCGGATCAGGGGCTGGTGGTCGGGATGGGCCACGTACCACGGGGGTAGCGCCAGCAGCTCCTCGGCGGTGTAGCCGGTCAGCTCTTCCGTGGCCGGGTTTACGTAGAGCACCCGGTCGGAGTAGACGACGATCGCGGTCGAGGTGGTTTCGGCCAGGGCGCGGAACCACTGGTCGCTATCCCGTGGCGATTGCGGTGATGTTTCGGCCGGGGGGCGGAAAGGATAGATCATCCGTCCAGAGTTCGAGCAGAGCAGAATCGGATTTCGAGGATAGCGTTGCTGCGGCGCTCGCGCAAGTGAGGGTCCACAGAGCACGATAAATCGCGCACCTGCCGGCATCGTGAGGGCTGTAGAGGGACGATTCTTCAGTCCCGGAGCGCCGGGGCCAGCAGTGCTTCGAGGGCAGGGTCGGAGCCGCGCTCGCGCTCGGCCAGGGCCATCAGCTCCTTGAGCCCGCCGCGGAAGTTCCAGGCGCGGAAGCCCGCCTGCTGCATCTTCTCGGCCAAGTGGGCGCTCTTGAGCCCCACCTCGCACACCAGGACATAGTCCCGGTCGCGTCCGAAGGAGGGCCAGGCCCCCAGGGCGTGATGGAAGTCGAGGTGGATGGCCCCCGGGTAGTGCCAGGCCTGGTACGCCGGCTTGGAGCGCAGGTCGAGGACGGCGGCGCCTTCGGGAACGCGGTCGGTCTCCAGGCCGCTGGGGCTGAGGACGGAATCGTCCAGGCTCCGCAGCTCGAAGACGGTGCGCGCCTCGACCACCTCCTCCAGCCTGCCGGGTGTCATGGCGGCTTCTCCCCTCAGGACCTCGGCGAGCGAGGCCCGCGTGGCCGGCTTCTTCGGGACCAGGTCGCAGTACTCCCCCACCGCCGCCGACAGGTCGAAGACCCCCATCTTCCGCGCCACGGCGAGGATCTCGTCCTTGTTGAAGCCCACGAGCGGGCGCAGGACCGGCATGGCCGGTGACACCGCGTGGTTGATGACCGCCAGATTCTGGAGGGTCTGGGACGAGACCTGTCCCATGGCCTCTCCGGTGATGAGCCCCAGGCTGCGGGTCTTGCGGGCGGCCAGCTCGCCGGCCCGCACCATCATCCGCTTGAGGACGATCTGCCAGTTCCGGGGATGGTTCCGGGCCTGGAGCTCCTCGATCAGAGGCTGGAAGTCCACCTCGAACAGACGCGGCCGGTAGCCATAGCTCCAATGTTCTGCCACGACCTTCATGACCTTGAGCACGCCGAGACGGTGGGCGGCGCCGCCCAGGTTGCAGAAGAGGTAGTCGAGCTGGACTCCCCGCTTGAGCATCAGCCAGCTCGCCACGGCCGAGTCGAAGCCGCCGGAGACGAGGGACAGGGCCCTGCCCTCGACGCCCACGGGCAGGCCGCCGTGCCCCCGTAGCTTGTCATGGAAGAAGTGGGCCCATCCGGGATCACCGGGCTCCAGCTCGACGTGGGCCGTGACCTCCGGCTCGCGGAGGTTGACCCGGGCATCCGGAGCATGCCGGAGCAGCTCGGAGCCGAGGGCGACCGCGACCGCATTGGAGTCGAACGGCATCCGCTCGCGGCCTCCCCGGCGGCTGGCGCGGACCGCGAAGCTCCGGCCGCGGATCCCCTCGCCGAAGATCTCGACTCCGGCGCGGGAGATGTCCTCCAGCGTCTCCCAGGGGCGGCGCTCGACCAGGGAGACGGACTGGATGCCGAAGACCCGGGGCAGCACCTCCAGGGCGGCGGTGCTCGGGGTTTCCAGGTAGTACCGGCTCCAAGTGGTCTCCAGCTTGTGGGGGATGCCATGCGAGGAGAGGGCGTCGCGGATGTTCTGCGCGAGCCGGCGCTGGAAGCGGAGCCGGGTGTTCCGCGCCTTGGTATAGAAGTCGCCGGCAAGCCGGAGAATGAGGAGGTGGTCGGACATCGGGGGGATTGTAACCTCACCCCCTGTCCCCCTCTCCCATCTCCCTTTCCCCCAACCCCGGGAGAGGGGGACAGGGGGCATAGGCGCTAACTTAGAACAGCTTGCAGCTCTTTCCCTGGGAGCGCCGACATCCTTGCCGGCCTCTTTCCCTTCCAAAGGGTAGGGCTGCAGGATGCCGGCGCTCGGGACGTTCTGCCCCTGGGCGGAATACCTCGTACC
>DATMER010000061.1:0-62639 GCA_035556715.1 Thermoanaerobaculia bacterium
TGGAAGACCCACGCGGCAGGGACCATGTAGGACGGAAGCGAGCTCGCCAGAAAGCGCCGCAGCTCGCCCGTCTCGGGCCTGGCCGTGCTCGGCGCGTTGACGACCACGTAGGCCGCGAGGCCCGACCCGCCCGGGAGACCGTCGCGATCATCGCGGCCGATCACCGCGGCCTCACGAACGGCGGGGTGCCGGACCAGCGCGGCCTCCACCTCGCCGCACTCCACGCGATGGCCGCGCACCTTGACCTGCTGGTCGATGCGGCCGAGGAACTCCAGGGAACCAGTAGGCCCGACGTCCCGGCGATACCGGACGAGATCGCCCGTGCGATAGAGGCGGGTGCCGGGCTCACCGAAGGGATCGGGCACGAACCGCTCCGCGGTGAGGCCGGACCGGTTCAGGTAGCCACGGGCCAGGCAGCCGCCGAGGTAGAGCTCGCCGGGCACCCCCACCGGCACCGGGTTCCCCCTGGGGTCCAGGACCACGGCGGAGCGCCCGGGCAGCGGACGGCCGATCGGGACCGAGGCGCCGCCGCCTTCGAAGGTCTCCAGCGCCACCTCTTGCAGCGTGGAGGTGATCACCGTCTCGGTGGGACCATAGCCGTTCAGCACGGGAATCCCCCCCAGCGGCGAGCGCAGCCACTGGCGGGCCGGCTCGGCCAGCACCTCCTCGCCGCCCACGATGATCAGGCGGAGGGACGCCGGGGGAGCCGCAAGGGACATGGCGTCGTGCGCCCAGTGGTGCCAGACCGCGCTCGGCAGGTTGAGGACCGTGATGCCGAGCTCCTCTACCCTTCGCGCCAGCGTCTCGGTCTCCCACCTCTCCTCGCGCAGCACCAGGGTTGCGCCCGACCCCAGCGTGGACAGGACCTCCTCCATGGACACGTCGAAGGCCGGCGAGGCGAACTGCAGCATCCGGTCGCGCGGCTCCAGGCCGTAGAGGAGGATGACGGCCCCGCAGTGCTCGGCCGCGTCGCGGTGGGGCACCGCCACCCCCTTGGGCCGGCCGGTGGAGCCGGAGGTGTAGATCACGTAGGCGACCTGCTCCGGGTGGACCGGGGCAAGGTCCGGGCCGCTATCAGACATGGCTTCGGGGAGATCGGAGGGGAGATCGAGGAGCACCCGCGGGATGCCCGCGGGCAGGCGGGGCGTGAGCGCCGACGTGGTCGCCAGCACCAGCGCGCCGGAGTCCTCCAGCACGAAGGCGAGCCGCTCGGAGACGTGGCCGGGATCGAGGGGCACGCACGCGCCCCCGGCCTTCATGATGCCCAGCAGGCCGATCACCAGCTCGGGCGAGTGCCCCGTGCACAGTGCCACGCGCGTCTCCGGCCCGACTCCCAGGCCGCGCAGGCGGCGGGCGAGCGACTCGACGCGCGCCATCAGCTCGCCGTAGGTCAGGAGCTGCCCGTCCCCAGCATCACCGCCATCTAGAGCCAGCGCGCCGGGGGCCCGGCGGGCATGCTCCTCCACCAGGCCGTGCAGGGTGTAGGCGGGCAGCGGCACGGCCTCGCCTCCGCTCCAGGTCAGCCGGAGCTGCTCCCACTCCCCGGGCGCGAGCAGCGGCAGCTCGGAGAGCCGCGCCTGCGGCCTGTCCGCGATCCCCTGCAGCAAAGCGCTCAGGTGGCCCAGGTAGCGGTCGACGGTCGACGCGTCGAAGAGGTCGGTGGCGTACTCGACCGCGGCGGCCAGCCCTTCTCCTTCGCGGCTGAGATGGAGGGAGAAGTCGAACTTGGAGGTAGGCATCCCCACCTCGGCTCCAGGCGCGCTCAGGCCGGGACCGAGGTCCAGCTCGGGCCGCGTCCCCTCCTGGACCGAGACCGAGACCTGGAAGAGCGGGTGGCGCGACAGGTCGCGCTCGGGCGACAGCTCCGCCACGAGCTTCTCGAAGGGTAGGTCCTGGTGAGCGTAGGCCTCCAGGGCCGCGGTGCGCACCCGCGCCAGCAGCTCCTCGAAGCCCGGGTCGCCCGCGAGCGAGGTCCGCAGCACGAGGGTGTTGACGAAGAACCCGACCAGCCCCTCGATCTCGACGCGATCGCGGTTGGCCACCGGCGCGCCGATCACGAGGTCCTCGGCCGCGGTGACGCGGTGGAGCCAGGTGTCGAAAGCGGCCAGGGCCGTCATGAAGAAGGTGGCGCCGCACCGCCGGCTCAGCGCGGTCAGCGCTGCCGTCACCCGGGGCTCGATCACGGTCCGGCGGACGTTGCCGCGGTAGCTCTGCACGGACGGCCGCGGGTGGTCCGCGGGCACGTCCAGGCCGGGCGGCATGCCGGCCAGCCGCTCGCGCCACCAGGCCAGCTCCGTCTCCAGCACCTCGCCGGCCAGCCAGCCCCGTTGCCAGACGGCATAGTCGGCGTAGCGGACCGGCAGCTCGGGCAGAGGCAGCCCGAGATAGAGCGCGGACAGGTCCCGGGCCAGCACGCCGATCGACCAGCCGTCCGAGGCCGCGTGGTGCATCGAGACGAGTAGCCGGTGATCGTCTCCGCTAACCCGGAGCAGGACACTGCGCACCAGCGGACCCCGGGTGAGCTCGAAGGGGAGCTCCGCCAGCTCGCGCTCGCGGCGCAGCGCCTCGGCAGCCGGATCGGCTAGGCCGGAGAGGTCGACCACCGGCAGGATCACGGCACACGGCTCGGCGACCTGCACCGGCTGTCCGCCGTCCTCCTCCCGGAAGCGCGACCGCAGCACCTCGTGGCGCCGCACGACTCCGTCGAGGGCGGCGGCCAGCGCATCCACGCGCAGCCCGGCCCCCTGGACGTGGAAGACCATGGGCAGGTTGTAGGCGGACGTGCCGCGCTCGAAGCGGTCGAGGAACCAGAGCCGCTCCTGGGCGAAGGAGAGCGGTGTCTCCCCCGTACGTCCGGTGCGGACCAGGGGCGGCGCCGCGGGCCGCCCGGCGTGCGCCGCCGCGGCGATCTGCTCGGCCAGCCCCGCGGCGGTCGGATGCTCGAACACGGCGCGGACGGGGAGGTCCACGCCGAAGGCGGCCCGGACGCGGGAGGCGAGCTGGACCGCGAGGAGCGAGTGCCCGCCCAGGTGGAAGAAGTCCTCGCGGGCGCCGGGGGGCTGCCCGAGCCCCAGGACGTCGGCGAACAACGTCGCCAGCAGCTCCTCGACGGGATTGCGCGCCGCGTCCGCGGAAGCTCCGGCCTCCTCCGGCGGCGTCCTCCGCGCCAGAGCCTTGCGGTCCACCTTGCCGTTCGGGGTCAGAGGCAGCTCGTCCACGAACGCCCACTGGCCGGGGACCATGTACTCGGGCAGCCGCTCGGCGAGCCAGCCGCGCAGCGAGTCCCGGGACACGGGCTCTCGCATGGCCACCCAGGCCACGAGCCGGCTGTCCTGCGCCAGCACCGCCACCTGGCCGACCGCGGGATGGCGGGCGAGCACGGCCTCGACCTCCCCCAGCTCGATGCGGAAGCCGCGGATCTTCACCTGGTAGTCGAGGCGGCCCAGGTACTCCATCTCGCCGTCCACGCGATACCGGACACGGTCGCCCGTGCGGTACATCCGCGCTCCGGGCTCCTCCGCGAACGGGTCCGGCACAAAGCGGTCGGCGGTCAGCTCCGGCCGGCCGAAGTAGCCGCGGGCCAGGCCACGGCCGCCCAGGTACAGCTCTCCGGGCACACCCACGGGCAACGGTCCCAGTGCGGGGTCCAGCACGTAGGCCTGAGTGTCGTGGACCGGACGGCCGATGGCCGGTGTTCGCTCGGCTGAGCGTTCGCCCGGGCGCTCGATGAGCGCCCAGGTCGAGTAGGTCGTGTCCTCGGACGGGCCATAGAGGTTGTACAGCCGCTCGGTGGCGGCGCGCTCGTAGACGCGGTCGGACAGCGCCCGGGTCAGGGCCTCCCCTGCCAGGTTCACCGTCCGCACCGATTCCGGCAGGCCGTCGATGTGCAGCAGCTCCGCGATGGCCGACGGCACGGTGTTGATCAGCGTCGGCGTCATCCCCTGCTCTAGGCCCTGCTCCCGGAGCTGGGGCACGGCGAGGGCGTTGTCGACCAGGAAGACCGTGCCGCCCCAGGCGAGGGTGACGAAGATCTCGAACACGGACAGGTCGAAGGTGACCGAGGTGGAGGCGATCACGCCGGCCAGCTCGCCGGGAGAGAACGCCTCGCGGGCCCAGTGCGCGAAGGTCACGGCGCTGCGGTGCTCGATGGCCACGCCCTTGGGACGCCCTGTCGAGCCCGAGGTGTAGATCAGGTAGGCGAGGTTGCCTGGAAGCGGGCGGGAGAGGGGGGCCTCGCCCTCCCAATCGCCATCCAGAAGGACCGTCTGCGCACCCGTCGCCGGCAGCTTGTCCAGAAGGCTCGCCTGGGTCAGCAGCACCGGGCAGCCGCTGTCCTCCAGGAGGAACGCGATCCGCTCCGCGGGATAGGCGGGGTCCACGGGCACATAGAGGCCGCCGGACCGCAGCACTCCGAGGAGGGCCGTCACCAGGTCCGCCGAGCGCTTCAGGAAGACGCCCACCGGCACCTCGGGGCCGACGCCCAGCGACCCCAGGTGACCTGCCAGCCGCGCCGAGCGCCGCTCCAGATCGGCATAGGTCAGGCGCTCGCCGGCTGCCACGAGCGCGACCGCGTCCGGCGTCCGCCTCGCCTGCTCCTCGAAAAGCTCGTGGAGCAACGCGCCCTCGGAGTGGCCACGCCTTGCCTCGTCGTTCCAGGCGGAGAGCTGGACCCACTCGGCCGCGTCGAGCAGCGGGAGGTCCGAGAGCCTGGCTTCGGGATGGGCCGCGATCCCGCGCAGCAGCGCGCGGAAGTGGCCCAGCAGGCGCCGCGCCGTCGCGGCCTCGAACAGCCCCGTAGCGTACTCCACCTGGATCTCGATTCCCGAGGAGTTGCGTTCCAGGGTGAGGGTGAGATCGAACTTGGCCGTGTCGGAGTGGACCTGGACGTACGAGGCCTCCACCCCCGGCAGGACCGGCAGGGCCGGCGGACCCTGGACCAGGAGCAAAGCCTGCACGAGCGGCGCGCGGGAGAGATCCCGCTCCGGCGCCAGCTCCTCGACAAGACGTTCGAAGGGAACTTCTTGATGAGCGAAGGCGCCCAGAGCGGCCTCCCGCGCGGCGGCCAGGAGACGCGAGAACGGAGGATCGCCCGCCAGACGGGCGCGCAGCGGAACCAGGTTCACGAAGAAGCCGACCAGCCCTTCCAGCTCGGCGCGGTCGCGGCCCGCCACGGGCGAGCCGACCAGGAGGTCGTCCTGCGCGGTGTAGCGGTGCAGGAGCACCTGGAAGGCGGCGAGCACGGTCATGAAGAACGTCGCGCCCCCGAGCCAGCCCACCCGGGTGAGGGCGGCGTCCAGCTCCTCGCCCAGGTGCAGGCGCTCGGTGGCTCCGCTCAGGGATGCCATCGCCGGCCGCGGCCGGTCGGTGGGCAGCTCCAGGACCACGGGCGCGCCCTCCAGCCTCTCCCGCCACCAGGCCAGTTGACGGCCCAGGGCCTCGCCGGCGAGCCAGCTCCGCTGCCAGACCGCGAAGTCGGGGACCTGCACCGGCAGGGGCGCGAGCGGAGACGGCCGCGCTTCGAGCGCGGCCCGGTACAGGACCGAAAGCTCTTCGGCGAGCAGGTCCACGGACACGCCGTCGGAGACAATGTGGTGCATGGAGAGGAGGAGCCGGTGCTCTTCAAATCCCAAGCACAGGAGAGCCGCGCGGAACAGCGGACCCCGCCGCAGGTCGAAGGGCCGGCGGACCTCCTCGGACAGGATGCGCTCGGCCTCGGGCTCCGGCAGCTCGGACAGGTCGAGCTCCACCAGGGGGAAGGGATCCGGCGGAAGCACCACCTGCACGGGCTCTCCCGACTCCTTCACGGCAAAGACGGTGCGCAGCGCCTCGTGCCGGCGCACAATCTCGGCCAGCGCCTGGTTGAGGGCGGGCACGGAGAGCGGACCGCGCAGGTGCCAGACCTGCGGCAGGTTGTAGAGCGCCGTGCCCGGCTGCAGGCTCTCCAGGAACCAGAGGCGCTGCTGGGCGAAGGAGAGGGGCAAGCCCTCTTCGCGGACAGCGGGCGCGAGGGGCACGAGGGGCGGCTCGTCGGGCCGGGCCTCCTGGGAGATCTCTTCCACGGCGCGGGCCAGCTCCGCCACGGTCGGGTGCTCGAAGACGCTGCGCACGCCGACGTCGGCGCCGCTGACCTCCCTCACCCGCGCGGCGAACCGGGCCGCCAGGAGGGAGTGCCCGCCGAGATGGAAGAAGTCCTCGCTCACGCCCACGGCGCGGTCGAGGTCGAGCACCTGGGAGAACAGGCCGGCCACCAGCTCCTCCATGGCCGTGAGGGGCGCCGCCGACTCGTCCCGCGCCTCCCCCGGCTCCACCTCGGGCACGACCGCCGACAGGGCGCGGCGGTCCACCTTGCCGTTCGGGGTGAGAGGCAGCGCCTCCAGGAAGGCCCAGGCCGACGGGATCATCGCGCCGGGGAGGGAGCCGGCCAGGAACGCTCGCAGTGTCTCGGCCACCGGCTCGCCGCCCTCGCGCAGCACGACACACGCTGCCAGCCGGGGGCCGGGCTCGCGCACCAGCACCGCGGCCTCGCGCACCTCCGGGTGGCGGCGCAGCGCGGCCTCGATCTCGCCCAGCTCGATGCGGTTGCCGCGGATCTTGACCTGCTGGTCGTTCCGGCCGAGGAACTCGATCTCCCCGCCCGGCAGCCGCCGCGCCAGGTCGCCCGTGCGGTAGAGCCGCTCGCCCGGCCCACCCAGCGGGTCGGGGACGAACCTCTCGGCCGTGAGGTCGGGCCGGTTGCGATAGCCGCGCGCCAGGCCGGCGCCGGCCACGCACAGCTCGCCGGGAACGCCCACCGGCACGGGGCCGAGGCCGCGGTCGAGGAGATGGACGCGGAGGTTGGCGATCGGCTGCCCGATGTCCGGCGCCCGGTGCCCCTCGGGCCCAACCCGACCCGCCGTGGTGACGACCGTGCTCTCCGTCGGCCCGTAGTGGTTGACCAGCGCGAACGGGAGTTCCGGCGCCGGCCGCAGGTGCAGCCGGTCGCCGCCGGTGAGCAGGGCGCGCAGCGCCATCCCGGCGGGAATTCCCTCGGCCAATACTCCCTCGGCCAGCGGCGTGGGGAGGAACGCCACGGTGATGCCGCGCTCCGCCATCCAGGCGAGGAGCGCAGGCAGAGAGAGCACCGCGTCCGGCGGCGGCACGTGCAGGGAGGCGCCCGCCGTCAGCGGCGGCCACAGCTCCCAGACCGAGGCGTCGAAGCCCGGCCCTGCCACCATTGCCGTACGGTCTGAGGCGGTCAGCCCGTAGGTCCGGACGTGCCAAGCCGCGAGGTTGGAGAGGCCGCGGTGGCACAGCTCGGTCCCCTTGGGCGCGCCGGTCGAGCCCGAGGTGTAGATGACGTAGGCCAAGCTGTCGGGATCACTGTCGGGATCACCGTCGGGATCGGTCGCGAGCTGAGGCAGAGTCTCCGCCTCGCCGGGACCGGCCTCAGAATCCAGGAGGATCACGCGGTCGGCCGGCACCGGCACCTCGGGCAGGCCGGCGAGGATGCCCGCCCGGGTCAGCAGGACCTGGACTCCGGCATCGCGCAGGATGTAGAGCACCCGGTCGGCCGGGTAGGCCGGATCGATCGGCAGGTAGGCGCCGCCGGCTTTGAGCGCGGCCAGGGCGGCCACGGGCAGCTCGGGGGAACGCTCCAGCAGCACCGCGGTCAAAACCTCGGGCTCGACGCCGCAGCGCCGCAGCCGCCACGCCAGCCGGTTGGCCCGCCGCTCCAGCTCGCCGTAAGTGAGGGATCCCTCTTCGGACGTGATGGCCGTGGCGCCGGGGTCGGCAGCGGCGCGCTCCTCGAAGAGCCGGTGGACCGGCCGCTCCGGCACCTCGGCCGCGGTCCGGTTCCAGCCGAAGACCACCTGGTCCCGCTCCTCCGCCGCCAGCAGCGGCATCTCGCCGGCCCGGGTGTCCGGATCCGCCAGCACGCCGGCGACGAGCACGCGGAAGGCCGCGAGCATCCTCTGCACGGTCGCGCGCTCGAAGAGATCGGTGGAATGCTCGGCGATGACGTCCAGCCCGCGCGGACCGCGCTCGATGAGCAGGGTGAGATCGAACTTGGACACGCCGGTATCGACCTCGGCGGCCGTGACCTCGATGTCTAGATCCGGACCGGCCAGGGCGTCCTGGAAGGCGAACGCCACCTGGAACAGCGGCGTGCGGGAGAGGTCCCGCTTCGGCGCCAGCTCCTCGACCAGCCGGTCGAAGGGGAGGTCCTGGTGCGCGAAGGCGGACAGGACCGTCTCGCGGACGCCGCCGAGCAGGCGGGAGAAGGCCGTGTCCGCGGACACGGTGGCGCGCAGAGGCAGCATGTTGACGAAGAACCCGATCAACGCCTCCAGCTCCAGGCGGTCGCGGCCGGCCACGGGCGCCCCCACCACGAAGTCCTCTTGGCCGGTGTAGCGGTGCAGGAGGGACTGGAAGGCGGCGAGCAGCGTCATGAAAGGCGTGGCGCCGTGACGCTGGCCGAGGGTGGCCAGGGCGGGCTCCAGGTCCGTCCCCAGCGGCAGCCGCAGCCGCTCGCCGCGCAGCGACGGGGCCAACGGGCGCGGCCGGTCGGCCGGCAGCTCCAGGATCAGGGGAGCCCCGTCGAGGTGCTGACGCCACCAGGCGAGCTGGGTCTCCACCACCTCGTCCGTGAGCCAGCGGCGCTGCCACACGGCGAGCTCGGGATACTGCACGGCAAGCGGCGGCAGCGGCGAAGGCTTCCCGGCGAGCGCGGCGTGATAGAGGGCCGACAGCTCGCGCACGAGCACGCCCACCGACCAGCCGTCGGACACGATGTGATGGGTGCCGGCGAGGAGCCGGTGCTCGTCCGGGCCGAGCCGCAGGAGGGCGGCCCTCACCAGCGGCCCCCGCTCCAGGTCGTAGGGCCGGCGCGCCTCCTCGCCGGTGACCCGCTCCGCTTCTCTACGGCGCGCCGGCTCCGGCAGGGCAGCCAGGTCGACGATGGGCAGGGGCGGGCACTGCAGGGGCTCGCTGCACACGAGCTGGACCGGGTCACCCCCTTCTGCCCCCGAAACGAACAGGGTCCGCAACGCATCGTGGCGGCGGACCACGCCGTCGAAGGCTGCGGCCAGGGCAGGTACGCTCAGGGCTCCTCGCAGATCGAAGAGCTGGGCCAGGTTGTAAAGCGCGGTGCCGGGGCGGAGCCCCTCCAGGAACCAGAGGCGCTGCTGCGCGCTGGAGAGGGGCGCCGGGCCGGGCAGTGATGAAGCAAAATCGGGAGCAAAATCGGGCACGGTCCGGCCGTGACCCTGCTGCCGATCGATCCAGGCGGCCAGTTGCGCCACGGTCGGATGCTCGAAGATGGAGCCCAGGCCCAGCTTGACGCCGCACAACTCGCGTACCCGCGAGGCGAGCCGCGTGGCGAGCAGCGAGTGGCCGCCGAGTTGGAAGAAGTCCTCGTGGATCCCGAGACCGGGCTCGTCGAGCCCCAGCACCTGGACGAAGAGCCCGGCCAGCAACTCCTCGAGCTGGGTGCGCGGCGCCGCGGCCGCTTCCCCACTCATTGCGGCCATGGTCGGCACGCTCTCCAACGCGCGCCGGTTCACCTTGCCGCTGGTGCTCAGCGGCAGGCTCTCGAGCACGGCCCACGCGGTGGGCACCATGTACTCGGGGAGGCGCATGGCCAGGTGCTCGCGCAGCTCCGGGATGGACGCCGAGGCGCCCGAGACCAGGACCACGTAGGCCGCGAGCCGGCTTTCGGCCGGGCGCGCGAGCACCGCGGCCTCGCGCACGGCTGGATGGTCGAGAAGAACCGCCTCGATCTCCCCCAGCTCGATCCGGAAGCCGCGGATCTTGACCTGATAATCGGCCCGGCCGAGGAAGTCGATCTCCCCGGAGGGGAGCCAGCGCGCCAGGTCGCCGGTCCGGTAGATCCGGGAACCGGGCGCGCCGAACGGATCGGGGATGAAGCGCTCGGCGGTCAGGGCCGGCCTTCCGCGGTAGCCCCGGGCCACTCCTGCCCCGGAGATGTACAGCTCGCCCGGCAGGCCGACCGGCACCGGATGGAACGCGCGGTCGAGCAGGTAGACGCGCACGTTGTCAAGCGGCCGGCCGATCGTAGGCGCGCCGTCAGTATCCTCCATCGAGTCCGGCGCCATCGACCGCGGCGCCACCGGCGCCTCGGTCGTCGCGATGCTGGCCTCGGTGGGGCCGTAGTTGTTCACCACCGAGAAGGGGCAGTCCGGACGGGGCCGCAGACGCAGGCGGTCTCCCCCTGCCAGCAGGCACTGCAGAGCCAGGCCCGGCGGCGGCGGCTCCGACAGCATCGCCTCGACCAGCACGGGGGGCGCAAACGAGAGGGCAACCCCCTCCCGGGCGTACCAGGCGAGAAGGTCCACCGGCGACGCCACGACCTCGGGCGGCGCCACGTGCAGCGTCGCGCCGCCCGTCAGGGCCATCCAGATCTCCCACGCCGAGGCGTCGAACCCGGGGCTGGCCAGAAGGGCTATCCCTTCACCAGGACCGGGCACGTACCGCCGCCCGTAGTGCGCGATGGTGTTCGAAAGCCCGCGATGGAGGAGGTCGGCCCCTTTCGGCCTGCCCGTGGAGCCCGAGGTGTAGATCACGAAGGCCAGCCGGTCGGGGTCGCGCTCCGGCAGCAGCTCGGGGTCGGCGGGATCAGGGTCGGGAAGGCCGCTGAAACCGGCTTCGAGCCGGAGCGACTCCAGCGTGACCACCTCCACCGGCTCCACCGGCAGGTCCGGGAGCCGCAGCCGGTCCGTGGTCAGCAGCAGCGAGGCCCCGGAATCGCGCAGCACGTACTCCAGCCGCCTGGGCGGGTTCGCCGGATCGATCGGCAGGTAGGCGGCTCCCGACAGCAGCACGCCCAGGCTGGAGGTCACCAGCTCGGGCGAGCGCTCCAGCCGCAGGGCCACGAGATCCTCGCCGCCAAGGCCACGGCCGCGCAGCCACGCGGCCAGCCGGAGGGCCCGGCGCAGCAGCTCGCCATAGGTGAGGCTGCCGCCGCTCCAGGACACGGCCACGGCGTCCGGCGTGGCGCGGGCGCGTTCGACGAAGAGCTCGTGCACCGGCGCCGGCGGGACCTCGGCCTCCGTCCGGTTCCACCCAGCCAGCACCTGCTCCCGTTCCTGCGGTGAGAGCAGGGGCAGCTCCGACAGGCGGGCTCCGTCCCCGGCGGCGACTCCCTCCAGCAGGTTGCGGAAGTGGTCCAGCAGCCGGCGCACCATCCCGGCGTCGAACAGGTCGGCCGCGTAAGCGGCCTCCAGAAAGGTCTCCCCCGACCGGACCACGGCCAGCTCGAGGTCGAGTCCCGCGGCCTCGGCCACCTCCACCGCCCCTTCCGGCAGCAGCGCCACCTGGAACAACGGATGCCGGGAAGGATCGGGCTCCGGCTGCAGCGCGTCGACCAGCTCAGCCAGCGAGAGATCCTGATGCGCCCGGGCTGCCAGCATGGTCTCGCGGGCGCGGCCGAGCAGCTCGCCGAACGAAGGGTCGCCCGCGGCGTCCACGCGCAGCGGAAGCAGGCCCGCGAGCCCTTCCCCTGACACGGTCGAGCCGATCACCAGGTCTTCGCGTCCCGTGTAGCGATGGAGCAGCGCCGCGAAACACGCGAGCAGCGTTGTGGGAAGGTCGGCTCCGTGCCTCCCGCCGATGAGCTCGACGGCTGCGAGCAGCCCGTCGGGCAGGTCCAGCACCTCGTGCGCGCGGCGCAACACCGGACCGGAGGGTCGGATTCGATCGGCCGGCAGCTCGAGGGGCGCAGGAAGCCCCGCCAACTGGCGACGCCAGAAGTCGAGCTGCGGCGTGGGGGCCGCCGAAAGACGGGCACTTGAGTTCATGGGTTCAACAGGCACTCCGTGGAGGGGCGCTATCAAGATATGTGCTTCGCCCTATTCGAAACGGGACAGACTCCATGCTTAAGTTGTTCAATAGCAGTTGGATCGCGACACTTGATGTCCGCAAGCAAGCACTCCCTTCCAATCTTGTGGCTCTATAGACAGAAGTGGGGCCTACGACCCAGTGCGGGACAACTTCTTTCGAAGCTGTCGAGAACGCACGTCAGGAGGGACTACGGACAGCAACTGATTGCGGATGTCGTAGCGGCTTCCCTGCCACACCCTGCCCAGCCGCCCCCTCGTGCAACGAAGGCGTTGGAAGGAAACGGGAGCTTACCAGATCGTCGAAGTAGAGTGACAGTAGGCGGGCATCCAGCGGCGCGCAGGTAATGCCGGATCCCTGCAGGCCCGCCTGCGTGTTGCGGTCGTCGAAGATCAGCGGCTTGATCGTGCCGGTGCGCTCCTCCGAGGCGGCGATCTCGGAGTAACGGTCGGAGATCGCGACCATGGGCGCGAAGGGGCTCAGGGCGTTCTCGCCCGTGGTGTCCTCCTTCAGCCGCTCCAGCGCGTGCTCGATCCATTCGTCCGGCGTGGCCGCCGAGCGCAACTCGTAGCCATACGAGTGCATGAAGTCGAAGATGTCCTGCCACAGCGGGACCTGCGTGTGCGGGAGCTGGAAGACCCGGTTCAGGCTCTCTTCCTGAAGCGAGAGGTGCACGATAGCCGCGGCCACGTAGTCCACCGGCGCCACGTCGAAGGGCTGGTCGCCTGGAGGCGCGATACCCATCTGGATCGAGCCCTTGATCATGCTCCACACCATGTCGCGAGTGTTGCCCCTTCCGGTCCGGCTGTCGCCGCTGAGCACGCTCGGCCGGTAGATGGCAACGGGGATTCCCCGCGAGCGCGCGATTCGGCAGAGCTGCTCCGACACCCACTTGGTCTCGCCATAGCCGCCGAACAGGCCGGAGATGCTGCCGGTCTCGTCGTCCTCGAAGACCCGGGGGTCGTCGCGGTAGCCGTACTCGATCTCCGGCACGGCCGCGATGCTGGAAACGTAGTGCACCGGCTTGACCCGGCCGAGGGCCGCCAGGCGCAGCGCCTCGACCGTGCCCAGGACGTTGGCCGGTTTGAGGATCTTGTAGGGATAGGTGAAGTTGACCCAGGCGCCGCCGTGATAGACCGCGTCGATCCGGCCGGCCAGGTCCCGGAATGCCTCTTCGGAGAGGCCGAAGCGCGGCAGGCCGAGATCGCCCGCCAGCACGACGATCCGGTCCGCCATGCCGTCCCGCCAGAGCTCCCGCGATTCCAGGGCGTTGCGCAGCCGGCGGAAGCCCTCGCCCGCGTCCGCGGCGCGCAGCAGACAGTGGACACGCGCGTCGGTCCGCTCCAGCAGTTCGGCCAGGATGTGGGCGCCCAGGAAGCCCGTGCCGCCGCTGAGGAAGACCTCCGCGAGGGTGTCCATCGGCCCGGTCCAGGGCGCCTCGGCCCGGATCTCCGGATCGAGCTTCGCTTCGGCGCGCAGGTCGACCTTCTCCTCCCTCGCTTCCAGCGCCGCCTTGCCTTCCCTGCGGAGCAGGTCGACCGCTTCGGCCAGCTCGGCGATGGTGGGCGCCTCGAAGAGATGGGCCAGGGGGAAGTCGACGCCGAACGCCTGGCGCAGATGGACCAGGAGCTGGGGCGCCAGCAGGGAGTGGCCGCCCAGCTCGAAGAAGCTGTCGTGGATGCCGATCGGCTCGACGCCCAGCAGCGCCTGCCAGATCTCGACCAGCCGCCGCTCTTCCTCCGTCGTCGGCGGCGCGTAGGCGTTGCGCAGGTTGGCTGGCCTGTCGTGGCGCACGGTCGCTGACGGGATGGCGGCGAGCGCGGGCTTGTCGGCCTCAGAGGCCGAGACCACCGGAATGGCCACGGTCGCGGAGGAGGGGCGCTCGATCCAGTACCGCCTGCGCTCGAAGGGATAGGTCGGGAGCCGCAGCCGCTGGCGCTGCTCGTGCGCGGCGAAGCCGGTCCAGTCGACCGGCAGGCCGGCCAGCCAGAGCCGGGCGAGCGCGCCGAGCAGGAACGCGCCGTCCGCCTGCCGGTCGTAGGAGGGGCGCAGCGCGGGCACCGCCACCGGCGCCTCCCCATCTGCGAGCTGGAGCGCCAGCGACGTCAGCCCCTGTCCCGGCCCGACCTCGACCAGCACGCGCCCGGGCTCGCGAAGCAGCTCCGCCACCGACCGGCCAAACCGCACCGGCTCAACCAGGTGGCGCACCCAGAAGGCGGGATCGGTCGCCTGCTCGGCCGTGACCCAGGTTCCCGTCACATTCGACAGGTACGGGATCTCGGGCGGCGAGAGGCGGACGCCGCGCAGCAGGTCGGCCAGCTCGGAGCGCAGCGGCTCCATCATCCGCGAGTGGAAGGCGTGGGTGGTCGGCAGGCGCCGGACCGCGACTCCGCGGCCGGCGAGGTCCTTCTCCAGAGTTTCGATCGCGGCCACCGGGCCGGCGAGCACCGAGAGAGCGGGCCCGTTCACCGCGGCGAGCGAGATCTCTTCAGAGGCCAGCTCCCGCGCCTCGTCCTCGGGCAGGGCCACCGAGAGCATGGCGCCGGCCGGGAGCTGTCCGATCAGCCGCGCGCGGCGGGCGACCAAGAGCAGGGCATCCTCGAAGGAGAGGACGCCGGCCAGGCAGGCCGCGGTGTACTCGCCCAGGCTGTAGCCGGCCAGGGCCGCGGGGCGGATGCCCCACTCCATCAGCAGCTCGGCCAGGGCGTGCTCGACCGCGAACACCGCGGGCTGCGCGATCTCGGTGCGGTCGAGCGGCCCCGCCTCTCTCCCCTTCCCCAGCATGGCGCGGAGGTCGAGCCCGCCCTGGGCTTCCTCTGTCCCGCTCGGGAAAAGGGCCGGGAGCAGGTCGATTCCCTCGCGCCGCAGAAGCTCGGCCACGCGGTCGATCCCGGCCCGGAACGTGGGCTCGCTCTGGTAGAGCCCGAGGGCCATGCCCGCATAATGGTCCCCCAGGCCGGGGAGCAGGAATGCGACTGGACGCTCCGCGGTCTCCTGGACGCTTCCGAGCAACCTCCGGCCGTCGCGGTTGCGCAGCGCAGCGAGGGCGTCCTCCCGGTCGCGACAGACCAGCGCGCGCCGGTGCGGAAAGGCGCGCCGCCCGGCCTGCAGGGTCCAGGCAGTGTCAGGGAAGCTCTCTTCCGGATGAGCCTCCAGCCAGTCCGCGAAATCGTCGGTCGTCCGCTCCAGGGCGGTCGGGGTCCGGGCGGAAAGGACCAGGAGCTGCCAGGTACGGCCCGGGCTGGAGGGCTCGCGCTCCGGGGCCTCTTCGAGGATCACGTGCACGTTCGTCCCGCCCATGCCGAACGAGCTCACGCCGGCTCGGCGGGGGGCCTCGCCGCGCGGCCACTCGCGCAGGCGGGTGTTGACGTAGAACGGGCTGCTCTCGAAGTCGATCTGCGGGTTGGGCTTCTCGAAGTGGAGGCTCGGTGGGATGGCCTCGCGCTCCAGCGCCAGGGCGGCCTTGATCAGGCCGGCGATGCCGGCAGCCGATTCCAGATGGCCGACATTGGTCTTGATCGAGCCCAGGGCGCAGAACCCGCGGGCTTCGGTGCCGGCGCGGAAGGCCCGGGTGAGCGCCGCCACCTCGATAGGATCGCCCAGTGGCGTGCCGCTGCCGTGCGCCTCGACGTAGCCGATGGTCTCCGGACCGACCCCGGCGACCGCCTGGGCGAGGGCGATCACCTCGGCCTGCCCTTCAACGCTCGGCGCTGTGTAGCCCACTTTCAGCGAGCCGTCGTTGTTGAACGCCGAGCCGCGGATGACCGCGTGGATGGGATCGCCGTCCGCGATCGCCTCGGAGAGCCGCTTGAGAACCACGACGCCGATGCCCTCGCCGAAGAGCGCTCCCTTGCCCTCGGCGTCGAAGGCGCGGCAGCGGCCGTCGGGGGAGAAGATGCTCCCCTCCTGCGCGAGGTAGCCGCTCTTCTGTGGCGCGGCGAGGCGCACGCCGCCGGCGACCGCCATGGTGCACTGGTAGGCGAGCAGGCTCTGGCAGGCGAGATGGGTGGCGACGAGCGAGGTCGAGCAGGCGGTCTGGACGTTGAGCGCCGGCCCGCGCAGGTTGAGCTTGTAGGCGATGCGGGTCGCGAAGTAGTCGCGGTCGTTGGCCAGCAGGAGCTGGAAGGGATCGACCGCGGACATGACGGCCGGATTGCTCATCAGGTGGGTCATCAGGTACGCCGGCACGCTCACCCCGGCGAAGACGCCGGTCCAACCGGGCTGGGGATCGGCGGCGTAGCCCGCGCTCTCCAGGGCCTCCCAGGCGCATTCCAGGAAAAGGCGGGACTGCGGATCGAGGATCTCCGCCTCGCGCGGCGAGAAGCCGAAGAACCCGGCGTCGAAGAGATCGATACCGTCGACCGGCGCCGCGCACTTGACGTAGTTGGGAGGCAGGGCCGCGGGGTCGAGGCCGGACTCCCGGAGGTCGTCGTCCGTGAGGTCGCGGATGCAGTCTACGCCGTCGCGCAGGTTGGCCCAGAGCTCCTCCAGGTCCTTGGCCCCGGGGAAGCGTCCGGCCATGCCGACGATGGCGATGCTTTCGACAGAATCGTTCTCGTGGTCTTCGCTCATGCTTGTTCCCTTCTCATCTCTTCGTCCCGCCGGGACGCCGCATCTTTTCCATGGCCTGCCGGCGGCGGAGCTGCGCCGCCTTCTGCTTCTCGGCCAGCCCCTGGACCTTCTGGAAGGCCGGCTTCTCTTCCTCCCCGGAACCGAGGTGCCGGGCGAGGAGCGCCACAGTCGGGAAGCGGAAGAGGTCGACCACCGGGATCTCGCGCCCGAGCGCTTCGCGCAGCCGCTGGTGCGCCCGCACCACGAGCAGCGAGTGCCCGCCGAGGTCGAAGAAATTGTCGTTGCGCCCCACCCGGTCCACACGGAGCAGGTCGCGGAAGATACCGGCGATCCTGCCCTCGAGCGCCGTGGCGGGCTCGGCGTAACCGGGCAGGTCGGGCCGGACCCCTTCCGGCTCGGGCAGCGCACGGCGGTCGAGCTTGCCGCTCGGCGTGAGGGGCAGCGCGTCCACCGCGAGGATGAGCGAGGGCACCATCGGCTCCGGCAGCCGGTCGCGCAGGAAGGTCCGCAGCTCCGCGGGCGGCGGCGCATCCCCGTCCCGCGGCACCACCCAGGCCACCAGGCGCTTGTCGTCGCCGCCCCCGCGCACGTCGGCCACGGCGTCGCGCAGCTCCGGATGTTGTCTCAGAGCGGCCTCGATCTCGCCGGGCTCGATGCGGTAGCCCCGCACCTTGAGCTGACGGTCGGCCCGGCCGCGGAACAGGAGGTCGCCGTCCGGCCGGAAGCGGACCAAGTCGCCGGTGCGATAGAGCCGCCCTCCCGGCTCGCCGGTGTAGGGGTCCGGGATGAAGCGCTCGGCAGTGAGTTCCGGCCGCCCGAGGTAGCCGCGGGCGAGCCCTACGCCGCCGATCATCAGCTCGCCGTTTACGCCCAGGGGAACCGGCTCCAGCCGGCGGTCGAGCACGTAGGTGCGGGCTCCGGGGATGGCGCGGCCGATGGGCACCTCCGGATCATCTTCTGGCTCGGCCAGCTCGCGGTAGGTCGAGACGATCGTGGCCTCGGTCGGACCGTAGGTGTTGACCAGCCGCACGCCCGGTCCCACGCGGCGGCGCCAGTCGGCCAAGCGGTCGGGCAGCCCCTCTTCGCCGCCAAATGCCAGCAGGCGCAACCCACGCGGCAGCTCGAGGCCGTCGACGAGGCCGGCCACGATCTCGTGCCAGAACGCGGTCTGCATGGCGAGCACGGTGATGCCGAAGCGGTCGAGCCCCTCCAGGAAATGGCTCATCGAGAGCGCCATGTCGTCGGGCCGCAGCACCAGGGTCGCGCCCGCGATCAGGGTCGGGTAGATCTCCTCGGCGCTGGTGTCGAAGCTGATCGATCCGAACTGGAGCATCCGGTCGTCCGGCCCGATCGCGTAGTAATCCCGCGCGGTTCGGGTGTAGGCCGCGATGGAGCGGTGGGAAACCACGACCCCCTTGGGCCGGCCGGTGGAGCCCGAGGTGTAGATCACGTAGGCGGCGTTCCCGGGATCGATCTCCTCCGGTTTTGGCGCCGGCTCCGGGCCGGGCTCGTCATGGTCCAGCTCCGCGAGGCGCTCCCGGTCGAGGATCACCCGGGCGCCGGAGTCTTCGATCATGTACGCCAGGCGGTCCTGGGGGTACGCCGGATCGAGCGGCACGTAGGCGCCTCCCGCCTTGAGCACGCCGAGCATGCCGACCAGCATTTCGGGCGAGCGGTCCACGGAGAGCCCGACCCGCGACTCGGGCCCCACGTCGAGCCGCCGGAGGTGCCGGGCCAGACGGTCCGCCCGCCTGTTCAGCTCGCCGTAGGTCAGCCGCTCCTCCCCCGCCTTCACGGCGATCGAATCGGGGGTGCGGGCGGCCTGGGCTTCGAAGAGACGGTGCAGGAGCGGCTCGCCCGCGGGCTCATCCGCGGTCCGGCTCCACCCCTCCAAGATCTGCGCCCGCTCGGCCGGAGGCATCAGCGGTAGGGTCCAGAGGCTCGCGTCCGGATCGGCACCAGCCCCTTCGACGAGATTTTTCAGGTAGCCCATCATCCGGACGACCGTCGCCTCCTCGAAGAGATCCGTGCTGTATTCGGCCTCGCACACGAGCCCGCCGTCCTCCTCGTCCTCCATCATCCACAGAGTGAGGTCGAAGTTGGAGCGCTGCGTGCGGAACGGGAGCGGCTCCAGGGTGATCCCCGACAGCTCGACCCGCTCCCGCGGGAAATTCTGGAGCACCAGCATGGTCTGGAAGATCGGCGTGCGCGAGGTGTCGCGCGGCACGGCGAGCGACTCGAGCAGCTTCTCGAACGGGATCTCCTGGTGGGCGTAGGCGCCGAGGGTCACCTCCCGCACCCGACCCAGCAGCTCGCGCAGGGAGGGCTCTCCGGAGAGGTCGGTGCGCAGGGCGAGGGTGTTGATGAAGAACCCGATCAACCCCTCCAGCTCGACCCGGCCGCGGTTGCCCGAGAAGGTACCGACGGCCACGTCGTCCTGGCCGCTCAGGCGGGCCAGCAGGGTCTGGAAGGCGGCGAGCAGCGCCATGAAGAGGCTCCCCCCCTGCCTGGCCGCGGCGGTGCGGAGCGGCGCGACCAGCGAGGCGGGCCAGTCGAAGCGGAGGCGCCCGCCCCGGGCCGTGCGCACCGCGGGGCGCTGCCGGTCGGCCGGAAGCTCAAGCAGCGGCGGCGCTCCGGCGAGCTGGCCGCGCCAGTAGCCGACCAGCTCTTCCAGCCGCTCGCCCTGAAGCCGTGCGCGCTGCCACGCCGCATAGTCCGGATACTGGACCGGCAGCTCGGGTAGCCTCGCCCGGCGCCCCTGGGAAAAGCCCTCGTAGAGCGCAGCCAGCTCGCGGGAGAGGACTCCCGAGGACCAGCCGTCCGAAATGATGTGGTGCATCGTCAGGAAAAGGGCATGGTCCTCGGCGGCGGAGCGCACGAGCCGGATCCGCAGCAGCGGTCCCCTCTCCAGATCGAAACCGGTCCGCAGGTCCTCTTCGAGGAGGCGCCGCAGCTCGGGCTCCCGCGAGGGCTTGGGCAGCCCCTCCAGGTCGATCACCGGCAGGAGGATCTCCATGGCGGGCGCCACAACCTGGAGCGGCTCCTCAGGGCCGGCTTCGAAGGTCGTGCGGAGCGACTCGTGCCGCCGTACGATCTCCTGGAGGCTGAGCGCAAAAGCCGGGATGGAGAAATTGCCGGTGATCCGCTTGGGGCTGGGCACGTTGTAGGCGGCCGTGCCCGGCTCCAGGCGGTCCAGGATCCATTCGCGGAGCTGGGAGAACGAGACCGGGAAGCGCTGGGGCTGCCCGGGGATGCGCGGCTGCCGCGGGATCGTCTCGGCCCGCTCGCCGCCCACGCCCTCCAGCCGCTCCGCGAGCCCGGCCACGGTAGGCGCCTCGAAGAGGGCCCGAACCGGCAGCTCCACACCGAACTCGGAGCGGATCCGGGCGATCAGGCGCGAAGCGAGCAGGGAGTGGCCCCCCAGGTCGAAGAAGTTGTCGTGGATGCCCACCCGGCCGCCGGTCCGCTCCTCCCCCAGCACCGCCGCCCAGATGTCCGCCAGGGCCTGCTCGACCGGATTGCGCGGCGCCACGTACGCGCTCTCTTCCTGCCGGTGCGGCGCGATCCGAGCGAGCGCCCGCCGGTCCACCTTGCCGCTCGGCGTCTGCGGGAAGGCATCGAGGAAGACGTAGGCAGAGGGGACCATGTGCGCCGGCAGCTCGGTACCGAGAAAGCGGCGCAGCTCCGGGATGAGGAGGTCGAGGTCTTCTCCTTCCTCCGCGGAGCGCAGGGTCATGTAGGCCGCCAGCCGCCGGTCGGAGGAGCTGCCTTCCTCCCCGCGGACGAGCACCGCGGCCTCCTGCACCCGCGGGTGGCTCGCGAGCACGATCTCGATCTCGCCCAGCTCGACGCGGAAGCCGCGCAGCTTGACCTGGTGGTCGATGCGCCCGAGGTACTCCAGCATGCCGCCGGGACCCAGGCGGGCGAGGTCTCCCGTCCGATAGAGCCGCGCGCCCGGCTCGCACGGATCGGGGACGAAGCGCTCGGCCGTGAGGTCCGGGCGCCGGAAGTAGCCGCGGGCGAGCCCGGCCCCGCCGATGCAAAGCTCCCCCGGCATACCCAGGAGGACCGGCTGCAGGCGCCGGTCGAGGAGGCGGACGCGGTGGTTGCCGATCGGCCGGCCAATGGGCGGGAGCGCCGGCCAACCGCCGGGCTCCCCTTGCAGCTCGTAGGCCGTGGCGACGTGGGTCTCCGTAGGCCCGTACTCGTTGAACAGCCGTCCCCCGGCTCGGAAGAGGCCCTCGACCGCGGGCGTGATCCGGAGCTGCTCGCCAGCGGTGACCAGCTCGCGCAGGCCCAGCGGTGGCCGGCCCTCCTCCCTGGCGACCTCGGCGAGCTGCTGCAGGGCCACGAAGGGCTGGAAAAGCCGATCGATCCGCCGATCGACGAGGAAGGTCAGCAGGGCGTCGGGATCGCGCCGCATCTCGTCCGGGATCAGGACGAGCGTGCCCCCCGAGGCCCAGGTCGAGAACAGCTCCTCGAAAGAGACGTCGAAGCTCATCGGGGAGTATTGCAGGACGCGGAGGCTTCGATCCGGTCTCACCTCGCCGGTCCAGCCGATCAGGTTGACCAGCGCCCGGTGCGGCAGGGCCACCCCCTTGGGCCTGCCGGTCGAGCCCGACGTGTAGAGGACATAGACCAGGTTATCGGGCATCGGCGAGGCGCCCGGCGGAGCCCACGCGGGGCCGGACACCACCTCTCCCCTGCCATCCACCACGACGACCTCCATGTCCGCCAGGAGGCCGTGCGGCAGCTCGGCGAGTATGGCCTCCTCGGCCAGGACGAGCCGCAGCCCCGCGTCGGCGACCATCAGCGCCAGGCGGTCCGCGGGGTACGAAGGATCGAGCGGCAGGCAGGCGCCCCCGGCTTCCAGGACTCCCAGCACCCCCACGGGGAGGGCGAGCGAGCGCCCGACCCAGAGCCCCACCGGCACGTCGGGACCCGCGCCCGCGCCCCGCAGCACTCCGGCGAGGCGGCGCGCCCGCTCAACCAGCTCTTGGTAGCTCAGGGCCTCGTCTCCGTGCTCGACGGCGATCGAGTCGGGCATCCGTGCGGCCTGCCGCTCGACCAGGTCTTGGGCGCAACCGGTATCCATGGCGAGCCCGGTGTCGTTCCACTCGGAGACGAGCTGATGCCGTTCGTCCTCGGAGAGCAGCGGCACCTCCGAGATCCTCCGGCCGGCGTCCTTCGCAGCACCGCGGAGCAGGGCTTCGAGATGCGCGGCCATGCGCAGGGGCGTGGGCGCATCGAACAGCTCGGTGCCGTACTCCAGGTGGCCGCTGACGCCGCCCTCGCGCTCCATCAGGGAGAGCAGCAAATCGAACTTCGCGGTCACCACCTCCGCGTCGAGCAGGCTCGCCTCCAGGCCGGGCACTCGCAGCGGCTCGCGCGAGACGCTGACGAACGTCAGCATGGCTTGGAACAGCGGCGTGACGTTGGGATCGCGCTCCGGCTGCAGCTCCTCGACCAGGCGCTCGAACGGGACGTCCTGGTTCCTCTGCGCTGCGAGGACGAGATCGCGGATCCGGCTCGCGGCTTCGAGGAAGCCGGCGTCCTCCCCGGCGCGGTCGCGGACCACCAGGGTGTTGGCGAAGAACCCGATCAAGTCCTCGGTCTCGCGGCGGCTGCGGCCCGCGGACGGGATGCCCACCGAGACGTCGCTCTGACCGCTGTAGCGGGAGAGCACGGCCATGAATCCCGTCAGCAGGGCCGTGAACAGGGTGATCCCCCGCGGGCGGCCGAACGTGCGGAGGCTTTCGACGAGATCGGGCGCGAGCCGGAGCCCAACGGCGGCGCCGGAGCAGGTCGGGCGGGCCGGGCGCGGCCGGTCGGTCGGGAGGTCCAGGGGCGAAGCGTCCGCGAGTTGCTCACGCCAGTAGGCGAGCTGTGAGGCGAGGATCTCCGGCGTGAGGGCGCGGCGCTGCCAGAGCGCGAAGTCAACGTAGCGCCAGGGCAGCGGCGGCAGGACCGAATGCCCGCCGTAGAGCGCGATCAGGTCACGAAAGAACACCTCCATGGACCAGCCATCCGAGGCGATGTGATGGAAGGTCACGACCAGGACGTGTTCTTCGGCGCTCAGCCTGGCCAGGAAGAACCGCGCCATCGGGCCTCGCTGGAGGTCAAAGGGCCGCGACAGCTCCTCCCGGATCGCCTCGCGGAGCGCCGGCCTGCGGTCGGGCTCCGGCAGGAGAGAGAGGTCGATCAGAGACAGAGGCGCGGCAGGAGGCGGCAGGACGACCTGGACCGGCTCTCCCTCCACCTCCCGGAAGACGGTGCGCAGCGGCTCGTGGCGGCGCAGGATCTCCGCCAGGCTCCGGGCCAGCGCCTCGACCCACAGGTCTCCCGTCAGGCGCACCGCCACCGACTGGTTGTACGCCGGGTTGCCCGGCTCCAGACGATCGATCAACCAGAGCCGCTGCTGGGCGAGCGAAATGGGGAAGGGGCCGGCCTCCTCCCGGATGTCCATCTCGGAATCCGGCGGCGCGGCGCCCTCCAGCCAGAGGGCGAGGCCGGCCACGGTGGGATTCGCGAACAGCGCGCTCACCGGCACATCGATGCCGAAGTCCTCGGAGATCCGGAAGGCCGCACGCACGGCTAGGAGCGAGTGCCCGCCCAGCTCGAAGAAGTCGTCGTGGACGCCAAGCCGCTCTACGTCCAGCACCTGGCGCCAGATCGCGGCGAGCCGCTCCTCAGCTGGCGTGCGCGGGGGCGCGGCCGCCGGTCGGTCGGCCTCGTCCGGAGCTGGCAGCGCAGCGCGGTAGACCTTGCCGTTGGGCGAGAGCGGCAGGGCTTCCAGGAAGACCCAGGCCGAGGGGACCATCGCCTCGGGCAGGCGCTCGCGCAGGAAGGCCTTGAGCTCCTCGGCCTCCGCCGCCGATACCACCCACGCGACCAGTCGGTCCCCCCGCACCATCGCCACCGCTTCGCGGACAGAGGGGTGCCCGGCCAGCACGGCCTCGACTTCCCCCAGCTCGATGCGCACGCCGCGGATCTTTACTTGATGATCGAGCCTGCCGAGGAAGTCGAGCTGCCCGTCGGGCCGCAGGCGCACCCGATCGCCGGTGCGGTACAGGCGCTCTCCGGCGGGACCGAAGGGGTCCGGCACGAAGCGCTCGGCCGTGAGGGCGGGCCGGCCCAGGTAGCCGCGCGCGAGGCTCGTCCCGCCGAGGAAGAGCTCGCCGGGCACACCTGCCGGGAGGGGTTCGCCATGGCGGCCAAATACATAGACGCGGACGTTGTCCACCGGCCGGCCGATGGCCGGAGCCCGCTCCCCTTCGGACTCCACGGCACCCCAGGTAGCCACGACGCTGCTCTCGGCAGGTCCGTAGTGGTTGATCAGCGCGAAGGGCAGCCCCGGGGGAACCCGCCGCAGGCGGTCTCCGCCGGTCAGCAGGGCGCGCAAGGCCGGCGGCGCCGGCGCTCCGCGCTCGATCCTCTCCAAGAGTTGCTCGGCAAGCGGCGTTGGCAGGAAGCAGGCCGTGATCCCTTCGGCCGCGAGCCACGCCAGCAGCCGGTCCGGCGAGAGCCGCGTGTCCTCGTCCGGAATGTGCAGGCTCGCCCCGGCGGCCAGACAGGACCAGACCTCCCAGACCGAGGCGTCGAAGGCCGGCGCCGCCACCAGCGTAACCCGGTCCCGCTCGGTCAGGCCGTGGGCGCGCAGATGCCAGCGGACCAGGTTGGCCAGGCCCGCGTGCGGGACCTGGACTCCCTTGGGCCGGCCGGTGGAGCCCGAGGTGTAGATGATGTAGGCCAGGGATTCCGGTATCGGCGATGTAAGCACTTCTCCATCAGTTCCACCGTTCAGCCGGATCGCCCGCACCCCTTCCGGGAGCCAATCCGGGCGGCCTTCCTCGACAGTGAGGAGCACAGGCATCCCGCACTCCGCGGCCATGAACGCGAGGCGCTCCGGAGGATACGAGGGATCGAGAGGGACATAGGCCCCGCCCGCCAGGAGCACGGCCAGGGCACCGGTCACCAGCTCCGGCGAGCGGTCGGCGTGGAGGCCGACCGGCACCTCGGGACCGACTCCGTGGGCTTGCAGCTCCGCGGCGAGCCGCTCAGCCCGCGCCCGAAGCTCGCCGTGCGTCAGCCAGCCGCCAGGCCACGAGATCGCGAGACCCTCGGGAGCCCGCGTCTGGAACAGCTCGATCACACTGGCAGGACCGGCGGTCTGGTTCCCCTCGACGAGGAGCTGCTCGCGCTCGACCGCATCAAGCATCGGCAGCTCGGACAACCGCCGTCCGGGATCCGCCACCGAGCTTTCGAGCAGCATCCGGAAATGCCCCAGCAGGCGGTCGATCGTGCCCGGATCGAAGAGTGCAACGGCGTGCTCGGCGCTCGCCAGCCATCCCCCATCTGGCTGTGGCGTGACGGCCAGCGTCAGGTCGAACTTGGCGGTGCCGTTCTCGACTCGGCGCGGCAGGAGCAAGATCCCCCCGGACCGAAGCTCGGGGAGCGGCTCCTCCAGGACGAGCATCACCTGGAACAGCGGGTTCTGCGACAGGGCGCGGTGCGGCTGCAGCGTCTCGACCAGCAGCTCGAAGGGAACGTCCTGGTGGGCGTAGGCGCCCAGGCAGGCCTCCCTCACCCGCGCCAGCAGCTCGCGGATCGGAGGATCGTCCCCCAGCCGGGCGTCGAGCACGAGCGTGTTGACGAAGAACCCGATCAGGGGCTCGACCTCCACGTTCCGCCGGTTGGCGACCGGCGAGCCCACCGGGACCGCGTCCTCTCCGGTGTAGCGGGCGAGCAGGGTCTGGAACACGGCGAGCACGGCCATGAACAGGGTGGTTCCCTCACCGCGGGCGAGCTTGCCAACCGCGGCCGCCAGCTCGGGCGCCAGGGCGAGCGAGCGGACGGCGCCGCGGAGGTCGCGGACCGCGGGCCGCGGCCGGTCCGCAGGCAGCTCCAGCACGGGCAGGCCCGCGAGCCGCTCCCGCCAGTATGCGAGCTGCCCTTCCAGGGGCAGCCCGCGCTGCCAGACCGCGTAGTCGGCGTACTGCACCGGCAGGTCCGGGAGCGCCTTCCCCTCGTAGAGCGAGGCGAGCTCGTGCAGGAAGATCCCCAGGGACCAGCCGTCCGCGGCAATGTGATGCAGGGTGACGAGCAGGAGGTGCTCCTCCTTGTCCAGGCGCAGGAGCTTCGCCCGGCAGACGGGGCCGCGGGCGAGGTCGAACGGCGTCTGCGCCTCTTCCTGAGCGAGGCGCTCCCCCTCGACGCGGAGCTCGGGCAGACCGCGGAGATCGATCCGGGGCAGATCCATCATCACGGGCCCGACGGACTGCACCGGCTCTCCGTCGACCACCGGGAACACGGTGCGCAACGCCTCGTGCCGCCGCACCACCTCGGCGAGGCCCAAGGCGAGCGCCGGCACGTCGAGCGGCCCGGTCAGGAGGACCGCGCCCGGCAGGTTGTAGGCCGCGGAACCCGGCTCCAGGCGGTCAAGAAACCAGAGCCGGCGCTGGGCGAAGGAGAGCGGCAGCGCGTCGCGGGAGACGGGTTGGAGCGGAGGACCGGCCGGGGCTGCACTGGAAATCCTCTCCGCCAGTCCGGCCACGGTCGGCTCCTGGAACAGGGCGCTGACCGGCAGGTCCACGCCGAGGAGACGCGAGACCCTCGACGACACGCGGGTGGCGAGCAGCGAATGGCCCCCCAGGTCGAAGAAATCGTCGTGAAGCCCCACCCGCTCCAGGCCGAGCACTTCGGCGAGCACCCCGGCGAGCAGCTCCTGAAGGGGTGTCTGCGGAACCTCAAGAGAGGTCTGAACCGGCTCGGGATCGGGGAGGGCCTTGCGGTCCACCTTGCCGTTGGGCGAAAGCGGCAGGGTGTCCATGCGCACGAAGGCCGCGGGGACCATGAACTCCGGCAGCGCGCGGCGCAGGGAGTCGCGCAGCTCAGCGACCTCTCCGACGACGTAGGCCACGAGCCTCCTGTTCTCACCCTCGCCCCGCGCGACGACCACCGCGTCGCGCACCCCGGGCTGGCGGGCCAGGGCGGCCTCGACCTCGCCCAGCTCGATGCGGAAGCCCCGCACTTTGACTTGATGGTCGATCCGGCCGAGGAAGTCGAGATCGCCATTCCGCCAACGGACGAGATCGCCGGTGCGGTACAGGCGCTCGCCACCCTGGTCGGGTAGGAAACGCTCCGCGGTCAGCTCGGGCCTGCCCAGATAGCCGCGCGCCAAGCCCTCCCCACCCAGATACAGCTCGCCGGGGATGCCGGCCGGCACCGGCTGCATCGCCGCGTCCAGGACGTAGGCGCGGGTGCCGTCGATGGGACGGCCGATGGTCACCGGGTTACCCGGCTTCAGCCGCGTGAACGTGGAGTAGGTCGTGTCCTCCGAAGGGCCGTAGAGGTTGTAGAGGCGTTCGACTCTGACGGCTTCCACCAGCGGCGGCGGGACCGGCTCACCCGCCAGGTTGACCGTGCGCACCGAGGGGGGAATGCCGCCGCTCCGCACCAGCTCCGACAGGGCCGAGGGGACCGTATTGACGAGAGTGACATCCGAAAGCCGCGGCAGCTCCAGGGCGTTCGCGGCAAGGATGACCCGGCCGCCCCAGGAGAGCGGCACGAACAGCTCGAAGACGGAGAGGTCGAAGGCCACGGACGTCGAGGCCAACACGCCCGCCAGCTCCTCCGGCCCGAAGACCTGGCGCGCCCAGGCCACCATCACCGACGCGCTGCGATGCTCGATCGCTACCGCCTTGGGCCGCCCAGTCGAGCCCGAGGTGTAGATCAGGTAAGCCAGGTTTTCCGGCACCGCGACCGGATCGAGATCGGAGCCGTCTCCTTCGATCTCCAGGTCTTCCTCCCGGATCAGAACCTTGGCGCCGGAGTCCTCCAGCATCAGGTCCAGGCGTTCCCGCGGATAGGCAGGGTCGAGGGGAACATAGGCGCCGCCCGCTTTGAGCACGGCGAGGAGCGAGACCACCAGGCCGGCCGAGCGCTCCAGGGCAACCCCGACCCGGACCTCCGGCCCCACACCCAGCCCGCGCAGGTGGCGGGCGAGCCTGTTCGCCCGGCGGTTCAGCTCGGCATAGGTCAGGCGCTCTGTTCCCGCGACGAGGGCCTCTGCGTCCGGGGCGAGCGCGGCATGCTCCTCAAAGCGTCGGTGGAGGAGCTCCCGGGGGCCGGGAGGCTCCGGCATGGTGCCCCACACCAGGATCTGTCGAAGCTCGGCATCATCCAGCAGCGGCAGCAGGGACAGCGGCCGGCCGGGTTCGGCAACGGCACCGGCGAGCAGGGTCCGGAGGTGCCCGAGCATGCGTCCGGCGGTGTCGGCGTCGAACAGATCGGAGTTGTATTCGAGGGAGGCTCGAAGTCCGCCATGTCCCTCGGCCACTCGCAAGGTCAGGTCGAACTGCGCCCGCCGCTCGTCCAGCCGGAGCGACTCGATCTCCACGCCGCCGAGCTCGATCGTTCCTCCCTCCTCCCCCAGGGCGAACGTCGCGAGACCGGGCGGGTCGCCGGGGCGGGCTTTCTGGAGCAGGAACATCGCCTGGAAAAGCGGCGAGCGCGCCGGGTCGCGCACCGGCCGCAGCCGCTCGGCGATCAGGGGGAAGGGGAAACCGGCCCCCTCCAACCCCTCCAGGACCGTGCGCCGCGCGCGGTCGAGCAGCGCGCCGAACCCGGGGTCCCCCTCCAGGTCGGTTCGCAGGGCCACGGGATTGACGAAGTAGCCCACGAGGCCGGCCCACTCGGGAGCATCGCGACCCGGAGCGGGCGAGCCCACCGCGAAGTCGCGCTGGCCCGAGTAGCGGCCGAGCTGAGCCTGGAACGCGGCCAGGAGCGCCATGAACAAAGTGGCGCCATGCTCGGCGGCGAGCGCCCGCACCCCGTCCGCCAGATCGGGCGGCAGCTCCAGGGCGCGGGCGCCGCCGCTCCAGGTCTGTACCGGCGGACGCGGCCGGTCCGTAGGAAGATCGAGGTCGGGCACGCCCGCCAGAGTCTCGCGCCACCGCTCCCAGAGCCGCTCGCCCCGGGGGCCGGACAGCTCCTCCTCCTGGCGGAGGACGAAGTCGGCATAGGTCCACGGCAGATCCGGCAACGCGGGAGCGTTCAGCTTCCGGGCCATCTCCTTCGCCATAATCGCGAGCGACGCGAAATCGGCCACGATGTGATGGACGGCGAACAGCAGCTCCTGCTCCCCGTCCTCCCGCTCGAAGACCCTGACGCGCAGGAGAGGCCCGCGTTCCAGGTCGAACGGGCGGTACGCCTCCTCTGCCGTCCACTCTCCCGTCGCGAAGTCGATCTCCGGCCGGTCGTCCAGCACCTTCCGCACGGGCTCGTCGCCTTCCGCTGGGAAGACCGTGCGCAGGGCGGGATGCCGGGCGGCGAGGGTGGTCAAAGCCTGGAGAAGCCTCTCGGGATCGAGCCCGCGGGCGCGGGCCGCCACGGCGATGTTGTAGGCGCCCCCCTCGGGTGCGAGGCGGTGGAGGAACCAGAGCGCCTTCTGGCCATACGAGAGCCGGCCGTGCTCCTCGCCGGACGGCACCCTCGGCGCCTCCACCGGCTCTGCCTGAAGGAGCAGCCCGGCGAGCCGGGCGGTGCCCGCGCCTTCCAGGAGATCGGCGAGGGGCAGCGTCACGCCCAGGGCCGCCTCGGCGCTCCCCTTGAGCTCCATGGCGGCCAGCGAGTCGAGCCCGAAGGCCGTGAGCGGCCGCTCCGGATCGATCTCCTCCGCGGCGACACCCATCGCAGCGGCCGCGCGCTCGCGCAGCCAGCGCTCCAGCACCGCCCGCCGCTCCTCCGGGTCCAGGCCGGCAAGAGCTTCGCGAGTGAGCACGGGACCGGAGTCTGCCCTGGGGGCAGCCACGGCGCTGCGGCCCAGCACCTGAAGCTCGCCGTTCAAGTAGTGCTCCCGGCAGAGGCGGCGCTGCACCTTGCCGCTGGACGTCTTGGGCACCGTACCGGCCCGCACCAGCACCACCTCGTGCACCTGCACCTCGTGCTCCTCGGCCACGGCCCGGCGCACCGCCTCGGACAGCTCCTCCAGCCCCGACCTTCGGCGCCTCTCCACCTCCTGGACGACCACCAGCCGCTCCTCCCCCATCACATCCACTGAGAAGGCCGCGCCGCCGCCGGGCCGCAGGTCCGGATGGCTGCGCTCGGCCGTCAGCTCGATGTCCTGCGGGTAGTGGTTGCGGCCCCGGAGGATGATCAGGTCCTTGATCCGCCCGGTGACGTACAGCTCGCCACCGCGCAGGAGACCGAGGTCGCCCGTGCGCAGGAACGGCCCCTCGCCGCCGGCCAGACGGGCGTGGAAGTCCCGCTCGGTCGCCTCGGGGTTCCGCCAGTAGCCGCGGGCCACGCTCGGCCCCTCGACCCAGATCTCCCCCTCCAGACCCGGCGGCAGCTCGATCCCTGCCTCGGGATCGACGACCGCGATCCGCTGCCCGCCCCACGCCCGGCCGCAGCTCACGCGACGGTCCTCCACCCGCGGGGGCCTGCCCGCGTCTTCTCCGGTCACGAACAGCGTGGCCTCGGCCAGGCCGTAGCAGGGATAGAAGGCCTCGGCGCGGAAGCCGCACGGAGCGAAAGCCTCGGCGAAGCGCTCCATCGTCTCCGCCCGTACCGGCTCCGCGCCGTTGAACGCCACCCGCCAGCTCGACAGGTCCAGCCCCTCCCGCTGCTCCGGAGGGATGCGGCGCACGCACAGCTCGTAGGCGAAGTTCGGCCCGCCGGAAGTCGTGCCCCGATAGCGGCTGACCGCCTCCAGCCAGCGCCGCGGCCTCTGGAGAAAGGCCACGGGCGACATGAGCACGCAGCGCGCCCCGGCGTGCAACGGCTGGAGCACGTTCCCGATCAGGCCCATGTCGTGGTAGAGCGGCAGCCAACCCACCACCACCGAGGACTCATCCTGGTCGAACGCCTCCCCGATCATCCGCTCGTTGTGCACGAGGTTGGCGTGCGTGACCATCACCCCCTTCGGGGTGGCGGTCGAGCCCGACGTGTACTGGAGGAAGGCGACCGACTCGGGGTCCGGCTCGGGAAGCTCCGTGCCGCTCCCGGCCAGCCCCTCCGTGGCGATCCAGCGCACCGCCGCCAACTCGGGCAGCGGCGACTCAGCCAACGCGGCGAGGATGGCCGAGGTGGTCAGGGCCGCGCGCGGTTCCGCGTCCCGGGCGATGGCCCGCAGGCGCGTCTGCGAACGGTCGTGGAGGCGCGGCGGGTAGGCCGGCACCGCCACCACGCCCGCCTGGAGACAGCCGAAGAACGCGGCCACGAACTCCAGCCCCGGCGGATACAGCAACAAAGCGCGGTCTCCAGGCTGTAGAGACTCGCGCAGGGCGATTGCGATCGCCCGGGCGCGGCGGTCGAGCTCCCCCCAGGTGAGCCGCGCGGCGGTTTTCTCGCCTGCGTGCTCCCCTGCGTCCGAGAGAAATACATAGGCCTCGCGCTCCGGCTGCTCGGCAGCGCGGAAGCCAAGGAGGCTCGTCAAGGTCGCGGGTCGGGTCTGAGGCGAGATCATGACTCCACGCACTCCCATCTATGAGTGCTTACGGGAGCCGCTTTCGAGCCGTTTGCCTGGTGGTCAGGCGTGAAGGCCGGCGGGCCACAGCTCGGAGCACCGGGTCCACGGCTCCGGATGGTCCAGGAGGCGGTCGATCCCCTCGGCATCCAGGGCGCGGCACAGGAGGTACCCCTGGCCAAAGTCGCAGTCCATCGCCCGGAGCCGCTCGAGCTGCCCTTCGGTCTCGACTCCCTCGGCCACAACCTCCATCCGGAGGCTGTGCGCCAGTCCGACCACGGCGCGGACGATCTCGTCCTTCTCGCCGTCAGGCCCCATGCCTTCGATGAACGAGCGGTCGATCTTGAGGACGTTGACCGGGAACTGCTGGAGCGAGCTCAGCGACGAGTAACCGGTCCCGAAGTCGTCGACGCACAGGCCGATCTCCAGCGATTTGAGGTGGTTCAGGAACTCCACCGCGCCCTCGGGGTTTTCGAGGATGGCGCTCTCCGTGATCTCCAGCCGAAGGCTCTCGGCCGGCAGCTTCGTCCGCGCGAGGATGTGGCGGATCTGCTCCAGGAGGTCGGCTTGCAGGAGCTGCCGCCGCGACAGGTTCACATTGATGGACAGGGGTGGATCGGACGGGTGCTCCCGCTGCCACTTCCGCATCTTCTCGCAAGCCTCGGAGAGCACCCAGCGGCCGATCGGGAGGATCAGACCCGTCTCCTCGGCCACCTGGATGAACTGGTCGGGCGGCACGATGCCCCAGACCGGGTGCCGCCAGCGCACCAGCGCCTCGAAGCCGATCACCTTGCCGTCGGCCAGGCACACGATCGGCTGGTATTGGATGCCGAAGCTCTCCTCCTGCACGGCACGGCGCAGGTCGGTCTCGAGCCTCAGCCGGTCCAGGGCCGCCCGGTGGAGCGCCTCGTTGAACACCTCGTAGCGCGCGCGGCCGAGAGTCTTGGCGCGGTACATGGCGGCGTCGGCGTCGCGCAGGACCTCCTCCGGCTTCTCGTACTCCGGCGTGCCGAAGGCGATGCCGATGCTCGCGCTGACGTAGAGCTCGTTGCCGTCGACCTGGAGGGGGACGGCGAGCCGCTCCTCCATCTGCCGGGTGAGCCTCTCCACGTCCGCCAGGTTGCGCACGTCGTCCAGCAGGATCGCGAACTCGTCGCCGCCGAAGCGCGCCACGGTGTCGCCGGCGCGCACGCAGGCCTCCAGCCGACGGGCGATGGCCACGAGAGCCCGGTCCCCCCAGACGTGCCCGAGGCTGTCGTTGATCAGCTTGAACCGGTCGAGGTCGAGGAAGAGGACCGCGAAATGGAAGGCCGGACGCCGCCTCGACCGTGTCATCGACAGGCCCAGCCGGTCGAAGAAGAGCGCGCGGTTGGCGAGCCCGGTGAGCGCGTCGTGGAACGCGTCGTGAAGGAGCTGAGCCTCCGCCTTGCGCCGCTCCTGGACCTCCTGCTCCAGCTCGCCCGTCCTCTCCCGCACCCGCTCCTCCAGGTCCCGGTTCACGTAGACCAGGAACCGGGAGACCTGGGAGGCGATCAGGGTCACGGCCACGGTGGACAGCATGAAAATCAGGATCGACACGTTGTCGGCCAGCTCCGAGATCTCCTGCAGGTCCGAGCTCGCATTCCGCACCCGCGTCCGCTCCTCCCTCTCCCACTGCGGCAGGAGCCGGTGCAGGATCTCGGTGCTCAGGTGGTCCGCGCGCAGGGACAGCTCCGCGATAGAGCTCGCGTCGTCCACGCCGAAGCTCCCGTAGGCCCGCATCCAGGAGGCGCGAAGGTCCCGGAAAGCCGCGTTGAACCGGGCCTCGGGCCGGGCCGGGCCGCCGGCGATCGCGCGGATGCTCTCCACCTCGGCCGCGACCTGATCGAGGCGATTGGCGAACGCCGCCCGCGCTTCCGGGCCCACCTGGCCGGATCCCTCCTCGGTCAGGACGCCCGTCAGCAGGGTGATCTCGCGGCGTGCGGCGACCAGGCGGTTCTCGATCGTGGAGATCCGGGACTGGCGCTCGACGGCATTGAGAAGGTCGGCGAGCCGCTCCTTCCGCGCCCGTTCGCCCCAGAAGTGGACACCCAGGTTCAGGGAGAAGAAGGCCAGGATCGCCAGCAATGCCCCGAGTAATCGTCTCTGCATCGGCATCAGAGCTCGCCGCAGCATCAGGTGGATACCAATGGGTATCCGGCCTCGCCGGGCCTCTTGCCGTCGATGCGGAGGACTTTCACTCCTCGCGGGATCCTGTCGGCCGGCACCAGCGCGATGGCCCCCGGGATCTCGCGGACCAGGCCCGCCGACATCTGAGGAGAGCCCGTGATCTTCGGAGCGGCATGCTCCCCGTCACCGAACAGCTTGTTGATCCAGTAATGCTGGTACTCCGCCTCGCTGCGCCGCTCGTAGATCCTCTTGAGGAGGACCTCCCGTTCGCGGGAGCCGCGGGGGGGCATCAGCAGGGTGATCGTAAGCTCCTTGTGCCAGAACATCCGCTCTCCCAGGAAGATGCGCTTCAGCTCCGGCAGGCTGAGGTCGTCAGCCGGGACCTGCTCGTGGACGATGACCGCGACCGGAGCTCCGGCTCCGCTGGCGGGTGCTGCCGCGAGAAGCAGAGCGCCCGCTAGCACCGTGGGAAGGAGCGGGGTCCAGCGGTGGGCTGCTCTGATCCGTAGCATGTTTAATCGCCTGGAAAGAAAGGCCTTCCCGGCTGTTGATTTAAGAAGTGCAAGACGGCTGCCAGTGCTGCAAGAGACATGCATCTGTGTGCAATTGACTGGGAGTGGCCGCCTTTGGCGAGTTCCTCCGTTTGCCAATGAAACGGCCATCCATGCCGACTGCAGAGCAGCGACAACAAGGCGAAGACCCCACTTCCAGCCTTTGAACGGTCTACGGCTTGGCTCTCCGTTGCACGTCGCGGGCAACGGAGACGATGTGCGTCATGACGTTGCGAAGGGAGGCCTGACACGGCTGGGCCCCCAGCGGCAGCTCGAAGAGATTGATGCGATTGCCCTTCCCGAACCGCACGGCGGTATAGGCGAGTTCGTAACTGTGAAATGTGGGGTTCGGCTGGTTGGCGACCTCCTCGGCGAAACCGACGGTGCAGCCCCCCTGCTGGAGTCCGATCCTGGCGTCGGCATGAAGAGTAGGGAGAGTCGCCATCTGCTGGAAGATGTCGCAGTACCGCTGAAGATCCGCGTCACCGCGCGGGCAGACTCGTCTTCCAGTTTCTTCTCGGTGAGAGTGCCCGCCACCGTCCCGCCTGTCGTGATGGCAACCCGGTAGGAGATGAAGTGCGGATCGAGATCGTCGCACGTGTTGCCGCAGAGCGGGATGTCGATGTCCGTCGTGCGAATCCCCCGGGCCTCGACCTCGATGAGCGGCGTTGCGACCGACAGGGGAGCGGTCTCGGTCATGATTTGGGCTGCACCCGAAGCCCGCGAGATGCAGAGGCCCAGCAGGAGGAGGGTTGGGATTGCGGTCTTCATGGGCTCGTCTCCCCGTAGTCGTAGGTGAGTTCAGCTTCAGCGGAAGTCAGTCTCCATAGAGTCTGCAAACCTTCGACTGAGGCCGAGCATCCGCAACAGCCGCGCCTGATTGGCTCCAGCATGAGGCGTCGCGATCTCGATCAGGATCTTGCGCTTCTCATTACTCAAGTTGCGAAGACGCCGCTGAATCAGCAACTCGCGCGCCACAAGACCACCCATGCTGTGCGCAATAATAACTATGTTGTTGTCGTATCGATCGTAGATGCCACGTACGTTCTCAAACTCATCGTTGAAGAACGACGCCACGCGAGCGATGCCGATGTTGCGCCGGGTGATGTACGTCGTATAGTCGAGCGACCAGATTGCGTACCCGTGCAATCGCTTGTCACCCCGCGCTAGATCGGGGAATCTCTTCCACGTCCCCTCTTTATCTCCGTTCCATCCGTGGATGAAGATGAGCAGGTTGCTGCTTGGTGCTGCTGCTTCGGCGATCGGCGGCAACGAGAGACCCGCGGTCTTTGGTACCACAGCCACGTCCGTCATTCCGCTGACGAGAGCGGCTAGCGCAACTGCCGCTCCACTGACGGAAAACACGATTCTGTGTCGTTCGAGTCTGTCGATGACTCGACGAACGCGCATCGGGGGTCGTTCAACGAAGCTTAGCCGGTTTGTCTGCAGCGCGAGTGCCACGAGTGCGCGACCGGCTTCTGCGTCCTCCCTTCCATACCTGAGCCGGCCTATCCAACGGTCCTTTACGGCTGACATAGTAGTTTGACATTGCGGAGACGGGTGACTCAACGTTCGTTGTGAAAAGCGGGGGCGAAACGGGAGGTCTCACCGCACAGGAGGGAAAACGCGCGGGCGGGTGCCTTCCAGAGCGCCCCCGCCTCCGGAGCTCCGCCCGCGCAGACCCACCACCCCGGGCGGGCCCTCCGGGATGGTGGCGTCCTTGGACACGGCGGCCGCCATCCCCTTCCAAATTTTCAAAGAGCGCCCGCCACTTTCCAACACTCAGAGAGAGACCCTCTCCCCCGCATTCGAGGGAGAGGGTTTGGTGAGACGTTGGGTGTTGTGTTGCCGTCGAGCTACTCGGGTAGTACGGGCGGAGGTGCGATCGGCGGGTCAGGCGGCGCGGGATCAGCCGGCTGAGGAGCGCGACGCTTCCGCAGGGGCGCGATTCCGAACTCCACCAACACTTCGTTGTGGCCACCGAAGTGAGCCTTCAGGGCCGCCCGCAACCGCGAGGCCGCGGCCCGCCCCTCGGGGATCAGGGCCCGGGTGCGCTTGGCCCCCTGGCTGAGTTGGGCCCGAGCAGCGGCCTTGACCGCCTCCAGGTCCCTGCCATCCTCCAGGATGTCCTCAAGCGGCGCCACAAGCCCCGTGAGGTCGGGCAGAGACTGCCCCCTGTTGCGGACCCCCTTGATCAGAAGGTCCCAGTCGGCCATGAAATCCGGGAACGACGAATTTTCAGACATGATGCTTCTCCTCTCTTTCGTGCTTCTTGGTTGATGTTCGTCCCTCTCCCGGACTACCCGGTGAGAGAGATGCTTGCCGTTACATCGATACTTCCCTCCGATTCCGCGCCTTCATTTACATGCGACACCTCCATTCACGAATTATCGATTGCCTACCTCCATGAACTATGCAGCATAGGATGAGCTAGACCGGAAGGTTTGTCAATCCCTTTCTTCGACAGCATGCAATCGGGCTAGTGCAGGTGATGCGCAGGGTAGGGCGGCATCCGCGCGGGGTCCGGCGCGAGCCGCTGGAGGTCGAGCAGCAGCGGCAGGGGGTCCAGCGGCGGCCGCACAGGGTCCAGCGGCAGTCGCGCGGGATCGAGCGGCAGCCGCAGGGGGTCGCGCACGAGCCTCCGGAGCCCGGGCGGCAACGGCCGGAGGTCGAGCGGGACGCGCTGGAGGTCAAGCAGAGCGTGCTGGAGCCCGAGCGGCAGCGGCCGGAGGTCAAGCAAAGCGTGCTGGAGGTCGAGAAAAGCGCGCTGGAGGCCGGGCGCGGGTCGCTGGAGGTCGGGCGGCTGCGGCTGGAGCTTCCGCGCCGCGTGCAGGAAGTCGCCGGGGCCACGCATGGGTCCCGGCCGACCGTCCTTGCGGTCCTTTTCCAAGGCTCTCCCCGGACGATGCCGGATCGCCGTAGCGAGCTGCTGTTCTACAGGGGGTTGGGCTTGGAGGCGACGACCGGATTCGAACCGGTGGATAAGGGTTTTGCAGACCCTCGCCTTACCACTTGGCTACGTCGCCCTAGAGAAGGTCAAGGCCGCGAGCGCGGCCTCTGGTTCCAATTCTAGTGCAAGTAAGAGGAAGTTTGGAGCGGGAAACGGGATTTGAACCCGCGACCCCGACCTTGGCAAGGTCGTGCTCTACCACTGAGCTATTCCCGCCCGAGGCACCACTTACAGGCCGCAAAGGATACTCATGGGCCGCAGGGGTGTCAAGCACGAATCCCGGGGGGAAAATTCCCTCTCCCCCGGGGTCAACCGGCGAAAGGAAACGCGTCCCGGACCAGGGTGTAGCGCCAGCCCTCCTCGGCCCGGTCCAGGCCCAGGACGTCGAAGCGGCAGGGGGTGTCCCGGTGCCCCTTCATGGCCAGGTAGAGGGCCGCGGCGCGCGAGATCCGGCGCTGCTTGCGCGCGTCCACGGCCGCGATCGCCGGGCCGAAGGCGTCGCTCGCCCTCGCCTTGATCTCCACGAAGCAGAGGGTCTTGCCCTCATTGGCCACGACGTCGATCTCGCCGGCGTGGTTGACCACGTTGCGCTCCACCACCCGGAAGCCCTGACCCTCCAGCCAGCGGACCGCGTCGTCCTCCCCCACCTTCCCCCGGCCGCGGTTGTGGAGCTGGTCGTGAAAGGAGCTCATGAGGCTCCCTCTCCCCCGGCACGGGGGAGAGGGCTGGGGAGAGGGGGGACGGGATCAACCCTCATCTCCGCTTCCACCGGGTGCCCTGCGGCGTGTCCTCCAGGATCACCCCCTGGGCAGCCAGCTCGTCGCGGATGCGGTCCGAGGCAGCGAAGTCCCGGTTCTTGCGGGCGTCCAGGCGCTCCTGGATGCGGCGCTCGATCTCCACCTCGGGGGGACCCGAGGCCGTCTCCGCGGAAGGCCACTCTGCCGGGTCGAGCACGCCCAGCACCCGGTCCACGTCCGCCAGGGCATCCAGGATCCGCTGCCGGTCGCCCTCGCCGATCCTCCCCTCCTCCACCGCCAGATTCACCTCCTTGACGAAGACGAACAGGGCAGCCAGGGCCGCGGCCAGGTTCAGGTCGTCCGCCACCGAGGCGGCGAACTCGCGGCGCAGGCGCTCGATCGCGGTGCCCAGAACAACGTTGGGCTCGCCCGACTCCGCCGCGTGGCCCAGGCGGAAGCGCATCTCGTCGATCCGCCGCAGGGCGCCGGCCGCGCCGTCCAGCGACTCGAAGGTGAAGTTGAGCTTCTGCCGGTAGTGCACCGACAGGAAGAGGTGGCGCACGGCCCGGGGCGAGTAGCCGCGGTCCACGAGGTCCTTGAGCGTGTACTGGTTGCCCAGGGACTTCGACATCTTCTGGCCGTCCACGAGCAGGTGCTCGGAGTGGAGCCAGGTGTGGACGAACGGCCGGTCCGTGGCGCTCTCGCTCTGGGCGATCTCGTTCTCGTGGTGCGGGAAGATCAGGTCCACGCCGCCGCAGTGGAGGTCGAAGGTCTCGCCCAGGTACTTCATGCCCATGGCCGAGCACTCGATGTGCCAGCCGGGCCGGCCCGGTCCCCAGGGCGAGTCCCACGCCGGCTCTCCCGGCTTGACCCCCTTCCAGAGCACGAAGTCGCGGACGTCCTCCTTGGTGTACTCGTCCGAGGCCACGCGCTCGCCCCGCCGCACCTGCGCCAGGTCGAACCCGGAGAGCCGGCCGTAGTCCGGGTCCCGCGCGATGCTGAACCAGACCGAGCCCTCGCTCTCGTAGGCGTAGCCCTTCTCGATCAGGCCCGCGATGATCTCGATCATCTCCGGGATGTGCTCCGTGGCCCGCGGGAAGTGCTCCGCCCGCTCCATGTGGAGGGTGTCCAGGTCGCGCAGGAACGACTCGATGAACGGCGCCGTGTACTCGTCGAGCGAGAGCCCGGCGTTGTGGGCGCCCAGGATCGTCTTGTCGTCCACGTCGGTCACGTTCATGACCTGGATCACCTTGTATCCGAGGTAGCGCAGGGTCCGCCGCAGCAGGTCCTCGAAGAGGAAGGTGCGGAGGTTGCCGATGTGGACGTCGTTGTAGACGGTCGGGCCGCAGGTGTAGATCCGCGCCTCTCCGGGGACGACAGGATTGAACGGGGTCGGCCTTCGGCCAAGGGTGTTGTAGAAGACGAGCTCGGGCATGGGCTCCGGGGAGAAGAAGAGATGCTGGTCAGAGGGTGATGCGGACGGTCCCGGTACCCCAGGAGAGGCCGTTGATGGCCTGCCCGGCCGAGTTGGCCGCGACGTTGCGAGTGAACGTGAAAGATCCCTGGCCCGCGCCGATCGCGCGGAACTCGAAGGTCACCAGCACCCCCGAGCCATTGGCGCCCGGTACCGGGCCCAGGTTGGTCAGGCCGACCACCAGGTTGCCCGCGGAGGGCGCGATCTGGAGCGTGCCGCCGGCCAGGAGCGGCCCCTGCGTGGCCCGCACGTACTGCAGCAGGTTGGACGGGTACGTCAAATCGAAGGCGATGCCGTAGAGATCGTTTACCGAGCTCGCCCGCACCTCCAGGATCAGGGTCGAGGCCGTGCTGCCCGCCCCGCTGGCCAGGGAGATACCGGAGTCCCCGCCCCCCTGGGGCGTGAAGACCAGGCTCGGCTGGCTCGGTGTGGGAGTCGGGTTCGGCGTCGGGGTCGGCTGGGTTGGCGAGCCGCCTCCGCCTCCCCCGCCGCCGCAGGCGGCGAGGACGAGGGTGAGGAGGAGCAAAGCCCGAGCCCTCACCCCCCTTACCCCCCTCTCCCACCTCCCCACCCCCCTCCCTGGGAGAGGGGGGAACGGAATCCTGGGCGTGTGGGGGCGCCCCTCGCCCGGGGAGGGGGGCGGGGAGGTGGGAGAGGGGTAGGGGGTGAGGGTCTTCCTCACACCCGCACCTCCGAATCCGCTGCCAGCTTCCTGAGCTGCCTCTTCATCCGCTCCTTGCGCAGGCCGCGCAGGTGGTCGGTGAAGAGCACGCCGTTCAGGTGGTCGATCTCGTGGCAGAAGGCGCGGGCGAGCCAGTCCTCGGCGTGGATCTCGATCGGCTTGCCGTCCAGGTCCTGGGCCTTCACCATGATCCGCATCGGCCGCTCCACCTTGTCGGTGAGCCCTGGCAGGGAGAGGCAGCCCTCCTCCGCGGTCTCCGCGCCTTCGCGGAACGTGACCTCGGGGTTGACGATGACGTAGACCTGCCTGGGGTCCTCTCCCACGGACAGGTCGATCACGGTCAGGCGGAAATCGAGCCCGACCTGCGGCGCGGCCAGGCCCACGCCGGGGGCCGCGTGCATGGTCTCGATCATGTCGGCCGCGGTCTTGCGGAGCTTCGCGTCGAACTCGGTGACGTCGCGGCACTTCACCCGGAGGACAGGATCGGGGTAGATGCGGATCGGGAGGATGGCCATCAGGCAGTGCGGAGGCGCCGCAGCGTGACCGCGAGGTCGCGGTCGTTGTGCTGCTCGCGCAGGACCTCCAGGAAGTTGCGCGGGTCAGGGTTGCCGACGAGGGTCTTCTCCAGCCCCTCGCGGGTCAGCTTCAGTGCGATGGCCGGCTCGGTCACGCGGTAGTGGGCCGGCCAGGTGCCATGCTCCAGGAGCGCGCTTTCGCCGATGATGTCGCCCGAGGTGAAGGACCGCATCGACGTCTCCTTGCCGCTGCCGTCCTGGAAGCAGGCCTCGATCACGCCGTTGACGATGAGGAGCAGGAACGCCTCGCGGCTTCCCTCCTCGGCGACCGTGGAGCCCTGGTCCAGGCGGGTGAGCTCCATGGAGGAGAACAGCCGCTTGATCTGGTCGCCGGAGAGGTGCTGCACGATCGAGCTGGTGGCCAGGTAGTGCCAGAGCCGCTTGAGCTCGACCGCGCTGGTGCTGGCCTTCTGGCCGCCGGCCTGGCGCAGGCCCTCGAGCGCGATGGCGCGGACGTTCTCCATGCTCTTCTCGCGCTGGATGCGCTCGATCCGGAAGCGCATCGACTGGTCCATGGGCGCCAGCCTCTGGGCCTTGGAGAGCAGCGCGATCCCCTTGTCGTAGAAGCCGTCCTGGGCGTACTCCTCGGCCACGTAGCCGAACTCGTCCACGGCCTTGTCGAACTGCTTGAGGCCGATGTAGGCCTCGGCGAGCTTCAGGTGCATATGCAGGTCGTTCGGGTTGAGCTTGATCTTGGACTTCAGGTGCTCGAGGGCCTCGTCATAGCGCTCCAGCACGATCAGGTCGTCGATCGTGTACTCGTCTTCCTTCTTCGCCGGCTTCTGTCCCGGCTTCTGCTCCTGCTTTGCCCCGCCGCCGAACCAGCTCTTGATCCCCACGGCTATGAACGCCTCCGACAAGAAGATGATGCACGACCGGCCCGCGCGCGGTCCATCCGGTGGACGCCGCTGACGCCTGCGGTGGACAGCCAGGCCGGCCGAAGCGCGCCCATTATAGAAGGATATAGAGGGAAATGGAGGAATTCCAGCCCTGGTCCGGAAGTTGCTCTCTTGGGGTAGAGTGTGTTCCCTCTGACCCCATGGAGGTTCAAAATGATACCCCTTGACAGGTCCTTGGTCCGCGTCGGACTCGCGCTGGGGCTGCTGGCCCTGACCGCCCTGCCGGCGGCCGCGAGCGGCGACGAAAGCTACGGCTACTTCCGCGTGATCGAGGGCTCGGCGACCCTGATGCAGGCCAGTGGCGACAATACCGACCGCCAGCCGGCCGAGATCAACCAGCCGGTCCTCGCCGGCGACCGCATCTGGGTCTCCAGCCGGTCGCGCGCGGAGATCGTCCTCGCCGACCGCAATATTCTCCGCCTGGACGGCGACAGCGAGGTCACCCTCGAGCAGCTCGCCGCCTCTCCGGACCGGGACGACCCGGCCTCGGTCATCCGTCTGCACAGCGGCAACATCCTGCTGACGGTGACCGCCGACTCGCTGGGCGACCAGCTCCCGCGGGTCGACACCCCGAACGCCACCGTCTATCCCCAGAACTACGGCACCTACCGGATCACCACGTCCCAGGGCCAGTACACCGAGGTGGTCGTCCGCCGCGGCAAGGCCGAGGTGGTAACCGACCGCAGCTCCGAGGTCGTGCAGGCCGAAGAGGCCGCCATCGTCCAGGGGGAGCGCCTCGCCGACGTGGACGTCGAGTCCGCCGGCTCCTTCGACGCGCTCGAGCGCTGGGGCGACCGCCTGGAGGGCGAGGCCCGGTACGCCGACAACGACAAGTACATCGACGAGGACCTGCGCTACAGCGCGGCGCCGCTGGCCCGCCACGGCTCGTGGATCCACCACGGCGGCCGTCCGTACTGGCGCCCGCGGGTGGACGTGGGCTGGCGCCCCTACTGGCAGGGCCGCTGGGCCTACACGCCGGCCGGCCTGAACTGGGTCTCGTACGAGCCCTGGGGCTGGGTGCCCTACCACTACGGGAGCTGGGACTATCTCCCCAACTACGGCTGGGCCTGGTCGCCGGGCCGCCGCTGGGCTCCCGCATGGGTCTACTGGTACTGGGGTCCGAGCTACGTGGGCTGGTGCCCGACCGGCCACTACACGAGCTTCTACCGCGACCGGTACTCGCACTTCCGCTACGGCGTGTACGGCTGGGCGGGAGGGGACTGGAACGGCTTCGGCAACCACTGGAGCTTCATCCGGCACGACTACTTCCGTGGCTACCGCAATGGCTACCGCGACGGGTTCAAGGACGGCCGCCGGGACCACTGGGACGTGCGGCGCTACGCAGTGCCCCGCGACGAGCTGCGCCGCCGCGAGATCGACCGCGGCGTGATCACCACGGATACCCGGCCGCTCAAGCCGGATACCTGGAACGAGCCGCGCCACGCCATCGGCGTGCTGACCCGGTCCAACGGCAACGGCCGCGGAGCGGAGGGCCAGCTTCCCGACGTGACGCCGTTCGTCCAGCGCAGGCCCGACCTGCCGGACCAGGTCGTCCGCAACGTGGTGCCACGTGATGGCCGCGACGGTGATCAGAGTGGCCAGCCCGGCGTGCGTACGAGAACGGCCGAGAGGCCGCGCAACGCGACCGGAGGCGGTCCCCTGGATGGAGCGATGCCCACAGATCCCTCGGACACTCCGCGGACGGCGCGGCGCGACCGGCCGGTCCCGAGCGGCGGAAGCGGAAGTCCGTCCGCCAGCGGCGCGCCTCGCGTCCGGGTTCCCCGGGAGGGCGGCGTGGTCATCGACCGCGAGGGCGACCGCGAGGGCGAGCGTCCGCGGGCAGCCCGGCCGCAGCCGGGCACGGCCGGCGGGGCTCCGCGGCCCGAGAGCAGCAGCGACAGCAGTGACCGCGGTGACCGCAACGATAGCAACGACCGCGGGAGCGAGCCCCGGGTGAGGGTCCCGCGCGAGACGCCGCAAGGCGGTGGCGCGCCCCGCAACGACTCGGCGGTCCGAAGCCGGAGGCCCGAGCCGGGCGAGTCCGGTGGCGCGCCCCGTCCGCAGGGCGGCGATACCGGCAATTCCGGCGATACTGGCGCCTCCCGTCCCGAGACGAGGCAGCCGCGCGAGAGCCGTCCTCCCCAGGACGAGGATCGGAACGACGAGGTGAGGAGCCGGAGGCCCGAAGCCGGGCAATCCGGCGGTGCGCCGCGTCCCAGCCGGCCCGATTCGGATTCGCCTCCGCCGTCGTCCTACCGGCGTCCCGATCCGCCGCAGAGCTACGACGCGCCGCGGGCCCGGGAACAGGAGCGAGAGCGGGAGAGTGCCCGGGACCGTCAGCAGGAGCAGGACAGGGCGCGGACCGTTGAGAGAGAGCGGGCGCAGGAGCGGGAGCGGGCACGAGGGCAGGAGATGGAGCGGGAGCGCCAGCAGGAATCAGTGCGGAGCCGGGAGCGGGAGAGAGAGCGGGAGTCTTCGCCGCCGTCCCGGCCCGAGCGTCGGGAGGCTGAGCGGGAGCGCGGGTCCCGGGGAGGCGAGAGCGGGGGCGACCAGGGCAGCCAGAGCCGCAGCCGCGGCAGCCGCTCCCGGCCTCCGGGCGAGTAAGCAACAGTAACGTAGATGGAACGAGACGGCCGGTGGCGACACCGGCCGTTTTGTTTTGGCCTTCAGGCTACAATCCCCCCCGCCCATGCGGATGTCCACCTTCCTCACCCTCCTCTTCATCCTCTACTGCGCCGAGGCGGGAGTGCTGCTGATCTTCGCTCCCTGGAGCCCCGTTTGGGACCGCACCATGGTCCAGATCCCGATCCAGGCGCTGCGCGGCCTGATGCTCCACCCTTTCATGCGCGGCGCGGTAAGCGGGTTCGGGCTCGTCCACCTGGTCCTGGGCGCCCATGACCTCCACGCGCTGCTCACCCGGCGGAAGTCGCGTGCCAGCGTTTGACCTCCTGGCCATTAGCGACCGGGTCTCCCTTGCTTTTCCTGATTGGCTGCGGCGGGTGGGCGAAGCGGGAGTCGGGGCGATCCAGATCCGCGAGAAGGACCTGGACGACCGCACCGTGTTCGAGCTGGCCCGGGAGGCCCGTGCCGCCCTGCCTCCCCCGGCGGTGGTCCTGGTCAACGGCCGCGTGGACCTGGCCCTGGCGGCCGGCGCCGACGGCGCGCATCTCCCCGCCGACGGCGTGCCGGTCGCGGCCCTGCGCCGCCGGTTCGGGAAGGGCGTGCTTCTCGGCCTCTCCACCCATTCCGTCGAGGAGGTGGAGCGCGCCTCGCGGGACGGCGCCGACTACGTGACCTTCGGACCGGTCTGGCCCACCCCGTCGAAGGAGCGCTACGGACCGCCGCTGGGCATCGAGGAGTTGGCCCGGGCCGCGAAGGTGGGCATTCCCGTGTACTCCCTGGGAGGCGTTATGCTCTCCCGGTTCAGCGAAGCGGCCGCGGCAGGCGCCCGGGGCGTGGCCGGCATCCGGCTGTTCCAGGAACCGGACCTGAAAGAGACCGTCGAAGCCGCCCGACGCTGCTTCCGGAAATAACGATTGGAGACCCTGGTGGAAACCGAGCAGCCCATCCCTGTGAACGTGCTCGCCGACCCGCGTGACAGGACCGCCGTCCAGCTTGGCAAGCTGCGCTACCTGTTCCTGTCGCTCGGCATCATCGTCCTGGACCAGTGGACCAAGTGGCTGGTGGAGGTCCACCTTCCCCACCACGCGGCCCACCCCGTGATCCCGGGGTTCCTCAACCTGACCCACGTCCGCAACACGGGCGTGGCGTTCGGCCTCTTCGCCTCGGAGGGCGTGGGCAACGGGAGTTGGCTCCTGACGATCCTGGGCCTCGCCGCCCTCACCGCCGTGGGCGTCTACTTCTGGTACGCCCCGGCCCGCGACCGCCTCCTCCTCGTGGCCCTGGCGCTCGTGGTCGGCGGCGCCATCGGCAACCTGATCGACCGCGTGTCGAGCGGCGCGGTCACCGACTTCATCGACGTCTACGTGGGCACCTACCACTGGCCGTCGTTCAACGTGGCCGACAGCGCCATCTCCATCGGCATCGTGCTGATGGCGATCGACAGCTTCCGCGTCCGCAAGGATCAAGCACCGGAAAAAGCGTGATCTCCTGGACGGCCGGGCCCGAGGACGCAGGAGAGCGCCTCGACCGTCACGTGGCGGCGCGCCTCGACACCCCCCGCAACCAGGTCCAGCGCTGGATCCAGGACGGCCTCGTCCAGGTACACGGCCGCCCGGCCAAGCCCTCCTACCCCGTCGCCGAAGGGGATCTCGTCGATTGCAACCCTCCCCAGCCCGGGGACGATCGTGTCCAGCCCGAGGAGGGAGACCTCCGCGTTTTATACGAGGACGCCGACCTCGCCGTCCTGGACAAGCCCGCGGGCCTGACCGTCCACCCCGGCGCCGGCCGGACGACCGGGACGCTCGCCCATCACCTCCTGGCCCGCTATCCGGAGATGGCGGGCGTGGGCGGGCCCGGCCGGCCCGGCATCGTCCACCGGCTCGACCAGGGCACCAGCGGCGTCCTCGTGGTCGCCCGCACGGCCGCCGCCTACCACCGGCTCGCCCGCGCCTTCGCGGCCCGCGAGGTGGACAAGCGCTACCTCGCCATCGCCTACGGCGAGCCGAAGCCTCCCGAAGGGATCATCGACGCGCCCATCGGCCGTCACGCGCTCCGGCGCAAGGAAATGACCGTGCGGACGGACGGACGCCCCGCCCGCACCGGTTACCGCACCCTCGCGGCCCACGGCGGCATCTCGCTCCTGGAGCTCGACCTCGCCACCGGCCGCACACACCAGATACGCGTGCACCTGAAGCACCTCGGGCATCCCCTGGTCGGCGATCCGGTCTACGGCGAAGCGCGCTGGAAAGGCTTGCCGAATCTGCCGAAGCCGATCCAGGCGCGCCTGCGGGATTTCCCCCGTCCCGCGCTCCACGCGTGGCGCTTGGCGTTCAAACATCCGATGGATGGCCGGAGCCTCGCCTTCGAGGCTCCGGTGCCGGACGATCTGCGCGAGCTGTGGGGCGAGCCGTGGCCTACAGCAGCTCTTTGAACGGTTTGTACGGCCGGCCCAGGGAATCGGCAACGGGCTTGTTGGTGATGTGGCCCTTGAAGGTGTTGACGCCCGGGAGGAGACCGGGATCCTCGGCCACGGCCTGCTCTATCCCCTTGTTGGCGAGGGAGAGGCCGTACGGCAGGGTGGCGTTGTTGAGGGCGAAGGTGGAGGTGCGCGGGACCGCGCCGGGCATGTTGGCCACGCAGTAGTGGACCACGCCGTCGACCACGTAGACCGGATCGGAGTGCGTGGTGGGTCGGGTGGTCTCGAAGCAGCCTCCCTGGTCGACCGCCACATCCACGACCACGGCTCCCTCCTTCATCAGCTTGAGCATGTCGCGCGTGACCAGCTTCGGCGCGGAATAGCCGGGGATGAGCACGGCGCCGATGAGCAGGTCGCAACGGCGGAGGGCGGCGCGCAGGTTGTACTGGTTGCTGGCGAGCGTCGTGACCACGCCGTGGAACATGTCGTCGATCTGGCGCAGGCGGTCGAGGTTCGTGTCGAGGACCGCTACCCGGGCGCCCAGACCGAGGGCCATCTTGATCGAGTTGAGGCCTACGATGCCGCCGCCGATGACTACCACGTCGCCCGGGGGCACGCCCGGGACTCCGGCGAGCAGCGTGCCGCGGCCGCCGTAGATCCTCTGCAGATAGTTCGCGCCCACCACCACGGCCATGCGGCCGGCGACTTCGGACATCGGGGTGAGCAGCGGCAGGCGGCCCTGGCGGTCCTCGATGGTCTCGTAGGCGATGCCGGTGACCTTCTTCGCCAGCAGCACGTCCGTGAGCTCGGGCAGGGGCGCGAGGTGGAGATATGTGAACAGGGTCTGGCCTTCGCGCATCAGGTCGTACTCGGGGCCGACCGGCTCCTTGACCTTGACCACCATCTCGGCCCAGTCCCAGACGCTGGCGGCGTCCGGCACGAGGCGGGCTCCAGCCTGGACGTACTCCTCGTTCGGGATTCCGCTGCCGCTGCCGGCGCTATCCTGCACGACGACCTCGTGCCCGGCCGCGACCAGCGCGTGCACGCCGGCCGGGACCATGGCGACGCGGTACTCGTGGTTCTTGATCTCTTTCGGGATACCGATACGCACGTTCTCAGGCCTTCCCCGGCTCGACCGAAGTCTTGGGTTGACGTCCCGGCTCGCCGGCCCCCTTGGCGTGGCGCGCCTCTTCCGCCTTCTCCTGTGCTGCCTTCTCCATCTTCTCCGGCTTGTCCGGCCTGTCCCCCTTCATCTCCACGCGTCCCTTGAAGAAGGCCCCTTCCGCGATGACGATGCGCGGCGCGGAGACGTCCCCCTCCAGCGTGCCGGACGGGGCGACCTCCACGCGCTCGAGGGCGCTCACGCTGCCGAACACCCGGCCGCCGATCCGCACCACGTGGGCCGAGACCGGGCCGTGCACCACCCCTTCGGTGCCGACCATGACCGTCGCGTCGACGCGGATCTCGCCCTCGACCTCCCCTTCGATGAGGAGCTCGGTGGGGCCGGTGAGCTCGCCCTGGACGCGCGAGCCCGGGGCGATGTGAGTGATGCGGCGCTGCTGCGCCTTCGACGAGGACGGGGCCTGGCCGAGGGTGGCGTCCGAGGTTCCGCCCGACGAGGCAGAGGTGGGGCTTTTGCTGTCGCGGCGACCGAAGATCGACATAGCTATGGGAACGGGAACGAAATTGGAGCGGGCAACGGGATTCGAACCCGCGACATCAAGCTTGGGAAGCTTGCACTCTACCAGCTGAGTTATGCCCGCTCGATACTCTGAGCGGAGGGAAATCTAGCGGACCGGCCCCGCGGCGGTCAAGGGGCAGCCGCGAGGCTCCCGAAACCGTGCGAGACCCGCTATACTCAATCCATGCAAGGCCCAGGCAGGAGCCGCGACGGCTCGGACCGCCAGGAATTCCTCTACTTCTTCCCCGACCAGAGGGTGACGGCCGAAGAGGTTCGCCACCTCTTGCGCCAGGGCACCACCGCCCAGCGTGCCTGGGTGATCTCGCACCTGCTCCGCTATGCCGTGTGGGACGACATCTGGACCTTCGTCAGCCGCGACGAAGTCCGGGATATCTTCCCCGAGCTAGACCTTCCGGAGAACCTCCGCAACGCGTGGGGGCGCATCCTGAAGGTCGAGGCTCCGGTCGAGCGCTGATGGATGGGGGCGCGATCGATCGCGCCCCGTCCTCAATCCCCCATCACCAGCTCGCCCAGATCCCCCAGGATCGAGCCTTCGCCCTTGCGGCCCTTGGCGCCCCGCGGGATCGCGGAGAGCACCCGCTTGGCCAGGCGGCTGAAGGGGAGCGACTGCAGCCAGATCCGGCCCGGTCCGGTCAGCGCCGCATAGAACAGGCCCTCGCCACCGAAGATGGCAGTCTTGATCCCGCTCACCATCTGGATGTCGTAGTTGACCGTGCTCTCGAAGGCCACCAGGCAGCCGGTGTCGACCCGCAGGGTCTCGCCCGCGGCGAGCTGGCGGCTGAGGATGGTGCCTCCGGAGTGCACGAAGGCGAGGCCGTCCCCCTCCAGCTTCTGCAGCAGGAAGCCCTCGCCGCCGAACAGGCCCGCTCCGAGCTTGCGCTGGAACGCGATCCCCACCGCGATCCCCTTGGCCGCGCAGAGGAAGGCGTCCTTCTCACAGAGAATGCGGCCGCCGTGCTGCTTGAGGTCGAGGGGCACGATCCGCCCCGGGTAGGGCGAGGCGAAGGCCACCTTCTGCCGGCCGCCGGTGCCGTTCGAGAACACGGTCATGAAGAGCGACTCGCCTGTGAGCACGCGCTTGCCCGCGGTCAGGAGCTTGCCCATGAAGCCGCTCCCCTCCTGGCCCGAGCCGTCGCCGAAGATGGTCTGCATCTCGATGCCCGGCTCCATGTACATGAAGGAGCCGGCCTCGGCCACGCAGGCCTCGCCCGGGTCGAGCGTGATCTCCACGTACTGCATCTCCTCGCCGAACAGCTCGTAGTCGATCTCGTGCGCCGCGGAGCGCCCCGGGGGAGGCGGGGGCGCCGCCGCCGCGGATGGACCCCCACCGAACGCGGAGGCGAACTCCGGCTGGCTGGTCAGGGGGACCCAGTTGGCCATCCCCTGGGCGAAAACGTAGGCATCCCGTCCGTACCGGCCGCTGCGGATCCCGTCCAGCACCTCTTCGGTGGTCCACGGTCCCTGCTGCTGCCCTCCGACGGCGACGTACCAGAAACTGTCGTTCATGGGTGGCTCCTTGCTCTCAGTCCATTGTGAGTCTACTAGACTGCGCGCATGACAACCCTGCGCCGCTGTCTCCTGTCCCTCTGCCTGCTGGCAGCCCCTGCCACCGCCCAGGAGGTCCTCGAGCTCGTCGAGTCGGTCCCGGTGGAGACCACGCTCGACAATCCCGACCTGCGCGACGCCCATGTGGTCTGGCCCGAGATGATCGACCGGGCGCGGAAGACCCTGGACTTCGCCGAGTTCTACGCCTCGGACGACCCTGACAACCGGCAGAGCCGCCTGGAGACCGTGGTGCAGGCCGTGGAGCGCGCCGCGGCGCGGGGGGTGCGCGTCCGGTTCCTGGCCGAGAAGGTCTTCCAGAAGACCTACCCCGAGACCCTGGCGCGGCTGGCCGCGAAGCCAGGTGTCGAGGTGCGGATCTACGACTTCGCCGTCCTGGGGGGCGGCGTGCTCCACGCCAAGTACTTCCTGGTGGACGGCCAGGAGGTCTACGTGGGCAGCCAGAACTTCGACTGGCGCTCGCTCCAGCACATCCAGGAGCTGGGCGTCCGCGTGGTGGAGCCGCAGGTGGCCCGCGCTTACCTGGACGTGTTCGAGACCGATTGGGCCCTGGCCGGCCCCGCCAATCCCGACCAGAGGCCCGACCGCAGGACTCGCGTGCGCTCGGGAAGCTATCTCTTTCCCGTGCAGGTGGGCGACGGCGCGGACGCGCCCTGGGTCACGCCCGTGTTCAGCCCCACGGGCTGGCTCCCGGACCAGACCCTCTGGGACCTCCCCCGCCTGGCCGAGATGATCGACCGCGCCACCAGCTCGGTCCGCATCCAGCTCCTGACCTACAAGACGCTCTCCCGGGACGGGTCCTATTTCGACCTCCTGGACACGGCCCTCCGCCGCGCCGCCTCGCGCGGGGTCAAGGTCCGGCTCCTCCTGGCCGACTGGAGCAAGCGCCAGGGCACGGTCGAGGGGCTCCAGAGCCTCCAGACCATCCCGGGGATCGACGTGCGGATGAGCACGATCCCGCCTTTCTCCGGTGGCTTCGTCCCCTTCGCCCGGGTCGCCCATTCCAAGTACATGGTCGTGGACGGCCGCCGCGCCTGGCTCGGCAGCAGCAACTGGGAGGGGGACTACTTCTACCAGAGCCGCAACATCGGGATGATCATCGACAGCCCCGCGGTCGGGGCGCGCATGGAGCGCTTCTTCGACAATCTCTGGGGATCGACCTACGCCTACGACGTGGACCCCTGCGCCACCTACGAAGCGCCGCGGGTGGCGGAATGAAGCCGTAAAGCCACGATCTGGGTGGACTGGATGCGCGGCTCGAAGTTGTCGTCGCTGACCAAAACCAGCGTGCGGTCACCGCCAGGCAGTGCAGGACCGAATGTCATCCCCTCCAGGTTGTCCGGCACGAAGCCCAATCCCGCCGATACGGCGAAGTCGTAGACGAGGGTCTTGCGGACCGGGGTGTAGCTCTGCCCCGCCAGGGATTCCAGGCCGGAGACATCCGTGGCGCCGCCGGTCGTGACGTGGAAGATCTGGACCTCCATGCCCACGCCGGCCACGAACTCGCGCTCCAGGGCCAGGAAGCCGCCCTCGGGGAGGGGCAGCAGGTCCACGAGTCCGCGCACGTGCAGACCGATCCCCCGCTTCTCGATCGGGTCCAGCACGTAGACGTGCTGCGCGGCGGGAGCCCAGGAATCCCCCTGTCTGTCGTACCTCAGGAGACGGATCGGGTGGACGCCGAACATGGCCTCGTCGGGAGCATCCTGCTTGAGCGCTCCCTCGTTGGCGGTCCAGAGAGAGCGGCCGTCCGGGGAGATGGCTAGAGCCTCGAATCCCTGGTTGGACCGGATGCCTCTGCCTCCGAGAAGCGAGCCGTCGAACACCGGCGGCACCGGGAGATTGCGGAGGGTCTTCCCCTCGGCGGAGACCTCGCGGATGGACGGCTCTCTTTCGGAGGAGACCAGGAAGGTGCGCTCGGGGGTGAGGACCAGCCCTTCGCCGTCGAAGTTGATGCCGTTGAGACCCTCGAGGCGGAGGGCAGAGCGGGGCACGTCGGCGGGAGTCCGGCCCGGCAACGGCGCCGGTCCGCGCTCCGTCACCGCGAACTGGAGCTCGAAGATGCGGGCCGCGGCGGCGCCCTGGTTGTCGATGAGCGACCGGTAGGTGTCCCCCTCGGACCGGACGATCGCGGAAAGGCCGCCCACGGTCAGGCCGTCCACCTCCAGGCCCGGAGGGATGACGAGCGGGCCGTCGCCGAGGAGAGAGAGGGTGTAGGGAGCGGGGGCAGAGGGCGGGGGCGGCACATGTGCGGGCGGCGGCGGGACCGAGGCCGGGCCGCAGGCGGCGAGGAGGAGGAGGAAGAGAGCCCTCACCCCCCTGCCCCCCCTCTCCCGTCTCCCCGCCCCCCTCCCCGGGAGAGGGGGGAACCGGATACAGCGAAGACATGGTTCTGGCTGAGGATCAGAGAGGAGAGGGAAGGGCGGTGGCGCCCCTCTCCCGGGGAGGGGGGCGGGGAGGCGGGAGAGGGGACGGGGGTGAGGGCTCACGGCACCACCTCCACCTCGAACACCAGCGGCCAGTTCTTCCCCGTGATCAGGAACCGCTTCGTCTCCGGCACCCAGGCGATGCCGTTGAGCACCTCGGCCCCGGCCTGGTAGTCGGCCGCTCCGAGCAGCCCGGAGGCGTCGATCAGGGCCGTGACCTCGCCCGTGGCGGGGTCGATGCGCACGATGTGCTGGGTCTGGTAGACGTTGGCGTAGACCGCGCCGTCCACGCACTCCAGCTCGTTGAGCTGGTCCACGGGCGCGCCTTCCATCCTCACCCGCACCTCTCCGGTCACCGCGAAGGTCTCGGGATCGCGGAACGCCAGACGGTCGGAGCCGTCGCTCATGATCAGCCTCGTGCCGTCGTGGCAGAGGCCCCAACCCTCCCCCGTATAGCGGTGCTCGCCGACCTTTTCGAAGTCGGAGATCCGGTAGACGAAGGCCACGCCCTCCTGCCAGGTGAGCTGGACCAGCCGGTCCCCCACCCGGGCCAGCCCCTCGCCGAAGTACTGGGGCGGAAGGTCCAGCTTGCGGCGCACCTCGCCCGTGGCGGGGTCCACCTGCCTCAGGCTGGAAACGCCGTACTGGCCGGCGCTCTCGTAGACCGAGCCCTCGTGCCAGACCAGCCCCTGGGTGTAGGCTGCGGGATCGTGCGGGCGGGTGGAGACGACCTTGACCTTCAATCGTTCCGGCCCTTTCCGGGCGGGAGAGGTCGTCGCGGTCGGCTCAGGAGGCGGCGATGCTCCCTTGCCCGGCGAGCAGGAGGCGAAGGCGGCGGCGAAGACGGCCGCGAGCAGGATCATCCGCCCCAGGAGCACCCGCTCAGTCCCATGAATTCCGGGCCGTTGGACCCGATCGGCTGGCCCGGCGGAGCGGGCGGAGGCACCGGGCGCCGGGCGGGATCGACCTCCGGCCGCTCCAGGTAGCGTCCGATCTCCTGGGCCAGGAAGGCACGGTGCGCGGCCGCAGCGTCCCCATCCTTCGGGGAGCCCAGCCGGTCGCGCAGGCTGCGGAGCTCGCCGTCCACCCGCGAGCGCACTCCGGGCGCCGCGGCCGGGTTGCTCGACAGGCCGATCATCCGCCGCACCACCACCCACTGCACGACCCGGCGCAGCTCGGCGCGTCTTGCATCGTCCTTTGCCGTCCCGAAGGAGGCTTCCAGCAGCGCGTCCAGCACCTCCTCGAAGCCCGGCAGCTTGGAGTCGCGGCGGTGGAGGTCCACCAGGCGGGCGGCGCGCTCGGGCTGGAGCAGCCCCTGGACCGCCATGTCCGCGGCAGCCGACGCCGCGGAGAGCGGATCGAAGGCCGGGGCCGCGGCCGTAGGGAACATCTCCGGGTTCGCCGGAAAGCCGGCCGGCCGCGGCGGGATCACGGCCAGCACGCTCTCGGGGAGGTCCAGGGCCTCGGGATCGAGCACATCCAGGACCGTGTCCAGGGCCTTGCGCTGGAGGGCGCCGTCCACGGGCCGGACCGCGTCCTGGCCGTCGCCGCGGATGGCATAGGTGTAGTCCAGCCCGCCGACCACCTTCAGGGCGCCGTCGAGCTGGTAGCGGTGATGGAAGTAGACCGGCGCGAGGACCTCTTCGAGCAGGGCCAGGGGCCGCCCCGGCGCGATGTTGCGCTCGCCGAAGCGGGACAGGGCGATCCGGCGCACAGCCAGGGCATGACGCAGCGCCTCCACGGCCTCGGGTCCGTTGTCCCAGAGGATGGCCCGAGGGTGGGCGGCTCCTTCGGGCCGGGCGTCCTGGTCGGTCAGGAACTGGAGCCCGCGCCCGAGCGCGTCCCGGAGCATGGCATTCAGGGCCGCGGGCTCGTCCGTGCCCGGCGGAAACTGGCTGTAGGCGTAGCGGATGGCGAAGGCGTCCCACTCCCCCACCCCGGTGCCGTAGGCCTGCGAGAAGTCGAGGTTGCCGTCCGGAGTGATCCCCACCATGGGCGCCGGGTAGTCCATGACCGAGGCGCGGCCGTAGGTGCTGGCGGCGAAGTTGTGCGAGAGGCCGAGGCTGTGCCCGACCTCGTGGGCGGCGAGCTGGCGGATGCGCCAGAGCGAGAGCTGCACCGGGTCGTCGGCCGCGCCCGTGCCGGTCTTCTCCGTCCCGGCCAGCCCCTCGAAGATCAGGCGGTCCTGCCGCACGCGGAGCGATCCCAGGGTGACGTGCCCCTTGACGATCTCGCCGGTGCGCGGGTCGATGATCCCGCCGCCGTAGGACCAGCCGCGGGTCGAGCGGTGGACCCACTGGATGACGTTGTAGCGGGCGTCCAGGGGGTGGGCGCCCGGCGGCAGGACCTCGACGCGGTAGGCGTCCACGAAGCCGGCCTTCTCGAAGGCCTCGCGCCACCAGCCCGCCCCCTCGACCAGGGCGGTCCGCACCGGCTCGGGCGCGCCGGCATCCACGTAGTAGACGATCGGCTCCTTGACCCGGGAGCGCTCCGCGGCCGGGTCCACCTTCTCCAGGCGGTGGCGGGCGATCCAGTGGGTGTCGATGGGCGCGGACAGGGGCGCGGCGTAGTTCAGGAAGTCGATCCCGAACGAGCCGGCCCGCACGTCGGCCGGCCGCGGCTGGTAGCCCGGCTCCGGGAGCTTGAGGAGAGAGTGGTGCTGGATCAGCGTCATTTCCCCTGGCGAGGGGGCGGTCTGGGCCACCAGCTCCCCTGGCTCCGAGGAGGTGAAGGTCAGCAGTGCCTCGAGCTCCAGGTTCTCGGGAAAGGCCAAACAGTTGTCGAGATCGACCACGCTGCGCGACGCGTCGAGCTGCCAGTTCCCCTGCCCGGTCTGGCGGAGCTGCGGCACGACGTTGTGCGCGTCGCGGACCAGGAAGCCCGTGAAGTCGACCAGGGCGCGGCCGTCGGGGTCCTGCGCTTCGATCACGCCGGCCCAGAGGACCGAGGTGGCGAACGACTCGCGCACGGCCCGGACCTCGGCGGGGTTGTCCGACAGCGCCCGGAAGCGGAGGTTCGGCTGCTCAATCAGGAGCCGTCCGCCCACCCGGCGCAGGGTCACCACGCGGGTGTCCCCGAGCTGGCCACGGTCGAGCCCGACCGGGTTGGAGCCGAGGCCGGTGAGCAGCCCCTCGACGTAGAGGTAGCTCCCCACCTCGTCCGACCCTGCCCTGGGCGGCGGCAGCTCCAGCCAGACCTTGCCCGCCTTGCGGTCGAGGTAGATCGGGAGCAGGCCGTCGCGCCTCTCCAGGCCGGCGGTGCGGGCGGAGACGCCCTCATCCTGAGTCGCTGGAGCAGGAGTGTCAGCGGGTTTCTTCTTCGGAGCCGCCGCGGCAGGTAGAGCCGCGAGCAGGAGGGCGAGGGCCAGGATCGGGGAAGCAGGACGGAGCTTGGACACTTTCATGAGCAGAGCCTCGAAATCGGCGGCAGTGTACCATCGGGTCCCCTTCCTTCGGCGCTGTGGGCACCGGGATCGTTACCGGGGGATCAACCGGGGTACAATGACGCTTACATGCAACCTTTTCCGGGGTCCGGCCCCCCATGAAGATCGACGGCGCCCTGGTCGCGCTGACGGCCTTTCTGACCCAGGCCCTGTGCGCGGCCCTCATCGCGGCCGTGCTGATGGCGTTCCACCGGATCTACCGGCGCCGCTACCTGCAGCACTGGGAGCGGAGCTGGTGGGCGTTCTGCGTCTACCTGCTCGGCGGGACCCTCGGCGTCTTCTTCTACCTGCGGGGCGCGGCGCCGCTCCAGCTCCGGCTCCCCATCGCGGCCATCGCCATGGCCGGCGGTTTCTGGCAGCTCGCGTGGCTGCTCTTCGGCGTGCGCGAGGTGACGACCGGCCGCCGGATGGTGCGGCGGGCCGAGCGCCGGATCCTGGCCGGGCTGGCCCTGGCGGGGGTGGCCGTGGTCGTGTCGTCGCTCGCGGTCGCGCCCGAGCTGCGCGTCCACCTCCGGATCGGAGTGCGTGTGCTCACGGCCGGATCGGTGTTCCTCCTCTCCGGCTGGCTCCTGCTCCGCACCTCGCAGCAGCCCATGGGCCTGGGACGGAAGCTGCTCGGCGCGTCGTTCCTGCTCTACGGCGCGCAGCAGGTCCATTACCTCGCCCTCTTCGGCGCCGAGGTCATCCTCGACAGGTCCTTCGACTACCCGCTGCTCCTGGGGATGGCGGACGTCCTTCTGCAGACCGCCATGGGCATGGGCATGGTCATCTGGCTCCTGGAGGAGGAGCGCAAGCGGGTGCTCGTGGCCTCGGAGCAGATCGAGCACCTGGCCTACCACGACACCCTGACCGGCCTGCCCAACCGCAGCCTCTTCCTGGACCACGTCCAGGTCACCCTGGTGCGGGCCGAGCGCGACGGCCAGAGCGCCGCGCTCCTGTTCATCGACCTGGACCGCTTCAAGTCGATCAACGACTCCCTCGGGCACAGCAGCGGGGACGAGGTGCTGAAGATCGTGGCCGAGCGGCTGCGCGGAGCCCTGCGGCAGGGCGACACCGTGGCCCGCCTGGCCGGCGACGAGTTCACGGTGCTGCTCCCCGGTGCCAGCAACGAGCAGGACCTGGTCCGGGTGGCAGGCAAGCTGCTCGAAGCCCTGCGCCACCCCATCCCCTTCCAGGGCCGGCGGATCGTCATCACCGCGAGCCTCGGCATCAGCCGCTTCCCCGACCACGGCACGGACGCCGAGGACCTGTTGCGCAAGGCGGACCTCGCCATGTACCAGGCCAAACGCAGCGGCCGGGACGGCTTCCGGATCTACGCCCCGGCGCTGGACGCCCACGCCCGGGAGCGCGCCTCCCTGGAGAGCGATCTGCGGCGGGCGGTGGACCGCGGCGAGATGGTCCTCTTCTACCAGCCGATCTTCCAGTGTGGAAGCCAGGCCGGAAGCGAAACCGCAGGCCTGCGGATCGTCGGGGTCGAGACGCTGCTGCGCTGGCAGCATCCCGGGCGGGGGCTCCTGGGAGCCTCGGAGTTCCTCTCCCTTGCGGACCAGTCGGGGATGAGCCAGGAGCTGGACCTCTGGGTGCTGCGCACGGCCTGCGAGGAGGTGGCGGGCTGGAACGCGGAGGGCGCGCGGGTGCGGCTGGCGGTGAACCTCTCGGCGCGGCCGTACCGTCACGCCGAGCTCGCGGAGCTGGTCGGCCGGGTGCTGAAGGAGTCGGGCCTGCCGCCCGAAGGGCTGGAGCTTGAGATCACGGAGACGCTCGCCATGCAGAACGCCGAGGCGAGCCTGGGCGTGCTGCGGAAGCTCAAGGAGCTGGGGGTCCAGGTCTCGATCGACGACTTCGGAACGGGCTACTCCTCGCTCTCCTACCTGCACGACTTCCCCATCGACACCCTGAAGATCGACGATTCCTTCGTGCGGCTGCTGGGGACCGGGGAGAGCGGCGCGGGGATCCCCGCGTCGATGATCACCCTGGCCCGCGGCCTGAACGTGCGGGTGGTGGCCGAGGGTGTCGAGACCAACGAGCAGCTCGCGATCCTCCGCGAGCTGGGCTGCGACGAGCTCCAGGGTTACCTGTTGAGCCCGCCGCTCCCCGCCCAGGAGTGCCGCCGAGTGGTGCTGGAGACGGTGCAGGCGGAGCTCGTAGGCTGACCCCTCACCCCGGCGGCCGGTCCGCCTTCGGCCGCGAGGGAATCATGGGGCGCGGCGCGTTCGGGTTGCCCGCCTCCCTGAAGTAGACGGTCAAGACCGCCCGGCGCTCGCGGTCCGGCGAGCGGTTCTCGAACGCGGTGGACACGGTCGTCTTGCCGGTGCCGTCCCGGAACAGCAGCGGGTCCACGGGCCAGCGGGCGTTCCCGGCCGGGCAGTCCTTTCCCGCCACGCAGTCGGCGCTCGCGCCCCCATCCTGGACCTCGTACCGGTAGCCGATGTAGCGCACGTCCGGCGGCAGCTCGATCCGCAGCATCCGGCAGCCGGCCGGCAGCCCGGCCCCGCCGTCGCGCCGCAGCAGCGCCTCCCGCAGCCCTTCTCCGCACCCGGACGCTCCCGAGGCCGGCACGACCGCCTCCACGGAGAGGGACGACTCGCCCGGCTTGCACTCGGCACAGGTGCGGTCCTGATGCGAGCGGCGGAGCGTGGCGCCCGGAGGGATCGGGGGCGAGGCGGGAGCGGGAGCGGGCGACGGTGTCACCGGGGCCGGGGCGGGGGCGGGGCGCTCGGGAGCCGGTGTCGGAGTCGGTGCGGGCCGCTGGGGTGTCGGAGTCGGAGTGGGCGCGGGCGGCTGGACCGGAGGAGGCGTCTCCCTCCGCGGCTCCGGACGGGGAGCCGGAGGCGTTGGCGATGTTGGCGATGTTGGCGGCGTTGGAGCCGGGGTCTCCTCCTCAGGCTCGCGGGGCGCCGGTGCCGGCGCCCGGTCCGCGACCGGAGGCGGCCTGAGGGGCTCGGCGGCCGAGGCCGGAAGCTGCTGGGGCGGCTCGGGCTTCGGAGCCGCGGGAGTCGGCGTCGGCGGTGTCTGCTGAGGCGGAGGCGTTGGCGCCGGAGTCTGGACCGGAGCGGAACGGACGGGCGGAGGCGGCTGCGGCTGCACGGGCTCGGCGATGGGAGCCGGCTCCGGCTCCGCGGGCTCGGGCGGAGGAGGCGCCGAGGCGGCTCGCCGCGAAGGCGGAGGCAGCGCCGCCCCACCGCGGGCCCGCGCCAGGCGGACCTCCATCATGGACACGGCGCCCGGCACGTTGTGCTGGACGGCATTAATCAGGTGCGGTCTGGCGTCCCGCTGCACCTCGATCTCGGCGCGGTAGGTCATGGCCCCGGGGCGGCTGACCTCCAGGCGCCAGCGCCCCTCGGCCAGGGACCCGATCACGGCGCGGCCGCGGCTGTCGAGCTTGACCGGGTCCGGCCCGGCCGGGGGATCCATGTCCAGGAACTCCAACCGCACCTCGCCGCCCGCGGCGGGCTTGCCGCCGTCCTCGGCCCGGACCTCCAGGGCCGCCGCACCGGCCCAGAGCTGCGCTTGCGCCGCAGTCGTCCCGACAGCAAGCAGGAGAACCACCAGCAGAGACCATCCGATCGAAGCTCGCATAGAGCGTCCTTTCCGCGAGCCTCCGCCCTCCGGATCGACTCGCAGCCTCATTCTAGGCCAAACGGCCCCTCCTCCCCCGCCTTGACTGCAACTGACTGCAATCATAGGATCTAAGGCTCGAATGCAAAGACGAACCTACCAGCTCACCGTCCAGCACATCCCCACCGAGCTCGCAAACGCGCTGCAAAAGGCGCAGACCCGCGCCGGCCGACCGCTCAACGACCTTATCCTGGAGCTGCTCCGCCGCGGCCTGGAGAACCTCCCCGAGCCGGAGCCCAAGCCCGCGCCGGAGCCCGAGAAACCAAAGCCTGAGGTCAAGGCGAAGGCGGAGCCGAAGCCAGAGATCAAGCAGAAGGCGGAGCCGAAGCAGGAACCCAGACAACCAAAGGCGGAGCCCAAGCCAGAGATCAAGCCGCCCAAGCCCGCTCCGGCCAGGACTCCGGCCAGGAAGGAGAGGGCCTTCGAAGACGACGAAGAAGAGACCCTCCTCCTCCGCGACGTCCGCCAGTCCATCGCCATCCCCCAGCACCCCGTTCAGACCATCGACAAGCCGTTCGACTCCCTGGGCCTCAGCGAGTCGATCCTGCGCGCCGTGAAGCGCATCGGCTTCGAGCATCCCACGCCGATCCAGGCCGAGGTCATCCCCGTGGCCCTCTCCGGCCGCGACGTGGTCGGCCTCGCCCAGACCGGGTCGGGCAAGACCGCGGCCTTCTGCCTGCCCCTGGCCGAAAAGCTCACCCACGGCGGCGGGGTCCGCGGCCTGATCATCTCCCCCACCCGGGAGATCGCGCTCCAGACCGAGGCCTTCCTGAACCTGTTCGGCCAGGATCACGATCTCGAGACCGTCTGCCTGATCGGCGGGGTCAAGATGGGGCCGCAGATCCGCAAGCTGGGCAAGAAGCCCGACATCGTCGTGGCCACTCCGGGCCGGCTCCTCGATCACGTGGAGCGGGGCCTGCTGCGGCTCGACAAGGTCTCCAATCTGGTCATCGACGAGGCCGACCACATGCTCGACATGGGCTTCATGCCGCAGGTCCAGCGCATCCTCGACGAGCTCCCCCGCGAACGGCAGACCATGATGTTCTCGGCCACCATGCCGCCGCCCATCCAGCGGCTGGCCGAGCGCATCCTGACGGATCCGGTGAGGATCGACATCCTGCCCGAAGGCGGCGCGGCCGAGGGGATCGATCACCGGCTCTACCTGGTGGAGCCGGACGACAAGAAGGCCTGCCTGCTGGCCCTCCTCAACAAGGAGCTGGGGAGCACGCTGGTCTTCATCCGCAGAAAGGTGGACGCCGAGTGGCTGACCCGGGTGCTGGTGCGCGAGGGGCATCCGGTCGAGCGCATCCACTCCGACCTCTCCCAGGGTCAGCGGGTGGATGCGCTGCGCGGCTTCCGCGAAGGCGCCCACCGCATCCTGGTCGCCACCGACATCGCGGCCCGGGGGATCGACGTGCCGGGCATCCAGCACATCGTCAACTTCGACATGCCCGACACGGTGGAGGACTACATCCACCGCGCCGGCCGCACCGCCCGCGGCACCGCCCGGGGGATCGTCTCCACGATCGCAAGCTGGATGAACAAGCCGACGATCAAGGAGATCGAGGACGCCCTGGGCGAGGAGATCGCCCGCTGCACCGTCCCCGGCGTCGAGCCCTACGTGGAGATCAAGCCGCGGACGTCGATGAGCAAGGGGCGGCGGACGTTGAAGGTCAAGCGGCGGTAGAAGGGCTGACGGGGAGGGTGATCACCACCTCCAGCCCCCGCTCCGCCCGGTTCCGCGCCGTGATGCTGCCGCCGTGCTCCTCGGCCACGCGGCGGGCGATGGGGAGGCCCAGGCCGGTGCCCGTGTCGTGGGTCGAGAAGTAGGGATCGAAGATCCGCTGCAGGTTCTCGGGCCGGACCCCCGGCCCCTCGTCCATCACGGAGATGCGGGCCAACCCGTTCTGCCTCTCCACCTTGACCGTGACCCGGCCGCCGCCGGCGCTGGCCCTCATCGCGTTCTCCAGCAGGTTCCTCACTGCCCGGCCCAGGAGCTTGGCGTCGAAACGGGCGGGGATCGGGCCGTTCGTCTCCAGCTCCACGCTCACCCCCTCGGGCGGCGCCGCCAGGTAGCCCTCCACCAGCTCGGAGATGGCCGCGGTCAGGTCCCCCGGCTTGGGATCGATGTTCAGGATGGTGCTGTAGGTGGAGAACTCCGACGCGATCGAGCGCAGCTCCTCCACCTGGGTCAGGATGTTGACCGTGCAGCGCTCGAAGACCCGGTCGAGCTGCTCGGGTGCGCGATGGTAGACCTCCCGCAGGTGCTCGGTCGAGAGGCGGATCGGCGTCAGCGGGTTCTTGATCTCATGGGCGATGATGCGGGCCATCTCCGCCCAGGCCAGGAGCCGCTGGCCGCGCAGCACCTCGGTGGCGTCCTCCACGACCAGCAAGGCCGACGGCTCGCCCGCGCCCGGCACCGGCACCCAGACCAGCGACCACTCGCGCTCTCCTGCTCCGCCGGGTTCCGATCCTTGCGCTAACCGAAGGGTCTGGCGGTGCATCTCGCTGGGCCGCTGCACGGCCTCGCGCAGGAATCCGGCCACGGGCGCGAGGCGCACCTCCACCTCGACGCCGCGGTCCAGGCTCTGGCCCACGGAAACGCCCAGCAGCTCGGCGGCCACGCGGTTGTGCATCAGCACCCGGCGCTCGCGGTCGAGCGACACCACGCCCGAGGTGATGTTCTCGACCATCCGCTCCACCACCTGCTTCTCGCGCACGAGCCGCTCCCGCGCCTCGGCGATGCGCAGCGCCATGTCGTCGACCGCCTGCACCAGCGCCGCCAGCTCCAGCTCGGTCGGAGCGAGATTGAGGGACGTCGCGCCCGCGGCGATGCGGCGGGTGCCCTCGATCAGCTCCATGAGAGGACGGGTGAAGTTGCGCGCCAGGCGGGTGCCCACCGCGACCAATAGGAGAAAGAGACCCACCGTGACCAGGATGCCCTGCCGCCGCAGGTGCGCAAGCTCCTCGGCCGCCTCCTCCTGCTGCGCCAGAAGCGGCATGGAGAGGAACAGGCGTTCCTCCTCGACCGGCTCGCCGGGCAGCCGGAGCGGCGCGTAGACCTCCAGGTAGTCCGTATCCCCCACGCGGTTCGTGCGCGCCGAGAGAGCAAAACCGAGCAGGGCCAGGCGGGAGTAGATCTCGCCGGGGATGCGGTTCGGCAGCAGGCCGGCCGTGAACAGCTCGTGCCGGCTGGAGGCGTAGATGCTGCTCCCCCAGTAGAGGTTCACCTCGTGATGGACGATCTCGGAAAGCTCGATCAGGAGCCGGTCGCCCAGCGCCGTGTCCACTCCGAAGCCGGGCTCCAGGCGCAGCAGCCGCTCGCCCAGCACCTGTTGCGCCGACGCGAGGGCCGCCTCGCCCGCCGCCCGCTGCTGGTGCTCCAGCCGGTCCTCCATGGCGCCCACCAGGACGACGTTCAAGAGCAGCAGCGGCACCAGGAGGAGCACGGTGTACACGATGATCAGCCGCTTCGAGTAGGAGCGCACGACCCGGCCCAGCAAGGCGCGGAACGAGGCGCGGGGGAGCGACAGGAGGAGCATCGGCGGCGCGGCCAGCGCCAGCAGCATCAAAAGGCTCACGCCGGCGTTGGCGGTCCGCTCCAGCGCCTGGAGCGGCTGCAGGAACGGCAGGTAGATCACCTCCCAGACGCCCAGGGTCATGTGGCTGTAGGCCCGCGCCCGGCCGACCGGGGTGTCCACGATCGCCGAGCCCTCGCCGGTGGCCGGGCGCAGGCGGTCGGAGAGGCGCGGCGTCTCGTCCCAGGGCGAGAGAGACGGCGTGCCGTTCTCATTGTAGAGGGCATAGACCGCGGGCTCGAGCAGCCCCTGGACCGGGTCCGCGGCGGGACCACCTTTCAACAGGCCGGTCTCGACCTCGCCCAGCCGGCGGCGGTCGCGCAGCTCGAACCCCGGCCGGGGCATCAGCCAGAAGCGCACCACGCCCCAGGGCCGGCCCGCCAGC
>DATMER010000062.1:0-79859 GCA_035556715.1 Thermoanaerobaculia bacterium
GCCCCGGGATTCGGAACCAGGAACAGGAAGGGGAGGCTCACCAGCAGGATGGCCAGCAGCGCCGCAGCGCGCCAAGCTGGCTCCCGCGAAGGGTCGCCTGCCAGCGAACGGTGAAGGCGAAAGAAGCGCCATGCCTCCCGAAAAGCAAGCAGGAGAAGGGCGGGAGGGGCGAACCGGAGAACCTGATTCAGCCAGTAGAGAGGAACCGCGAACCGCTGAAGCGGCGGATTCGGCATCTCGAGGAACATCACGATGATGCAGGCCAACCAGAAGTTATTGGTGAGCTGCACAAAGCGCTGCCGATGCCTGGACAGGATACTCGGCTCGGAACGCACGCCCTTCTTCCGCCTGAGCGGCGCGCAAGCCCGGACCTCCGTCCCCTCGCCGGGAGCGCTCCGGATATCCAGCGTGCCGTTCACCGCCTCCAGGCGCTCGCGCATGTTGCGCAGCCCCATGCCGGCCGCCTGGCCCGTCGCATCGAACCCCTGCCCGTCGTCGCGGATCTGGAGGAGCAGGGCCGGAACGCCATCCTGCTCGACCTTACCGAGCTGCACGTGCACCTCGCGAGCGCGGGCGTGGCGGGCGATGTTCGAGAGCGCCTCCTGGGCGATGCGGAAAAGGTTCTCCCGCGTGCTGGCCCGTAGGTGGCTGTCCGGCGGGAGGTCTCCGATCTCGAAATGGACCGGGATCCCGCTGCGGTAGCCCAGCGCTTCGCACTGCTCGCGCAGGGCCTCGACGAGCCCGGTCGTGGCCAGCGGCTCGGGCCGGAGCTGGCTCAGCATGGCCTGCATCTCGACCATGGCCGCGTGGGCGCTCCTGCGCACGTCGGCGAGGGCCGCCCTGGCAGCGCCAGGGTCGCTCTCCCACCGCTCCTCGGCGGCAGCCGAGCTGAGCTTGATGCTGAAGAGCTGCTGCTTGATCGAGTCGTGCAGGTCCCTGGCCAGCCGGCGGCGCTCCTGCTGCAACGCGGCTTCGCCGGCCGGATCGGGCACCCGGGCGCCGCGGCGGCGGGCGGCCTCACTGGAAAAGTACCCGAAGATGAACACGACTGCCCCGAGCAGAACGATGGGCACGAAGGGGAGAATGCGTGAAGGCACGCTCGCCGCTCCCAGCGGGATCAGCACCAGAGTGATCCAGGCGAAGACGAGCGCGACGGCGACGACCTGGGAAACCCGCGCGGGGATATCCGTTCTCCGGACGTCAACCAGGGCCCACAACGACAGGCTCATCCCGAAAAGGAGGACTCCGATCGACTGCAGGAGCAGGAACGAGCCCGGCTTCACGGCGGCCGCGAAGAGACCGAGCACCACCGCCCGAGGCGCGAGGGCCAGGCTCAGTCCGAGCAGGGCTGCCAGGGCGACGTTGGCCAGCAGCAGGGTCGATAGGAAGATCGAGCGGTTGTTCATGGCTTTGTTCATGAAGGAAGTCTAAAGAGGCAGCCGGAGCGGGCGCATCGCCCGAAAGAGGGAATCTTCCTCCCCCGAAAGAGTGATCCCGTCCCGTTGTGTAGAATCCACTCCGGAGAAGGGGGGGCTCGTTCTGCGCAGAGTCGGGATTTTTGGCTGGGGGATCGTCGCGCCCCGCTCGCCGAACGTCGAGGCGTTCGCGAGGAACCTCGCGTCGTCGGAGAGCTGGCTGTCTCCGTTCGAGGGCTACGGCCCCAACAATTTCCTGGTGGGCCACCCCGAGTTCTCCTTCGAGGAGTACAGGGACTGGATCAACGCCCGCTTCCCTTCCAGCCGCTTCCGCCAGCTCCAGGAGAAGATGGACCCGACCACCCTGTACGCGGTCGGGTCGTTCATCCAGTCGCTCGGCCAGAACCCCGGGATCGAGGAGGAGCTCCAGCGCCTCGGCACCCAGACCCACGTCTATGTGGGCTGCGGCATCGGCAACGTCCTCACGATCCAGCAGTCGACCCTCGCCCTCGACCGCGCCCAGCGCGCCTGGGACCGCTTCTGGGCCGAGCGCAATCCCGGGATGGCCGCCTGGTGGGACAAGACGCCCGAGGAGCGCGCCGCCACGCCCGATGTGCCCGGCGACCCAGCCACCCTCCCTCCCGAAGATCGCTCCGACGCCGATCGCGCCTGGTGGCATTACTGGGCCGGGAGCTGCCCCGACCTGAGGGCCTACCTCGCCGGGCTGGCGGAGATCGAGGCGATGACGGTCGCGGGGGACGTGGAGAGCGGCAAGATGAGCCTGCTCAAGGAGAAGCAGCGCCGCTTCGGACAGCTCCAGAAGCGCTGGGGCGCGCCGCAGCCCCCGTGGCTGGCCGTGTCCGCCAACGTGGTGTGGAACCTCCACAACACGCCCGCGGCGCAGATCTCCATGCTCGGCAGGATCACCGGCCTGGCTTTCGCGCCGGTGGCGGCCTGCTCCACGTTCGGGGTGGCCCTGAAGCTCGCCATGGATGCGATCGAGCGCGGCGAGGCCAAGGCCGTGGTGGTAGGCGCCACGGACCCGCCGCCGAACACGCTCTCGGTCGGGGGCTTCTACTCGGCCCGAGTGGTCTCCACGGATGGCACCGTCTCGAAGCCGCTGACCGGCATGCGCGGCACTCACGTGGCGGGCGGATCGGCGCTCTGGATCGTGGGCGACCTGGAGCACATGACCGCGCGGGGTTTCAAGCCGCTGGGCATGGAGCCGGTGGCCGTGGGTGTCAGCTCGGACGCCGACCACATCATCACCCCCTCGGTGGACGGCCCGACCGAGGCCATGCGCCAGGCCTTCGAGGCCTCGGGCATCCGGCCGGACGAGATCGCCACCTGGGACCTCCACGCCACGGCCACGCCGGGGGACTACCAGGAGGTCCACAACCTGCGCTCGATCCTGCCGGACTCGGTGCTGGTCACGGCGCGCAAAGGCACCTTCGGGCACGGCATGTCGGTCGCGGGAGGCTGGGAGCTGACTGCGCAGTACCTCGGCTACGAGCAGGGGGTGCTCTTCCCTACGCCGCTCTCCCGGGGCGAGCTGAACCAGCAGATCGCCGCTCTTCACAGAGACTTCGTCTGCGACGAGGCCGTCCCCGCCCCCGCCGGTCCCGCCGGCAAGCTCTCCATGGGGGTGGGCGGGATCAACGCGTGCGTGATCTCGCGGCCCTGGGCCAACCGCTGAAATTTTTTTCAACGCGCCAAAACGGCGCCAAACGCGTCTACAAAAAATTTAACGCGCCAAATTTTCTGTAGACGCGTCGATTTCAAAATCGGCGCGTTGGATTTTTTTCGGACGCGCCAATTTGCCGTTCAGCCCGCTGGATTTTTTTTCGACGTGCCAAATTGCCGTTCGGCGCGTTGGCCCGGGATTCAGCGCGCTGAATTCGAAATCAGCGCGTCTGCGGGTTTTTTGGCGCGTCGCCAAAATTTTCAGCGCGTTGAAATCAGCCGCGTACCATCGTAAGCCAGCCCTTCAGGTACTCCCCCTGGGGATGCCGGATGTCGACGGGGTGGTCGGGAGCCGCCGCGAGGGGCTCCAGCAAGGCGACGCGCACGCCGGCTTCCATGGCGGCGGCGAAGAGGATCTGGCGGAAGAGCTTCGAGTCCACGGCTCCGCTGCAGGAGAAGGTCAGGAGGAAGCCCCCGGGCTCCACCCTCTTCAAGGCCAGACGGTTGAGGTCCTTGTAGGCGCGGGCCGCGGAGTCGAGATCGGGACGCTTGCGCACCAGGGGAGGCGGATCGCAGACCACGAGCCCGTAGCGATCCTCCCTCTCCCGCAGATCCTCGAAGACGTTCGCCTTGACCCACTCGATCCGTTCGGCTTCGAAGCCGTTCCGGCCGGCCAGCTCCCGGCCGCGCTCGATCAGCCTTGTCGAGGACTCGACGTGGACCACCCGCGCGGCTCCCCCTCGCAGCGCATAGAGGCCGAAGGCTCCCGAATGGGCGAAGAGGTCCAGGACGGTCCGGCCATTGGAGAGGCGCTCCACGCGGCGGCGGTTCTCCCTCTGGTCGCAGTAGAAGCCGGTCTTCTGCCCTCCGGTCAGCTCGGCGGTGAGGTGGAGGCCGCTCTCCAGGAACGGGGCCTCGGCAGGGGGCTCGCCAGAGATCGCCTCGGTCCCTCCAAACGGCAGGCCCTCGGCCCTTCTCGCCGGCAGGTCGTTCATCTGGAGGACGGCGAGACCTGGGAAGGCTTCGGCGAGGGCGGCGTAGGCCTCATCCCTGAGGGCTTCGAGGCCGGCCACCGTGATCTGGCTCACCAGGACGTCACCAAAGCGGTCGACCGTCCAGCCGGGGAGGCCGTCGCCCTCGGCGTTGAGGACCCGGTAGCCGGTGGTATCCGGAGGGAGGATTGCGCTGCGCAGCGTCAGAGCTTCGGCGATGCGCTCGGAGAAGAAGGCGCGGTCCGCCTGCTCGACCGCCGGACCGAGCATGCGGATGCGGATCTGGGAGCGGGGGCTGTGGAAGCCAAGCCCGAGCGGCCGGCCGGCGGAGTCGAGGACGCGGACGAGGGGCGCGTCCCCCGGACCCTCCAGGCGCCCGACTCCGCCGGAGAAGATCCAGGGGTGGCCCTCGCGGACGGACTTGTCCCGCCCGGGCTTGAGGTGGACCGTGGTCTCTGTCACGCCGGGGATCTTATCCCGGCTGGGCGACGACCTCGAACGGCGTGACGCTCGTCTCCGAGGCGCCCGCCGGGTCGGTCACCGTGATCATCAGCATGTACTCGCCGGGCTTGAGGCCCTCCGGCGGGGCGAAGGTCGCCACCATCCGGTGGGAGCCGTCCGCCGCGGGATCGAGCCGCTCGAGGCCGTCGATCCGGCCTGTTCCAGCCTCGCGGCCGTCCGCGGTGAGGATCTTCGCCTCGGCCCGCAGCTCGCCCGGCTTGAGGTGATACCCGACGAGCGACACCGACGTCCCCTGCCCGGCCGCGAGCACCGGCATCGAGGCCGGGATGTAAGGCTGTTCGCCGAGCATGAACGGGTACGGCACCTCCCGGTCCCCCTGCCGCGGCGCCTCGCGCACGATCAGCCACTTGCCCTGGGGCTCGGGGAAGAAGGCGGGGAGCAGCCTGGGCTTCGAGGGCTCCGGCACCTGGACGGTGGCTACCTGGAGGCCCATGGCCCCGGTGGCGCCGTTGCGCACCAGCACGCGCACGGACCAGTCGCCGGGCGGCAGGTCCAGGTGGCCGAAGAACTTGAGGCCGCCCTGCTGGAGCGCCGGCCCGACCTTGGCCAGGTCGAGGCCCACGGTCTGGGAGAAGAAGTCGCGCACCCGGCCCTCGGCGTCGAAGGCGTAGGCGTAGATGTCCGTAGGCAGCGCACCACCCTTCATGCCGGCCGTCAGGGTGGGACCGTCGACCTCGATGAGGACTGGCACGTAGGCCGGGCCGGACTGGGCCGCGAAGGGGGCGGCCAGCACCGAGGTGCGGATCTCTCCCCTGTCCTCGCCCGCCACCAGGCTCTGGCCGGCGACCAGAGCTTTCTCCAGGGGGCTCTGCTTGTCGTAGGCGCGCGGCGCGTAGTAGCCGGGGCGGTGGATCACTCGCGCGCCCCGGGGGCCGTTCTTCAGCTCCACCTTGAGCCGGTGATAGCTGCCGTCGCGCTCGACCTGGGGCTGGAAGGCCAGGACGTAGGTGACGCTGGTGCGCTCCAGGACCTTGGCCACGGCCACGCCGAGCTGGTTGTAGTTCTCGAACAGCTCGCCGCCGGTCTCCCTGGCCATGAGGAAAAGGCTGTCCTTGCCGCCCGCGAACTGGGCGTGCCCGACCACGCCGCCGCGCAGGCCGGCGATGTCCACGGCCTGGATCACGCAATCGGCGCGGCGGAATTCCTCCAGCATCTCCTCGATCTGGCTGACGGTCTTGGTGCTGCCGAACCGGGCTCCGGAGTCGATGTTCCAGAGGTCGGTCCCCTCCGCCATCTCGAGCTGCTCGTCGGTGTTGGCGCTGCCCGTCAGGAGGGCGCTGTCGAACCCCTCGGAGAAGAGGAGCACGTACTTGCGGCCGCGCACACTGGACATCAGGCGGGCGAGCTCGCCGTAGGAGCGGGCCATGGACGCGACCGACCGCTCCTTGGTGATCTGGGTGCTCCGGCTCACCTCGGCGGCGACGACCCGCTCCATCTCGGAGGCGTCGATGGCGGCCCTGCCGCGGCCCCCGTCACCCGTATTGATGATGGGATCGTCGAGCATGGCCGTGTCGGCGACGAGCCCCAGGGGGTCGGGGGCCTGCTCTTCGCGCCGGAAGGAGCGCAGGCCCAGACGGTCGATCCCGGCCAGGATCTGGTTGCGGTCGCCCGTGAACTGGAGGAGGAGCTCGGTCCCCTTGTCCGTGGTGTAGCTGGCCACGGAGACCAGGTCGGAGGGGTGGAGCAGCTCCACGAGCTCCCGGGCGGCTTCGCGCGCCTGGACCAGCCCCTTGGGCGACGAGAAGGTGAAGTCGAACATCATCAGGAAGTGGCGGCGGGCCGCGACCGGCGCCGCCTCCTGCCAGTCCGCGGGGCGCGAGGCCAGGTCGAGGGCCTCGAAACCGACCAGGGGCTGCTTCTTGCGCCCCTCGTAGACCTCGAAGTCGTCCGCGGTCAGGCCGCGGACCGGCTTGCCGTCGGACCCGATCACCTGCACCGGGACCTCGACCACGACGACGTCGGTACGGTCGGAGAACGTCTGCGCGGGCGTTTGCGCGGACGTCTGTACGGAGAAGACGCCCGGCAGCAGGATCCCCAGGATGAGCCAGCACAATACACGCTTCATGGCAAACCTCCTGCCATCGTGAACGAGGCCACGCTGCTCTCCGCCTCTCCCGAGAGGCCGGTCAGCGTGATCATCAACAAGTACTCCCCCGGGGCGAGCCCGGCCGGGGGCTCGAAGACGGCGCTCAGGCTCTCGGAGCCGGCGAGGTGGCCCTGGCGCTGGACGATCCGGATGCGGCCAGCTCCGGCGTCGCGGCCATCCGCCGTCCGGACCCGCGCCTCGGCCTGCACCTCGCCCGGGCGGAGGTGATAGGCCACGAGGGAGAGCTGGGCCTCCTGGCCCGGGGTCAGCTTCGGCAGGGAGGCGGGGATGTACGGCTGGTCGCCCGACATGAACGGATAGGGGGCCTGCGCGCTCCCGGTCTGGGCTTCGCGGATGGTCAGCCACTTGCCCGCGGGCTCGGGGAAGAAGGCGGGCAGCAGCACGGACTTGCCGGGCTCGGGCACGTGGACGGTTGTGGATTTGAAGCCCGAGGCGCCGGTGGCGGCGTTGCGCACCAGCACCCGGACCGACCAGTCGCCGGGCGGGAGGTCCAGGTGGCCGAAGAACTTGAGGCCGCTCTGCTGGAGCGCGGCGCCGACCTTGAGCAGCTCGAGGCCGACGGTCTGGGAGAAGAAGTCCCGCGCCTGGCCCTGGGCGTCGAAGGCATAAGCATAAATTTCGACCGGCACGCTCCACCCCGGGGTACCGGCGGTCAGCGTCCTGCCGTCGACCTCGATGAGCACCGGTACGTACGCATCGCCGGTTCCGGTATGGAATGGCGCCGCCAGCACCGAGGTGGCGATGGTGCCTGCGTCCTGTCCTCCGGCCACGCTGCGGGCGGTCTCGAGCAGCCGCTCCGTGGGGCTCTGCTGGCCGAAAGGCCGGGGCGCGTAATACCCCGGCCGGTGGACCACGCGGGCCCCCTTCGCACTCTTCAGCTCGACGCGGATCTCGTGGTACGAGCCGTCGCGCTTCAGCCCGTCGGGCTGCAGGGCGAGGACGTAGGTGACGCTCGTGCGCCGCAGCATCTGCTCCATGGCGGCGGAGAGGTCGTTGTAGTTCTCGAACAGCTCGCCGCCGGTGCTGTCGGCCAGAAGGAAGAGGCTGTCCCGGCCGCCGGCCCACTGGGCCGCGGGTCCGGCGCCCTCGCGCAGGCCGCCGACGTCCACCGCCTGGATGACGCAGTCGGCGCGGCGGAACTCCTCCAGCATGGACTCCAGGTCGTTGGTGGCCTTGCTGTCGCCAAACCGCTTCGTGGAGTCGATACCCCAGGCGGAGGCGCCCACGGCAGTGGCCGAGGCCATGGTGAGCTGCTGGTCCACGTCGGCGGTGCCGCCGAAGACCGAGGAGTCGAATCCTTCGGAGAAGAGGACGACGTACTTGCGGCCGTAAAGGCTCCCCATGGTCCTGGCGAGCTCCTCGAAGGCGCGGGTCATGGCCGTGACGGCGCGGTGCTGAGCCGCCCGGTCGGCCTGCTCGATGTGGGTGAAGACGCCCGGCAGGAAGGGGGGCTCGGCCATCGCCTGGGCGAGGGCGGCCTGGCGGGCCTCGCGGCCGCCCGCGGCGCCTCCGCCTCCGCCTCCCATGCTGGCGGGGTTCGACTTTCCGGCGCCTTCGGCGCCGCCCATGCTCTCCCGGATGGAGCCGGAGTTGAGCACCAGCCGCAAGGGATCCGCCACGCGGTCGAACATCTCGGGCTTGCCCAGGAGGCTCACGGCCTGGGCGGCCTGCCTGCGGTCGGTGGTGAAGCCGAGCAGGAGCTGAGGCCCGGCCGAGGGGGAGTAGGCCGCCACGCCGACCAGGTCCGACGGATGGAGGCCGGCGAGCATGTCGTGGGCCGCGCCCCGGGCCTTTTCCAGCCCCTTGGGCGAGGAGTACCCCAGGTCGAAGAGCAGCAGGAAGTGGCGCCGGGCCGAGATGGCCCGCGCCGACTTCCAGGCCTCGCTGGCGGGGCCCGCGTTGAGGTCGAGCACCTCGAAGCCGGTGACGGGCAGCTTGTTTCGGCCCTCGAAGACCTCGAAGTCCTGGGCGGAGAGGCCCTGCACGGGCTCGCCGTCGCGGAGCACCTGCACGGGCACCTCGACGACGATGACGTCCGCGGTATCCGAGAAAGTCTGGGTTGAGGCCGGGGTCTGGGCGGCGGCAGGCAAGGCCGCAACGCTCAGGAGGAGGACAGACAGCAGGAGACGAAAAGAACTACACACGAGACACCTCCCCTAAGAAGGAGCCCCCCCTTGTCATCCGTTCCTCTCTCCAGACAGACAGCAAACGGAGGAGGGACGCCCCTCCCTCGATCCATGAAAGACTGCTCCTAGTCTAACCGGTCGGCCGCATTCCCGCACCCCCCTTGACCACGAACGGCGTGACGCTGGTCTCGGCGGCGCCGCTCGGATCGGTCAGGGTGATCATCAGCAGGTACTCGCCGGGCTTGAGCCGGGGGGCCTTGAAGGCCGCGGCGACCCGGTCGGCGCCGTCGGCGCCGCGGCCGAAGCGCCGCACGACCCGCACCTCCCCGGCGCCGGCCTCCCGGCCCTCGGCAGTCAGGATCCTCGCCTCGGCCTGGAGATCGCCGTCGCGCAGGTGATAGCCGACCAGGGCGACCGGGGCCTCCTCGCCCGGGCCGACGGCCGGCAGCGAGGCGGGGATGTAGGGCTCCTCCCCGGCCATGAAGGGGTAGGGCACCTGCCGGTCCCCCTCCTGGGCGGCCTCGCGCACGATCAGCCACTTGCCCGCGGGCTCGGGGAAGAAGGCGGGGAGCAGCACGGGGTCCGACGCGGCGAAGGCAGGCACGCTGACCGTGGCCACCTTGAGCCCCGCGGTGCCGGTGGCGCCGTTACGGACCAGCACGCGCACCGAGTAGTCGCCCGGCGGGAGGTCCAGGTGGCCGAAGAACTTGATGCCGCTCTGCCGCAGCGCCGGCTCGACCTTGGCCAGGTCCAGGCCCAGGCTCTGGGTGACGTAGTCGACGACCGTGCCGTTGTGGTTCATGGCGTAGACGTAGATCTCGGCCGGCAGGGGCTTGCCCGCGGGATGGCCGGCGAGGAGGGACGGGCCGTCCACCTCGACCAGCACGGGCACGTAGGACTCCTGGCCGGCCGCGGGGCTGGCCGTGGGAAAGGCCGCGGCCAGCACCGAGATGGGGATGGCCCCGTTCTCCACGCCGCTGACCACCTGCTGGGCGGTCTGGAGCATCCGCTCCGTGGCGCTCTGCTCGCCGAACGGCTTCGGCGCGTAGTAGCCCGGCCGGTGGACCACCCGGGTCCCCTTGGGCGCGTTCTTCACCTCGACTCGCAGCCGGTGGTAGTTGCCGTCCCGCTTGATGGCTTCGGGCTGGAAGGCGAGGACGTAGGTCACGCTCGTGCGCTTGAGCATCTGGCCCATGGCGGCCGAGAGGTCGTTGAAGTTCTCGTACAGCTCGCCGCCGGTGCTGTCGGCCATCAGGAAGAGGCTGTCCCGGCCGCCGACCCACTGAGACTCGGGGCCGCCGCGCTCGCGCAGGCCGCCGATATCCACGGACTGGATGACGCAGTCGGCGCGGCGAAACTCCTCTAGCATCTTCTCCAGGTCGTTGGCCGACTTGGTGCTGCCGAAGCGCTGCTCGTTGTCCACGCCCCAGATCTGGCCGAAGGCCGATTCGGCGGCCATGGTGAGCTGCTCGTCCATGTTGGCGGTGCCCTGGTAGACGGCGCTGTCGAACCCTTCGGAGAAGAGGACGACGTACTTGCGGCCGTAGAGCGCGGCCATGGTCTTGGCCAGGTCCGCGAAGGCGCGGCTCATGGCGGCGATGGCCTTCTGCTGGGCGGAGCGCGCGGCGCGGCCGGTCTCGGCCTCCAGCATGGAGGTGAACGTGCCGGACGGATCGTCGAACGCTTCCGCGATCGCCTCCTTGCGGGCGGAGGAGCGCCCGCCCGCCGCGCCGCTGCCGCTGCCCGAGGCTCCGCCGCCGCCGCCGCCCGGGGCTCCGGCACCGAGCACCAGACGCAGCGGATCGGGCATGCGGTCGAACATCTGCGGCTTGCCGAGCAGGCTCAGGGCGTTGGCGATCTGCGCCTTGTCCGAGGTGAAGCCGAGGAGGAGCTGGGGTCCCTTGGACGGGAGGTAGGAGGCGACCGCCACCAGGTCCACCGGGTGGAGCCCTTCGATGAGGTCTTCGGCCGCCTGCCGCGCCTGGGCGAGGGCCTTGGGGGAGGAGAACGCCAGGTCGAAGAGGAGCAGGAAGTGGCGCCGCGCCGCGATCGGCCTCGCCGCCTGGAAGGTCTTGTCCGCCGCCGCCGGAGCCTCGCTCACGGTCAGGTCGAGGACCTCGAAGCCGGTGACGGGGAGCTTCTTGCGCCCCTCGTAGACCTCGAAGTCCGCGGAAGTGAGCCCGCGGACCGGCTCCCCGTCGCGCAGCACCTGCACCGGGACCTCGACCACGACAACATCGGTCACCTCGGTGAACGTCTGCTGGGCCTGGGCGGCGACAGCCGCCAGGGCCAGGATCAGGATGCACGGCAACAGCCTTCTCATGGCGTGACCTCCTGCCAGAGACAAAACGGCCCCCGGCCTGCGTCTCTTACTTACTTGGAACGGATTTGCCGCCAGGAAGTTCCCGGAGACCTCACCCCCTGTCCCCCTCTCCCATCTCCCACCCGCCCTTCCCCGGGAGAGGGGGGACGTAGCTCAGGCCATTTTGCCTCCGTCGCAGGCACGGCTGCCTCAGAAACGTCCCCCCTCTCCCGGCGGGGGGTGGAAGGGAGACGGGAGAGGGGGACAGGGGGTGAGGTCCTACCCCGCCCGTTTCCCGATCACGAACGGCGTGGTGCTGGTGCCCGCCGGCCCGTTGGGGCCGGTCAGGGTGACCTTCAGGAGGTACTCGCCGGGCTCCAGATTCGGCGGCCTGAAGGTCCCTTTCAGGCGGTCGGGCGTGCCGCGCTCGCGCTCCAGCACCTGGATGTCACCGGGGCCGACCTCCTTGCCGTCGGCCGAGAGCACCTGCGTGAGGACCTGGAGGTCGCCCGGTCCCAGGTTGTAGCCGACCAGCGACACCGCGGCTGGCTCGCCCAGGGCCAGGACCGGCTTCGATGCCGGGATGTACGGCTGGTCCCTCTGCATGAACGGGTAGGCTGCCTGCTTCTCGCCGGCGGGCACGGCTTCGCGGGCCATCAGCCACTTGCCCGGCGTCTCGGGGAAGAACGGCGGCAGCAGCACCGGCAGCGCCTGCGCGAGGTCGGGCACCTCCAGAGAGGCCACCCGCAGGCCGTAGTTGCCGGTGGTGCCGTTGCGCACCAGCACGCGCAGCGAGTAGCTGCCGGGAGGGAGGTCCAGGTGGCCGAAGAACTTCAAGCCGCTCTGCCGGAGCACCGGCTCGACCTTGGCGAGGTCCAGCCCCAGGGTCTGGGTCAGGAAGTCGGGGATCGCGCCGGCGCTGTCGAAGGCGTAGACGTAGATCTCGGCGGGAAGCCCCGGTGACCCCGGTGACCCCGGTGAATTACCGGGCTGCATCCCCTCCAGCAGCGAGGGGCCATCCACCTCGATCACCACCGGCACATACGAGGTACCGCCTTCCGAGCTCCCGGACGGCCGGAAGGGCGCGGCCAGCACCGACACGCCCATCGGGCCGGCCTCCTCGCCGCTCAGCACCCGGCTGCCCGCCTCCAGCAGGCGCTCGAACGGGTTGCGCTCGGCGTACGGCCGCGGCGCGTAGTAGCCGGGCCGGTGCACGAGCCTCATCCCCTTGGCGTTCTTCAGCTCCACCCGGATCTTGTGGTACGAGCCGTCGAGCTTGAGCTTCTCCGGCTGGAAGGCCAGCACATAGGTGACGCTGGTCTTCTTCAGCACCTTCTGCATGGCGGACGAGATGTTGTTCAGGTTCTCGTAGAGCTCGCCGCCGGTGCCGCGGGCCATCTGGAGGAGGCTGTCGTTGCCGCCGGTCCGCCGGCTGCCCAGCTCGGCCCCGGCGCGCAGGCCGCCGATGTCCACGGCCTGGATCACGCAGTCCGAGCGCCGGAACTCCTCCAGCATGCGCTCCACGTCGTTCATGGTCTTGGTGCTGCCGAAGCGGTCCTCGGAGCTGATGTTCCAGATCTCGCCCGAGGCCGAGGAGGTGGCCATCTCGTCCTGCTCGGTCTGCTCGGTGTTCCCCTGGATGAGCCGGCTGTCATACCCTTCGGACATGTAGACCACGTGCTTGCGCCCCTGCACGCTGCCCATGACCTTGGCCAGGTCGGCGAAGGAGCGGGTCAGGGCGGTCACCGCCCGCTTCTGCGACTCCAGGTCCGACTTGCCCATGCTGTCGTTGAGCTGGTCGCTGTAGGCGAGGATGCTGTCCGCCGAGCCCGCGGCGTAGCCCTGGGACTCGGACGCCATGATGGTGTCGGGGGAGGCGGCCTGGAGGGGCCGGCCGGGCTTGCCGGCGCCCCGCTTGAGCACCAGGCGCAGCGGGTCGTTGGGCTTTTCGTCCTCGACGCCGAGACTCTCCAGGGCAGTGTCCACCTGGCGGCGGTCCGAGGTGAAGCCGAGCGCGAGCTTGGGCCCGGCCGAGGCATGGTAGGTGGCCACGGCCACCAGGTCGGCCGAGTGGAGGCCGAGGACCAGGTCGCGGGCCGCGTCCCGGCCGCGGGCGATCGACTGCGGGTCGGAGAAGGAGAAGTCGAACAGGAGGAGGAAGTGGCGCCGGGCCGCGGCGGGGACGGCGTCGGCCCGGGCGGCCGTGGCCGGGGCCTCGAGGTCGACCACCTCGAAGCCGGTGACGGCCATCTTCTTGCGCCCTTCGTAGATCTCGAAGTCTGCGGCGGTGAGGCCGCGGACCGGCTCGCCGTCGCGGAGCACCTGGACCGGGACCTCCACCGCTACCACCTCGGTGGTCTCGGCGAACCCCTGCCCCTGAGCGGAGGCGGCGGGGGCCTGGGTGAGGAGGGCGACGCCCAGGATGCAGATTGCGAGCTTGCGACTCATGAAGCCTCCAGGCCTGGGGTCGAAACCCCAGGCGATTCACCCGCCGTCCCCTCTACTTCCCCGATCGTGCCGCGGCCTGGGCACCCTTGACCACGAAGGAGGCGGAGCTGGTGTCCGCCTGGCCTCCGGCCGACAGGGTGACCCGCAGCGTGTACTGTCCGGGCTGCAGGTTGGGGGCCTTGAAGGTGCCGATCATCCGGTCCGGTCCGGCTGCGCCGCCGCTCTCCCGGCCGAGCACCGTGATCTCGCCCGGCGCGACCTCCTTGCCGTCCGCGCCGAAGACCTGCGTCCGCACCTGGACGTCGCCGCTGCCCAGGTTGTAGCCCACCAGGGAGACCTGGGCCTCCTGGCCGGAGCCGAGCACCGGCATGGACGACGGGATGAAGGGCTGGTCCTTGAGCATGAACGGATACGGCACCTCCTTCTGCTCGCCCCGCGGCTGCTCCCGGATCATCAGCCACTTGCCGGGCGCCTCGGGGAAGAAGGGGGGGAGCAGCACCGGGCCGCCCGCCTGGGTGAAGGCCGGCACCTCCAGGGGGAGGACCCGCAGCCCGTAGTTGCCGGTGGCGCCGTTGCGCACCAGAACCCGCAGCGAGTACCGGCCCGGCGGGAGGTCCACGTGGCCGAAGAACTTGAGGCCGCTCTGCTTGAGCAGCCCCTCGACCTTGCCGAGGTCGAGCCCCACGGTCTGGGTCAGGTAATCCTGGACGCTGCCCCCCTCGTCCATGGCATAGACGAAGATCTCGGCCGGCAGGGTGGCGCCCTGCTTGCCGGCGAGCAGGCCGGGTCCGTCGACCTCGATAACCACCGGCACGTAGGCCGTCTCGCTGCCGCCCGTGCGGAAGGGCGCGGCCATGACGGACGCGGCGATCGGGCCGGAATCCTCGCCGCCCATGACCTGGCTGGCCGTGGCGAAGAGGCGCTCCATCGGGTTCTGCTGCGCCGCCAGCGTGGGCGCGTAGAAGCCCGGCCGGTGGACCAGCCGGCCGCTCTTGCCGTTCTTCAGCTCGACCTTGAGCTTGTGGTAGGCGCCGTCGAAAGCGATCTTCTCCGGCTGCACGGCCAGCACGTAGGTGACGCTGGTCCGCGTCAGCATCTTGCCCATGGCGACGGAGAGGTCGTTGAAGTTCTCGTAGATTTCGCCGCCGGTGCCCCGGGCCATCTGGATCAGGGCGTCCCTGCCGCGCGCGTTTTTCTCGCCCGAGTCGCGCAGGCCGCCGATGTCCACGGCCTGGATGATGCAGTCGGAGCGGCGGAACGCCTCCAGCATCTGCTCCACGTCGTTCGTGGCCGAGGTGTTGCCGTAGCGCTTGTCGGAGTCCACCTCCCAGATGTTGCCGGACATGGCCGACTCGCTCATCGCCGCCTGCTCCTCGTCGCTCACCGCGCCGGACAGGACCGAGCTGTCGTACCCCTCGGAGAGGTAGACCACGTGCTTGCGGCCCTGAACACCGTTCATGAGCCGGGCGAGGTCGGCGAAGGAGCGGGTGAGGCCCTTGACCTTGTTCTGCAGCACGATCTGGTTGGCCTTGTCCGACTCCCGGGTGAGCGACTCCAGGTGCTCCAGCACCATCGCGTCCCGGCTGCCGATCGGCCTCTCGGCCCCGCCTCCCTCCGTGCCCCTCCGCACCTGGTCCCGCATCTCGGACATCACCATGCGGAGAGGATCGGGGGTGCGGTCGACGAGCTGCGGCAGGCCGAGGGTGTCCAGCGCGAGCTTGGCCTGCCTGCGGTCGGGCGTGAAGCCGAGGACGAGCTGCGGGCCGGTGGACTCGGTGTAGGTGGCCACGGCCACCAGGTCGGTGGCGTGGAGGGAGTCCACCACGTCAACGGCCGCCTCGCGGGCCTTGATGATCGACTTGGGCTCCGAGAACGACAGGTCGAAGAGCATCAGGAAGTGGCGGCGGGCCGCGGTGGGCACGTCCGCGGGCTTCTCCCCGGCCACTTCCAGGTCGAGGACCTCGAACCCGGTGATGGGCAGCTTCTTGCGGCCTTCGAAGACCTCGAAGTCCGCGGCGGTGAGCCCGCGCACCGGCTGCCCATCCTTGGTGACGACCTGGACCGGCACTTCGACCACGACCACGTCGGTGGTGTCGGAAAACTGCGCTGCGGCCGGAGCCGCCATGCCGAGGCCAATGGCCAGGCCGGCCGCCAGAGCCAGCATCCATCCCCAAACCCGCCCCGATCGCATGACATCCCTCATGATGAATCCCCTTTCGCGAGCGGCACGCCCAGGCGCCCGCATCGCGGCGTCGATTGGAGCCCTCACTTGAAGTCCCTCGAAACGATTAGGTCCGTGGACCCGAGGCTACAAGGATACACCTCTCACTGCTCGTCCGCGGAAGGACCGTAGATCGAAGGCACCGGCACGTCGTTGAGCCGCAGGTAGACGGAGAGCTGGCCCCGGTGGTGGATGAGGTGGTTCATCACGAAGCTGCGCAGCACCGCGACCCGGGGCAGGGTGAAGATCGTCTGCTCGCCGTTCTTGAGGGTCCAGGGGACCATGAAGTCCTGGTCCGAGGCCGCGCCGATGGCCTCGCGGGCCTGCTTCGTGTTCCGGTCGAACGTGTCGAGGACGCTCTGGGTGGAGTCGAACCCCGGTGACTTGTAGGGGGAACCGCCGGGCGGATTGAAGTTCAGCTCGGTCTCCTTCATGGTCACGCTCCCCCAGAAGGGGATGTTGGCCAGGTGGGCGGTGAGGTCGCCGAGGCTCATGGACCTGGCATGGGGTTTCCAGGCGGCCTGCTGCTCCGGGACGCGCTCCAGAAGCCTGCGCGTGGTGGCGAGCTCGTGGTCGAATTCGGGAAGGATCGAGTCTTTGATCGCCATACGGTATGTCTCTCCTCTGTCGGTGGGTTCATCCGCGGGAAGCGGCAGGGACGGGCCGATTCTATGCGGTGCAGCCTGCAAAGTGCTCGGGCGCCCCGTGCGGAGGCAACGCCGCTGCCGGCGACTGTGGCGGAGCCCTGAGATGAAGCCGCCGGGGACCGGATATGAGCCTCTCGCCCCCGAGGGCGAGACGCTCCTATTCGCGGGCGGGACGCGCCAGGTGGGAACGCCGACGTCCGGGCCAATCTACCGGCGGCTTCCAGTCGCCGCATCCACCGAAGGCCGGCCCGCGCCGTGGAAGAGGAAGAAGAGGCCGCCGAAGAGCATGACCAGGGCGGGGAACATCCCCTCGAAGGTGTCTGCCCGGTGGGCGATGAGCAGCGCCGCGATGAAGTTGAGGACGATCAGGAGCGAGGCCCAGCGCGTGAAGGCGCCGAGCATCAGGAGCAGGCCGCAGACGAACTGCACGCAGGCCGAGAGGACGGCGCCGGGCAACGGCCAGGGGAAGCCGTTCGTGCCGAGGAAGCGGGCGAACTCCTCCATCCGCTCCCAGGAGAAGACGTTGTCCTGAGCCCCCCAGACCAGGCGGGCACCTAGAAGGAGGCGGAGGAGGAAGGTCGCGATATCCTTCCTCCTCTCCAGGGCCGCGAAGAGCCGGCTCATAGATGGCAGCTGGCCAGCCCGCGCTTCTCCAGGTACTGCTGGTGGTACTCCTCGGCCCTCCAGAAGGGCGGGGCGGGCTCGATCTCGGTGACGATGGGACGGCGGAAGCGGCCGCTGCGGTCCAGCAGCTCCTTGGATGCCCGCGCCGCCGCCTCCTGCTCGGGGGTGTGGAAGAAGATCGCCGACCGGTACTGGGAGCCGACGTCCGGCCCCTGGCGGTTCAGGGTGGTCGGATCGTGGTTCTCCCAGAAGACGGCCAGGAGGTCCTCGTAGCCGACCCGCGACGGGTCGTACTCCACCTGCACGACCTCGGCATGGCCGGTCCGGTCCGAGCAGACATCCTTGTAGGTAGGGTTCGGCATGCTGCCGCCGGCGTAGCCGACCGCCGTGGACACCACCCCCGGGATCTGCCGGAAGGCGGCCTCGACCCCCCAGAAGCATCCCGCCCCGAACGTCGCTTTTTCGACGGCCTTTTCCATGTCTCTAGACTCCTTCCTGGGAGCGCTCGCGAGCGCCCCGTCCGGTTCTATCACAGCGCCGTAGATACGGACGCCGGGGCGGGACCGGTTCACGAAGGAGACCCTGTTCAGCTCGGGGAGGGCTTTCCCATCTCTGAGAAGAACTTACCCAGGGCGGCCATGACCATCCGCTCGATGTCGGCCTGCGTCGGGCTTTGCGCCGCCGAGGACATCTCCTCGGGTTGCGGCCCGGAGGTCTCCCGCTCCCGGTCCTTGGCCGGATGGAGCTGCTCCAGCAGCCTTTGGAGGCGCCAGGCGTCGCCGCTCTCCTCCTCGCGCTGCGGGTAGGCCGCGTGGAAGAACCGCGAGGCCGGGAACCCGATGACCTCGCAGACGTCCAGTATGTGCTTTACTTTGAGCTCGATACCGCCGCTGAAGAGCCGGCTGAGGCTCCCGCTGCTGAGGCCCAGCTTGCGCTCGACCTCTCGTTGAGTGATGTTGGAAAACTTGACCGCCGCTGCCAGCAGGTTTGTGAGTCGCACGACCTCGTCTTCGTTCATAGTGCCGTCTAGCCTACTTCATACCTCATGGACGTGCCAAATCCCCGGCTCCCGTCCCGCTTTCTTGCGGGGGGACGGGACAGGCCGGAGAGCGGCGGTCTAGCGTTTGCGGGCGATGAAGAAGGTGTGGCTGATCTCGGGATGGGGCCTCTCGGTGACCACCTCGAGCCCGGCTTCGGCCAGCCATTTGCGGTGGTCCGAGCCGGGATAGGCCATGCCGTTGCCGCTGGCGGCAGCGACGAAGTAGACGGAGGACTTCACGGCCTGCAGGGGGCCGGTCTCCTCGTCGTTCGACGTGATGGTCCAGAGGAAGAGGCGGCCCCCCGGCTCCAGGGCGCGCTGGACCTTCCCGTAGACCTCCCGGATCCGGTCGGGGGAGAAGATCTCGACGAAGTGGGAGATGAGCACGCCGTCGTAGCCCGTGGGGAGCTCCCCGGAGAAGACGTCGCCGGGGTGGAAGCTCACCCGGGTCTCCATCCCCTGGCGCCGGACGTTCTCGGCCGCCTTCTCGCAGACCGAGGGCAGGTCGAAGAGAGTGCCCGTCAGGGTGGGGCTCTTGTCCAGGAGGCGCATCTGGACCGAGGCGTTGCCGCCGCCGATGTCGAGCAGGCGCCGCACGCCGTGGAGGTCCTCGACCGCGCAGTCGAGGCAGCTCATCTTGGAGTACTCGGCCATGGCCTTGTGGAAGAGGTCCTCCAGCGCCTTGTCCTCGGCAAAGGCCTGGTACAGGGTCTTGTTGTCGTCGTGCCCGAGCGCCCGCAGCCCCACCGGCCGGCCGGCGCGGATCGAGTCGAGCAGCAGGTTGCAGGTCTTCTGCTGGACCTCGCGGGTGAAGCGGACGAAGGCCAGCATGCAGAAGGGCTCGTCCTCGACCAGGTAGGTGGCCGAGGCCAGGGTGTTGCGGTAGGAGCCGTCCCCCTTGCGCTCGGCCAGCCCCGCCTCGCAGCAGCCCAGGAGCAGGATGCGCGCCCCGTGCTCGGAGATCCCGAAATGCCCGGCGACCTGCTCGATGGTGGCGGACCCGACCTCGTTCAGGTAGGTGAACAACCCCAGCTCACACGCCGCGGCCAGCACCTCGGTCCGGATGTAGCCATTCAGGCTCTCTCCCAGGACCAGCCAGGGGCTCGGGTCCGGGCTCGTCAGGAGGCTTTCTTCTTCCTTGAACATGGGTAGGCTCATCAGGCACCCGCCTTTCTATCTAACAGCACTCTCAGAAAAAGTGGTGGAACTTTACCATAAGCCGCTGTGAAACCTTTCTCCAGCTCCCTCGTAGAACCCTGTTGACTGACAACTACCCGGGTAGTACTATCCTGGTAGTCGAGAGAAGAAGGAGAGAGGCAATGGAAGAATCCCATCACCTCGGAGACCTGCAGCTCGCCATCATGCGGATCCTCTGGAGCCTGGGGGAGTCGAGCGTGGCGGACGTGCACGAGACCTTGGAGCCGGAGCGGGGCCTGGCCCTGACCACGATCGCCACGATGCTGGCGAAGATGGAGAAGAAGGGCGTGGTCGAGCACCGGACAGAGGGGAGGAAGTTCATCTACCGGCCGACGGTGAGCGAGGGGCAGGTGCGCCGGTCGATGGTGGCGGACCTGACGTCGCAGCTCTTCCGGGGCGACGCCGTCGCCCTGGTGAACCACCTGCTGTCGGAGCACGAGATCGATTCGCAGGAGCTGGACCAGCTCCGCGGGCTTATTGAGGCCAGAGAGAAGGAGGACCGGTGATGTTCGAGAACCTGATGGCGTGGCTTATGACCTACGCCCTGCACAGCACGCTGTTCCTGTTCCTCGCCTTGCTCGTGTCCCGGCGGCTGTCGAGCCGCTGGGCGCGCCTGGAAGAGGCGATGTGGCGCTTCGCCCTGGTGGCCGCCCTGGCGACGGCCACGGTCCAGCTCGCCGCCGGGTGGGAGCCCGTGGCGGGACGCTGGGCCCTGAACGCGCCGGCCAGCTCCATGGAGGCGCCAGCCCCTGTCCGGCTGGCCCCGACCCCCGAGCCGCTCCGCGCCATGGCGACGGCTCCTGCCCCCGCTGGGGTGCCGTCGTCCCCGGCCGGTCCGGCTCTGCCGTCCTGGCCGTTCGATCTCCGCTCGACCGTGCTCGGCCTGTGGGCGTTCGGCGCGCTGCTGCTCGGCCTGCACTGGGGCTGGTCTTATCTCCGCCTGAAGCGCCGCCTCCGGGCGCGGCCCGAGGTGGTCGGCGGGGGGATGTTCTCGCTGCTGCACCAGCTCACGGGCGAGCTTGGCGGGACGACCCCGCTCGTCCGCCTGACCTGCTCGTCGCGGGTGTCCGTGCCGGTGGCCCTGGGGCTCGGCTGGCCGGAGATCTGCGTGCCGCCCCGGGCGCTGTCCCATCTGGAGCCGGAGCAGCAGCAGGGGATGCTGGCCCATGAGCTGGCCCACCTGGTTCGGCGCGACCCGTTCTGGCTGGCCTTCAGCCGCATCCTGGCGGGCGTGCTGTTCTTCCAGCCGCTGAACTGGGTGGCCTGCCGCCGTCTGCGGGAGCTGTCGGAGAGGCTCTGTGACGAGTGGGCCGTGGAGCGCACGGGCCGTCCGCTCTCGCTGGCCCGCTGCCTGGCCGAGGTGGCCGGCTGGTCGATCCGGCCGTCCGCGGCAATCGCCGGGTTGCCGGTGCCGAGCATGGCGGACCGGCCGTCGAACCTGGCGCAGCGCATCCGCCACCTGCTGGACGACGACTCCCGCTCGTCCGGACGGCGGGTCCGTCCGGTCTGGCTGGCCGTGGCCATGGTGGTCCTGCTGGCCGGCGTCGCGGCGGTGGCCCCCGGGGTCTATGCCGCGGTTGCCCCCGCGGGAAGCCCCGAGGAACCGCGTGAGCCGGCCGCCCTGGCAGACGTCCAGGAGCCCACGGAGCCCATCGATCCTGTCGAGCCGGAAGAGCCCGACTACGAGATCCTCGAAGACCTCGGAGACGAGATCGACGCCGAGATCGAAGAAGAGCTGGAAGCCGCTCTGGCGGGCCTGGAGGACCTGGAGGACCTAGAGGGTCTGGCTGAGCTCGGTGACTTCGACTTCAACTTCGACTTCGATGCCCTCTCCGGGATCGACGTCAGTCAGATCGAGGCGATGGCCGAGATCTCCGGGAAGTACGCCGAGGAGTACGCGGTCCTGGCCGAGTCGATGGCTGAGCGCCTGGAGCCGGAGCTGGAGCGGATCTCCGAAGAGGTCAACCGGGAGCTCGGCCCCGAGATCGAGCGCATCTCGGAGGAGGTCAACCGGAAGCTGGCTCCCGAGATCGAGCGGATCTCGGAAGAGGTGAACCGGGAGCTCGCGCCGGAGATCGAGCGCATCTCCGAGCGCGTGGCCAACGAGCTGGAGCCCGAGATCCGGCGGCTCCAGGCCGAGGCCGACCGCCTGCGCCGGGAGGGGGGCCTCTCCGAGCAGGAGCGGGAGCGAATCCGCCGCGAGGCGAGGGAGATCTCCCGCCGGGCCCGGCCGAGCGAGGAGGAGATGAAGGCGATCCGCGATACCCAGAGGAAGCACCGCGAGGAGATGCAGAAGTTCATGGCCGATCACCGCGAGGAGATGGAGGCGGTCCGCAAGGAGGCCCTGGCCCACTCCGAAGCCATGAGGGAGCAGATCCGCCTGCGGATGGAAGCCGATCCCAAGTACCGCGAGCTCCGGGAGCGCCACCGCAGCGACATGGAGGGGATCCGCGAGCGGCACCGCGAGGAGATGAACAGGCACCGCGAGCGGTTGCGCGAGGACCGGGAGCGCTCCCGCCGGATCGACGAGAAGGAAGAGAAAGAAGAGAAGGAAAAGGAGAAGTCGAAGGAGAGGCAGAAGGAGAAGGACAAGCCCGCCTGAAGAGTTGGCGCGTCGCGGGCGGACGGCCTTCCGGATCTCCGGCCCCGGATACCTCCGCCCGCGGCGCTCCGCTCCCTCCGCTCCCCCCGTTACTGCCCGCGCACGCTCCGCAGCATCTTCACGAAATTCTCCCGCTCTGCGGCCAGGGTCGCTTCGGGGCCCGTTGCCTTGAAGAACCAGGGTCCGCCGGGGCCTTCCACGACCGCGCCCATGAGTCGGGAGCCCGGCTGCTCGGTGGCAGGCCCCGTCCCCATGTTGCTCGGCTTGAGCGTCCCGGACACGTCGATCCAGGTGACCCGGAAGCCGTTCGTCTCAAAGGTCTCGGGCTGCAGGCTCGAGCCGGGCTCGACCTCCATCTGGTCGATCCAGCGCTGGATGTTGGCCTCGACTCCGCCACCGCCGCCGGGGCCGAAGTAAAACACCACGAGGTCGCCGGGCGGGTTCCCGGGGATGACCGCCTGGGCCATCCGCATCGAGGTCGTGGGCGGCTGCTCCTGCCAGTTCGAGGGGAGGTCGAAGCCGATGGAGCCCTCTTGGGCCTGGCCGGCCATGGGAGAGCCGCCGCCCACCTGCTCGCCCCTGGAGGAAATGGGTCCGACCGGGGCCTCAGAGGGAGCTGCCGGGGTCTGAGCCGCGGTGTCGTCGGGCATCGTCTCGCCGTTGCGGTCGCAGGCGGCGAGGAGAAGAAGGAAGATGGGGATGGGAAAGGCTTTGCGGATCATGGGCGGAGCCTACTACAATCACTCCCGGAAGCGCTCGGGGGCTGGTGCCTCCTGCGGTCTTCAAAACCGTTGTCCGGCGCCGGTTGCGGCGTCGGGGGTGGGTTCGATTCCCATGCGCTTCCGCCATTCCTCCGGGTCGCAGCAACCATCGAGAACGGCCCCAGGGGGCGTGAATCCCTGGGGAACGCTCGGCGGTCAATCGAAACTCAGGGAATGATCCCGCTCGTGCAGGTGCAGCGGAAGTCTGCGTAGGGAGGACCGCCGTCTTGGCACAGTGGTCCGGTAGGCCTGCAGTACAGGAACTCGCCATTGCGGAAGCCGCAAAGATGCTCCTCCTCCATTCCCTGGCAGATGGTTACGCTGCAAGCGCCGCAGATAGGATAGTCCGCCCTCTCGGTTGCCTCGGGACTCCTGAAGGAAAGTGCGCCCTGGGCGCAGTCTGCGGGAGCCTGCGTAGACGAGATGGCTGCCAGGTCGGGCGCCGGAGCCGCATTCGCGAGTGATCCTCCGAGCAGCAGTGCGACGAATGTCGGTAGTACGGACCTGAGCTTCATTCGGGTCTCCTTTGAAAATTTGATGGCTGGTGCGTGTTGTCATGGGCCGGTTACAGCCCGGGCTTTCGTTCTGTTGCGGCGCCCTGGGGCATGGCTACCAAGCCGGTCGCATCAGTCTTCGAATAGTGCCGAGATGCTTTCTTTCATTTCAGACCCACCTAGCCGGCACCGGTTGCAGATCGGCGGGGGATCGCAATCTCAGGCCTGCGGCACCTTCTTCTATTAGACCTATCGCGAGCGGGACGGTAGCTCGCGACAGAAAGGAGACCGCATGAGATCTCGATCCCTCCTGTTCCTTTTCGCCTTCCTGCTGTCGATCGCTTCCCTGGCGGGCGCCGCACCGGCCGGGATGAGCACTCCCGCGACGGACGTGGAATCCTCCCCGGAAGACCCCTCCTGCAACCCTCTGCTCGCCAAGCTGGGGATCTCCGCCCTCGATTCCACCTCGTCGCCTCAGGACGCCGGCCTCACCGTCTGTGGTGCGTGCAGCGTGTCCATCTGCCGGGGCATGGGGTACAACAACATTTGCCAGGGAGGAATCGTCATCAAGAGGTGCATCGCCGCCTACGGCCTCGAGTGCTCCGTCGACGGTCTGCCTCAATGCCAGTGCTGGAGCGGACCGCTCCCGTAACCGACTTCGGATGACCGTGGGCGTGCTCTGTGGGAGTCTGCTCTCCGGGGCGCGTCCGCACCTCTGCGCTTCCGTCTTTCTTTCCTCCTTTTCGGTTATACTCAAGGAATCATTTGACCCCGCCAGGAGGGCTGAACGAAAAAGGAGGAATCCATGTTTCGTATCCCCTGCGCGGTTCTTATCCTGCTGGGCTTTCTTGCCATGGTCCCCATCGCCTCCGCCGAGGTGCCTTCGGACTTCGACGGCGACGGCAAAACGGATTTTGCCGTATTCCATCGGGCAGCGGGGACGCCCGGTCTCGCCTACTGGAACTATCTGGAGAGCTCGGATGCGTACGACGAGGTCAACACCCAATGGGGCGTGAGCACGGACACTCCGGTCCCCGGCGACTACGACTGGGACGGTCTCACCGATCCGGCCATCTGGCGGCCGGGCAACGGACTCAACGCCGACTGGTGGGTTCTCGGCAGTGACGAAGGGGAGGAGGTCTACACCTTCGGGTACAACACTGACATCCCTGTGCCCAGGGACTACAACGGGACGGGTTACACGGAAGTGTCCGTGGTCCGGCCAGAGACAGGGACGGGCAGACTGTTCTGGTTTCTCTACGATGAATCGATCGAGGATTACTGTACCGTTGTCTGGGGGCTCAGCACCGACAAGCTGGTCCCCGCGGATTACGACGGCGACGGCAAGGCGGAGGTCGCTGTCTTCCGGCCTTCCGATGCGACCTGGTACATCGTCACCTCGGATTGCGGCGCCACGATGACCACCGAGTCGATTGCATGGGGCTTGAGCACGGATAAACCGGTGCCTGGTGACTATGACGGCGATGGGAAATACGATCAGGCCGTCTTCCGGCCGAGCGACGGCACTTGGTATATCCGACGGAGCTCGGTGGAAGAGGAGGAGGATAAGCTGCTGGCCGTGGAATGGGGGCTCAGCACGGACATTCTGGTCCCGGGCGACTACGATGGAGATGGCAAGTTCGACCTTGCGGTCTTCCGGCCGAGCAACACCACCTGGTATGTCCTGAAAAGCTCGGATTTGCAGACGCTGAGCGTGGTTTTCGGAGACAGCAGCGATACTCCGGTGCCGGCGCTCTACATCCCATAGTCCGGCAGGACCTCGCACTCCTCCCCCGCCGCCGCCGGGCCGGAGCCCGCCCGCACCCGGACCAGGGCGTTCCCCTTCCCGTAGGCGGCGAGGTCGTGCGAGCCCTTGGGCGGGTGGGGCGTGACCAGAAGGCGGCCGTTCCGGGGCTCCACGGTCGCCGGCAGGAAGCGGTCGCGAGGGCCGGTTTTGGGGAGCGGCGCCGTGAGGGTGCCGATCAGGGCGTTGCTCCACCAGGCATCCTCGATCCCCATCAAACACCTCAGGGCCGGGCGGACGAAGAGGCGGAAGCCGACCATCACCGCGGCCGGGTTGCCGGGCAGGCCGAAGACCAGGCCTTTCGGGTGGGTCGCGAAGACCAGCGGCTTGCCGGGCTGGATCGCCACGGCGTCGAAGACCGGCTCGCAGCCGAGCCCGGCGAGCACACCTTCCACCAGGTCGAACTCCCCCATGGAGACCCCGCCGCAGAGGATCAGGACGTCCGAGCGCAGACCCTGCTCCACGAGCTCCCGGAGAACATCCACCCGGTCGGGCGCAATGCCGAGGCTTTGGAACCGGAGGCCGAGCCGGTCTCCAGCCGCCAGGAGGAAGTCGGTGTGCGAGTCCCGGAGCTGGCCCGGGGCGGGCTCGGCTTCGGGCGGCACCACCTCGTCGCCGGTGGTGAGGACCGCTACCGCCGGAGCCCGGTGCACGGTCAGCTCCCGGTAGCCGTGCGTGGCCACCAGGGCGAGAGCCTCCGGGGTGAGGAGCGTGCCTGCCGGCAGCAGCGGGTCCCCGGTCCGGAGCACCTCCCCCCGGCGGCGGATGTGGTCTCCCTCCTGGGTACCGGAGCGAAACGTCACCGTCTCGGTCCCGCCGTCGGTCAGCTCCACGGGCACGACCCGGTTGGCCCCGAGGGGGACCGGGGCGCCGGTCATGATCCGGGCTACGGCGGGCGGGCGCAGCTCGAACCCGGGTGGGTCCCCGGCCGCGACCGTGGCCGACACCGGCCGCTTCTCCCCGGGCTCGACCGGTCCGGCCAGGGCATAGCCGTCCATGGCCGAGACGTCGGCGGCGGGGATGTCCACCGTGGCTGTCAGGTCCCGGGCCAGCACCCGGCCCATCGCCGGCCGGCGGGGGAGGCTCTCCCCGGGCAGGGGAGAAAGCCGCGCCGCGATCCGTTGCCAGGCCTCTTCCGGTTGAATCATCCTTGAATGGTATACTCCCGTGACGTTTCAACCAGAGTCGTGGTCCGCTGTCACGGAAGGTGAGGTTCCCCTTGGCTACCGTCGAGCACAGCTTTCAATACCGGGGCGACCTGTCGCAGACGGCGCTGCCGGAGATCCTCTACACGATCCACCGCTTCCAGGTGCCGGGCGTGATCGAGGCCACCCGGGACGGGGTGATGAAGAGGGTCTACATCAAGGAAGGCAACGTCGTCCACGCCTCCTCGTCGGACCGGGATGACAGCCTCGGGCACTACCTGCTGCGCAACGGCGTGCTGACTCCGGAGCTGTTCGAGGAGACCATGCGCCAGCGCGAGCAGCTCCAGAAGCGCTACGGCGTGCTGCTCATCGAGAGCGGCGTCCTCTCGCCCGCCGAGATCAGCCTCGCCGTGCGGCAGCAGATCGAGAACATCGTCTGGAGCCTCTTCTACTGGCAGGACGGCGCCGTCCTGTTCAGCATCGGCGACTTCCGGGAGCCGGATTCGGTGCGGATCCAGCTCCCGATGCGGCAGGTCATCCTCCAGGGGATCAAGCGCGCTCCCAACGCCAAGGCCCTTGCGGTCCGCCTGGGGAGGAAAGAGACGGTCTTCGAGCCGTGTTATCGGATGGAGGACCTGATCGAGGCCGGCCTCGACGGCGACGAGTACAGGCTCCTCTGCCTGGTGGACGGACGGCGGACCTTGTTCGACGTCTGCACCCAGGGGCCTCACGGAGCGGCGGAGAACGCCAAGGTAATGTACGCCTTCCAGGTGCTCCAGCTCATCCGGCCGGTGCCGGTGGCGACCCCGCCCGACGCCGGTCCGAAGCGGGAGGAGGGCGCCGGGGCCATCAAGATCCGGTTCAAGACAACGGGCGACCGTTACGGCGGTTGAGCCCAGGGAGCGACCCTGAATGCCGATCTATGAGTATGAGTGTCTTCAGTGCGGCAAGCGGACCGAGTGGCTGCAGCGCATGAGCGACGCGCCCCTCGCCGCCTGTCCGCACTGCGGAGGCGAAGTCCGCAAGCTGATCTCGGCGCCGTCCTTCCAGTTCAAGGGGAGCGGCTTCTACAAGACCGACTATGTCGACAAGAAGAGCGGCGGCAAGTCGGAAGGCCAGTCGGAGAGCAAGTCTGAAGGCAAGTCCGAGAGCAAGCCGGAGCCCAAATCGGAGGGCAAGCCGGAATCCAAGTCCGAGAGCTCCTCGAGCAGCTCCTCCAGCTCCTCCGAGAGCAAGAGCCCGGCGGCGAAGTCGTCGGAGTAGGACCTCACCCCCTGTCCCCCTCTCCCATCTCCCAGCCACCCATCCCCGGGAGAGGGGGAACGTGGCTGAGGCGATCTTGCCTTCGCCGGGGGCACGGCGGCCGCAGATGCGTCCCCCCTCTCCCGGCGGGGGACTGGGTGGGAGAGGGGAGAGGGGGACAGGGGGTGAGGTCCCCGAAATAACCCCTTCCGCCCCCCTGTTCTCCCCCTTTGGCGGCTCCTGCCCCATGCACCAGGTCATTTTGCCGAGCCACGGAGGTCTGTTTTTATGAAGCGCGCCCGGTTCCTGTTCCTGCTGTCCGCACTTGCCGCTCTTCCCGCGGCGGCCACCACCTACAAGATGGTCTCGGACCAGACCCTGGTCGATCAGGCGACTGCCGTGGTCGAGGTCCGGGTCGTCGCGGTCGAGCCCTCCCCGGTGGAGGGTCGCCCCGCCACCGACTACCTGGTCGAAGTGGAGCGCCTGGTCAAGGGCGACATCCCGGGCAGCACCGTGGTGGTGCGGGTCCCCGGCGGGGTGCGGCCCGACGGCGTCGGGCTCAAGGTCTTCGGCGCCCCCCAGTTCTACGAGGGCGAGTCGGCCCTCCTCTTCCTCCGTCCGGCGGACGACGGCACCTTCCGCATCCTCCACCTCATGCTCGGCGCCTTCCATCGCCGGCAGGTGGGTCCGCGCGGGGTGGCTGTCCGCGACCTCTCCGACACCTTCGAGGTCAGCTCGTCCGGCATCGAGGCCCGGCGCGACATGCTTCGCGACTTCGAGCGCTTTTCCGAGTGGGTGACCGACCGCGGCCAGGGCTTCCAGCGAGAGCGCGACTACGTGCTCGAGGCCTCTTCTGAGGAGCTGGGGCAGGCCACGGGCTCCTTCACCCACATGAAGGCCAACGATGACAATTTGCCCATCCGATGGTTCCGCTTCGACTCGGGCCAGACGGTGCCCTGGAGGGTCCACGTCAACGGTCAGGCGGGCCTCGGCGCCGAGGCGTCGATCCAGGCCTTCCAGGTCGCCATGGAAGCGTGGAATTCCGACGCGGGCTCCGACATCCGCTACGGCTACCTGGGGACGACCACGGCCGGGGGCGGCCTGACGGAAGATGATGGCGTCAACGCCATCATCTTTGAAGACCCGCGGCGCAGCGAGGCCGACGGCACCTTCTCCTGCGGAGAGGGCGGCGTCATCGCCGTGGGCGGACCGTACTACTTCACCCGGACCCGGAACTGGGGCGGCAAGGCCTGGCACGAGGCGGCCGAGGCCGATATCGTTACCAACGACGGCACCGAGTGCTTTTTCCGGAACAACCCGCGAGTGGCGGAGGAGGTCTTCGCGCACGAGCTGGGCCACACCCTGGGGATCGGGCACTCTCCGACCCGGGACTCGCTCATGTTCGCCAACGCCCACGACGACGGCCGCGGCGCCCGCCTGGGGAGCGACGACCGGGCCGCGGCGGCTGCGATCTATCCGTCGGCCGGGGGGAACGGGGGAGGTGGAGCGGGAGCCCTGAAGGCGCCGGTCAAGCTGACCGCGAAGGCGGCGTCCGGCACCCAGGTGAACCTCTCCTGGAAGGACAAGTCGTCCAACGAGACGGGCTTCCGGGTAGAGATGAAGGCCAAGGGCGGCAAATTCCGCGAGGTGCTGAGCGTCCCCGCCGGGACCACCTCGGCCGCGGTGACCGGCCTGACGCGCGGAAAGCTGTACGTCTTCCGGGTGCGCGCCGCCGGATCTTCGGGAAACTCGCCCTACAGCAACACGGCGAGAGTCACGCCGCGGTAGAAAGCCCTCACCCCCCGGCCCCCTCTCCCGCCTCCCCGTCTCCCCTCCCCGGGAGAGGGGGAGGCGCTTTCTCTCCCAAAGCCACCGTCCCCAACACCACCACCGCCGGGATCAGGTGCATGGCCAGCCTCTGGAAGCTGGAGATGACCTGGTATTCGGTGTCCACGGCGGCCGAGAAGTAGATCCAGAGATAGAACAGGAGCTGCAGCGTGGCCACGGCCGCGGCCGGACGGGTGCGCCGGGGGAGCAGGAGGAGCGGCAGGAGGAGCAACAGGAGCGTCAGACCGTGCCAGCTCTCCTTCCAGGCCGAGACCTCGGCCAGCCCCCGGAGCACCTCCGGAGCCCGGCCCGGGTCGAACGCCCCCGTGTTGAATTTCTGGTAGAGCCCGTGGACGAAGGTCCGGGCTGCCCAGAGGATGGCCACGGCGGCCGTGGGCAACGCCAACCGGAGGGCCGCCACCGGATTGATCCTCCGCTCTCCCAGCACTCTGCGCAGGAGCTGCACCCCTGCCAGGAAGACCGCCAGGGGCATGCCCTCGATCTTGGATGCGGCGGCAAAGGCCGCGGCGAACCCTACCTCCAGATCCCCCTCGCGGTCCGGCGGCCGGAGCAGGGCGGGCAGGGACGCCACCAGGGCGAGGGCCGGCATCCAGTCCGCGGCGCCGGCCATCCGCTGGCCGATCGCGAAGCCGGCCAGGGAGAAGGCGAGGACCGCCAGCCCCATCTGGGCCAGGGGCCCGTGTACGCCGGCCTGCCGCAGCGCCTCCCGCCCGGATGCGATCGTCATCGCGAAGAAGAGCACCGCCCAGAGCATCATGGATGGAGCCTCGAACCTCCCCGCCAGGAGCGCGCTCCCGGCGAACAGCTCCGGCAGCAGGTTCGGGTAGTCCGGATGAAGCACCCAGTTCCAATCCCGGGCCAGCCACTCGTAGTCGACCCCCCGGGCCAGGAAGAACCGGTGCCCCTTGATTCCCCAGTGGTAGACGAAGTCCGGCGTCGTGACCCAGAGAGTTGGCGCGAACAGGCCGAACGCCGTCAAGGCGAAGAGCGCCGCGCCATCCCCCCATCCCGTCCTTTCCGTCCTTTCGGCCCGTTGCCTCCTTCGGAAGCCGAGGACGGCCGCCAGGGCCAGCGGCAACACCAGCGCGGCGCGGCTCCAACGAATCCCCAGGAAGTCGAACGACGCCAGGAGCAGGTGGAAGATCACGGCCCCGGTCATGAATTGCAGGGTCCAGCGGTGCAGCCGGCCGGCCGTGGAGATCCCCCAGCCGGCCAGGACCAGCAGGACCATCAGGAGAGCCACGCCCAGATGGCTCACCGCGGCTCGGCCCCGTCTTGTACCCGGTAGAGCCGGCAGCCGGTCAGAGCCTTCACCAGCTCCAGCCGCGGGATCCGGATCGGCACCCGGTGGGAGAGCAGGTAGTGGGCGATCTCGCCCGCCCGCGGCGTATCCGGCTGGATCACGTCGGACTCCGGCAACCCGTAGGCGGCCCAGCGCCAGCGGTAGAAGGCGGCCGCCTCGGGACCCGGGGAGGTGAAGACCACCACGCTGCCCGGAGGGATGAGCGCCCGCGCCTCGGCCAGGCACTGTTGCAGGATGTCCACTTGAGGGATGCCGAACTGCCAGCGGACCGGATCGCTGCGGTGGACGCTCCGGCGATCGTAGACCTCCATCGCCTCCTGGAGCTCCGCGAGGAAGGCGAAGACGCTCCAGGCGAGGAAGAAGCCCAGGACCAGGCGTCTCGCTCCCAGCGGCATCCGCCGGACGTTATCACCCTGCTAGACTCCCGCCCGCCCGCGAGCGTACAAAATCCCTGAAACCATGAGCCTGGCCCATCGACCCGACGAGACGAGCCCCTTCGTGCGCGCCTTCCTGGCGGACCGCGGTCTCCATGGCATTCGCGCCGCTGGACCGGGCAACCTCGACCTGGCCATCGACGCCCGCGACGAGATGCTCGGCTTCCTCCTGGAGAGCTCGGAGGGGGACCGCGAGCGCGCCCTGTTCGCGTACTTCCGCTCCGGCCTGAGCGTGGCCGATTCCCTGCTCCAGGTCCTGCGCTGGCGTTTTCATGACCTGAGCCGGATCAAGGTGCTCGACTTCGCCAGCGGCTACGGCCGGATCACCCGCTTCCTGCTCCGGGAGATCTCCCCGGACCGCCTCTGGGTTTCGGACGTCTACGCCGACGGCGTCCGCTTCCAGGAGGAGCGCTTCGGCGTGCGCGGCGTGGTCTCGACCGTCCGCCCGGAAGACTTCTCCCTCGGCGAGACGTTCGACGCCATCCTGGTCACCTCGCTCTTCACCCATCTGCCCGAGGAGCGGTTCCTGGCCTGGTTGCGGGTGCTCTGCGGCCGGCTCAACCCCGGCGGAGTGCTCGCTTTCAGCACCCACGACGTGAGCCTGCTCATCCCCCGTCCGGAGATCCCGGAGAGCGGGCTCCTCTTCCAGGAGATCAGCGAGAGCGGCTCGCTCGACACGAGCGACTACGGCTCGACCTGGGTCACGGAGGACTTCGTCCGCGGCGCCGTTGCGCGGGTTTCCCCCTCCTTCTCGGTCCACCGGCTGGAGCGCGCCCTGTGCAACTACCAGGACCTCTATGTCGCGGTCCTGGAGCCGGGTGTGGACTTCTCGCGGTTGGGGTTCCAGGCCGAGCCGGAGCTGTCCCTGGAGCGCTGCGAGCTGGTCGGGCCGGACCGGCTGGAGATGAACGGCTGGGCCGCGGCCCGCAATGGACGGGCCGAGGTGGTGGAGGTGCTTCTGGACGGCGAGCTCCTGGCCTCCTTCCCCGTCGACCATCTGCGTCCCGAGGTGGCCGAGACGTTCGGTCCGGGCTTCCTTCGCTCGGGCTGGGTCGGGGTGTGCCCCCTGCCGCCCGGCCTCTCGCGGACCTCCGCGGTGCTCCTGATCCGTGTGCGGGACGGTCAGGGGAAGAGCCACCTCCTGCGGGCGGGCTCGCTGGAGTCGCTCCTCCTGGAGTCGGCCCGCAACAACGCCGCTGCCCTCCGCCGCGAGCTCAGGGAGACGGAGGACCGGCTGCGGGAGACCCAGGCTTGGGCGAATGCCGAGATCAATGGGCTGCAGGCGCGGATCGCGGCCATGAAGGGCAGCCGCTTCTGGAAGATGCGCGACGCCTGGTTCCGCCTCAAGAGGACCCTGGGTTTGACCCGGGAGGATTGACAGCAATGACCGTGGGACCATGGGAATGACCGGCTGGAGCCCCGCCGACCTCCTGCCCGGCCTCTACGTGGCGCTGCTGGCCGTGGCGCTCGGCTGGGTGCTGCGGCGGTGGTACGACCCGGTGCCGCCGCGCATCCTGGCCCTGTTCGCGCTCGTCCCGTTCCTGCTCTTCGGCCGCGCCCTGCTCGGCGGCGAGGTCCTTCTCCCCGTGGGCGTCCTGCCGCACTTTGTGCCGTACCGCCAGCTTCCGCCGTCCGAGCGGCCCAGCCACGGCCTGCAGGGGGACCTGGTCCGGCAGATCGCGCCCTGGCAGGCCGAGGTGCGCCGGGCCGTGGCCGACGGCCGCTGGCCGCTATGGAACGGCAACGCCGCCACCGGCATGCCGCTCCTGGGAGATCCCCAGTCCCAGTCCTTCCAGCCGCTTGTCATGGCCGCCTGGCCGTTCGGGCTCTGGCGGGCGCTGGGGATCACGGCCGCGCTCCGGATCCTGGTCGCCCTGGTCTTCCTCTTCCTCCTGCTGCGGAGGCTCGGGCTGGGAGAGCCCGCGGCCGCGCTCGGGTCGCTGGCCTACGGGCTGGGAGGATTCCTCCAGCTCTGGCTGAGCTGGCCCATGGCCAACTCCGCCGCCCTGCTCCCCCTGGGGCTCTACGCCGCGGTCCGGGTGGACGACCCTGGCGATGGAAGGGATAGCGGCAGGCGCGACCTCTTCCTGCTCTTCCTGGCGGGTTTCGGCCTGTTCCTTGGAGGGCACCCGGAGACCGTGGTCTACGCCCTCTCCATGGTCGGTCTCCTCCTGGCCGCCCGGGCCTGGGCCCAGATGAGGATCAATCGCTCTCCGCGGCTGCTGCTCCGGGGCGGCGCGGCCCTCGCCCTGGCCGGCCTGGCCGCGGCCCCGGTCCTCTTGCCGGTCCAGGAGTACCTCCCCACGAGCGAGCGCTCGATGCTCGTCTCCTACCTGCTGGCTCCGCGTTCCCTTCCCGACCTCTGGGAGGGGCTGTGGAAGCCCGAGACCCTGGCCTTCTGGCGCGGGCGGATCGAAAAGCGCCTGGTGCCGCTGGCGGCGCCCCGCGCCTTCGGGGAGTTCCACTACTACTGGGGGGAGTCGAACGTCATCGAGGAGTCCAGCGGGTTCGTGGGCAGCGCGGCCCTGCTCATGGCGCTTATCGCGATGGTCCCGGTGCGGATGCGGACGCGCTTCCCCCTCGAGCGGCTCGCCCTGGGGGTCCTGGCGGCCTGTCTCCTCCTGCTGGCCCAGCCTCCCGGCTTCGAGAACCTGGCGGCGCGCCTGCCCGTGGTGGGGCCGACCGCGATCCACCGGCACCACCGGACGCTGATCCTCGTGGCCCTGTGCTCCTCCTGGCTGGCCGCCTGCGAGGCCGAGCGCTGGCGCCGGGGCGAGGGGCGGCGGGCGCTCGCGGCAGCTCTGGCCGCGGCCCTGGCCGGGTTCATCGTCTGGGGCTACCTCGCCCATCCTCATCCGACGATCGCCGAGCACCTCGTCAGCTTCCGCAACTCCTGGATGGCGGCGCAGCTCATCGCCCTGGCGCTGGGGGCCGCCCTGGTCCTCGCCCGCTTCCGGGAGCGCTGGGTCCGGCCCGCCGCCTGGCTCCTGGCCCTGGTTGTGGCCGGGGAGCTGCTCGTCCTGCACCTGCCGGCCAACCCGTCGAGCCCGCGGCGCCTCGCCTATCCGGTGATGCCGCCGGTGCGCTTCCTCCAGGAGCGGATCGGGATGGATCGCATGGTCGCGATCGGGTCCTCCGTGCTCCCCGCCAACTTCCACGAGGTCTACGACCTCAACGACGTCCGGATCGACAATCCCTCCCGGCCCGACCGCTACGCCCGGGTGGTGCGCATGGTGAGCCGGCAGTCGGCCCTGCCGAACTTCGGCCGGATCCTGCACCCGGTCTACGACCTTATGGGGGTGCGCTACGTGCTGTCGCGGCCGGGGGTCCGGCTGCCGGAGCCGCTCCGTCCGGTCTTCCGGCACCGGTCAGGCTGGGTGTACGAGCGGCCGAATGCGTTGCCCCGGCTCTTCCTCCCGGTCCGCGCCCAGGTCTTCCGGGGGAGCAACTGGCAGGAGTGGCTCGACACGAACCCCAGCTTCGCCGCCCGGGCGCTGGTCGAGTCCGCGCCGCGGGACCGCAACTGGAGGGCGCGTGCCCCCAGGATGTCGAAGCTGGATCTCCTCTCGGTCGAGCCGGCGCGCATCCGCGCCCATGTCCGCTTGGAGGAGCGCCGCCTCCTCGCCTCCAGCGTTCTCCAGGACGGCAACTGGTATCTCCTCGACGGCGGCGAGCGGCGCGAGACGATCGCGGCCAATGGTCCCTTCACGGCGGCCTGGCTGCCGCCGGGGAAGCGCGAGATCGATCTGGTCTACCGGCCGCGGAGCTTCGTGCTCGGGTGCGTGCTGTCGGCGCTGGCTTTTGCCCTGGCCGCTATGTGGTGGGTGCCGAGGCCTCGAACCTGAACTGTCGCGAGCAGGGTCTTCGTCGCTACAGAAGATCTGGTGGCGTCGCGACTTGCGCCAAGGCTGTCGCAACATAACCTATAGTCGTGACACCCTGACCTTTCGGCATCGCATCTTCCTCCTGAGCTGTCGCGCTGCCATCTCGGGTCGTCGCGCTCCATCTTTTGAGATAGGGAAAAAAGCAGATCCGGGCCTTCCGGGATGGCTGAGCATCGCAAGTCACCCTTAGAGCGTTCCAGCTGACTTTGATGTCGTCGCAATAAAACGCTTAGACGTCGCAGTAGCGAGCCGAATCGTGACAGATTAGGAGCAAGATATCGCGCCATTATCCTTGACGTCGCGACTTCAAGGAGAGTCGGCTCAAAATTGTGCCTATCTGTCGCGAGTCATCTCTGTCGCGCGACAGCTTGATCGGAGAGCGCTCGGATTGTTCCGGCGCGGACACGGTCCGAGGAAAAAGGTGTCGCGACAATTCCCTTTGTGCCACCGCTTGCAGCTTGGAAGGAGGGTCGAGGCATGTTATTGTCGCAGGCCGAAGCTTGCCTGCGACAGCATGACAATCGGTGTCGCGACTTGGCGCTGTCTTGTGGCGACCTGCGCCTTGGTCGCGATGGAAATGGAGCGGATCATGAGTCTGAACCTCTCGATCACCCAGTTGTTGGACAATCTGGAGCGACGGATCGCGTTCCATCGCGATCAGACCGCGATGCATGCCCGGCAGACGGAGCACCACCGGGAGCAGCAGGCCCTCCACGAGGCGGAGCTAGACAAGGTCGTCCAGCACTACGAGTCGCTCAAGGCCCTGATGGGCGCCGTGAAGGATCTCGCGCTCGCCCTCCCTCCCGGTCTCTCGTTTCCCGAGGGCGATTCGGACCTGGGACCGAAGCCGAAGATCAGCAAGCTGGCTTACCGCGTCATCCAGGGCAAGCCCGACGGCGAGACCTTCGGACTGGCAAGCGTGACCGCGGAGATCAACTCGCGCTTCCGCGACCGGCTGAAGAAGCCTGCGGACCGGCGCACGGTCTCGGCGGCCCTCCGCCGGCTGTGCCAGCGCCACAGCATCCAGCTCGTCCAGGAAGGCAGGGCTTCTCACGAAGCCGTCTATACGAAGGGGATCCGGGTGGCGGGGTGAGTAATGACAGCGTGGGCGTAGGCAATGCAGGCTCGGAGGTCATCCGGCTCGAGGTCGGGATAATCGTCGAGGATCTCCTCAACGGGCACGCCTTGGGCAAGCAGGCTCAGGATCAGCTCGACCGAGATCCGCATGCCGCGGATGATCGGCTTCCCACCGAAGATTTCCGGATTGGCGGTGATGCGGTCGAGGATCGGAATTCGAGCCATGGTCGTGCCTCCCCCATACATTATAGCGCCTGAGGACAAGCACTATAGCCCCAGTGCTATCCTCTACCCCATGAACGAGATCCCCGGCCCGGCCGAGGTTCTGGCAGAGGCGGAACGCTCCTTGCAACGTCACGGTCGCGTGGCGCTCTGCCAGATTGTCCGGACCGAGGGCTCCACGCCGGGCAAGGCGGGGTGGAAGATGGTGGCTCGCCCGGACGGCTCGGTGTTCGGCAACCTGGGCGGGGGAGCCTTCGAGGCGCTGGTCAAGACCGATGCGCTGCTTCGTCTCTCGAACGGCAGCCACGGCCGGGCGTCGGAGATCAAGCGGTACTACTTCACCGAGGACGCGGTGAAGGGGGAGCCCACGGGCATGGTTTGCGGTGGCTTGGCGGAGGTCTTCCTGGAAGTCATCGAGGCGCCGCCGGTGCTCGTCATCTGCGGCGGGGGACCGGTGGGTCAGGCGCTGGCGCAGGCTGGCGCGCTCGCCGGCTTCGAATGCCTGGTCGCCGAGGACCGCGCGGAGTTCCGGCAGCCCGGTCTCTTCCCTTCGGGCGCGAGCGTGGCCGAGGTGGGACGGGACTATCAGGAGCCGTTCCTCGATCCGGTGCGGAGCCGCGATCTCTACGTGGCCGTGGTCACTCGCTGTTGGGAGACGGACACGGCCGCCCTCGCCGGGGTCCTGCGGCAGGACCCTCCGAGGCTGCGCTACCTGGGGCTCATGGGGAGCCGCCGCAAGGTGGCGCGGGTGCGCGAGGAGGTGCAGGCGCTCGGGCTCGACGCCGACTCCAGGAATCTGCGCGCGCCCATCGGGCTCCCCATTGGCGGCGATACGCCGGGCGAGATCGCCATCTCGATCCTGGCCGAAGTCATCAGGACCCGCTACGGGCGGGCTGAAGAGAAGGACGGAGATGATTAGGAGAGCTTTTCTCATCCTGTTGTTGGCCCTGGTCTTCCTGCCTCCGGTTGCCTCTGCCTCCGGCTGGCAGACCCTGCCCATCTGGGGCGGCGACGTGCGCAGCCTTGCGATCCATCCCGACGATCCCGACCTGCTCTTTGCCGGCACCTCGGCGGGCCAGGTCTACGTCTCCCGCAACGCGGGCCGGAGCTGGACCGACGCCGGTGCGCATCTGCCGTTCGCGGGCTGGGTCGTGAGCGCCCTGAGCTTCGATCCGAACCGTTCCCGCTTCGACCCGAACGATCCCAAAGCCGAACCCGACCGGCTCTGGGTAGGGCTTTGGGGCGTCTGGGGCGGCGGCCACGTGGCCTTCTCGGACGACATGGGCAAGACCTGGGTCTCCCGCGCCGGCGGCATGCCCGAGGAGCCGGTCTACACGATCGCCTTGGTGCCGGGCCGCGAGGGCCACCTGTACGCCGGCACGCTCTCCGGCGTGTGGGGGACCGAGGACGCCGGCCAGAGCTGGCGCCGGCTCACCGCCGCGATCCCGGAGGCCCAGAAGGTCACGAGCCTGTTCGTGAACCCCGCCCAGCCGGACACGGTGATCATGGGCACCTGGCGCCGCGCCTACCGCAGCGACGACGCCGGCCGCACCTGGTACGGCATCTTCGAAGGCATGGTCCTCGACTCGGAGGTCTTCAGCCTGACCCCGGTGCCGGGGCGCCCCGGCGAGATCTGGGCGACCACCTGCGGCTGGGTCTACCGCAGCCTGGATCTGGGAGGGAAATGGGAGCGCTTCAAGGAGGGGTTCGAGGAGCGGCGCACGCCGAGCTTCTCCGCCCTGATGGACGGCAAGCTCCTGGCCGGAACCGTGGCCGGCATCCATGTCTCCGTCGACGGCGGCAAGACCTGGAAGCGGACCGGCGATCCGGCCCTTTCGATCTACACGATCGCCTGGCACCCGAAGCGGCCGGAGCGGGTCTACTTTGCCACCGAAGGCTCGGGCGTCTGGATCTCCCCGGATTCGGCCGCCACCTTCCATCCCTCCAGCGAGGGGATGACGAACACGCGCATCTCTGCGCTCCTGGCTTCCGGCGAGGAGCTCCTCGTGGCGGTGAGCCACGCCGGGGTCAGCTCGGGCATCCACATCTCCCGCGACCGGGGACGGACCTTCGGGGTGGACGGCGCCGATTTCTCGCCGCTCCCCACCGTGCTCGACCTGACCTGGCACGAGGGACGGATCTATGCCGCCACGGAGCGCGGCCTGTACGAGCGCCGCGGCACCGCCTGGTTCCGGCTCAAGGAGCTAGGGGAGACCCGGGTGGAGCAGGTCCTGGGCGAGGGGCCGCAGCTCGTGGCCCGCACCGCCACCGGCCTCTGGGAGCTCAAGGGCGGGAAGTTCGTCCAGCGCCCGTTCCAGCACGGTGCTCCGCGTTCAGCCGCCTTCTTCGGCGGCGCCCTGTGGGTGACGGACGGCAAGGGAGTCTACCGCCTGACCGCGAGCGCCAACGATAGCGCCAACAATACGGTCGAGGCGCCGTTCGCGGGCGGCCGGCTGCACCGGCTGCAGGACCAGCTCCTGCTCTGGGGTCCGGGCGGCGCCTTCACCCGGCCGGCTCCGGACACGGATTGGCTGGAGCTGACCGAGAAGGCGTCGCGCCTGCTGGCGACCGGTCATGACCGGTGGTCGTCCCTCATGGTGAGCGGCGACACCGTGCGGCTCTATGACCGCGACGCCCGCAAGTTCCGCGTCCTGGACGTGCCGGTGCCCGCGCGCGACATCTCGGCCGCCCTGGTCCTGGGCGGCAAGCTGATGCTCGGCACCCTGGGCCACGGCGTCCTGGTCCGGGACCTGGACGAGGACCTCTTCCCGGCTCCCGCCGCTCCTCCCCCGGCTCCGGTGGCTGCCGGATCGGGGAGCTGACGGTGTTCGTGGCCATCAGCCGGTTCGCGGTGGCCAACGGCATGTCGGACGAGGTCCGCCAGGCTTTCTGCGACCGTCCGCACCTGGTCGACGGCGCGCAGGGCTTCCTCCGCATGGAGGTCCTGACGCCCGTGGACGATCCCGACGAGTTCTGGCTCCTGACCTGGTGGAGCGACGCGGAGAGCTTTCAGGCCTGGCACAAGAGCCACCTGCATCACGAGTCCCACCGCGGGATCCCCAAGGGCCTCCGGCTGCTGCCGGAACGGACCGTGGTCCGCGGCTTCGAGCAGGTCTGCACGTGACGCGGGCAGAATCCCGGACGCTGGCGCGCGAGCTCGATTCCCGCCGGCCGGCTCTGGCAGAAGCCGTCACCGCCGCGCACTACGAGCGCCGCCCGGAGCTGGCCGTCCGCTATGGCCCGGCAGGCCGCGAGAAGTGCCTCCAGGATGCCCACTATCACCTCACCTACCTCTCGGAAGCGGTCGCCGCGTCCGCCCCCGACCTCTTCGCCGACTACGCGGCCTGGGCCAAGGTGATGCTGGAGGGGCGCGGCATCCCCGCGGAGGACCTGATGGTCAACCTGGAGGTGCTCCGGGACGTCCTCCTCCGCGAGCTGCCCGCCGATCTGGCCGGGTTGATCGTCCCCTATGTGGAGGCCGGGCTGGAGCGGCTGCCCGAGATCCCGGCGGAGCCGCCCTGCGAGCTTCCGGACGGAGCCCAGGGTGAGCTGGCCCTGGGGTTTCTGGACGCCCTGCTGCGCGGCGAGCGGCACGAGGCGAGCCGGCTGATCCTGGAGGCGGTGGAGCGGGGCGTGACGGTCGAGGACGTCTACCTGCACGTGTTCCAGAGGAGCCAGCGCGAGATCGGCCGCCTCTGGCAGATGAACCGGCTGACCGTGGCCCAGGAGCACTACTGCACGGCCGCGACCCAGCTCATCATGTCCCAGCTCTACCCCTACGTCTTCAACGGCAGGAAGAACGGCCGCAGGATGGTGGCCACGTGCGTGGCCGGCGACCTGCACGAGATCGGCGTGCGCATGGTCGCAGACTTCTTCGAGATCTCCGGCTGGGACACGTTCTATCTCGGGGCCAACACCCCGGCCGCCAGCCTGGTCCAGACCTTGCGGGAGCGCAAGGCGGACGTGCTCGCGGTCTCGGCAACCATGTCGTTCCACCTGCGGGCGGTCACGGAGCTGATCGCCGCGGTCCGCGCCTCGGATGTGGGTGACCGGGTCAAGATCCTGGTGGGCGGCTACCCCTTCAGCGTGGTCCCGGACCTCTGGCAACTAGTGGGAGCCGACGCCATGGCGGGCGACGCCCGGGAGTCGGTGGCCGTGGCGAACCGGCTCCTGGACGAGGGGAGCTGATGGCGGACGGGATGATGGACTAGTTTCTCGTCACAGTCCGAGTGACGGATAGCGTTTATGTAGGGGCGGCCCTTGTGGCCGCCCTCCGGAAGGGCACCCACAAGGGGTGCCCCTACAGAGGGATGATCCATCTTTTCCGGCGTGACAGGACACTACTCCCCGCCCTTGAGGCCTGCCTTCTTCGCGTAGTACCGGAAGCTCCGGAAGCTCATTCCCAGCAGCTCGGCCGCCTGGGTCTGGACGCCGCTCGTGCGCTCCAGGGCCTGCTGCATGAGCTGGGCGCGGATGTCCTCCAGGTAGGCCTCCAGGTCGATCCCCTCGTCGGGGAGCTGGATCAGGTCCGGGTTGGTCCGGCGCTGGGTGAGCAGGTGGACCGGGAGGTCCCGCGTCGTGATGGTCTCCGCGTGCGAGAGGGCGAGGATCCTCTCGATCAGGTTCTCCAGCTCCCGCACGTTGCCCGGCCAGTCGTAACCCTCCAGCACGTGCATGGACTCGACCGAGATCTGCCGTGCCGGCAGCTCCATCTGCCGGCAGTACTTCTCGAGGAAGAAATCCACCAGCAGCGGGATGTCCTCCCGGCGCTGGCGCAGAGGCGGCAGGTGGATCGGCAGCACGTTGATCCGGTAATAGAGGTCCTCGCGGAACTCGCCGGTGACCAGCCGGCCCTCGAGGTCCTGGTGCGTGGCCGCGATGATGCGGACGTCGATCGTCTCCTCCTCGGTGCCGCCCACCTTGCGCACCACCTTCTCCTGGATGGCGCGCAGCAGCTTCACCTGCATGGTGGGGGTCATCTCGCCGATCTCGTCGAGGAACAGCGTGCCGCGGTCGGCCTCCTGGAAGAGCCCCTTCTTCTCCCGCACCGCGCCGGTGAAGGCGCCGCGCTCGTGCCCGAAGAGCTCGCTCTCGAGGAGGTTCTCCGGCAGCGCCCCGCAGTTGAGCGAGAGGAACCGGCGGGTGGACCGCGGGCTCGCGAAGTGGATGGCCCGGGCGATCAGCTCCTTGCCCGTGCCGCTCTCGCCGTGGATCAGGACCGTCGAGTTGGTGCGGGCGATGCGCTCGATCAGCGAGAAGATCGCCTGCATCCGCGGGCTCTTGCCGATGATGTTGTTGAACGTGTACTTCTGCTCCAGCTCGCGGCGCAGATAGATGTTCTCGTCCGCGAGCTGCTCGCGCTCCAGGGCCTTCTGGACGACGATCTTCAGCTCCTCCACGTCGAAGGGCTTGGAGACGTAGTCCGCGGCCCCCGCCTTCATGGCCTCGATGGCGGTCTTCGTGGAGGTGTAGGCGGTCATCATGATCACCGCCGGGTGGGAGCCGTTGTCGCCGGTCTTGATCTCCTTGAGGAGGTCGAGCCCGTTGCCGTCCGGCATCATGACGTCGCAGAGCACGACGTCGAAGCCCCGGCTGGCGAGGGCCTGGCGCGCCTCCGCGGTGGAGCTCGCGGTGTGTACGAGATATCCCTCCTCCTCGAACAGCAGCGAGAGGAAGTCGACGATGCTCGACTCGTCGTCGATCACGAGAAGGCGCGCCCGCTCGCTCATGGCGCCTCCGTCGCGGTGGTCGCCGGTGCCGCGGACAGGCGGACCGGTACCGGAGCGGTTCCGGGCTGGGCCGTCGGCAGCTCGACCGTGATCGTGGTCCCGCCGCCCGGCCGGCTGGCCACGTGGAGCTGGCCGCCGTGCTCCTGCACGATCCGGTACACGATGGCCATGCCGATGCCGGTGCCGCCGTCGAAGAACGACTGGAACGGGTGGAACAGGTTGGCCCGCTGCTCCTCGGTCATGCCGCGGCCCGTGTCGATCACCTGCATCCGGTAGCAACCGGGCTCCAGCCGTCCCACGATGGTCAGCTTGCCGCCGTCAGGCATGGCGCGCAGGGCGTTGCGGGCCAGGTTCCAGAAGATCTGGCTCACCTGGTCGGGGTCGGCGATCACCGAGGCCGAGGGGGGGTCGAGCCGCACCTCGATGCGGTGGCGCTCCGAGACCTCGGCGCTGTTGCGGAGCAGCTCGCAGTTCTCGGCCAGGAGGCTCGCGATGTCGAACGGCAGCAGCGACCGCTCGCGGGGCCGCGCGAAGCGCAGGAACCCCTTGATCGTGCGGTCCAGGCGCTGGCTCTCCTTGAGCAGGATCTCGATCAGCTTGCGCTGCGACGGGTTGGCGTTCGGCGAGCTGGAGAGCATCTGCACCGAGCCCGAGATGGCGGCGAGCGGGTTGCCGATCTCGTGGGCCAGGCCGGCCGCGAGCTCGCCCACGGCGGCCATGCGGTCCTTGATCCGCAGCTCCCCTTCGAGCTTCCGCCAGCGGGTGAAGTCCTGGAAGATGATGATGTAGCCGCGGTGCCGGCCGTCGGCGTCGTTGAGCTGGGAGATGGAGAAGCCGACGTACTGGGTGTCGCCGTCCCTCTCCAGCTCGGCCTCGGCGCGCAGGGTCCGCCGGTCGCTGGCCGCGGTCAGCTCGGCCCAGCGGCCGGCGGAGAACAGTCCCGACTCCTGGATCGGCTTGCCCACCAGGTCCGCCTCGGGCCGGCCCAGGATGCTCAGCCCGGCCTGGTTGATGCTGGTCAGAACGCCGGCGAGGTCGGTGGTGATCAGGCCGCTGGTGATGGACTGGATCACGTCGCGGTGGACCACCTCCAGGTCGGCCAGGTGCTCCCGCTTCTCCTCCAGCTCGCGCTCCGCCCGGGTGACGTTGTGGGCCAGGTAGGAGGTCAGCAGGGCCACGGCGTAGAAGCCGAAGCAGTGCACCGCCAGGCTGTAGACCAGCCGGAAGACCGGCACCGTCTCCGGGGCCGGAGCCCCCTCGGGCAGCGGCAGGTAGTGGAAGTAGAGCCCGAGGACCAGGCCGGCATAGAGGACGTTTGCGACGCTTGCCACCGAGATGCCGGCGCGGCGCCGCAGCAGGGTCGAGGCCACCGCGATGACGATCAGGTAGAGCATCGAGAACGGGCTCTCGACGCCGCCCAGGTAGTAGACCAGGGCCGTGATCAGCAGCAGGTCCCCGAAGAACTGGATGTAGGCCTGGATCGTCGGCCGCCTGCGCAGGATGCGCAGCAGGGCGATGTAGACCAGTGTGGCGGCGAAGGTGAGGCCGCCAAGGCGGAACACGACCTCCGGCCGCAGCAGCTCCGGCTCGGGAGGCGGCGCCGGGGGGCCCACCAGGGCCGGCGGTACCTGCGGCGTCTGCGGCGCGGGCGCGGAGATCGCCGGGGGCGCCGGCGGGGTGCTCCCCTCGATCTCGGGCGGCGCCGAAGTGGGTCCGATCTGCAGCAGGCCGTAGGGGATCAGCACGCTGCCGATCGCCACGACGCGGACGGCGATGTACCACCGGAGCTGATTCGTGAGGTTCGACATGGAGAGGCTGCGGTGAGGAGGCGGGGGGAGATCCCCGCCTCCTCGGCCTTTAAACTACCCGATCTGGGTGAGGATCGAGTAGAGGGGCAGGTACATGGCGGCCACGATCGTGCCGATGACCCCGCCCAGGACCGTGATCATGAGCGGCTCGATCAGCTTCATCATGCCGCCCACGGCCGTGTCGACCTCGTCCTCGTAGAAGTCGGCGATCTTGGAGAGCATCTGGTCGAGGGCGCCGGTCTGCTCGCCGACGTTGATCATCTGCACCACCATGGGCGGGAAGACCTTGGTGTCCGCCAGCGGCTCGCTGATCGTCTTGCCCTCCTCGACGCTCTTGCGCACGGCCATGACCGCGTCCTCGATGATCGAGTTGCCCGATGTCTTGGCGGTGATCTCCAGGCCGTCGAGGATGGGCACGCCGGAGGCCGTCAGGGTGGCCAGGGTACGGCAGAACCGGGCCACGGCGATCTTGCGCAGGAGCATGCCGATGATCGGCAGCTTGAGCATGGCCCCGTCGATGACACGTCTTCCGCGGTGGGTGCTGTGGTACCGCTGGATCGCGATGGAGCCGGCGAACAGGATCGCGAAGATGAAGATGAAGTAGCGCCCGACGAAGTTGCTGGCGCCGATCACCATCCGGGTGAGGAAGGGCATCTCGCCGCCCAGTCCGGAGAAGAGCTGGGCGAACACCGGGATGACCTTCCACAGGATGATGAACACCACGCCGGCCGCGATGATGATGACCGCCACCGGGTAGATCAGGGCCGCCTTGACCTGGCTGTTCAGCTTCACCGCCTTCTCGATGTACACCGAGAGGCGCTGGAGGATGACGTCGAGGATACCGCCCGCCTCGCCGGCCGCCACCATGTTGACGTACAGGTTGTCGAACGCCTTGGGGTGCTTGCGCATGGCGTCGGCGATGGTGGTGCCGGACTCGACGTCGCTGCGGACCTCGTTGATGATCGCGGCGAAGGTGCGGTTCTCCTCCTGGCTGCCCAGGATCTCCAGGCACTGCACGAGCGGGAGGCCGGCGTCGAGCATCACCGAGAACTGCCGGGTGAAGATCGCGAGGCGCTTGCGGCTGACCTTGGTGGGCATGCGGGGGATCAGCTTGATCTCCCGCCCCCGCTCGCGGATGTTGACGACCTGGATCTGCTGCCGCCGCAGCACGGCGACGGCGGCGTCGCGGGTGTCGGCGAGGAGGATACCCTCCTGAGACTGGCCCGCACGGGTGCGACCTTTCCATTCGAAGCTGGGCATCGTTTAACTCCTTGCCGCCGGGTTGGCTTCGACCCCCAGGTTGGGGTTCAGTGAAGCGGGACCGCGCGAGATGATCTCCTGCAGCTCGTCGGGCAGCGACGAGCGGGACAGCGCCGTCTCCAGGCTGATCATGCGCTTGAAGTAGAGAGCGGCCAGGGACTGGTTGAACGTCTGCATCCCGTATTTCGACTGGCCGGTCTGCATCATGCCGTAGATCTGATGGACCTTGTCCTCGCGGATCAGGTTGCGGATGGCCGAGCTGGGCACCAGGATCTCCATGGCCATGACCCGCCCCTTGCCGCCGGTCCGGGGGAGGAGCGTCTGGCACAGGATCCCCTCCAGCACCAGGGAGAGCTGGGCGCGGATCTGCCCCTGCTGATGGGCCGGGAACACGTCGATGATGCGGTTGATCGACTGCGCGGCCGAATTCGTGTGCAGGGTGGCGAAGGTCAAGTGGCCGGTCTCGGCGATGCGCAGCGCCGACTCGATGGTCTCGAGGTCGCGCATCTCGCCGATGAGCACCACGTCTGGGTCCTGCCGCAGGGCGGAGCGCAGGGCGTTCGAGAAGCCGTGGGTGTCGGCGTGCACCTCGCGCTGGTTGACCAGGCACTTCTTGTGCGAGTGCAGGAACTCGACGGGGTCCTCGATGGTGATCATGTGCTCGCTGCGCTCGCGGTTGATCTTGTCGAGCATGGCGGCGAGCGTGGTCGACTTGCCGGAGCCGGTGGGGCCGGTGACCAGGATCAGGCCGCGCGGCTTGTCGCACAGCTTCTCGATGATGGTCGGCAGCCCCAGATCCTTGAAGCCCTTGATCTCGAAGGGGATCTGCCGGAACACGGCGGCGATGGCGCCGCGCTGGTGGAAGATGTTCGCCCGGAAGCGGGCCAGCCCCTTGATGCCGAAGGAGAGGTCGATCTCCAGGTCCTCCTCCAGACGGTGCTTCTGGTTGTCCGTCAGGATGGAGTAGGCGAGCTGCTTGGTCTCGGACGGCGTCATCTGCGGGTAGTTGAGCGGCTTGAGGCCGCCATCCACCCGGATCTGGGGAGCCGAGTTCGTGGTGATGTGAAGGTCGGACCCCCCTTGGCCCACCATCTCCTTGAGAAGCTGGTTCAACGTCGGCGGCACGGCAGAACCCCCTGAAGAACGAAAACCTGTACCTACTGGCTAAGCTGCGGGGGAGTGTACCACCAGTAAGGGAATAGATGAAAGGGTATGGGTTTGATCCCATCCTCCCTCTCCTCACCGGCCTTCGGCCGGACTACCCTCACCTGCGTGAGGGAGAGGGAGCCCTCCACCCTCTGATATCTTCCTGTCTATGAGTGAGCCGGTCGCCCAGCACGAAGAGGAGGCCCTCGGCAAGGCGTACGACGCCCGCCTGATGCGGCGCCTGCTGGGCTATCTCCGGCCCTACCGGGGGATGACCATCTGGGCCGTGGTGCTGATCTTCTGCTCCTCGGCCCTGCAGCTCGTCGGCCCCCTGGCCTTCGCCGTGGCCCTGGACCTCTTCATCCGTCCGGGAGAGGAGGCCTCCCGGCTGTCCGGGGCGAGCGTCTGGGTGCGGGACGCCCTGCTCGAGCGGGGGATCGACCCGGCCTCGGTGGCGACCGAGGGCCTCCAGGCCGTGGCGCTGATCTACCTGGTAGCCCTGGTGCTCACGTTCTTCGCGCTCTACGCCGAGGGCTACGTGATGCAGCTCATGGGGCAGTACATCATGAACGACATGCGCCGGCAGGTCTTCGGCCACCTGCAGCGCCTGCCGATCTCCTACTACGACCGCAACCCCATCGGCCGGCTGGTCACCCGGGTGACCACCGACGTGGACGCTCTCAACGAGCTGTTCGCGGCCGGCATCGTGGCGATCGTGGGCGACATCCTGCTCCTCGCCGGCATCGTGGGGGTGCTGTTCTGGCTCGACTGGCGGCTGGCGCTGGTGGCCTTCTCCATCGTGCCGCTGCTCCTGCTCCTCACCTCCTGGTTCAAGGCCCGGGCGCGGGAGAGCTTCCGCGAGGTGCGGGTCAAGATCGCCCGCATCAACGCCTTCCTCCAGGAGCACGTCACCGGCATGCCGATCGTGCAGCTCTTCAACCGGGAGGCGCGGGCCTACCGCGATTTCGAGGAGATCAACGAAGCCCACCGCGAGGCCAACATCCGCGGCATCTTCTACTACGCGGTCTTCTACCCCGGAGTGGAGCTGATCACGGCCCTCGGGATCGGCCTGATCCTCTGGTACGGCGGTGGCCGGGTGATCTCCGGCGTGATCTCGGTCGGCGCGCTGATCGCGTTCCTCCAGTACGCCCAGCGCTTCTACCAGCCGCTGGCCGACCTGTCGGAGAAGTACAACATCCTGCAGGGAGCCATGGCGGCCTCGGAGCGGATCTTCGGCCTCCTCGACACGCCGGTGACCATCGTCTCGCCGCCGGGCGCGTACTCGCCCGAGCAGGTGCGGGGAGCGATCGAGTTCGACCGCGTCTGGTTCTCCTACAAGGAGGACGAGCCGGTGCTCAAGGGGATCTCCTTCCGGGTGGACCCGGGAGAGACCCTGGCGGTCGTGGGCCACACGGGAGCGGGCAAGAGCACCCTCGCCAACCTCCTGCTCCGCTTCTACGACGTGGACCGCGGCGAGGTCCGGGTGGACGGCGTGGACGTCCGCGAGTGGGACCTCCCCCGCCTGCGCCGGAGCGTAGCCATGGTGCTTCAGGACGTCTTCCTCTTCTCCGGCACGGTCGGCGCGAACATCCGGCTGGGGGAGGAGAGCATCGACAACGAGCGTCTGCGCTGGGCGGCGGGGGAGGTCCACGCGCTGCCCTTCATCGAGCGTCTGCCGGGAGGCTTCGAGTCGCCGGTGAGGGAGAGGGGGGCCGGGCTCTCGGTCGGACAGAAGCAGCTCATCGCCTTTGCTCGCGCCCTGGCCTTCGACCCGAGCATCCTGATCCTGGACGAGGCCACCTCCTCCATCGACACCGAGACCGAGCAGCTCATCCAGAAGGCCCTGGACCGCCTGCTGGTGAACCGCACCAGCATCGTGATCGCCCACCGCCTCTCCACCATCCAGAAGGCGGACCGCATCCTGGTCATGCACAAAGGAGAGATCCGCGAGATGGGCACCCACCAGGAGCTGCTCGCCCTGCGCGGCATCTACTACCGGCTGTATCTGCTCCAGTACAAGGATCAGGAGCTGGAGAAGCGGGAGCGGGCGGCGGCGGGGTAGGCGGGAAATCCGCCGGTCCGTTCGTCTCATGGACCGGAGGTGCTCCCCGCATGCGATACGTTCGCCCGAGCCTCGCCGTTCCTACCCTTCTTCTCGTCTTTCTCCTGGCCGGATGCAGCGGACCGGAGCCTGGTTCGAATACCGATGTCTGGCTTGTGCAAGCCACAGATCCTCACGTCTTCGAGAAGGTGCCGAAACCGGACGCTTTTCAGGAGCAGAAGAACCGGGAAGCCTTCCTGGCATTCTTCGAGACTTTGAGGTCCTTGCCTGGAAGCGGTGCGAAGGCCGACTACCTGGTGATCACGGGCGACTTCGGCTTCGGGGAGAAGCCTGCGGGAGAAATCGCTGGTGCTTCGACAGCCCCTGTCGAAGCACCAACTCCACCGGAGCAGACATCGCCTTGCGCGGCCACGGACCACCGCGACGGCCGCGTGACCTGCCTGGCCGAGCTGCTCAAGGCAAGCCCTATACGCGACCTGTACCTGGTGCCGGGCAACAACGATGTCACGGCTGAGAATGGGGACGCAGCTTCGTTCAAGAGCTACCACGACTTCCTCGACGAGGTCGAGAGAAGGACCGGGAACAAGGTTGCAATTCACGATCTGACCCGATGCTACCTGGATGGGAGGCCTCTCTCGCAATGCTGGGCGGACATCCCGAGGTCTCCCTTCCGGATGGTCGGCTTTCCGTCCCACTCCTTCAAAAAAACCTGGAAGGATGAGCAGCTCGGGTATATGCAGACGCTCTCGAAGCTGCTCGAGAGGGCCGAGACCGATGGGAAGCGGGTGCTGCTGCTGACGCACATCGCCGAGCTCGACGATCCTCATTCCCGTGCGACGAAGGAGCTGAAGGGGGAACAACCAACGGATCGCGTCCCTGGCTTCGAGCTGTCATCCTGGAACGTGGCCCCCGAGGTCTTTCAGGAATGGAACCGGCTGGTTCGCAAGGGCGCTGTCGAGCGGGTGCTCGCGGGCCATTTTCACGATTCCCATCGCGAGTTCTATCGGTCGCCGCAGGACTGGTCTACGCAAACCTCCAACCGCGCTCCTCTGGCGAAGCTTCTGCTGGCGCCGCCGCTTTCGATCAAGCGTCAGGAGAGCTCGCCGGTCCAGGCTCGCGGCTTCTCCCTGCTGCGCCTGGAGGGCGACAGCTTGAGCCGCCGGATTTACTGGTACGACCCTGCCCAGAAGAAATTCGAGCCGGAGCCGGCCGCGGAAAAGCAGCGGCCTCTGGAACGAGCGTCTGTCCTCCGCTGGTTCTGGGCCTTGGCCACTCGACCTCTGGATCTGTCACAGGCCGGCATCATCGCTATTGCCTTCCTGGCTGCTTTCCTGACGATCGTGGAATTGTGGGAGATCCCGCCTCCCAGCTCCTCCCTGGCCAGCCCGGGAACGGGGAGAGCAGGCGTTAATCCGCCTCCGCCGGCCGCTGGAGGGTTTGGCACTTTCAAGAGCAACTTTGCCAGAACGGTTCTGGCAGGTTTCGGCGGCATTCTGATCCTGGACTTCCTGGACTCGTTCTGGAAGATGCCCGAGCTCAATGCCAAGACGTACTACATCGTCCTGTTCGTCACGTTTTTCTTCGTAATGCTGGTCCTGTACGCGTTCTTTCAGGCGCTGACCGAGGCGCTGCGCAGCCGGGTCCTGACTCGCGAGCCTGGAAGCAGCTGGAGCGGGCGCTTCTGGCATTGGGTGCTGTCGCTGCGTGCCTTCTTTCTGGTCCTCGCGGACACGCTTTCAAGTGTGCTCCTCGGCCGTAATCAGCTCAAGACTGCGGTTTTCGGGAGGGAGATCATCAACCTTCACCGGGGGATTGTGAGAGCGGCGGACCGCATCCGGGAGGAGATCGAGGGGGCCGTGCTGCAAGCGCTTCAGAAGGAAAGAGCCCAAGCCGGGGACGTCTGGGTAAGCATCTCGGTACTTTCCAAGGATGGGTCGGTGCTGTTCGACGTAGCGGGAGAGAGGGGGAGGCTCGCTGGCGCAGCCCACAAGGTGTTGCTCGCCCTGCCCCTGCCAGGGGCTCATCGCGAAGCTGCGGAGGTGGTCCGCAAGGTCGACGTTCAGATTTCGTTTCGCCTCGGCGATCATCGGGAAGCTGTGGTCGAGCACCTGATCAAGGGCGAAGAGCCCGACTACGCGCCTCGTAGCTTCGTGTTGGAAGAAGATTCAGAGGGTCCAATCCGGATCGTCCGGGATCCTCATCTCAGCGACGTACTCCGGCGCTCACTGGGGATTCTGGAAGAGCTGTTCGTGCCCTTCAACGAAACAGTGTTCGACCTCCTGGATGTGGCGCCCCTCCGCGCCTGGGAGACGCGCCTTACTCCTCCTCGACAAAGCTGATCCGTTCTTCCAGGAGGTAGGTAGCGAGCACGACCCACCGTCCGTCCAAGCGGGCGAGATAGAACCCGAAGTAGACCATGAGGGGAGGCTCGGGCGGGGGCTGGCGGACGAGGGCGAGGCGGCCGTCCTGGAGCGTCAGCTCGAACGTCCCGATGGCGGGGCCGCGGCCTCCCTCCTCGGGAAAGAGCGCTCCCTGCCGGAACTCCTCGGGGAAGCCCTGCCCGATCGGGCGGCGGCGGGGGTAGGAGTGTGCTGTCCGGTTGGCCTGTCAACCGGCGATCAGTGCTGTCAGATCGAGGGCAAACGCGAGAGCCCGGTCGAGCTCGCGGCGTTTCTCCGGGGAGAGGCAGCCGATGTAGTCGGTGAGAACGGACTTCGGAAGGCTGACGAGATCATCACAGTGAATGCTGCTGTCGTGTTTGAGCCCCTGCTCGATGCCGACCGGGACCTGGCTGTGAAGGCCGTCACGGCGGGTGTAGATCGGAGCGCAGATCACGCTTGAGAAATTGGAATCGAGGAGAAGCTGCCGGCTTGCGACGACGAATACCCGGGATCTCCGAGGGTCCAACGCTGAGGGGTGCCTGACCCTATAGAGATCACCTCGCCTCAAGGAATGACCTGATACTCCAGCACATCGGCCGCCTCTTCGTTCAGCTCCGCCGCGTGTGAGTTGATGATCTCGAGGTCGCTTGCGTCCTCACCGCGCCGTGGCTGCGCAAGATAGGCCCGAAGGGCTGCCTCGACAATCTCGGATCTATCCTGAGAATCCCTGGTCCGGCTGTCGAGATCCGCAACCAGGTCTTCGGAAAGAGAAACCAGGGTCTGAACTTTCACGACGAAATTCTAGCTCCCCAAGGCGTGAGGAGTCAACGCGGGTATCGGATCCTCTACTCCTCCTCGACGAAGCTGATCCGCTCTTCCAGGAGGTAGGTATCGAGGACGACCCACCGGCCGTCGAGCTTCGCCAGGTAGAAGCCGAAGTAGACCATGACGGGCGGTTCGAAGTCTGTCGGCTGGCGGATGAGGGCGAGCCGGCCCTCTTTCAGCGTCAGCTCCCATATCCCGATGCTGGGGCCGCGACCTTCCTCGGCGGGGAAGAGCGCCCCCCGCTGCAGGTCACCCTCGAAGCCTTCCCCGATGAGGCCCGGCTCCCTGGTCCCATAGCGCTTGAGCACCGCGGCCTTGATCTCGGCGAGATCGGTTTCCGTCACGTCGAGGGTCGGAGGGGTGGTCTCGCGTTGCAGGACCAGGGTGTTCTCGTACTTCCGGCCGGGGCCGGTGAGGCGCTCCTCCGCGGTGAGCGTCTTGCCGTCCGGAGAGAGGGAGAGCTCCATGACGGTCAGGGACTCTTTGCGGCCTTCCCGCTCCCGGGATTCCAGGATCAGCTTGTCCCCCTCCCAACGGCAGCGATTGACGGTGCGGTGCTCCCGCCATTTCTTGACGTCGTCCTTGCCGTCGGTGAGGACGAGGATGCGGAACAGGTCGGCCTCGCCGTCCAGTACATGGGCGCGGGTGAGCAAGAGCCGCGGGTCGGAGTGGTCGATGTAGAGGATCGAGGTGTCCGGGGCGGGAGCCTGGAGGCTGCTCTTGCCCTTGTCCAGCTTCCAGGTACCCGAAAAGTCCGGACGCGGCGCCTCCTGCCCCAGGGCGGAGGCGCTCCACAGCACCAGCAAAGCGCAGGCGAGTCGTCGGCTCATGGTCTTCTCCCTGGAGCGTTGGACCGCTGGTCTACGGTTTCTGTTCCCCGACGACGGGGGGAGGCGATTCGGTCTCCAGCCGCTGCCACGTGACTCCGAGCGGCTGCCGCTCGACCTCCAGCGGCCCGCGCTCGACCTCCAGCCGCTGTGGCTGGGGGTCCAGCCGCTGCCGCTCGACCCTGCGCGGCTCCCGCTCGACTCCCTGCCGCTGCCGCTCGACCCCGTGCCGCTGCCGCTGGACCTCGATCAGCAGCGGCCGGACCCCGAGCGGATGCCGCTGGAGCCTGAGCGGCAGCGGCTGGACCCCGAGTGGCCGCGGCTGGAGCCTGAGTGGCCGCGGCTGGAGCTTGAGCGGCAGCGGCGGGAGCCCGAGCGGCCCGTGCACGACCCCGAGCGGCTTCGGCTCGACCTCCAGCCGCTTCGGCCTGAACCTGGGATGTCCCGGCCTCCTCGCGATATCCTTGCGCCGTGGCCGTCCAACTCAGTCTTTTCGAGTCGGAGAGCCCTGCGGGACCTCCTTCGCCTCCGGGGAGGGTCCTCGTCGCGCGCGGCGCCCGGAGACGAGGTGACAGACGTTTCAAGAGAAGGGGGCTCGGCTTGACAGCGGCATTTAATGTAGCTACAGTAAATCATGCGGGTTGAGTTCGATCCTGCCAAGGACGAATCCAACCTGGCAAAACACGGTGTGTCTTTGGCGCTGGCGAGGCAGCTTGATTGGGACGCCGCGCTCGTATGGGTTGACGATCGGCTCGCTTATGACGAGGTGCGGATGATCGCTCTCGCGCCCGCGACGGACACGCTGTACTACGTGGCCTTTGTCGACCGTGGAGAGGCCCGCAGGATTATCAGCCTCCGCCGAGCCGAACGCCGTGAGGTGAAGCACTATGTTGAAAACATCTAAGCGTCCATCCATCGTGCCGCCCACTCCGGAAGAAGACGCTGCGATCATCGCCGCTGCAAAGGCAGATCCGGATGCGCAGCCGTTGACGGATGTTCAACTCGCTGCAATGGTCCCGATGAGGTCTCTACGCGGTAGACCGAAGTCCAAGGGCAAGAAACTGCTCCTGTCGGTGCGCTACAGCCCCGAGGTCGTTGCCTTCTTCAAGTCTACGGGCGAGGGCTGGCAGGCGCGTATGGACGGCGTTCTCAAGGAGTACGTGGCGCGCCATTCCCGCTGAGACCGAGTCACGGTGAAATGAGGGCAGGACCCCTTTCCTGGGTCCCTCGCGATATCCTTGCGCCGTGGCCGTCCAGCTCAGTCTTTTCGAGTCGGAGAGCCCTGCGGGACCTCCTTCGCCTCCGGGGAGGGTCCTCGTCGCGCGCGGCGCCCTTGCCGCGGAAGCCGTTGCCCTGGATCGCCTGGCCGAGCTTCTCGACGAGGCACGGCGTGACCCCTCCCTGCTGGCGCTCCCCGTCCGTATCGTGGTGCCTTCCCGCAGCCTGCGGATCCATGTCAGCGCGGCGATCGTGCAGGCACGGGGCAGGTCGGTGGCCGGACTGTCGGTCCAGACGCTGCACGGCCTCGCCCTGGAGGTTCTGGAGCGCGCAGGGGAGGCCGCACCACGGGGGCTCCCCCTGGCCGAGATCCTCTCCCAGCGCCACGCGGCGAAGGAGCCCTCGCTTCGGTCCGGTCTGGGTGACCTGGTGGACGGCTACGGCGGTGTGGCCTCGACGGCACGCGATCTCCTCGACGCCGGGCTGGAGCCGGTCCATGCCGATGCCGCCCTCGAAGCTCTGAGCCTGGATGGTTCCTTCGTGGCCAGCCGCGCCGCGGTCGAGCGTGCCCGCGCCCTGGTCCGCGTCGCTGCCGGCACCGAGGAGGAGATGCGCGACCGCGGCCTCGGTGCCCTCTCGTCAATCCTCCGGCGCGCATCCGAGCTGTTGGAGCTCGACCCCGATAGGGTCCTGCCGGCCCGGGCCGTCCTCATTCATGGGTTTGCGGATGCGACTGGAGTCGCGGCCGACCTCCTCCAGTCGCTGCTGCGCCGGCGGCGGGCGTGGCTGGTCCTCGACCGGCCCCCCTCCTGGCAGGGCGAGGGGGTCGAGAGCGCCTTCACCGAGCGCCTCGCCGGCCGTCTCTCGCCCGTGGCGCGGATCGAGGAGGCGCCTCCTCCTCCCTTGGCGGACGTGGCTCCGCCGCGGGTCGAGCGCTTCCAGGCTCCAGGGTCCGGAGCCGAGACCCGCGAGGTGGCCCGCCGCATCCGCGCTCTCCTGGACTCGGGAGCCCGTCCCGAGGGGATCGGCGTCGTGGCCCGCGATCTCACTTCCTACCGGCTCCCCCTGGCCCGGCACTTCCGCCGGCTCGGAGTGCCGTTCTCGGCCCTGGGCACCCGGGGCGCCCTCGGTTCCGCCGGCCGCCGTGCCCGCGCCTTTCTGGAGCTTCTGCGCCGGGGAGAAGAGGTCCCCGCCGAGCGCTGGCTCGATGCCGTGGCCGGGCTGGCAGGGGTCGCGGTTGTGGACCTCCGGCTCGCCTTTGCCTCCCTCGGCGCCGGCCGTCTGCGGGACGTGGCCATGCTGCGCCCCGAGCTGTTCCTGCGGTCCGAGTCCGACTCCTTCCCCCTGCCGATCCGCCACGGGCTTCGGGAGGCGGCATCGGTCCGGGAGGGAGAGGAGGCCGATCCGGACGAGGCGGCTGGAGAGGTCCGGGCGGTCCGGCGGCATGTGAAGGGGGAGCGCATCCGGTCGGCGGTGCGTCTGGCCGGCCGGGTGCGCGAGCGGCTCTCGGGCTGGCCCGAGGAGGCCCGGGCCGCGGACCACCTCTCCCGGCTCCGCGCCCTGCTCGATGAGCTGGGATGGCGCGAGGGGGATGAGGTGGCGGGACCCGTGCTCGAAGCGCTGGAGGCGCTCGGCCGCGAGGTGCCCGGCCGCTTCATCCTGGACCGCGACGAGCTGCGGCGGCTCCTGGCCGGGGAGTTGGAAGAGGCCGGCACCGCGGACCTCGGCGGGCTCGGCGGCGGGGTCCAGGTGCTCTCCGCCATGGAGGCCCGCGGCCGCACCTTCGAGCACCTCTTCGTGATCGGCCTGAACCGCGACGTCTTCCCCCGCGGCGTCCGGGAGGACCCTCTTCTGCCGGACGACCTGCGCCGCGTGCTCCAGCGGGTGATCCCGGACGTGCCAGTCAAGCTCGCGGGCTTCGACGAGGAGCGGTGGCTGTTCGCCCATCTTCTGTCCGCGAGCCCGGCGGTCACCCTGTCCTGGCAGGGAGTGGACGAGGACGGCAAGGCCCTCTCGCCCTCGCCACTCCTGCGGGATGCGGCCGACGTCCTCAAGGTGCCGGCGCTCTGGTCGCGGGAGGCGGCCGGGCAGGGTCCGAGGACGGCGGCGGAGCGGGCGGTGCTCGCGGCTTTGCATGGGACGAGGAGCGGGTTGGGGAGGGTGCTTCCGATCGCTCTGGGCAAGGACCTGTCCGCCGCCCGCATCGCCATCCTCGACGAGCTCGATCCCGACCTCCGCACTCCCGAAGGCCGGGCGGCGCGCTCCCGCCTCGGCCCCTACTTCGGCTTCCTGGGAGCTTACTCAAGCCAGGGCCGGGGCCATGAGAAAGACCCCCGGCGGCGCGAGCTCTATGTCACCCACCTGGAGGCCCTGGCCGCCTGCCCGTGGCAGCTCTTCCTCCAGCGCCTGCTCAAGCTGGAGCCCACGCCCGACCCGCTGGAGATGGCGCCCGGGACAGATCCCCTCCTTCTCGGCAACCTGACGCACGCAGTCCTGGAGCGGATCGTCCGCGAGGCGGGAGGCGGAGGGAACGGCGTCGTCGCCGTCCCCTGGCCGGCGGAGCGGAACCTCGAGATCTGGCTCCAGGAGGAGTCGGCGCGCCTCCTGGCCGAGGAGGGGATCTTCCTCCCCGGCCTGGCCCGCGCCCTGGCGGAGCAGGTCCGTCCCCGGCTCGACGCGGCCCGCGACTCCGACTGGGCCGAAGGGCCGCTCCCCGTGCTGCGCGTCGAGGACGAAGGGAGCCTGGAGGTGCGGGATGCCGAGGGCCGCGCCCGTTCCGTATGCTTCCGCGCCGACCGGGTCGACCTTATGGATGGCGGCGTCCTTCGCCGGACCGACTACAAGACCGGCAAGCCCATCTCGGACAAGCGCGGGGAGCAGACCCGGCGCCGGCACTTCCTGGAGAAGGTCCGGGCGGGCACCCACCTCCAGGGCGTGGCCTACCGGCTCGCCGAGGAGGGGACAGTTGGACGCTATCTCTTCCTGAAGCCTGGGCTGGAGACGCGGGTCTTCGAGGCCGGACCGGACGACCGGGACCTCGCCGAGGCGTTTGCCGCTGCTGTCCGGGCCGTGCTCTCTGTCTGGGATGCCGGGGCCTTCTTCCCCCGCGTGGTGGACCCGGCTGGCCGCGACGAGCCCGGACGCTGCAAGGTGTGCGAGGTGGCCGAGGCCTGCGTGCGCGGCGACTCCGGCGCTCGGCTGCGATTGTTCGAATGGGCCGAGCGCGCGCGGGCCGGCAGCGAAGTGTCTCCTCCGGAAACCGCCCTCCTCCAGGTCTGGCGCCTGCCGGCCAAGCCGAGTAACGGGGAGACCCCATGACCGCGGGCCGTCTTCTGGTCGGGGCCTTCGGAGCGCGGAGGGAAGATGACCGTCTGCGCGAGGCCGACCGCGAAGCCCGGCGCGAGGCGCAGCGCCGCTTCGACCGGCCACTCGCCCTGGAGGCGGGCGCGGGGACCGGCAAGACCACCACCCTCATCGGCCGCCTCCTCGCCTGGGTGCTCGGCGCCGGATGGGACCGCGAGCTGAAGCGCCGGGAGGAGCGGGCCGTGGCGTCCGGGCTCCGTTCGGACGACAGCCCCGACCGCGTTGCCGCTGGCCTCCTGCGCGGGGTCGTGGCCATCACCTTCACCGAGGCGGCGGCGGCCGAGATGGCCTCCCGGGCAGCCCTCGCGCTGGGGGCCCTGGCCCGCGGCGACGAGCCTCCACCCTGGCTCGACCTCACGGTCCTGCCTCCGCCCGAGGAGCGGACGCGCCGGGCACGAGCCCTGGCCGCCACCCTCGACCACCTGGCCGTGCGCACCATCCACGCCTTCTGCCGCGGGCTGCTCGCCGACCATCCGCTGGAGGCGGGCGTCCATCCCGACCTGAAGGTGGACGCCGAGGGTCTCCTTCTAGAGGAGGTCGTCCAGGAGACGGTCGAGGCCTGCCTGCGCGAGGGCTATGGCGATCCGGGCGATCCGGACCTCCTGTTCCTGGCGGCCCGCGGCTTCGGCCCGCGGGAGGTGGCGGCGGCGCTGACTGCGCTGGTCCAGGCCGGGATGCTGCCCGAGGTGCTGGAGGAGGACCCCCTGGCCCCGGAGCGGATCGAGGAGCTGCGCCTCCGGCTCCTGGAGGCGAGCGAGGGCGTGCACGACCTCGTCGCTCCTCTCCTTACCGGAGTCAAGCTCCAGAACCCCAAGGCCATCGAGCACGGCCTGGAGGACCTGACCGCCCGGCTGCTGGAGATGGGGCCGGTGCGGCTGGAGACCATTCAGGAGCACGCCGCGGAGCTGCTGCCTGGCAACCTGCTCGAACACCTCCGCAAGTGGGGGCGGGGCTCGCTGGGTCCCACCGAGGGTCGCCTCCTGGGAGAGAACCGGGAGGATCTGGCTGCGCGGGCCGGCCGCCTCTGCCGGCTGCTCGACCATCTGGAGGAGATGGACGCCGAGCTTCTCGGCCACGCCCGGCGCGCCCTCGCGCCCCGGCTCGCCGAGGTCGCCCGGCTCCTGCGGACGCGCGGGATTGCCACCTTCGACGCCCTGCTCACCGGCGCGGAGCGGCTCCTGGCGCGGCATCCCGAGGTCCGGGCGCGGGTGCGGCGCGGCATCGATCAGCTCCTCGTGGACGAGTTCCAGGACACCGATCTGGTGCAATGCGAGATCCTCCGCTGGATCGCCCTGGACGGTCCGCCCGAGCAGCGCCCCGGCCTCTTCCTGGTGGGAGATCCGAAGCAGTCCATCTACGGCTGGCGCAGCGCCGACCTCCGGGCCTACGACGGCTTCCTGGAGCGGGTGCGCCAGGGCTGGGGCGAGGTGCGGTCCCTGGTCGAGAACTTCCGCTCCGTGCCGGCGATCCTGGACGAGGTGGCCCGGGCCGTGGAGCCGGTCATGCGCGAGCGCCAGGGGTTGCAGCCCCGCTTCGAGCCGCTGCTCCCCTGCGACCGCCGCAAGGACGACCCCGGCTTCCTGCGGGAGGACTGGGCGCCGGTCGAGCACTGGGTCTCGTGGACGGAGGACCGGGCCGCGACGCTGGCGTCCCAGGCCACGGAGCTGGAGGCGGCGGCCATCGCGGCTGACCTGGTGGCACTCCACCACCGGGGAGAGGCCTGGCGCGACATGGCCATCCTGCTGCGCGGGATGAGCCAGCTCGATCTCTATCTGGAAGCCCTGCGCCGGGCGGGCGTGCCCTTCGCCGTGGGCCGGGACAAGCACTACTACCGGCGGCGCGAGGTCATCGACGCGGCGGCCCTGGTGCGGGCGGTCCTCGATCCCGGGGACCACCTGGCGCTGCTCACCGTGCTCCGCTCTCCCACGGTGGGAGTCCCCGACGCGGCCCTGATCCCCCTCTGGGCGCGCGGCTTCCCCAAGAGGATGACCGAGCTGGCCCGCGGAGACCTTCAATCCCTCTCCGAGCTGAACGCCCTGATCGCCGATGCTGGCCGGGAGGTCCCCCGGGACGTCCCGGGCATCGAGCGGGTGCGCGGGTGGGAGAAGACCCTCCTCGCCGCGGTGGAGGCTCTGGCGCACCTCCGCCAGTCGTTCGGCACCGATCCGGCGGACGTCTTCCTGGAGAAGGTCCGCGGCCTGCTGCTGGTCGACGTCACCGAGGCGGCGCGCTACCTCGGCCCCTACCGCCTGGCGAACCTGGACCGCTTCTTCCGGCAACTGCTCGCGGCCATGGAGGACAGCGGCGGGGATGCCACGGCGGTGCTGCGGGCGTTGCGCCGGAGCGTGACCGAGGCGCGGGAAGCGGAGGAGGGCCGGCCCCAGGACGGGTCCGAGGACGCGGTCCAGGTCATGACGATCCACGGCGCCAAGGGCCTGGACTTCAAGCACGTCTACCTCGTCCAGCTCCACAAGCAGTCCATGGGCGAGAGCGGTCCGCGGACCGAGGTGGGCCGGACCGGGGAGGAGCACTGGGAGTACCGCCTGCTCGGGGCTCCGACCCTGGGCTTCGACCAGGTGGCGGCCGAGCGCCGCGAGGTGGAGGCGGCGGAGCGGGTGCGGACCCTCTACGTGGCCATGACCCGGGCCAAGGACCGCCTGGTGCTCGCGGGCGTCTGGCCGGAAGAGGAGGACCCCCGGCCGCCGGAGCAGGCCCGGAACCATCTCGACCTCCTGCGCTGTCGCCCCGGCCGTCCCGACCTCGCCCAGCGCTGGGACGAAGGCGCCTGGTCCTTCGAAGACCGGGTGGGAGCACGCTGGAAGTTCCCGGTCCTGCGCCCCGAGTCCGAGGGCGCGGAGCCCGGGACTGGAGAGACGGCGGATCTGCCCTCGCCGGAGGAGGTCGCCCGGGAGTCCGAAGCACTGGCCGTCCATCGGGTGGAAGCCGAGGCCCGCATGGCCCGTCCATTCGGAGGGGCAGCGTCGGAGGAGGCACACGAGCTACTGCGCGAGCAGCAGGCCGAGAGCCGGGCAGGGGAGCGGATTCGCCGCCGGGGGCCGGACCGCGAGGCGGCCATGGCCGCGGGAGGAGCCGTCCACCGCGCCCTGGAGACCTGGGACCTCTTTTCCGATCCGCAGGAGGAGGCCGGCCGCCAGCGCGACCTCCTCCCGGCCTATCTCGGTCCGCTTGCCGAGGGAGACGTCCTGGACCGCGCCCTGCCGCTGGCCCGGAGCCTCCTGGACCACTTCGCCGGCAGCGGGCTCCTATCCCGTCTGAGGGATCTGCGCGACCACGTCCTCGCCCGCGAGCTGCCGGTGCTGCTCCCTCCCTCGGGCAACGGGCATGGCGCGGTGGGCGTGGTGTCGGGCACGATCGACCTCCTCTACCGCGATCCCGCTACCGGCCGGCTGGTCGTGGCCGACTACAAGACGGACGACCCCGAGGTCCTGGAAGACCGTATAGCCGTCTACGCCCCCCAGGGCGCCACCTACGCCCGGGCGCTCCGGGAGGCCCTGGACCTGGAAGAGCCGCCGCGCTTCGAGCTCTGGTTCCTGCAGGCGGACCGGGTGGTGGAGGTGAGGGGCTAACCGATCCGGCCCCCTCTCCCGGGAAGCGGCGGGGACAAGGCCCTACCCGCCGCGTATGGGTCGTCCCCGGCGCCTGCGCGCCTTCCCCGTCGCCTGCTCGTCGCTCCGGGCGACCAGCGCCCTCATCCGGCTGAGCACGGACGAGGAAGGAAGGATCGGCGCCTTCGCGGTCCTGGGAGGCGGCGGGCTGGTGGACGTGATCCTGGACGTGGCGGGTTACTTCAAGTAAAGCACCGCCCGCCACCGCTCGCGGGCGAGATCCTCGACGAGGACTGCCAGCGGCGGGACCTCCGAGGAGAGTACCGAAGGGAGAGTGTGGCTCCATCCCTTGTCGGGCGCCTCGATCCCAGGGGCGGTTTCGTGCCGGATCCGGATGGTGCCGTCCGGGCCGGCATAGGCGAGCGAGATCCGGACGGGTCCGAGGATGACCGGTTCAGGGGCGGAGAAGGGAGCCACGGTCAGCTTCAGGCCTCCGCCGGAGGGTTCCGCCCGGAGCGGCAGGCTCTCCGGCAGGCGCTCGCCCTCGAGCAGGCGCCGCAGGCGCGCTTCGGCAATCCCCTCGGGGGTGGACGACCTCAACCAGCGGCGGGCGCGCAGCGGGGTGCCGTCGCGCCACCGCACCTCGACAGACCGGACCTTTCCGTCCACGGGCATCTGGGTCTGGTAATAGAGGTGCCAGCGCCCGCCGAGCTTCTCCAGGGTGGCCGGGAGCACCTCGCCGTTCGGGACGAGCATCCCGGCCGTGGGCTCCATCAGGGCGCGCAGGGGAGAGAGGTTCGGCTCGGTGAGCGCGCGGAGGACGCTGTCCCACCTCAAGGTGCTGTCCTTGGGAGCCTTGGGAGGGATGATCGGCGGGACCGAGTTGCCCGTGTTCCCCCCCCAGGTGCCGTGGTTGCCGCGGAACACGTTGACCTCGCTGTGTCCATGGTGCTCCTCGCCCACCACCTCCTTGCGCAGGGGGAGCACGACGGTCACCCATCCGTAGGCAGCGAGAAGGCGCGCAGCGCCCTGGATGGCCGCGGCCCTCTCTCCGGCCTCCGGAGCGGCGGAGCCCGTCTCGAACGCCTTGCTCTCCCGCGGAGTGACGACGAAGCCGTCGGCGATCAGGAACAGGACCCGCGGGCCGGGATCCCTGCGGCCGGCCAGGTGGACGAGGAGCCGGTCGAGCTGACGCCGTAGGGTCGTTGCGTCCGGCCGGGAGGACACCCCCGAGCGCTCGCCGGGACGGGCGGCGGCCCGGTCCCGCTCCACCCGAGCCTTGCCCGCGAGGTCGGCCAGCACCTGCTCCAAGCGCCGGGGCTCGCGCGTGGACGCCGTCTCGATCCTCACCCCGGGGGAGGCCACGACCACCTCCACGCTGGCCATCCGGGCCAGCTCCGAGGCCTGTTGGGCGAGGGCGAGAGCCCCCAGAAATACGGTCTCGGGCTCGGCCAGGGCCTTGTCGACCCAGACGACCGCGTTCCAGGTTTCCTCGAGCGAATCGACTTTGGTTACGGAACGGTACTGGCCGTCCTCGACCACCACGAGGGATTCCGGGCCGAAGGTCAGCGAGCGCAGGAAGGTGAGGTCGAGCTCGAAGACGAGCTCGACCTCGCGCACGAAGAGCTCGTCTTCGAAGGCCTCCCTGCGCTGAGCGGCCACCGAGGTGGCCAGGCAGGCCACGATTGCGAGGAAGAAGAGAGCTCTCTTGCGAGGCATTGCAATCGAGGGTCTCGCAAGGGGCATGCCGGGCAGGAGAGGGAGGCTTTACGGCTCCACTTTCACCACTGCCCCCAGCCCTGTGCTCCGCGGATCGGACGCGGCCTCCATCAGCCCGTCGGCGCGGACGCGGATGGCGTGGATCTTGGCGACGTCGTTGGGCTTGACGTGGATCTCGTGGCCGCGGCGCTCCAGCTCCGCCCGGGTCTCGGGAGAGAAGGTGTCCGCCTCCACCTCCAGGCGGTCGGGGAGCCACTGGTGGTGCAGCCGCGGACGGTCGAGAGCGGTCTGGAGGGTGTCTTCATCTGCGATCAGGTTCAGCAGCACCTGTATGGCATTCGTGGGGATGCGCGAGCCGCCGCGCCCGCCCAGGGCGATGAGCTCCTCCCCTTTCCAGGCGATCGTCGGGGTCATGGAGGAGAGCATCCGCTTGCCCGGAGCCACGATGTTCGCCTCGCCCTGGATCAGCCCGAAGATGTTGGGCCGGCCCGGAACGGTGGTGAAGTCGTCCATCTCGTTGTTGAGGAACCCGATCTCGGGCACGAACACCGCGCAGCCGAAGAGGTCGTTCAAGGTCGTGGTCAGGGCCACCGCGTTACCGTCGCCGTCCACCACGGAGAGATGGGTGGTTTCGCTGCCGGGCTCGGCGCCCGCGGGGACAGCGTCGTTCCCGGGCCAGGGCTTGACCTCGGTCGAGGGCGTGGCGCGGCGGGGCGTGATGCCGGAGGCCCGCTGCTCCAGCCAGACCGGATCGAGGAGCTGCGCGGCGCCGGCGCGGGTGGTCGACGGGTCTCCGAGGAGGAAGCGGTCGGCGTAGACCCTGCGGAAGGTCTCGGTCAGGAAGTGGGCGCGGTCGGCGCCGAAGCGGGGCATCTTGGCCCAATCCAGCCGCTCCAGCATGCCCAGGGTCTCGCCCAGCAGGAGCCCTCCCGACGAGGGGAGGGGCATGGAGGCGATGCGCCAGCCGAAGGCTTCGACGACCACGGGCTCGCGCCAGGCGGGCTGGTAGGCGGCCAGGTCTGCGGCGGTGAGCACGCCACCATGGCGCCGCGAGGCAGCCTCGATAGCAGCCGCCACCGGGCCGCCGGTGATGGCTGCGGGTCCGCGCTCGGCATAGGCGGCCAGGGTCGCGGCCAGCTCGGGCAGGCGGATCACGCTGCCGGCCTCCGGGGGCTTGCCGCCTGGCAGCCAGACCCGTGCGGTCTCCGGGAAGCGCGCCAAGCGGTTGCGGTACGTCTCCCTCCCGAGGAGCTCGTTCAGGTGGCGGTCCACCCGGAACCCGTCCGCGGCCAGCTTGCGGGCAGGCTCCACGACCTTCTTCCAGGGGAGCCTGCCATGCTTGCGGTGGAGCTCGTAGAGGCCTGCCGGGGAGCCGGGGACACCGGCCGCCAGGGACCCGACCTGGGACGCGCCGTCGACCGGCTCGCCCTCGGCGTCCAGGTACATGTCGCGCCGGGCAGCGGCAGGGGCGACCTCGCGGAAGTCCAGGGCGGACAGCTTGTCTCCGCGCTTGACCAGCGCGAAACCGCCGCCGCCGAGGTTCCCGGCCTCGGGGTAGACCACGGCGAGGGCAAGGGCCGTGGCCACGGCCGCGTCCACCGCGTTGCCTCCGGTACGGAGGATCTCGATGCCGACCTTGGTCGCCCGCGGATCGCCCGAGGACACGGCCCCGCCGGTGCCGAGGGGTGCCGGGGTCGAAGCGGCCCGAGTGGACATGGGAAGGAGGACGAAGGCGAGGATGAGAACGGCGGAGGAACGCGACGGTCGCATCATGGAGCGAACATACCACTTACCCCTCGCCCTTCCGGCTCACGACGTGGGCTCAAATACGATGTTGCGCAGCAGGCTGTCGGCCTGTTGCAGGACCTGGTCGCGCTTGTGATGGGTGCGTGCCGCGAGGTGGTGCTCGTTGGCCTCGCGGTAGCGGCTCTCGGCCTGCTTGAGGAGGGCCGCGGCCTCGCTCGTCCGCCCCTGCTGGCGCCGCACGGCGGCCTCGAACTCCAGCAGGCGCGCCTCCACCAGCAGGTCCCCGGTGCCGTGCCCGAGGCGGAGCGCGGCCTCGTGCAGCGCCTCTTCGGCCCCGGGGAGGTCGCCCGCCCGCAGCTTCGACTCGCCGAGGAGAGCCCAGGCGCGGGCCTCCAGGTCCTGGACGACCGGCGCCACGTGCAGGGCCTCGTCGAGGAGGGCCGACGCCGTCAGCACCAGGGAGGCGAGGCGGCCGGACTCGTCCGCTTCCCCCTCCGCAGCGGCCAGGCTCCTCTCGAGCAGCACCTCGCAGACCCCCCAGGTGTGGAGCCGGGGGTCCGACCGCAGATGATCGCCCTGCTGCTCGGGGGGGAGGGCGAGGAGCCGGGCGCAAAGCGCGGGGGCCTCGGCCCGCTCGCGGTCGAGGGCTGCCTGCGTCCGGGCGAGCCTCTCGAGCAGGCTGCGCGCCTCGCCATTGGCGTGATCGTCTTGCATGTGGAATCAGTGCTCTCCCCAACAGTGCCGCGGGAGGGGGGAAAGGGGACGCCGGGAGGCGCTTTTCCTATCCGGAGGAGGGCGCCGGGGCCTGGAGCAGGTCCGCGGCGGCTTGGAGCAGGTCCGCGGTAGCCTGGTGGAGGACCGTCCCCTCGTGGGTCAGGAGGCAGCCGGCGAGCACCTCGTCCCCGGCGTTGATGGTGACCTTGCCGTCCTTGACGATCTCCTGGAGGAGCGCGAGCACGTTCTTGGCGTAGAGGCCGCTCGCGTCCGACGGCATGCCCGCGGGCAGGTTCGAGGGGCCGAGGATGAGCACGCCGTTGTGGAGTACCTCGCGGTCCGGCTGCGAGAGCTCGCAGTTGCCCCCCTGCTCCACGGCCAGGTCCACGATCACCGAGCCGGGGCGCATGGCCTCCACCATGTCGGCGGTGATCAGGATGGGGGCGCGCTTGCCGGGCACCAGGGCGGTGGTGATGGCGGCGTTGGCCGCGCCCAGGTGCTTCTTGACGATCTCCCGCTGGCGCCGGAGGAACTCCTCGCCCATCTCGCGGGCATAGCCCCCCTGGCCCTCGCCGCTCGGAATCTCAGGGAGCGGGATGAACTTGCCGCCGAGCGACTCGACCTGCTCCTTGACCACGGGCCGGACGTCCGAGACCTCCACCACGGCGCCCAGGCGGCGGGCCGTGGCGATGGCCTGCAGGCCGGCCACTCCCGCGCCCATGATCACGACCCGGGCCGGGGGGATGGTGCCGGCCGCGGTCATCAGGAGCGGGAAGTACTTGGGCAGGCGCCAGGCCGCCAGGAGCACGGCGCGGTAGCCGGCGATGCTCGCCTGGGAAGACAGGGCGTCCATGGCCTGGGCGCGGGTGATGCGGGGGACCAGCTCCATGGCGAGGGAGGTGACCTTGCGCTCGGCCATGGCCCGCACGAGGTCCAGGTTCTGGTGCGGCGCCAGCAGGCCGACGAGCACGGCGCCCTGCTTCAGGCCGCTTACGTCGTCCGGGTCCGGAGGCCGCACCGTGAGGATGACGTCCGCCTCGCCCGCCGAGGAGGCCGGGTCGTCGCTCAGGCGGGCGCCGGCGGCCTCGTAGTCCGCGTCGAGGAACGCGGAGCCCTCGCCCGCGCCGCGCTCGACCGTGACCTCCAGGCCCTGCTTGATCATCCGCCGGACCGTGTCCGGCGTGGCCGCGACCCGGGTCTCGCCCGGCCGCCTCTCTCGGGGAATGAAGACGTTCGCCATGGTTGCTCCGCTGGAATCCAGGACGCGAATCCTACCGCATCCTCAGCTCTGTTGGTCCTCGGCGGGGATCTCCGTGGGGTTCGCCACCTCGTCGGGCGCGGCCGGCCGCAGCAGCGAGGCGATCATGGCCAGGGCCAGGATCCCCAGGACCACGCCCAGCGACCAGGAGGTCGGGATGTGCACCCAGTTGTGGGTCAGCATCTTGGCGCCGATGAACACCAGCACCAAGCCGAGGCCCACGCCCAGGTAGCGGAACCTGTGCATCAGCCCGGCGAGCAGGAAGTAGAGGGCACGCAGGCCGAGGATGGCGAAGATGTTCGAGGTGAAGATGATGAACTCGTTGCGCGTGATGGCGAAGATGGCCGGGATCGAGTCCACGGCGAAGACCACGTCCGTGGCCTCGATGACCACCAGCACCAGCATCAGGGGGGTGGCGACCCGGCGCCCGTTCTCCGTCACGAAGAAGCGCTTGCCGTGGTAGCGCGGGGTCAGCGGCACGAAGCGCTGGAAGAGCCGGACCACCGGGTTCTGCTCCGGGTGGACCTCGGTCTCCTTCTGCACCAGGATCTTGATGCCGGTGTAGACCAGGAACGCGCCGAAGACCAGGATAATCCACTCGAAGCGATCGATCAGGGCCGCCCCTATCCAGATGAAAACACCGCGGGAGACCAGGGCGCCCAGGATGCCCCAGAACAGGACGCGGTGCTGGTACTCCGCCGGCACCGCGAAGTAGTTGAAGATGACGATGAAGACGAAGATGTTGTCGAAGCTGAGCGACTTCTCGATGACGTAGCCGGTCAGGAACTCGAGGCCGGCCTCGGACCCGAACCGGTAGTAGATCCAGTAGTTGAAGACTAAGGAGATGACCATCCAGACGATCGACCAGAAGGCCGCCTCCCGAAGGGTGACCCGCCGCTCCTTGCGGTGGAAGACCCCCAGGTCCAGCGCCAGCATGATGGCGACAAGGGTGAAGAACACTCCCCACTGCATGGGGGTGCCGATCTGTTCCATGAGCAGTCCTCGGTGTCCTTTGTACAGGGCTCCGCGGTGTTGCGGGGCAGGCGGATACTACCGGAGGTGAGGGGTCGGCGGGGCGGGCCCCGGAGGGCGGCCCGCCCGGGGATCGGAAAGGGGGCTAGCCCTTGAGGTGCCCGTTGACCAGCTTGGTCATCTCGAACATGCTGACCGAGTCCTTGCCGTTGAACACCTTCTTCAGCTTGGCGTCAGCCTTGATGGTCCGCTTGTCCTTGGGATCCTGCAGGTTGTTCTGGCGGATGTAGTCCCAGATTCGCTTGGTCACCTCGGTGCGCGGTATGGGATCGCTGCCCACGACCGCTCCCAGCTCCTCGTCCGGCTGCATGGGCTTCATGAAGGCGCCGCCGCCACCGCCGCCGGCCTTCTTGGCGCCGCCTGCCGACTTGCCTGCCGCTTTCTTCGGTGCTGCCATGGATCTCTCCTCCTATTCGATGCCAGTTTTGAGGTGGAAACGCCTCTTCGACCGATACGCTCAACCCCCCGGCCATATGCAAACTTCCGTCCATGGGGGTCTCCCTCCGGCGCGGCGCGACCGCCACTCCATCTCCTCAGGGTTGCACAAGAAGGGCATCCCCGGCAAGGATCTGTTTAAGAGTTGGGGCGCGATCCGCCACACATGGTAGTTTCCCGCTCCATGTCCAGGCCCCTCTTCATCACCTTCGAAGGGCTCGACGGCAGCGGCAAGTCCACCCACCTCCGCCAGTCGGCCGCCTGGCTGGAGGAGCGCGGCATCCCCCGCGAGGTAACCCACGAGCCCGGCGGGACCCCCCTCGGAGACGCCCTGCGCTCCGTGTTCCTCGATCCCCGATGGGGGGAGATGGACGGCACGGTCGAGCTGCTCCTCGTCTTCGCCAGCCGGCGCCAGCACCTCCTGGAGGTCATCAAACCGGCCCTGGCCGCGGGCCGGCACGTGCTCTGCGACCGTTTCACGGACTCGACCCGCGCCTACCAGGGCTACGGCCGGGGGGTGCCCCTGGACCGCATCGACCAGGTCGACCGCGTCGCCACCGGTGGCCGGGTCCCGGACCACACCCTGCTGTTCGACCTGCCCGCCGAGGCCGCCCGGGCCCGCGGCGACTCGCCGTCCAGGCGGCGGCGCGGCGCGGCCGACCGCCTGGACATCGAGGGGCTCGCCTTCTATGCCCGGGTGCGGGAAGGCTTCCTGGAGCTGGCCCGGCGCGAGCCCGGCCGCTTCCGCGTCGTGGACTCCTCCGGCGACTCCGCCGCCACTCAGGCCCAGGTGCGGGCCACGCTGGAGGAGTGGCTGGGATGAGACTCCCATGAACCTTGACGCTGCGCTGGACGTCGCCCGCCAGGGCCGGCTCTACCCGTCCGTGATCCTCCACGGCCGGGGACCGGAGGCGCGGCAGGGGGCGTCCATCATCCTGGCCCGCGCCCTGCTCTGCGAGGCTCCGCCCGGATCGCGGCCGTGCGGGACCTGCCGCCACTGCCGGCGCATCGTCTGGCCGGCGGCAGAGACCGACACCTTCCATCCCGACTTCCAGGTCCTGGAACGGGACCTCAAGACCTCCACCTCGGTCGACGCGACCCGGGAGATGCTGCGCACGGCGCAGGTCTCCCCCTTCGAGGCCCGCGGCCAGGTGTTCATCGTGGCCGCGGCCGAGACCCTGAGCGGCGAGGCGGCCAACGCCCTGCTCAAGAACCTGGAAGAGCCGTACACCTCGTCGCCGCGCAACTTCTTCCTCCTGGCGCCGTCGCGGCTCGACCTGCTGCCGACCCTGCGCAGCCGGTCCCTGTCCGTCTTCCTGGGGCCGGCCGAGACGGCGGACGAGGAGGACGTAGAGCCGGTCGCCCGGGCGTTCGGAGCGGCGCTCTCCGGCTACATCTCCACCGGTTCCGCCATCTACCTCCTGGCCGCGGCCGCGGCCCTGGTCCGTGCCGGGGGCTGGGAAGACCCCCGTGCCTCCCGGCCCTGGGCGGTCGCCGCGGCCGCGGTGCTGCGGGCGGTCCAGTCGGTGGAAGAGGGGAGCCCGATCCGCCGTGCCCTGCTGGCGCTGGCGGAGGACCTCCTGGGAGCGCCGCTCCTGCGCCTGCGCGGCGTGGCCGCGGAGCGCATCCTGGAAGGTCTGGTGGCGCGGCATCTTGCCCCCTGAGTGGCCTCGTGAGCACCCGGAATGAAGAGGCGGCTTTTCGGGTTTCCAGCCGCTGAAGAGCTGCGGCTTCGGGGGCGTGTGTCCCCCTTGTGCTAAAATGCGCACCTTGAATTTTTGGGAGCCCTGCTGTAGGTCTCTGGAAATCTGCCCTCCGGGGTCAAGCGAAAAGGAGTTATCGATGAGTGCAATCCGTCACACGGTGGGGCCGCGCGCCATCAAGGCCGTCCTGGTCCTGATCCTGGCGCTGGGCGTGTGCCTGCCGGCCTGCTCGGCTCAAGACAAGAAGGATACGAAGGGCGCGCTGGCGCGCGTCAACGGCAAGGACATCACCGAGGCCGACGTCAAGACGCTGGCCGCCGACCAGTTCACGCAGCTCGAGAAGCAGTACGAGCAGCAGAAGCGCGAGCTGCTCGAGGGCGCCCTCGAGCAGACCATCCAGGACCGCCTCCTGGACGAGGAGGCCAAGGCCAGCGGCAAGTCCAAGGAGCAGATCCTGGCCGACCTCAAGCCGGCGCCGGTCAGCGATGCCGACATCGACGCCTTCTACGAGCAGAACAAGGCTCAGATCCAGCCGCGCACGAAGGAGCAGGTCGGCCCGCAGATCAAGCAGTACCTGGAGCAGCAGCGCCAGGGCGAGCTGCAGCAGAAGTTCTACGCGGACCTCCGCGCCAAGCACAAGATCCAGTACCTCCTCGAGCCCAACCGGGTCGAGGTCGCGGCCACGGGCCCCGCCCAGGGTCCCGCGAGCGCGCCGATCACGATCGTCGAGTTCTCCGACTTCCAGTGCCCCTACTGCGCCCGCCTGATCCCCACCCTGGACCAGGTCAAGGAGAAGTACGGCGACAAGGTGCGGATCGTCTTCCGCCAGTACCCGCTCAACTTCCACCAGCACGCCCAGAAGGCTGCCGAGGCCTCCCTCTGCGCCAACGACCAGGGCAAGTTCTGGGAGCTCCACGACGCCATGTTCGAGAACCAGCAGGCGCTGGCCGTCGAGCAGCTCAAGGCCAAGGCGGTCGAGCTGGGCATGAACGCCGAGCAGTTCAACGCCTGCCTCGACACCAACAAGTACGCCGCCCAGGTCAAGACCGACTTCGACGAGGGCTCCAAGGCCGGCGTCAGCGGCACTCCGGCCATCTTCATCAACGGCCGTTTCCTCTCCGGCGCCCAGCCGCTCAACGAGATCACCAAGATCATCGACGACGAGCTGCAGCGCAAGAGCGCTACCGCCTCGACCTCGAAGTAAGAATTGATCCCGTTCCCCCTCTCCCTAGCCCTCTCCCCCGTGCCGGGGGAGAGGGGATCTCATGCCTGATGGGTTGGGAAAAAGAAAAGAACGGCGGCGAGGCCCTGTCGACAACCCCGCCGCCGTAAGGGAGAAATGCCGCTATCGGCCAGCTTCGTCCTTGTCCACGATCTGGAACTGCTGCTGATTGACCTTCTCGTCGCCGATCCAGACCTCCGCCCGATAGTCGCCCTTCTCCCAGGAGGCCGTATCGGGGGAGTGGAAGGCCACGTACTTGTCGCCGGCGTTGACCGTCTTGGTCTCGTCGTCGATCCGGGTCTCGTTCGGGCCGAACCAGACGACCTTCACGAGCGAGCCGGCCGGGGTGTCGCCCACCTCCATCGAGAGGTGGACCATGTCGCCCGGGGCGAAGTCGTCCCCCTGCTGGTCCTGGGGGATCGTGTTGTCCGGATTCATGCCCTTGCCGAGGGTCACGTCGTCGACCGCCATCTGTGCCTCGACGGGGTTCAGGTCGCCGGGCTGCTCGGTGCCGGGCTGCTCCGTCTCGCTGGTGGTGGTCGCGGTGTCGGACATATCCGAATCATCCGTCTCCGCGGTCTCGTTCGGGCCGCAGGCGATCGCCAGCGGCAGCATCAACAGCAGCAAGAGGGCAAGCATCTTCTTCGTGCTCATAGCCGTTCTCCTCACATCCGGTCCTGAATAGAGGGCCGGGTCAAAGTTCAGGGTACTGCTACTACCTGCCATACGGAGTTAGCAATTACCTTGCCAGGTTGCGGCCCGTCCTTCGGGATAAGATACCGGCCGCCATGCCTGGAGACCTTCCGCCGGACGAGCTTCGCGCGGCCCTGCATCGCGCCGCGGACCTCGTCGTTGACTACCTGGAGCGGGTCGGCGAATACCCCGTGCTCCCCCCGGTCTCGCCCGGGGACGTGGGACGCGCCCTGCCCGCGGCGCCGCCGGAGGAGCCGGAGCCCCTCGACCTTCTGCTCGACGACTACCGCCGGCTCATCGAGCCCAATGTGACCCACTGGAACCACCCCGGGTTCCTGGCCTACTTCGCCATCTCGGGCTCGGGCCCGGGCATCCTCGGCGAGCTTCTGGCTGCTGGGCTCAACGTCAACGCCATGCTCTGGCGCACGTCGCCGGCCGCCGTGGAGCTCGAGGAGCGGGTCTGCGACTGGCTGCGGCAGATGATCGGCCTGCCGCCGGGCTTCCGCGGCCACATCAACGACACGGCCTCCTCCAGCAGCCTGGTGGCCCTGGCCGCGGCGCGCCACGGCATGCAGGGCCTGGAGGTGCGGACGAAGGGCCTCGCCGGCCGGGATCTCCCGGCCCTCACCGTCTACGCGAGCGATCAGGCGCACTCCTCCATCGACAAAGCCTGCATCGTGCTGGGGATCGGCCAGGAAAACGTCCGCCGGGTGGCGACCGACGCGGAGTTCCGGATGTCCGTCCCCGCCCTGGAAGAGGCGATCGCCCGGGATCGAGCGGCGGGGAAGCTCCCCATGGCCGTGGTCGCCACGGCCGGCACCACCTCCACGACCAGCGTCGATCCGGTCGAGGCGATCGCGGACCTCTGCGCCCGGGAGGGGATCTGGCTCCACGTGGACGCGGCCTACGCCGGCTCGGCCGCCATCTGCCCCGAGTACCGGGCGCTGATGCCCGGGATCGAGCGGGGCGACTCCATCGTGGTCAACCCCCACAAGTGGCTGTTCACGCCTGTGGACTGCTCGATCCTCTGGGTGAAGGACCCGGCTCTGCTCCGCGCCGCGTTCTCCCTGATCCCTGACTACCTGCGCACGGACGAGGCCGGGGTCACCAACCTGATGGACCTCGGCTTCCAGCTCGGACGCCGCTTCCGGGCGCTCAAGCTCTGGATGGTCATCCGCGGCTTCGGGGTCGAGGGCCTGCGGGAGCGCATCCGCGAGCACTGCGCCATCGCCCGCGAGCTGGCGGCGCGGATCGAGTCGGATCCCGGCTTCGAGCTGGCCGCGCCGGTCCCCTTCAGCGCGGTCTGCTTCCGGGCAGTGGTCGCCGGCTCGCCTGAGGACCAGGACCGCTTCAACGAGCGCCTCCTGGCCCGGGTCAACGCCGCCGGTCCCTTCTTCCTCTCACCCACCACCCTCCACGGGCGTCTCACCCCGCGGATCGCGATCGGCAACATCCGCACGACCCGGGAGCACATCGAGGCGCTCTGGGACCTCCTGGTCCGGTCCGCGGCCGAGCTGCGGCCGTGAGCGATCCCGGGTGAAACAGGTAGCCGCTCTTTGCATCTTTCTCTGGCTCCTGGCCCAGGTAGCCGCTCCGATTGCCGCCGAAATCATCGTGGACGAGGTCGCGCCCGGCTCAGAGATCGAAAAGGCGGGCCTGAGGACTGGGGATGTGCTGCACAGTTGGGAAAGGCTGTCTTCACCACCTGCGAATCCGGAGCCGGCGCAGGGTGTCCTCGCCTCCCCTTTCGACTGGATGTGGCTCGAGGTCGAGCAGGCGCACCGGGGTCCGGTAGTCCTTTACGGCGAAAGGAACGGCCAGCGGAGGACCTGGCACGTAGTTGCGGGCGAGTGGAACGTCCACTTCAACTCCGAGCGACGCGGACGATCGAGAGCTCGCCCGATCCTCACGTCTCAGGACGTCACGCTCTATGAGCGGGGTCAGCTCCGGATCCGTCGGCGGAAGCTGACCGAAGGGATAGCCGACTGGCGACGGCTGGCCGGGCAGATCCCGCATCAGGAGGACGATCCGTTGCGGTGCTGGCAGCTGCTGCGCATCGGTGAGGCCTTGGGCGAGGTCGGCGACTGGACCGGCGCTCACGAGGCCTTTCACGAGGCAATGAGCCTGGCACGGAGCGATCGAACGCGGGTGTTTCTCTGGGAGGCCCTCGGCAAAGGCTTCGAATACGAGGGCCGCTTCCGCGAAGCCCGGGAAAGCTATCGCGCGGGGCTCGCGATTCGCCGGTCGACGGAGCCCGACAGCCTCGGTGTAGCCCGAAGCCTGCACCAGATCGCGTCGCAAGAGTGGAATCTGGGAAACCTGGATGGAGCCAAAGAGGGGTTTGATCAGGCGCTCGCCCTCCGGACGCGTTGGGCACCGGAGAGCTTCCTCGAAGCGGACAGCCTTCATTCGCAGGCATACATTGCGCTCGACCGCTCCGATCTCGAGGGCGCCGAATATTTTCTCAAGCGAGCGGTGGCGATTCAGGAGCGGCTCGACCCCAACAGCTTTTGGATGGCCTTCAAGCTTGTGGGCCTTGGAGATGTCTACGCGCTTCGAGGCGACCTGGAGGTGGCGGCACACCATTTTGAAAGGGCTCTGGAGATCCGGCAGAGGGTGGTGCCCGGCGGCGAATCCGTGGCAACGGCGCTCATCCGGCTCGGCCGCCTGAAGCTCGATCAGGGGAGGTGGAATGAAGGGCGGAACCTCTTCGAGCAGGCGCTGGCCATCCTCCAACGGGTCTTTCCCCGGCAGCCCATGGTTGCCGCTGTCCTTAACGACTTGGGGAACGCGGCCCTGGCTGCGGGTGAGCTCGATCGCGCCGAAAGCTCCTATCGACGCGCGCTCAGACTCCTTGCCGACGTCGCTCCAGAGCGTCCCTGGACCGCCCAAAGCTGGAATGGCCTGGCCGAGGTGGAATCCCGGCGGGGGAACTGGAAGGATGCGCTCGACCACCATCAGAAGGCTCTCGCGATCTATCGGCGGGTGGGCTCCGGGACCGATGGCGAAGCCCGCGCCCTGGCCGGTCTTGGCCGCATTGTTTGGCGTCTGGGCAACCTGGAGCAAGCCTCCGGCCATCTCCTCGGGGCGATCCGGGCTCTCGAGGCGCAGGTTGGGAGGCTCGGCGGCTCGGAGGATGTGAAGGCGGAATTCCGCTCTCTCCGGCGCAGGATCTACTTTGACGCCGCGGCGGTCGAGCTGGAGCTGGGCCGGAACGAACAGGCCTTCGACATTCAGGAGGCCTCCCGTGCACAGGGCTTCCTCAGCCTGCTCGCGGCTCGCGACCTCAGGGTTTCCGACGGAGTCCCGGCCGAGCTTGAGGACGAGCGGCGGCGGGTAGGCCGCCGGTTCCGGCAGGCCCTCAACACGATCTCGGACCCGCAGGAGAAGGACGCCGCGAAGAAAGCCTGGCGCGAGCTTCCGATCCTGCGCGAGCAGCTCGACTCCATCGCCCAAGAGATCCGCAAGCTGTCTCCTCGTCCGACGGCCTTGCACTTCCCACAACCGATGCGGGCAGGTGAGGTGGCCCGTGAGCTGGATGCCGGCATGAAGATCCTCGCCTATCAGGTCGGCGAGACGGCCACGCATGTCTTCGTGCTCTCCGAGGACGGGCGAGTCGCGGCTTCCAGACTCCTGGCAGGGAGAGCCGATCTTCAACGGGAGGTACAACGCTTTCGCGCCGCCACGGAAAACCGGCTCTTCGTTGGAGATCGGTCAGCCCTGGAGCCCCTCCGCCGGCTCTACCGCTCCGTTCTGCAACCGGTCGAGCCGCTTCTGGATGGAGCGAGCCGGCTCCTGATCCTGCCGGATGGCCCTCTCCATGCCGTGCCCTGGGCGGCCCTGGTCCGCGAGCTGTCATCACAAGACCCGACGGGACGGAGCTGGCAGTTCCTGGTGGAATGGAAGCCTTTCTCCGTTGCTCTCTCCGCAACCGTCTGGTCCGAGCTGAAGCGCTCGCGCGGAAGAGTCGCGCCCGGGGATCGGGTGCTTCCGATTGCTGCTTTTGGCGATCCTGTCCTCCGGCCTGCTCCGCCCGATCCTGAGCCACTTTCGCTGGCAGGAGCCGTGCGCCGGGGTCTGGATCTTCCTCCCCTGCCCTTCTCTCGCCACGAAGTCGAGAGCATTGCCCAGCTCTTTCCGGGGCAGGTTGCCGCCTTTCTCGGTCCGGAAGCGACGGAGGAACGCGCAAAGAGTCTCCCTCGGGGTACGCGAATCGTTCATTTCGCGACGCACGGCATTGCCAACGAACGCCTGCCGATGAGCTCGGGCCTCGTGCTCACCACCCCGAATCGCAAGGGCGAAAATATCGAGGATGGCTTCCTTCAGGCCTGGGAGATCTTCGAGCGGGTGCGTCTGGACGCCGATCTCGTCGTTCTCTCCGCCTGCGACAGCGGGCGAGGAAAGGAGCTTGGAGGAGAGGGCCTGCTCAGCCTGACGAGAGCGTTCCAGTTTGCAGGCGCGAGAGCTGTCGTGGCATCGCTGTGGCAGGTTTCGGACAAAGGCTCGGCGGACCTCATGATCCGCTTCTATCGCCACCTCAGAAACGGAGAACCGGCTGCGGACGCTCTGCGGCAAGCTCAGCTCGAGATCGTCGCTCAGGCGGTCCGGGAACAGAGGACCGAATACCTCGCGAAGGACCTGGTCTGGGCCGCGTTCGAGGTCTTTGGAGATTGGCAGTGAGACGTGATCCTTTCACCCGTGGTTTGTCGCGTCCTGGATAAACACACTCGCGGCCCCTCGCAAGAAGGGCTGTTTCGAGGACGAGGGGACGCTGATGACGAGCAAAGCTCTCGGGTGGATGCTGCTCCTGCTGGGGGCTTCTGCCTCCGGAGCGCTGCCGGCGCAGGACTTCATTGCCTCGCAGGCACCTCTCAGTTCGGGCCGCCTCTGGATCGTGGCCACCTCGGCGGAGCTCAAGCACGCGACCGCCCTCTCCCTTTCGGGCGACATGATCCTTGTCAAGCCCGGAACCTACCTGGATGCAGATATCGGGAGCCTCGACCAGGGGACGATCCTGGTCTCGGAAGCCGGAGCCGACCAGACGATCCTGGAGGTCTCGCGCCCCGTCGTAAACGCGAACGATGTGGTGATCGAAGGGTTCACGTTGCGTACCGCCGGGACTTCCGAGCCGGTCCACATCGCCGGGTCGACCAACGTCCAACTGCGCAATTGCCGGATCATCGCCCCAGGCACCGCGTATGGCGTGAGGATCACCAGCGCCCAAAACACCCTGATCGAAGGGAACGTGTTCTCCGGCCACGGCGGCATCCTGCTGCGCGTCGGCACCTCGTCCGGCACGCTGACGATCCGCAACAATCACTTTCTCAATCAGACGTTCGGATTGAACGGCGGCGACAATCCGTCTCTCCAGGTGATCCTCGAGAACAACCTGTTCCGGAACATCGTCCAGGACGGGGTCGGGCTCGACGAGGTAGGGTCTCTTGTCACCCGCAACAATCTGTTCGCCGGCAACGGCGCGGGGCTGGACATCTCGTCGATCACGGGCTTGGTCCAGTCGGCACAGGACACGCTGGTTGGGAACGGCACGGGGTACGACATCTCCGGCACCATTTCCGTGGTGATCTACAACTCGATCCTGCAGGGAAACAACCGCGGGATCGACGGCGCGGGCAACGCGACCATCTCGGTGCACCACCTGATGCATTGGCAGAACGCCTCCTGGCTGTTTGACAGCGCCAACTACATCCTGGACGAGAGCACGATCTGGGAGGCCGATCCGCGGTTCGTGAATGCTTCCGCTGGCGACTACCGGCTGGCTTCCGGGTCTCCCGCCCGCGGTGCCGGGCAGGACGGGGCGGACCTCGGCGCCTATGGCGGAGCCCTCGGGAACGCCTGGAGAACTCCGCCGGGAGCTCCTCCGGCTCCTCCCGCCCTGCTGGACATCGTGATCACGGGGCCGGACCGGGTCAATCCCGGAGAGAACCTGTCTCTCACGGCCAAGGCCTCTTTCGAGAACGGCTATGTCAGCCCCTTCACCACGTTCAACAGCGTGGCCCAGTGGTCGTCCTCCGATCCCACGGTGTTGGAGTCGCAGGGAACGGGCCAGTTCCGTGCCTTGCGGCCGGGCGCGGCAGTGGTGACGGCCAGCAGTGGCGGCGTGAGCTCCACCTTTCCCGTGACGGTCCTCGCACCCGGAGACGCGGGCCTGGATCTCTACACGATCCAGCCTTGCCGGATCCTCGACACGCGGCCTTCCGCGGTCCTTGTCTCGCAGGTCCCCCGGTTTGTCCAGGTGGCAGGGCTCTGCGGAGTGCCGTCCACAGCCCGGGCCGTCGTGCTGAACGTCACGGTCGTGTCACCAGGTGGAGCAGGTAATGTCTCTCTCTGGCCGGCCGATCTCCCCTGGCCACTGGCCAGCATGGTCAGTTTCTCCGCGGGGCAGACGCGCGGCAGCAGTGCCCTGGTGGGGCTCGCCACGGACGGAGGAGGGGACCTGGCGGCGCTGGCCTTCGTCAGCGGGTCCGGAACGGTCCACCTTGTCGTAGACGTGAGCGGCTATTTCGAATAAGCGTTCCAATAGGCAGGCGGGCTCCGGGCTCGGCAGCTCCCGGCCTCCCCCCGGAGCCCGTCTGCCCCCCCTCCCCGGGTGGGGAGGGGCACACGGCTTCCCTGGAGACTAGGTCCCTTCAACATGGGCGGACGGCAGCGTCCTTGGACTCGGAGACCGCCGTCCCTATTCAGTTTTCAAAGAGCACTCCTGGTTTTTCCGGTCACCGCGAGCGCGAACCGGCTGACGGCAGCTCACGATGGCCGGAAAAACCGGGGGCGCTTTCACGCCCCCGACTTGTCAAGCTATACTGCCGTTACTCCTGGATCGTGCCCACGGTCCCGGGAGAGGCCGTCCGAGAGGGGTTCGAGCCCATTACCGGACGGCTTTTTGTTTTCCACAACCGGATTGGTGGCCATTGCTGGTTCTCCCTTCTCCTGCCGCTCAGCCCAGCACGCAGGCCAGGGCGTAGCCGGCGTCCGTGATTCCGGCCTTGGTGCGGCCGGGGCGTCCCTGAATCGCGACCGACACCTGCTTGCCCGCGAGGGTGAGAGTCACCGCCTGCCGGCGCCCCGCCGCCACCTTGCCGGCGAAGGCGCTGTACGCCTCGGCCTCGGCCGGGCTGCCGAACAGCCGCGTCCGGTAGATCCCCGGCGCGTCCTTGCCCTCCTCCCACCCGAGCAGCCTCGCCATCTGCTGCTGGATCCGCTCGGGCTTCAGGTGCTGCTTCTCCAGCGTCAGCAGGATCGGCTGCACGGGCTCACTGCTCGACATCTGCTTCACGTTGCTCATCGGACTACCTCCTTGGAAAAGTCCGGGCCGGCATGGCTCGGACGAATGGCTCGGACGAATGGCTCGGACGGAAATACTCCGGACGGAGCTCTCGGTCATCCCATCCTCTTCACGGTACGGAGGATCTCCACCGCCCGCCAGAGCAGGGCCATGGACTCGTCGAGGCGCCCCTGCTCCTCCCGCAGGGAAGACAGCAACCGGCAGTACATGGCCCTTTCCACCGAGAGGGTCTCACCCGTCAGGTAGAGGACCACCTCCTCGAAGCGCTCCTCCGCTCCGGCCAGGTCCCGCAGGAGCCGGCAGGCGTTGCCCTGCAGGCAGAGCGAGCGGGCCAGGATCGAATCCAGCCGCGCCGCGGTCGGCACCGCATACGGCTGCGCCGCCACGAGCTGCGCCGCCCGCGCCAGCTCCCGCGACATCTTCGGGCAGGAGGCCTGGACACTCTCGCTCTGCACGAGCAGCAGCTCGGCCAGGTCCAGCCTGCGGAAGCGCCTCTCGCGGACCTTCTTCTCGCGCAGCCAGGAGGGAAGCGACATCAGCTCGATCAGAAGCTCGTGCGCCTCCCCCAACTCCAGCTCGTCTGCGTTGTGCTTGTTCATCCTCGTCTCCTCGGGCGTGCCCCGGTCTGAACATCGTCAACAGCTCGTTTATACGTCAGAAGTCAGACAGATGTCTATCATTTGGTACAGAGAATATAATTCTGGATCTGGCTGAGACCAGAAGACCTGCCCTGAAGGGAAGGGAGGAGCTATAGGGGAAGTGAGGGGATCAGGAGCGCCCGCGAACGTCCGGAAGGGGCCAGAGGGGCGCGCAGTCCTCGATCAGCCGGCCGGCTTCCGACCGGCAGCGGGAACAGCCGGTCAACAGGTGGCGTACCACCTCGCGAGTGCGGGAGGGGCGCAGCCTTCCAAGCAGGAAGAGCCGCAGGTCCTCGGAAGACAGATGAAGGCGGGGATTCATACGAAGGGGATCGGGCGCGGGCGGTGGCGGCCCATCCGGAAGAGCCGCCTCAGCGGGGAGGTGACCGTGTCCACGCTTCGCCTCAGGCCGTTCGGGTCGGACCAGCGCGTCCTGCGCAGCGCGGTCGCGGCTTCCCCTGCCTCCCGGGCTCCCGGGAAGCGCTCCTCCAGCTCCTCGGCCAGGCGGCCGATCTCCAGGGTGGTTCCGGCCTCCGCCAGTACCAGCGCCAGGTCCAGGCTTGCGAGCGCCGCTTCCGCGAGCCGCCCTTCGCCCAGGTACCGGGCCTGCGCCTGCCGGAGCAGCTCGCGGGCCTGCGCCGCCTCCCCCACGCTGCCCAGCGCAGTGCCCTCCAGCCAGCGCAGGAAAGCCGCCTCGGCCGGGTCCTCCACCGCCCCGGCATGCTCGAGTCCCCGGCGCAGCGCGCCCCACGCCTCCTCCCGGCAGCCTGAATCGGCCAGGTTGCCGGCCAGCGTGAAACAGCCCCGCGCCGCCAGCCACGGCCTCTGCGCTCCTGCGAGGAGCGACAGGCCGGCCAGGAGCGCGCCCAGGCACGGCGAGGCTTCGCCCTCCTCCGCGTAGAGCAGGCCCAGCAGCGTCAGCGTCGCCCCCTCCTCCTCGACCGCCCGCGCCTCGGAGAACAGCCGCACCGCCTCCTCCAGGTGGTGCGCCCCTTCGTCGGGCCGGCCCAGCTCCCAGCTCACCAGCCCCTTCACGCGCAGGAACAGCGCCTGCTCCGCCAGCGGCACCGAGTAC
>DATMER010000063.1:0-103256 GCA_035556715.1 Thermoanaerobaculia bacterium
CTGATACAGCCAGAGCATGTACGCCGCGCCGAGGACGATACCCGCGGCCGCAACGCCGGCCCAGATCTTGTTCGCCGCGAAGATGCCCTGCAGGATCAGCAGCTCGCCGATGAAGCCGTTCAGCGCCGGCAGCCCGATGGACGACATCGTCATCACCAGGAAGATGGTGGCGTAAACCGGCATGACCTTCGAGAGCCCGCCATATTCTGAAATCTCGCGCGTGTGCCGCCGCTCGTACATCACGCCGACCAGCAGGAAGAGCGCGCCGGTCGAGATGCCGTGGTTGATCTGCTGCACGATGCTGCCGGTGATGCCGAGGGGGGTCAGCGCGAACATGCCCAGCATCACCATCGCCATGTGGCTCACGCTCGAATAGGCGACCAGCCGCTTCCAGTCTCGCTGCGCCATGGCCACCAGCGCGCCGTAGACGATGCCGATGATCGAAAGCGCCGCCATCCAGGGCAGGAGCTGCACGGTGGCATCAGGCAGGATCGGCAGCGAGAAGCGGACGAAGCCGTAGGTGCCCATCTTGAGCAGGACGCCGGCCAGGATCACCGATCCGGCCGTGGGCGCCTCCACATGGGCGTCCGGCAGCCAGGTGTGGAACGGGAACATCGGCACCTTGATGGCGAAGCTCAGGAAGAAGCCGAGGAAGATCCAGAACTGGAGATCCGGCGGGATCGAGGCGCCGATGTCGTGGAACTGCTCGACCGAGAAGGTCGGCCGATGCCCGAGCCCCGCGTAGCCGAGCAGGCCGGTCGAGTTGTAGAAGTACAGCGCCAGGATGCCGAGCAGCATCAGCACCGAGCCGGCCAGGGTGTAGAGGAAGAACTTGATCGCCGCGTACAGCTTGCGCGGGCCGCCCCAGATGCCGATGAGGAAGTACATCGGCACCAGCATCACTTCCCAGAAGACGTAGAACAGGAAGAAGTCCAGGGACATGAACACGCCGAGCATGCCCGTCTGGAGGAGGAGCATGAAGATGTAGTACTCCTTCTCGCGGTGGTGGATCGCGCTCCAGGAGGAGACGAAGGCGAGCACGCCCAGCAGCGTGGTCAGGAGCACCAGGAGCAGCGCCATGCCGTCGATGCCGAAGTGGTAGTCCACCCCGATGGACGGGATCCACTCGAACGGACCCTCGACGAACTGGAACAGGGCGCCGTCGCGGTCGAACGTGAACCAGAGGGGCAGCGACAGCAGGAAGTCGAGCATCACCACGCCGGTCGCGTACTTGCGGATGAGCGCCGGGTCCTTCATCCAGAGGATGGGGATGGCGCCGAAGAGCGGCACGTAGCAGAGGATGCTCAGGATCGGAAGGTTGTCGAACATGTCTCTCCCTCTAGCTCATCTCATCCGCAGCAGCAGGAAGGCGCAGACCAGGGCAAACATGCCCGCGGCGAGCACCAGCGCGTAGTTGGAAACGAACCCGGTCTGGATGCGCCGGAGCTGGCGCGAGCCCCAGGCCAGGGTGTTGCCCACTCCATTGACCAGGCCGTCGACCACGAACTTGTCGAACAGGCCGGAGAGCAGGGACAGGAACTCGACCGTGACGTTGCGCGTGCCGTTGACCAGCACGCCGTCGATGAACCCGGCGTCGAACTGGAAGAGCCTGCGGCAGGCCGCCCAGAAGCCGCGCACGACCGTGGCGTCGTAGAGCTCGTCCACGTAGTACTTGTTGGCGAGCGTCCGCTGCACGGCCGGCAGGCGCGCCTCAAAAGCCTGGTCCGTGGACAGCCCGCGCTCCCCGCCGTAGATCCGGCGCGCGATCAGCCAGCCGCCGAAGGCGATGGCGAGGGCGACGCCGAGGAGCCCCCACTCCAGCGCGGGGGACACGTGATGCGCCTCGTGCGGTCCGACCACCGGCTGGAGGAAATGGCCGAACACGTTCTCGGGCAGGAAGCCGAACGTGAGGAGCTTCGGGATTCCCACGAAGCCCGCCAGCACGGCCCCGACCGCCAGGACGTAAAGCGGACCGGTCATGATCGGCGGCGACTCGTGGAGGTGGTGCTCCTGCTCGTGCGTGCCCCGGAAACGGCCTTCGAACGTCAGGTAGTACGAGCGGAACATGTACACCGCAGTCAGGGCCGCGGTCAGGATTCCGACCGTCCACAGGATCCAGTGGTGGCCCGCCGCCGCGTTATGCAGGATCTCGTCCTTGCTGAAGAACCCGGCCAGCGGCGGGATGCCGGCGATGGCGAGCGCGCCGATGAAGTAGGTGCGGCTCGTGTGCGGAAGGTGCTTCTTGAGCCCGCCCATCTTCCGCATGTCCTGCTCGCCGCCCATGGCGTGGATCACCGAGCCCGAACCGAGGAAGAGCAGTGCCTTGAAGAAGGCGTGGGTCATGACGTGGAAGATCGCCGCCGTGTACGCGCCCAGGCCCGCGGCCAGGAACATGTAGCCGAGCTGCGACACGGTCGAGTAGGCCAGCACCTTCTTGATGTCGTTCTGCGCGATGGCAATCGTGGCGGCGAAGAGCGCCGTGGCCGCGCCGATGATGGCCACGACCGCCGAGACCTCGCCCGCGAGCTCATAGATCGCGTTGGAGCGCACCACCATGTAGACGCCGGCCGTGACCATGGTGGCCGCGTGGATCAGGGCCGAAACCGGGGTCGGGCCGGCCATGGCGTCGGGCAGCCAGACGTAGAGCGGGAGCTGCGCGCTCTTGCCGGTGGCGCCGATGAACAGACAGAGCGCGATGAACCCGGCGAGAGAAAGGCCGATCCACGACGCCCCCGTCATCAGCGGCTCGTTCGCTTCGATCGCCGGGAACAGCTCGGTGTACTTGACCGTGCCGAAGGTCGAGATCAGGGCGAACACGCCGATCACGAAGGCGAAGTCGCCGATGCGGTTGACGATGAACGCCTTGCGTCCGGCGTAGGGCGGGAACTCCTCCTTGAAGTAAAAACCGATCAGCAGGTAGGAGCAGAGGCCCACCCCCTCCCAGCCCACGAACATGACCGCGTAGTTGTTGCCGAGGATCAGCAGCAGCATGGCGCCCATGAACAGGTTGAGATAGGTGAAGTAGCGCTGGAACCCCTCCTCGTGAGCCATGTAGCCCGCCGAGTAGAGGTGGATCAGGAAGCCCACGAACGTCACCACGCACAGCATCACGCACGAGAGCGGATCGATCAGGAAGCCGAACGGGACGTTGAAGTCCTTCACCCCCTCGACCACCGTGTGGATCGGGCCGGCGGGCATCCAGACGTAATAGTCCTTCTCGAAGGGCTGTCCGCCGGCGTAGGCCGGGTCGCCTGTGTAGTCGAGGATGATCCCGATGGCGAGGGCCGCGGCGATGCCGGTCACCGCGCAGGCGATGCCCGCCACCGCCTTCTTGTTGATCCGCCCCTTGAGCAGGACGCCGTTGAGCAGTGCGCCCACGAAGGGGAGGAGCGGGATGAGCCAGACGTAATCTTTCATCCCCGTAGCTCCGTGGCCTCGTCGAGCTGAGTGGTCTCGCGCAGGCGGAACAGGGCGATCAGGATCCCCAGGCCCACGGCCGCCTCGCCCGCCGCGACGGTGATCGTGAAGACCGCGAAGATCTGGCCGGTCAGGTCGGAAAGCTGGTAGGAGAACGCGATCAGGTTCAGGTTGACCGAGTTCAGGACCAGCTCGATCGACATCAGCACGGTGATCATGTTCCGCCGCGCCGCGATGCCGAACAGGCCGATGGTGAAGAGCACGAAGCTCAGCACCAGGTAGTGCGTGGTGGTCACTTCAAGCATTACTGCCTCCTCCCCAGGACCACGGCGCCGATCATCGCGATCAGCAGGAAGATCGAAGCGATCTCGAACGGCAGCAGGTGGCGGGTGAACAGCGCCCAGGCCACGGCCTGCGAGTTGCCGAGATCCTCTCCGTCGGCCATCGTGAAGGTCTCCGGCCGCGTGAAGGGCTGGTCGAACTCGACCTGCAGGAAGAACCATCCGAAGAAGCCCATCAGCAGCAAGGCGAGCACGATCACCACGGGCGATTGCCCGGCGAACTTCCGCACCTCGGGCAGCCGGTGGAGGTTGATCAGCATGATGACGAACAGGAACAGCACCATGATGCCGCCGCCGTAGACGAAGATCTGGACGATGGCCACGAACTCGGCGTGGCGCAGCAGGAAGAGCACCGCCACGCACAGGAACGAGGTCAGCAGCGAGATCGCGCCGTACATCGGGTTCCGCATCAGCACCACGCACAGGGCCGACACCACGGCCAGCGAGGCGAAGACGAAGAAGAGGATCGACGGGCCGTTGGCCACTAAGGCTTCCACTTAGGCGATCTCCTCGTCCGTGTAGGCCGGCCGCACCTTCCACTCCTGCAGCTCGTCCATGTCCACATACAGGTTCGACCAGCGGTCGTAGGAGGCGAGCTCGTAGGTCTTGGTCGTGAGCCAGATCGACTTGGGCTCGGTCGGGCAGCCCTCCTCGCACAGGCCGCAGAACATGCAGCGCTGCACGTCGATGTCGAACCGGTCCAGGACCTTCTCCTTCTTGTTCGTCTCCGGGTTCACCTCCTGGTGCCAGTCGATGTAGATGATGTCGATCGGGCAGTCCTTGGCGCAGATGGTGCACTTGATGCACCGGTCCTCGTCCAGGCGAAACATGCCGCGGAACCGGTGCGCGGGCTCCCAGCGCTCCTCCGGATACTGGATCGTCACCTTCTTCTTGAACATGTTCCTGCCGGTGATCGTAAGGCCGGCGACCAGGTCCCAGAGTATGAAATTCTTGAGGAAGCGCGTGATCGCAGACATGAAACTCACCCCCGGTAGAGGAGCCAGAGCTTGATCGCGGCGGTGATGGCAATGTTCGCCAGCGCGAGCGGGATCATCCACTTCCAGCCCAGGTCCATGAGCTGGTCGAAGCGGTAGCGCGGGAACGTGCCGCGGAACCAGATGTAGACGAACAGGAACGCGAAGACCTTGAGCGAGAACCAGATGACGCCGGGCACTACGCCGAGGAACGGGAGCGCGTTCGGGAACGGGGGCAGCCAGCCGCCGAGGAACAGCGTCACGGCCACCGCCGAGACGACGATCATGTTCGCGTACTCGCCCAGGAAGAACAGGGCGAAGCGCATGCCGCTGTACTCGGTGTGGAAGCCGGCAACCAGCTCGGACTCGGCCTCGGGCAGGTCGAACGGGTTGCGGTTCGACTCCGCCACGCCCGCCACCAGGTAGATGAAGAAGCCGACGATCTGGGGGAAGACGAACCACACCCCCATATCCCGCTGCGCCTCGACGATCCCGACCAGCGACATGGTGCCGGCGAGCATGAGGGCGGGGACGAGTGAGAGACCCTGCGGCACCTCGTAGGAGATCATCTGCGCGGCCGAGCGCAGGCCGCCCATGAGCGAGAACTTGTTGTTCGACGCCCAGCCGCCGATGATCAGGCCATAGACGCCGATCGTGGCGAGCGCGATCACGAACAGCGCGCCCGCGTTGATGTCGGTGATGAACCAGTTCAGGCCCTCCTGGGTGGTGGCCTCCGGTCCGAAGGGGACGACGGCGAAGATGATGAACGCCGGCCCCACGACCAGACAGGGGGCGAGCACGAACGCCCACTTGACCGCCTGGTTGGGGATGTTGTCTCCCTTGACCAGCAGCTTCATCACGTCGGCGATGGGCTGCAGGATGCCCCACGGTCCCACGCGGTTCGGACCGACGCGGGCCTGCATGTAGCCCAGGATCTTGCGCTCGGCCAGCACCAGGTAGGTGATGAGCGGCAGGACCCCCAGGAACAGGAGGGCCATGATCTTGATCGCCGGAGAGAAGGCGTACTCGAAAAGGAACGGACCGAAGAACTCGCGGATCGCATCCATCTCAGCGGTCGACCTCCCCGAGCACGATGTCGGTGGTGCCGATCAGGGCCACGAGATCGGCGAGCAGGTGTCCCTGGGTCAGCTCCGGCAGCGACTGCAGGTTGATGAACGAGGGCGCCCGGACGTGGCAGCGGTAGGGGTTCGGGGTGCCGTCGCCGACGATGTAGAAGCCGATCTCGCCTTTGGGTCCCTCGATACCGTGGTAGACCTCGGTTTCCTTGCCGGCTTTCAACACGCGCTGCCGCTTGGCCATGATCGGCCCCTCGGGGAGCTTGTCCAGGCACTGGGCGATGATGCGGTTGGACTGCCGCATCTCTTCCATGCGCACGATGTAGCGGTCGTAGGTGTCGCCGTTGTGGCGCACCGGGACCTCGAAGTCCACCTCGCCGTACGCCTCGTAGGGCATGGCCTTGCGCATGTCCCATCCGATGCCGCTGCCGCGCAGCATCGGGCCGGTGATGCCGTAGTCGATCGCCACGGCCGGGGGCAGGATTCCGATGCCGACGGTGCGCAGCTTCCAGATGCGGTTGTTGGTGAGCAGCCCCTCGTACTCGTCGACCGCGGCGGGGAACAGCTCGACCAGCTCGCGGCACTTGTCGGTCCAGCCCACGGGCAGGTCATGCGGCAGGCCGCCGGGACGCATGCAATTGAGGGTCAGCCGGGCACCGCAGAACTGCTCGAAGAGGTCGAGGACCAGCTCGCGCTCGCGGAAGCAGTAGAAGAACGGCGTCATGGCGCCGATGTCGATGGCATGGGTGGCGAGCCAGAGCAGGTGCGAGGAGATGCGCTGCAGCTCGCAGAGGATCGTCCGGATGTAGCGCGCCCGCGGCGGGATCACGAGCCCGACCAGCTTCTCCACCGCTCCGACGTACGCCAGGTTGTTGGTGGCCGCGGCCACGTAATCCATGCGGTCGGTGTGGGGGACGTTCTGGAAGAACGGGTGGAGCTCGAAGAGCTTCTCGGTGCCACGGTGGAGATAGCCGATGATCGGATAACAGTAGGTGATGCGCTCGCCGTCGACCCTGAGCTTCAGGCGGAGCACGCCGTGGGTGGACGGGTGCTGGGGACCGAAGTTGAGCTCCATCTCCTCGCCCTTGGCGAAGAGGGCGTCGCTCATCAGCGTCTCGGGCGGCGCGAACGGGCTCTGCATCGGATCAGTCATTTCATTTTCCCTGCTGAGGGCTCCCTAACTCGGCTCCGGAGGGGCAGGCTTGGTTCCCGCGGGGGGAATGCTCGGGGTCGGCGGCTCGGGAGGCTTGGCCGGCTTCCAGCCGGTGCCTGTGCCTGCGACCGGGCCGGCCGTCTCCTGGTAGTACTCGGGATAGATGGCGCTGCCGGTGTCGATCCCCTCGACCGGGAAATCCTTGCGCAACGGGAAGCCGTTGAACCCCTCCCAGAGGAGGATGCGGGTCATGTCCGGGTGTCCCTCGAAGCGGACGCCATACATGTCGTAGGTCTCGCGCTCCAGCCAGTTGGCGGCGCGAAACACGCCGGAAATGCTGGGCACCGTCGTGGCCTCGTCCGTGGAGACCTTGAGGCGGATTCGCCGGTTCGCCTCGAAGCTGTGCAGGTGGTAGACCACGTCGAAGCGCGGCTCCCGCTTGGGATAGTCGGCGCCGCAGAGGTCGATCAGGTAGGTGAACTTGTGCCGGCTCTTGAGCGAGGCGGCCACCTGGGCGATGGCGTCGCGCCGCACCTGGAGGGTGAGGTCGCCCGCGAAGCTCCGGGCCGACTCGACGGCATCCCCGAGCTCCTCCTTGATGGCGACCGCCAGCGGGTCGTTGGAGCCGTCCCGCCAATCGGGCGCGACGGGGTCCTTCTCCCAGACCGGCTTGTTCGGGTCTTCCTCGTGCTTGGGCTTGGCCGGGGCAGCCGGCTTGTCACCGGCGGGAGCGGGAGCTGCTCCTCCGGCCGCCGCCTTGGCGGCCTTGGCCGCGGCAGCCTTCTCGAGGGCCGCAGCCTTGAGAGCGGCCTTCTCTTCGTCCGAGAGCGGCTTCTTCTCTCCCGGAGCGGGAGCCGTCTTGGCAGTATCGGCGATATCGGCCGGCTGCTGGACCGCTCCGGCGTTGGCTTCGCCGCCAGCGGCGGTCGCTGCGGCATTGACCGCCTCCGCCTTCGCCTCGGCAGCCTCCTTCTGAGCCGCCGCCTCCTCGGTGGGAGCGGCGGGCGGCTGGCCCTCGGGAGTCTTGTCCTGCTCGTCGCTCACGGGCGCCCTCCCTCCCCGGTGAAGACTACGCCGGCCTCGGACGTGGTCTGGCGGGAACGGCTCATGCGGTCGATCTTGCGCTGCAGGTGGAGGAGGCCCCACATCAGGGCTTCAGGCCGCGGCGGGCATCCGGGCACGTAGACGTCGACGGGGATGACCCGGTCGACGCCCTGGGTGACGGCATAGGTGCGGTACGGTCCGCCGCAGGTGGCGCAGGCGCCCATGGCGAGGGCCCACTTGGGCTCGGGCATCTGGTCCCAGAGGCGGCGCACGATGGGCGCCATCTTCTCGGTGACCGTGCCGGCGACGATCATCAGGTCGCTCTGGCGGGGCGTGGCGCGGAAGACCTCGGCGCCGAAGCGGGACATGTCGTGGCGCGGGTCGAGCACGGCCATCATCTCGATGGCGCAGCAGGCCAGGCCGAACTGCATGGGCCAGATCGCCGAGCGGCGGGCCCAGTTGAAGATCTTGTCGTAGGTCGTGGTGAGGACGTTGGCCTCGTTGCTGTCCATCAAGCCCATTTCAAGGCCCCCCGATTCCAGATGTAGACATACCCGACGATCAGGATGACCAGGAAGACCATCATCTCGATGAACCCGAAGAGCGCCAGCTTGTCGAACATGACCGCCCAGGGGTAGAGGAAGACGGTCTCGACGTCGAAGATGACGAAGAGGACGGCGATCAGGTAGTAGCGGATGGAGAACCGGTGGTCATGGGCATAGGTCTCCGGCTCGTTGCCGCACTCGTAGGGGTCGCGGTTCGTAGTCGGGCTGCCGACATGCCGGAGGAGGCGAGCCGCGAGCAGGGTCACGACCAGGAAGCCGATCGCGACCAGCGTGAATATGAGGATGGGCAGGTAGCTCTCCATGGACTCCCTTCACCTCCTGAGCGCCGCTAAGTCCCTTTGGGCGGGCGTATTCTACCCGAGCACCGGGGGGTGTCAAGGAAGAGGCCCTCACCGGTCCGAGAGGCGCCACAGCCGGGTGTGACCGCGCTATCCTTGCCGTATGACCGAGGACTGGGAGCGTCTGCTGGCAGCCGAGCGCCACCTCCAGGCGCTGGTACCGGGCGCCGTGCTGGTGGGGGGAACCGCCGCTGCGCTCCATGCCGGGCATCGCGTGAGCCTCGATGGAGACCATGTGCTGGACGATCTGCGAGGCCGGTTCGACCAGGTGCTGGACGACCTCGAAGCCGCCGCCGGCTGGAAGACCTCGAGGGTCCGCCGGCCGGTCCTCATCCTCGGCCGCCTGCAGGGCGTCCTCACCGGCATCCGCCAGCTCCGGCGTGTCCGACCCTTGGAGACCGAGGAGATCGCCGGCCTGCGGGTGCCCACGCTCGCGGAGATGGCGCGGATCAAATCGTGGCTGCTCGCGACCCGCTTCACCGTCCGCGACTATCTCGACACGGTGGTGCTCTTCGAGAGGCTGGGCGAGGAAGGGGTCCGCGATGCTCTCCGAGAGCTCGACGAGTACTATCCGCAGGAGAGCGGAGCTTCGGTGCTGGCCGAGGTCATCGAGAGGTTGGGCTCGGGCCAGCCTGTCGATGCCGCGGAAATCGACCTCGCGGGCTATCGCGGGCTCAATCCGCCCTGGAACGACTGGGAGCATGTGACCGCCCGTGGGCGCGCATGGGCTCGGACGCTCGCGGAACTACTGCTCGGCGCACAGGAGGACAAGGGATGAGCCGCTTCGATCTGTCGCAGTCGGTGGCGCTCTGGAACCGCAACCGGCTGGATCTCCGGAGCGACGAAATCCTGGCTCAGATCCTGGACCGGGGCGAGCTCGAAGCCTGGCGCGAGATCTACCGGCTCGCGTCCGGTCCTGGAGAGGAAGCCGCGGCCCTCCGCCGCCGGATCCTGCGCCTTTGCCAGACGGTGCCTCTCTCCTTTCCCCACCTCTTCATCGCAGCCATGAGGGCTCTCGGGGAGCCGGTCGAACCCTATCCAGACGTGCCGCCTCTCGCTGACGACCTCGCGTGAGGTGAGACGGGCGCCCCCTCACCAGCCTTCACCACCTCTTCTGACCACGCGGGCAGATCCCCGCCCAGCTTCCCGGCCGCCGCGTTATAGGCAGGCAGCAGCTGACGCGGATCACAGGCGCTGGCGACGAGCCGGTCCCGGCCGAGGGCCTTCTCGATCGTAGCGGCCATCTTCCACCCCACCGTGTACCAGGGACCCTGCTCGCCGTAGAAGGACGAGGCGGTCTTCTGTGCCTCCTCCTCCGAAAGCTTCCCTGAGAGGACATCACGGAAGAAGGCGTCGACCTTGCGGAGGTCCTCGGGGAAGCGGGCTACGTCTCGATCCCATCGCTCGCGGTCCGGAGCAGGGCTCACGGCGTGGGGATGGACGTTCGGCCCGCCGGCCGCGGCGAGCATGGCAAGCCCCTCGCCGAAGGCGCCCATCCAGAGCAGTGCGGTCCGGTCCTTCTCGGGGAGCTTCGCGATCTCCTCCTCCACAGCCTTGGGCGGGCAGCTCCCGCCGAAGCCGATGTGGTGGAGCTCATGGGCGAGGGTGTTTTCCAGCTTCTCCGGGGAGACCTCGGGATCGAGATAGAGGAAGATGGCCGGGTCGGTCTTCACCTCGAAGACGAAGCTGTTGTCCTTCGGCTTGATGACCGGGTAGACCTTGGCCCGGATGCTCGCTCCCTCCGGCAGGTAGGCGAGAGCGCGGCGGGCCGCGGTGGAAGGGTCCGCCCGGGTCCAGAGCGCGAGGGTCCTGGCCAAGGCCGGCGCCCGCTTGGCAAGGTCGTCCGACAGGACGAAGGTCTTGAAATCCGCCTCCTCGAACGGCCTCCCCATCCCCGTCTCCCGCTTCTTGAGCCGCACGTACCCCTCGCTCGTGAACAAGCGCTGCCAGTCCGCTTCCGTGATCGCCTGCCCCTGCACCTTCTTGGAGAGGATGTAGAGCACGGTCTCCGCCTCGTCCGTGACCATGCGGACGTCTACCGGGGGAGGGGGCTCGGCGGCCCGGACGGGCAGGGCGAGGGTAAGGACGGCGAGGAGGAGGGGGAGGCGGGTTCGCATGGGCGGAAGCTTACGCGAGCTCCAGGCGGCGAAGCTCCGGCGTCGTGACCCAGGAACATTCTTCCCGCACGCGACTGGTACCTCGTCACAGCCCGGCTAACCATCAATCGGACTGTGACGTGGTACTGGCTTCTCTCAATGTACCCGCGGCGGGCATGTCGGGCAGTTCGGAAAAGGAGGGTCCTCGGGCTGGGGATAGAGCCACGGCTGGCAAGAACCTTTCGCGGAGGCTGGAAGGCTTGGATCCAACGGTCCTGGCAAGGGCTCGCAGTCCAACTTGATCGGGCATGGGGAAGGCAAATCTCGACACCGGGCCTTGTGGAGGGCCGTGCAGAGCGACAGCCTGTGGACCTTGGGGTGAGCCAGAAAGATCGGGGTGCCCTCCCTGAACCAGAAGTCCGCCTCAAAGCCGAGCTCTTCTCCGCTCCCGTCGAGGATATTCATGACCTGATGGGAGTTGAGCCCGGGAAAGGAATCCCACACCACGGCGGCGATCGACGAGGCGACGGCCGTGGCAACGGAGCTGCCAGTGAGTATCGCCGCGGGCTCGTCGGGATCCGGGGTGGGCACCATGGCGTTTTCGGCGTAGGCGGCGCGCCGCGGCATCCCGCCAGGACGGGTGATCTCCAGGGGCCTGCCATCGGATTTCAATCCGCCTACTGCGTAGATGAGCGGCGCCTCTGGGGTTTTGCAGCTCTCATCCCGCAGAGCTTCTTTCTCCCAGGCAGCCGGCAGGAGAGGCCCGATGTTGGCGCAGGGATCACGTTTCTGGTTGCCCGCCGCCGCCAACACCAGGACGTCGAAGCCGGCCGCATATTGCAGGGCTCGATAGACCGCCTGCGTTCCCGCCCGCATATCGGCAATCTGCTTTTCATCGAGGCCGCCGAAGAGCTCTCCGTCCCAGCCCAGGGACAGGTTGAGCACGAGGTGCTTCTGTGAGCCCGCTCTCCGCCAGGTGTCCACCTCGTTCCGGATGGCCTCGGCCAGATCGCTATACATGCCGAGAGCGCCTCCCAGCTTTGTGTCAGCCTTGTTGTCTGCCTGACTCTTCGCGTCGAACTCGCGGAATGGCAGCGCCAGCCGGGTGGCGATCCACGCGGCGCAGTGAGCATTGGGCTCCAGAGTACAGACCAGGTGCCGGGCCATGTGAGCAAGAGTGTAGCCATGCCGCGATTTTCCCGATCGCCTGGGTACGCCCTCGCCGGTCGGCTGGGTATCCAGGAAGGCCAGGCGCACGGTTGGCTGGCTGTCGATCTCGATCGGTGCCCTCAGCCTTCCGGCCTGTGAAAGAAAGTGTGAGGAAAGCAGATTCTTGGTTTTTACCTCCAGCTTCGTCTCGGCGGAGGGAGTAAGCGCCGCGCAGTCCTGATCGAGCCGCGACAGCTTGGCACTCGCGGCAAGTGGGAACGGAAGCTTTTCCAGTTTTTTCTTCGGGTCTGCGATCTCATACACGCAAAAGCGATTGAGCTCCTGGATGACCTCGCGACTGGGGCCGCTCCCTGGGGTTTGTTTCTCTTTGCAGCCTTTGCACTGCTGCTGGACCGGGTCAAGTTGAGGGAACAGGGGACGCACGGTCCAGCCCGCGATCTCCGGGCATTGGGCCTCGGGCTGGCTGATCCCGATCCAGCGCCAGTCGGCGCAGGCCTTCGCGGTATCCAGATGCGGAGGTGGAAATGTCTTGCAGGCGTTCAGCCCGATCGCAATCCCAACAGCGATCCAGAGCAGATGTCCTCGTCGCATGGCTCTCTCTCCTTAGAATGGACGCTCAGCCGGAAGGCGGCTATTTGAGGCGTCGCAGAGATCCTTCGCCGCCGGAGGACGATTTCTGACAGGAAGCCCCCGAGCGGGCGCTCAGGGCTCGAACAGGCGGAAGCTCGCCCAGTCCGCTTTCGGATTCCGTTTCCGCCAGGAGAGCTGGGCATGCTGGAGCGCTACAGCGAGGTCCGGCTCACGTTCCCACTGACGGTAAAGCTCAGGGAAGAGCTCGGGCAGCGTGCGGTCGTCGGCGCGACGGGTGGAACCGACGACGGCCCGCGAGCCGGCCAGGAGAAAGGCTTGAGCCAGGCCGAGGCTCTCGACGGGAACCTCGGCGGAAGACCGGCCGGTTTCGCATCCCGAGAGGACGACCCAGGCCGGTACCCGGTCGAGCGCCAGGAGGTCGCCAAGGGTCAACCGGGTCTCTTCGGCGAGGAGAAGGCTGCTCTCCCATCCACCGAATCCTGAGAAGGTGCCATGGCCAGCGTAATGCAGGAGATCAGAGGCGGACAATGCGTCCCGCACGGCCTCGGCCGAAGCCTTCGCGCTCTTCAGCTCCTCGGCGATCCAGGGCGGGGATACGGATTCCAGAATCTCGCGGACTTTGCGGGTCTCATCGAGCGCGCCAGGCAGGTTGTCCCGGGAATCCGACACCAGGAGGGCGTGCCGCCCCGGAGTTTGCGCGGGCCTCGTGGAGACGGGGAGATCCAGCCCATACACCACAGGGCTGCTGGCCAGGAGGACGTCTCCGTCGAACGGAAGCGCGTGGAAATCCAGATCCTGCAAAGGACCGCTGGGCAGGATCCGGATCCGGCGGGCTTGCCGGATCAAGGCGTGGAACGGGCGCAGCAGCAGTTCGGCCGCTTCCTTCTTGGGCCGGGACAGGACGTCCGGCGGGAGCTCGAAACGGTGCACCCTGACGGTCTTCCCGTCCGCGGCAAAGCCGACCCAGCCGTGAGGGAGCGGATGATAGGCGAGGATCAGCTCTCCAGGGCGGTGCGGCGGTGGCTCCTCTTTCGACCGTTCTCCGGGCAGCACCAGGAAAGCCTGGTCCAGGAGCTTCTTCACGGCCTCCGCCTCCGCCCTTCTCGCCGCGTGCTCGCGGCCGATCTGGTCTTCGGGCAGCTTCCATTCATCCTTCGCTCTCTCTTCCAGGGCTGCGCGCCTCTGCTGGTACTCCATGAGGAGGCGCTCCCACTCCGCCCGCAGCTCCGGTGTCAGGCTCGCCAGGCGGTCGCGCCGCTCCAGTTGCCGGAGCATTCGCGACCGCGCATGGCGTGCCACATCCAGGGCCTGCGCGTTCCAGCCCTGCTCCAGCAGGAGCTCGACGTGCAGGTCCACGATGGCCTGGCGCGTTGCAATGAAGGTTTCCCTCCCCTGGTGGAGCGGAATCTGGAGGCTCTGCTCGTCCAGCAGGGCCTCGGCCCTCCGAAGGGTCTCCAGGGCGGCGGTCCGATCCCCCAGCACCTCATGCGACCGCGCCTGTCCGAAGGCGGCCCGCAGCCTGCCGTCGGGGGAGCTCGTTGCCGCCGCGAGATCCTCGAGATCGTCGAAGAGATCCAGAGCCTCCGCAGGCCGCTCCTCCCGCAAGGCGATCCGCGCTTCCAGATCGAGCCACCACAGCATGTGGGAGAGAGGCGGATGAGGCTCGAGCTCATGTGCCCGGGCCAGGAGATCCTTCGCTTGCCGTAGACGGTCTTCCAGCAGATGGGCCAGGGCCAGATTGATCAGGATGTTCACCTTCTTCTCGGGCGTGACTCTCTCGCAGGTCTCGTAGATCTCGAGCGCTTTCTCGAGGAGGTGCTTGGGATCTCCGAATATCTCGCCGGCGTCGCGGGCCAGCAGCAGGGCCCACGCCTGGTTGCTGAGGAACTGAGCCTCTTCGCAGGAATCCGCAAAATAAGGCGTCTGGCGCAGGCGGTCGAAGAGATTGGCGGCCTCGGAAGAGCGGCCCAACCCGTGCAGGAGCAGGGCCAACTTTTCTTCGGCCATCCACCGGTAGCGGTCCAGCTTCCCGCGTTGCGCAATCTCCGCAGCCTTTCGGACTTCCGTCAACGCCGTGCGGAAATCGCCTTCCTGCTCGGCGAGAAAGCCGCGGTAAAAGGCCATGAGGTAGCGGGATTTCGCGTCCGCTTCGCGAGGGACTTGCAGGCCGTTCAGGGTCTCTCGGGCCGCCGTGAACTGGCGCTTCACGATGAGGCCGTACACGAGCTGCGTCGTCTCGTTGACCTCGCGCAGAACATCGCGGGACATCTCCTGCCGGACTTGCCGGACCAGAGGTCCCCGGTGCTCCTCGTCCTCCGGCTCCGCGAGGGACAAGGACCATAACCCCTGCCCAGCCTTCGCTTCGACGAGCACGTCCACTCTCTTCACACCGGAAGGCAGGGTCAGAGAAAACCGCCGACCCTCCCGGACATTCTCCCCCGCGGCGTCGATCCGCCTCCCTTCAACCTGGATCTCGATCTGGGCGTCCGTCGGAGCGCCGACCCAGAGCCGCAATTCCTGGCTCGGGTCGAGCCTGCACACGGGGCCGGGCAGCAGCACGGCCTGGCAGCCGGCGTACTCCATCTCCAGCGTGATCGCGGGCACTGAGGCGGTACACACCGAGCTGATCCCGCAGACGAAGAGGATCGCGCCTCGCACAAGACAGGGGAAGGGGCAGGCGAGCGTCACGGCCGGGAACCCCCGGGCAGGATACGGATCTCTTGAGGGATGGCAACCCAGTCCCGTTGCCGGACCTGGGATTTCGCAGTAAGAGGCGCCAGATCGGCCGGGTCCGGCAGCTTGCCCGGCCGGCCGACAACGGCCCACAGCGTCCAGGTCCCCGGCCGGAGGTCGTGGTCCAGCGAGCCTTTGATCCTGACCGCTCCGCCGCCGCCGGGATCGAGCTCGCTCCGGACTGCAAGGCGGCGGGGCTCGTGGCCCTGGGAAAGGAAGGACAACGCCTCCAGTCGCTTTCCCCCGGAGGCCGCGGTCTTGGGTATAAAGTTGACTTGGAAACGGTCGCCCGGCGCGAAGTCCGTCACCATCTCCTCGGGCTCACCTCGCATCGCACTGGAGCCGCCGGAGACTTTCATGGAATAGTCCGGGAGCGGCACCGGCGGACGCAGGAACAGCACCAGAACAGCCGCCGCAGCCGCGCTCCAGCCGGCAAAGCGGAAGACAGGGAAAGGCAACAACTTCACCGGTGGCTTCGGGGCCGCGGACTCGGCCCCCTCCGCAAGGGCCTGCTCCCGGATCGCCCGCATGACGCCGGCGTGGAATTCGGGCCCGAGCGGCCGAAAGGCCTCATAGGCCTCGCGGACCTCCTCGGAAGCCTCGGCCATGGCGCGCAGCTCCGCCGCCTCCTCAGAGGAGAGATTTCCGCTGCTCAGGCGATCCCACCGCTCATCGAGGCGGTTCCGTTCTTCGGCCTCTTTCTCTCTGTTCACCTGTGCAAGCTCTCGTAGCCAATGGTTGTCGCTCATGCCCTTCCGTCCCTTGAAGGTCTTCGCGGGGCGGGCCGGCTTTCTGACTTCTCACTGAGCAGGCGGCAGGCCAGACGGCGCAACCGGCTTCTCCACGCATACACGGCGTCGGGGGTCATGCCCGTCTGCCGGGTCACCTCCTCGAACGGCAGCTCGCGCAGGAAGAGGAGATCGAAGAGGTGCCGGCCGAGGGGGCTCAGCTCCTCGGTGAGACGGTGCAGGAGGAGCTTCACCTGCTCGCGCGACGCGGTGATCTCCTCGGGTCCGCGCTCCGGAGCCGGCTGATTGAAATCCTCCGGAAGGGGGGACTCCTCTTTCCACGGGCTCCGCTTTCCGCTGCGCAGAATCGAAGCCGTCTGCCGCTCCGCAACGAGCCCGACGAAGTTGAGGAGGCTCAGCCCTCGTTCCGGCTGCCAGCTTCGGAGCGCTTTGCCGCCATCGGCGAACAGGGCGAGAAAGATTTCCTGGGTAAGATCTTCGACCTCCTGCCGGATGTTGCGCCCGGAGGCTCTCCCCGTTCGCCGCAGGAGGAGACCGCGGGCCACCCGGCTCTGGATGACGGGCGTCAACGTCTGGACAAGCTGGGTGAGGGCGGGTTCCTCCCCCGCCAACGCACGCCGTACCTGGTCCTGGATCGCCGCGTCGTCCATTTCCCGTACTTTCGATGATGAAACTATTATAGAACAAAGAAGCGGAGCGACGGCAGGCGCGAAGCACACGCTCCTGTTTGATATAGACGAGAATCGGCTGGCGTTTCCTCACCGCGCGCGGGACAGGATCCGCAGATCCACCACCTCCTCCACCTCCACATCCCGGGCCTGAACCAGCACCCGGATGTCCTCCCCCATTCCTTCCCCGTCAAGGAGCGCCATGGCCTCCTGGCGGGCTTCGGGGCCGGCTTCCTGGAGGTCTTCGAAAAGGCCGCAGGCGGTGAGCCAAAGAGCCTGGCGGGTGAAGGCCACCGTCGTGAGCCCCGCCGCTTCTCCGGCTTGCCTCAAAGCCGTGAAGTCCACGTGGGCCGTGAGGTCCTGCTCTCCAACCAGCACGAACGGGTTGCGGTGGACCCGCTGGCGGGAGTAGCAGGCCAGAGTCCCATGCTGGCGGATGCGGACGTCCAGGAGGCGCTCGCGCTCGAAGCCGTAATCGCAGGTGACGAGGAGCCCGCGATCCAGACGGCGGGCCAATTCAGAGTAGAGCGGGACCCAGCCCGGGGCGAGGTCGGCGATCTGCCCAGACTGGAGGATGCTGTCCCCCAAAAGCTCCGGAAGCGCTGGGTCGGACAGTTCCCCCTCGCGCCAGGTGAAGCTGCCCTCGCCGTCCAGATCCACCCACAGCTCCCCCACTCCGCCCTCTCGCCCGATCAGGCGGTGGACCGGCAGGGCGTCGAACAGCTCATAGGAGAAGATCAGCCCCTCGACTGCTCCGATCTCCTCCAGCCGTTCCCGCCTCTCGACACCAGCCGGGACGACCCGGGCGATCCGGTCCCAGGCGAGGATTCTGCGCTCTCCATCCAGAGAGGCTGCGTTCCCCAGGTGAACTCCGGTCCCGTACCCCGCCTCGAAGAGATCGGCCGGACGGCCAAGCGCCCGATCCAGCCGATGGAGCAGCCTCGCGGTGGCCCGCCCGAAGAGCGGAGAGAAGGAGGAGCCGGTCACGAAGTCGCCCTCCTCTCCGATGGGAAGGTCCTCGCGCCGGTAGTACCCGCCCTCGCCATAGAGGGCCTCTTCCATGAAAGCCGCGAAGGGGATCGGGCCTTCGGCACGGATACGGTCGCGGAGGCGGGCGGCGGGAGTGCTCAATCGGGCAGATTCTATTAGGATGTCCAGGACATCTATGCAAGGAGAGGTCATGATCCTGAACAAGAGAACGATCACGCTGGTCCTGCTGCTGACTCTTGCCGTCTCTCCGGCGGTGGCCAAGGAGTTGGGACCGTTCAACATCACGCTCCGCTACGCGCCGCAGGAGAGCACCGGCACCTCCGTGCCCACCCTCATGATGGGCATCTCGGACCTACCGGTGAAGATCTCCGTTTCGGATGGCCGCACCATCACCGATCCGGCGGTCATCGGCGACAGCACGGACGACGATGACCGGGTCTGGCCCATCCGCGCCGCCAACGACGTGGTGGCCTGGTCCAACGAGGTGCTGCTCAAGAACGCCGGGGAGTGGGGGATCCGCGCCGCGGAGGACGCCCCGCTCCGAATCGACGGCACGCTGCTCCGCTTCATGGCCAACGAGAGCAACAAGGCGGTAGGATCGATGTACACCGCCGACGTCCGGGTCGGCCTCCGGCTTCTGGACAACCAGGGCCGCCTCCTCTGGGAAGGCACCGCCGCGGGCGACGCCACGCGCTACGGCAAGAGCCGCAGCCAGGACAACGCCAACGAGGTGCTGAGCGACGCCATCAAGGAGGCCTATGCCACCGCGCTGGGCGATCCGGCCCTGCAGAACGCCTGGCTGGGCAAGAGCGGTCCCGTGGCAACCTCCTCGTCCGCCTCCTCCGCCCCGGCCACGCCGGGGGTGACACCCGACGAGATGCTGACCGAGTTGGTGAAGCTCAAGAAGCAGGGCTTCGACACGGGTCTCCTCGTGGACTTCGTCAACCAGAAGTCCCTTTCGAGCGGTCTGACGTCGGACGATATGGTGAAGTGGAAGAAGGAGGGGATATCTCAGGAGGTCATCCAGGCGGCGATGAAGCGCGCTCCGGGGGCGTGAGGACACCCCGCCCCATCGTCATCGCCCATCGCGGCGCCAGCGGGTACCGGCCGGAGCACACGCTCGCAGCCTATGAGCTGGCCATCGAGATGGGCGCGGACTTCATCGAGCCGGACCTCGTCATCACCGGCAACGAGGTCCTCATCGCGCGCCATGAGAACGACATCTCAGGGACCACGGACGTCATCGACCATCCCGAGCTCCGGAACCGGCGCAGGACGAAGTGGATCGACGGACGGGAGGTCACGGGCTGGTTCAGCGAGGACTTCACCCTCGCCGAGATCAAGACCCTCCGCGCTCGCGAACGCCTCGAATTCCGCGACCGCAGCTTCAACGGCAGGTTCGAGGTCCCGACTTTCCAGGAGATCCTCGACCTCGCCCGGCGGAAGAGCGCGGAGACCGGTAGGACGATCGGCGTCTATCCCGAGACCAAGCTCCCGTCCTACTTCCGGGGGCTCGGTCTTCCTTTGGAAGAGCCCATGGTCGAGGCGCTCCACGCCGCGGGCTACCGGGGCCGGGATGCTGCCGTCTTCCTCCAGTCCTTCGAGACGGGCAACCTCAGACTCCTGAAGACGATGACCGACCTCCCCCTCGTCCAGCTCCTGAACGATGGGGGGCAGCCCTGGGACCTGCGCGCAGCCGGCGATCACCGCACGTATCTCAATCTGGCCACCCCGGATGGCCTCGCGGAGATCGCGACCTATGCCGACGGCATCGGACCCAACAAGCGGCTGATCGTCCCCGCCGATCCGGACGGACGCCTGCGTCCTCCCACATCCCTGGTGGACGACGCCCACCGCGCTAGGCTGCTGGTCCACCCCTGGACCTTCCGCAGCGACCCGGCCTTCCTCTCTCCCGACTATGAGGGCGACGCGGTCCGGGAGTATGAACAGTTCCTGGAGCTCGGCGTGGATGGGCTGTTCAGCGACTTCCCGGACCTGGCGCGAGAGAAGGTGGAAGCAAGACAACTCGTGAGGAGATCCCTATGAATGTCATCAATCCTTCCAGTATCTCCGCCAAGCCGGCCGACTGGCTCGAGACGGTTTCGGACGAGCAGTACCGGGGACGGTAGGCGGGAAAGCTTCTTTCCCGATGTCCGAGACGATCTCCGAGCTCGGGAAAGCTCCTTTCCCGACACCCGAAACGATCCCCGGCGGCGGGAAAGCTCCTTCCCCGCGTCTGAAACGATTCCCGGCCTCGGGAAAGCCTCTTTCCCGGCGCCTGAAATGATTCGGAAGCGTTCAGAATGATTCGCGGCCTCGGGAAAATCATTTTCCCGACCGGGAAAGTCGCTTTCCCGACAACGGGAATGATCTGCGAGGGCGGGAAAGTCGCTTTCCCGACGGCCGGAACGATTCACGAGGGAGGGAAAGTCATTTTCCCGGCCCTTGGAATGATTTCCGGAGGCGGGAAAGCCTCTTTCCCACCTCGGTGGACGGGATAGACTCCCCCGCGATGACCTCTCCTCCGTCCCCGACGACCGGGCGCCTGACCGGATTGATCGAGGCCATGGCCGGACAGCCGATCGTGATGCTCGTCGACCTCGTGGCCGACCTCTTCATCACCGGGACCCCGAAGCGGATCAGCCGGGAGGCCCCCGTGCTCATCCTGTCCTACCAGGGGGAGAGGCTGATCCCGGGCGGCGGGGCCAATGCCGTGGCCAACGTGGCCGCGCTCGGGGGACGGCCGATTCCCCTCGGGATCGTGGGGGACGACGCCAGCGGCCGCGGCCTCCTCGATGCCTTCCGCGAGCGCGGGATCTCCACCCAGGGAGTCCTGGTCCGGCCCGGATACCGCACGCCCACCAAGGTGCGCATCCTGGGCGGCGGCAAGCACTCGATCAAGCAGCAGATCGTCCGCTACGACATCGAGGAGACCCTGGAGCTGACGGCGGAGGAGCGCGACCGCTTCTCCGAAGCCTTGCGGGAGAGGGAGGCGCGGGTGGCGATCCTCTCCGACTACGGATACGGCACGGTCGAGCCGGGGCTGCTCTCGCGGATGCGCGAGGCCCTCGGTCCCGAGGCGACCCTGGTGTGCGACAGCCGCTTCCGCCTGGGCGACTTCCGCGGGCTGGACGGGGCGACCCCGAACGAGGAGGAGGCCGAGGCGCTCCTCGGCGCCACGATCGACGACGACCCGGCCAGGTTGGAAGAGGGGGGCAGGACCCTGCTGGAGCGCCTCGGGGCGCGCTTCCTCCTTGTCACCCGGGGGAGCCGCGGGATGAGCCTGTTCGAGACCGATGTCGATCAGATACGGGCGGCGCACCTGCCCGTCCACGGCACCGACCAGGTGGCGGACGTGACCGGGGCGGGGGACACGGTCATCGGCACCTTCGCCCTGGCTCTCGCGGCCGGGGCCAAGCCGATCGAAGCCGCCCTGCTCGCCAACTACGCCGGCGGGGTCGTGGTCATGAAGATGGGGACGGCCACGCTCACCCGCGAGGAGCTACGGCACGCGGTGGAGAGCGACCGGCATCCCCTGGAGGAGCTGCGGTGGGCGAGGTCCTGACACTCGACGCGCTCCGCCAGCGGGTGCGCTCCCTCCAGGCCCACGGCAAGCGGATCGCCTTCGCGAACGGCCACTTCGACCTGCTTCACGTGGGCCATCTCCGCTACCTGCGGGCCGCCCGGGCCGAAGGGGACACCCTGATTGTAGCGATCAACGACGACGACTCGGTGGCGCGGCTCAAGGGGCCGGGCCGGCCGGTGGTGCCCGCGGCCGAGCGGGCCGAGCTGCTCGCGGCGCTGGAGCCGGTGGACTTCGTCGTGGTCTTCCAGGGAGACTCCCCCGCTTCCCTGCTCGAAGAGCTGCGGCCGGACGTCCACTGCAAGGGGACGGACTATGGCTCCCCGGAACGGGTGCCCGAGCACGAGGTGGTCCGCGCCTATGGCGGCCGCACCGCCCTGGTGGGAGACCCCAAGGACCACGCGACGTCGGACATCCTCTCCAAGGTGAAGGCGTTGCCGGAGAAGGGGTGAGAATCCTCCTGATCCGCACCAGCGCCCTGGGCGACGTGGTGCACTGCCTGCCGGTGCTCACGGCCCTGCGCCGCCATCTTCCCGAAGCGAAGATCGGATGGGTGGTGGAGGGGGCCATGGCGCCGGTGCTCGCCGGGCACCCCGACCTCGACGAGCTGCTCGTCGTCCGCCTCCGCGCCTGGCGGAAGAAGCCGTTCTCTCCCGAGACCCGGCGCGAGCTGGCGGCCTTCCGGGACGCCCTGGACCGCTTCGCGCCGGACGTGACCCTGGACCTCATGGGCAACCACAAGGCGGGGGTCCTTTCGGCACTCACCCTCTGCGATCGCCGGATCGGCCCGGCCCGGGCCTGGCGGCGGGAGCCGTCGAGCGCGTTCTGGATCAGCGAGCCGGTAGAAATCCGGGGGACCCACGCTGTGGACCGAGCGCTCTCCCTGCTCGACGCCCTCGGCATCCCGCCAGAGCCTGCGGACTTCGGAGGGGAGAAGATCTTTCGCCCAGAGCCGGATCAACTGCCGGGCGGGCTGCCGGAAGAGCCCTACGTCCTCATCCATCCCGGCGCCGGGTGGGCCAACAAGCGCTACCCTCCGGAGCGCTGGGGCGAGGTGGCGCGGCGCCTTCGGGAGTCGATTGGGCTCCCGGCCTGGGTCCCTGTCGCCCCGGGCGAGGAGGGGCTGGCGGCCGAGATCGCGGCCACGAGCGGCAGGGCGGCCCGCACGGTGCCGGCGGACCTCCCGACCCTGGCGGCGCTGCTCCGGCGGGCGCGTCTCGTGATGGGGGGCGACTCCGGCCCCACCCATCTCGCCCATGCCCTCGGTACCCCGGTGCTGATGTTGATGGGGCCTACCGACCCGGAGCGGCACGGACCCTACGGCGCACCGGAGCGCGCGATGTGGAAGCTCCTGCCCTGCAGCTTCTGCTACCGCCGCTTCGACGAGACCAAGGCCTGCCTGCTGGAGATCCCCGCGGACCGGGTCGCGGAGCGGGCGAATGAATTCTTGAAGATCTCTCCTTGTCCCCCTTTCTGCTAGACTGCACCCCGTAGATCCGGACGAGGAGACGTATGGCTGGACTCCGCCTGAGGGCGGGGCGAGCAGGAGATTTCATGGCACCACCACCGGAAGCAGCAGCCCGCAGACCGGCTGCCAGCAACGCCCCCGACAAACTCGGAGAGCTCCTGATCCGGACCAACCGGATCAACCAGGCGCAGCTTCAGGAGGCCCTGGCCCTGCAGAAAGACCAGGGCGGCCGGCTTGGCACCAACCTGATCAAGCTGGGGCATCTGACCGAGCGGCAGCTCGTCGATGCGCTGTCCGAGCAGTTCAAGGTCCCCTCCGTCGACCTGCACAACATGGACATCGACGACGGGGTGATCAAGATCATCCCGGCGGACATCGCGCGCAAGTACACGATCTTCCCGGTCACCAAGGCGGGCGCCACGGTCACCGTGGCCATGATCGATCCGACGAACGTGTTCGCGATGGACGACGTGAAGTTCATGACCGGCTACCGGGTGGAGCCGGTGGTGGCGTCCGAGACCGCGATCCGCGCGGCGATCGACAAGTATTACGGCTCGACGCACGCCATCGAGCTGAAGAAGGTCATGGAGGACCTCTCGGAGGAGTCGGGCAGCGACCTCGAGGTCCTGGATGAGGAGGAGGACCTCGACCTCGCCACGCTAGAGGAGGAGTCCGAGCAGGCGCCGGTGGTCAAGCTGGTGAACCTGATCCTCACCGACGCCATCAAGCGCGGCGCGTCGGACATCCACATCGAGCCGTACGAGAAGGACTACCGGGTCCGCTACCGCATCGACGGCATCCTCTACGAGATGATGCGGCCGCCGCTCAAGCTCAAGGAGGCGATCACCAGCCGCTGCAAGATCATGGCGAAGCTGGACATCGCGGAGAAGCGGCTGCCCCAGGACGGCCGCATCAAGATCAAGACGAAGATCTCCGGCAAGACCAAGGACCTCGACTACCGCGTCTCGGTGCTGCCCACGCTGTTCGGCGAGAAGATCGTCATGCGCTTGCTCGACAAGGACAAGCTCATGCTCGACATGACCAAGCTGGGCTTCGAGGTGGAATCGCTGCGCAAGTTCGAGAGTGCCATCCTGCGGCCGTACGGCATGGTGCTGGTCACCGGCCCCACCGGCTCGGGCAAGACGAACTCGCTCTACTCGGCGCTGCAGCGCATCAACACCCCGGAGGTCAACATCATGACCGCCGAGGACCCGGTGGAGTTCAACCTGTCCGGGATCAACCAGGTGCAGATGCGCGAGAACATCGGCCTCAACTTCGCGGCCTCGCTGCGCTCGTTCCTGCGCCAGGACCCCAACATCATCCTGGTGGGCGAGATCCGCGACTTCGAGACCGCCGAGGTGGCGATCAAGGCCGCCATGACCGGCCACCTCGTGCTCTCCACGCTGCACACGAACGACGCGCCGTCCACGATCAACCGCATGATGAACATGGGCATCGAGCCCTTCCTGGTGGCCACCTCGGTGCACCTGATCGTGGCGCAGCGGCTGGTCCGCCGCATCTGCACGTTCTGCAAGGAACCGTTGGAAGTGCCCCCCGCGGCCCTGATCAGCGCCGGCTTCTCGGAGCACGAGTCGCGCACCCTGAAGCTCTTCAAGGGGCGCGGCTGCGACCGCTGCAGCAACACCGGCTACAAGGGGCGCGTCGGCCTCTACGAGGTGCTGGAGGTCGAGGACGAGATGCGGGAGATGATCCTCTCCGGAGCCAGCTCCTTCGAGCTGCGCCAGAAGGCAGTCCAGAACGGCATGATGACCCTGCGCATGAGCGGGCTGCAGAAGATCCGCGACGGCGTCACGACCCTCGAAGAGGTCGTGCGCGAAACCGTTCTCTGAGCTGATTCGTGGAAGGTCCGAAGGCCGCCGGCGGTCCCGCCGGTGGTCTCTCTTGGTCTGAAGTCCTTTATCTGAGGTTGGACGGCGGGATGTTCGTACCGCCGGGCGGCCGGGGTGCCTGGGTCCTCTTGACCGCGCTCAGGATGCCGATGCCGATCAGACAGATGACTCCCACCGCGATCCACATGGGATCTGCGCCAAGCAGATGAGCCCCGATGGCCAGCCCGATGATCAGGATGATGAAGCCGGCCAGGTACATTCCGAATGAAGATGACATGGTCCTATCCTCCGTGCTGCCCGCTTCGGGCGGGCATGCCCTGGAGGATTCAAAAGCCGGGCCAACTCACCAGTCGAGCCCGGCGAACAGCGCGGCGAAGACCTCGATTCCGTCCCACAGGTTCTGCAGCCGCAGGTTCTCGTGCGCGGCGTGCTGGTTGTTGTCGTGATTGACGATGGGCATGGTGATGACCGGCACGTTCAAGGTGTCGACGAACATGGAGATGGGCACGCTGCCGCCGAGCATGGGCACGCGGAGGGCCGGCTCGCCCAGCATGCCGTCGATCGCCCGCACCACGGCCCGCGAGACCGGCAGGTCCATGGAGGTGCGGGCCGCGGCGTAGCCGTCCTCCCACTGGAGGCGCACGACCCTGGGGTGCTTGCGCCGGGTCTCCGCGTCCGGCACGTCGTGGACCACGTGGAAGCCGAGGCTCCGGATGTGGGTCTCGGTGCGCTCGCGCACCTTGGCGGGCGTCTGGTCCGGGACCAGGCGGAAGTCGATCGAGGCCGTGGCCTCGGTGGGGATCGCGTTCCGCGCTCCGGCCCCTACCTGGGCTGACTGGAGCCCGCGCACGTTGAGGGCGGGGCGCATCACGCTGTCCAGGAGGCGCTCTCCCCCCTCGGTCCAGGCCAGGGCGAGCTCGTTCCTGAGCTCCTCCTCCACGGGAGGCATGGCCGCGGTGGCCGCCTTCTCGCTCTCGGTGAGGGGCCGCACTTCGTCCCCGAAGCCGGCGATCCGGATCTCGCCGTCCGGTCCCCGCAGACCGGCGAGCAGCTCGACCAGCAGCGCAGCGGGGTTGGGCGCCCAGTTGCCGTAGTGACCGCTGTGCAGGGCCCGCGCCGGGCCGTAGGTGGTCAGCTCCAGCCCCATCACGCCGCGAGCGCCAAAGACGACCTGCAGCTTGCGGGTCTGGTGGACCGGACCGTCGGCGAGGATCCAGGCGTCGGCGGCCAGGAGGTCGCGGTGCTCCCGGACGATGCTCGTCAGGTGCGTGGAGCCGGCCTCCTCCTCCCCCTCCAGGAACATCTTGATGTTCACGGAGGGCTTCACCCCGGCGGCGCGCAGGGCGTCCAGGGCGGCGAGCATGGCCACGATCGGACCCTTGTCGTCGCTGGCCGAGCGGGCGTAGAGGCGCGCTTCCGGATCGAGAGGAGAAGAGCCGAGAGGGATCTCCCCGGAGTCCGGCCCGCCGGCCCGCAGCACCGGCTTCCAGGGGTCGGCCCCTCCCCAGTCGGCGGGGTCGGCGGGCTGGCCGTCGTAGTGGGCGTAGAAGACCACGGTGTGCTTCGCCCCCGGCGAGGGGAGCTCGCCGTAGACGGCCGGAGGGGAGTCCCCGGCAGTGAGCAGCCGGGCCTGGAAGCCGCGCTTGCGCAGCAGGCCGAGCAGGTGGTCGGCGTTGCGCTGGATGTCGGCGCGGTCGGAGGCGACGTTGCGCAGGGCGAGCAGGCCCGCCAGCTCGCCGACGACCTCCTTTTCGTGCGCCGTCCTCCAGGCGCGCACCTGCTGTTTCAGCTCGGCCGGCGCCTGGGCTTCGGCAGCAGTCCCCAACGTCAACAGCAACGCGATCGCGATCGTTCTGGTCATCGTCGCATCTTATCGCTCTACTCGATGATCAGCTCGGCACGGGCTTGCGCCTTGAGCGTCATCGCCTTGCTGAGCAGGCCGTCGCGCAGGGAGGCGTTGTTGGTGACCGACGCGGCCAGCTCCGCCGCGTAGGCTGCCTTCAGCTTGGCGACCGCCGGGAGATGGAGGAACCTCTGCTCCAGCACCTCCCAGCCGTCCTGGGTGTCGAACGAGGCGAGGCGCGCCAGCTCCTTGGCGGTGGCGGCGTTGTTCTCGTCGATGGCGGCCTGGTCGAGCAGCAGCGAGGCGCGGATGTTCTCCAACGTGTTCATGACGCGCAGGAAGGCCGCGATGTTCTCGACCTCGGTGGTCTCCATGGCGAGCGTGGGCAGGTTCCCGCCCGACTGGGACCTCTTGAAGGCCTGGGCGTTGTAGTAGCCGACCGCCTCCTCGATGGTGAAGACGGCGTTGTTGTGGAAGAAGGGCGGGGTGTCGACGGCCTCGATAGCAGGCTGGGTGTTGAACCGGACGTCGTTGTTGAGGTTGCCGTAGCCGCGGAACTCATTGGTAACCGGATCGAAGGACGCGGCGGTGCCGAATCCGCCGTCGGGCGGGAGGTTGCCCGGGAGGATCACGTTGGCCGGGTGATTGGGCAGCCGGCCGATGCCGATGTCGAAGCTCCGGTTGGTGGGAGCGGCCGCGGGCGAGTTGGCGCCGCCGTTGACGTGGCAGACGAAGCAGCGGGAGCTCAGGCCGTTGTGCTGCACGCGGCCGAGGTCGGCCATCTTGTTCCTGAGCCGGATGGTTGTGATGTTCGGGTTGTCCTGCCGGCCGAGGGCGAGCTGGAAGGCCTCCAGCGCGTCGAGCTCGGCGTCGGTCGGGAGACGGAAGTCGGTGCCCGCCACCCGGTTCAGCCTCTTCGTGAGGTGCTGGATCACGGCGCCGGTCGCGAAGTCGCGGAGGGAGCCGCTGCCCGGCGCGCCGTCGCCGCCCCAGCCCATGCGCTGGTTCGGCGGCACGGTCCCGCCGTCGTCGCCCGGCAACAGATAGCGGGAGAGTCCCAGCAGATGGGGGACGCCGCGCATCACGAACTTGTTATTGAGGTCGTCGAAACCATCGGCGTTTTCGAGCACCAGGCCAAGCTCGCGCATCAGCGCGGGCTTCTCGAAATTGTTCTTCAGCGCGGAGTTGGTCTCGGCCACGAACAGGGGATCGTTGGGCGGCAGGGTGGCGATGAACTTGGGATCGATGGTGAAGTTGTTCTCCGCCGGATGGCACGTGGCGCAGGTGCGGCCGTTGCCGCCGAACTTCTCGTTGAAGAACAGGTCCGCCCCCCTGGCGATCAGCGGGTCCATGCTGTTGAAGGGGGAGTCCGCGAAGGCGACCCGGGGTCCGAAGAGGGAGGCGATGCGCGCCGCGGGGCGGGGCTGCGCCTGCTCGTGGCTGGCCCGGGTATAGAGGCGCTGGAACAGGATCGGAGAGCCGTTCAGGACCATGCCCTCGTCGGGCCGGATGCCCTTGCGGGTCACGGCCACCACGTCCACGTCGAAGGCGGCGAACAGGTTGCCGTCGAAGCGGGCTTCGAGCACGGCCCGGGAGCCGTCCCTGGAGAGCCGTCCCAGCCTGTGCATGAGGTCGCCGGGCTCGGGCAGGGTGCTGCGCTCCGGTCCCTCCTGGTTGTCGACCAGCCAGACTTCCCAGTCGTCGGAGGCTTCCACGTTGTCGATCTCGACGCGGGCGGTGCCGCCGACCATGTCGATGCGGGCAAGGCCGCTGGCGTAGGTGTGCTCGGTGGAGATGCCCCGGGACCAGCCGAGCGCGATCAGGTAGTTGCGGTTGCCGCCGCCGCGCTCGTAGCCTGCCTTCCAGGTCTGGTAGAGGGATTCGAGCTTGCCGTTCTCGGCCATTCGGACCTCGGCCGGCACCTTGGTAGCCACCTGGCCTGCATAGGGGGATGGAAACATCACGAACGACGGGATCCCCAGGGCGAGCGCCGCCACCAGCAGACCCGCGAAGAGCTTGGCTCGGCTTCTCATGGTTGGACTCCTTTTGCGTTTAGGATAGCAGGGATTCCCGGAGACGCTCGGCCATGCTCAGCACGTTTGGCGTCTCGTGCATGGTTTCGTGATTGCCGGTCACCAGGAGCACGTCGCACCCGCCTTGGGCGAGATCGATCCAGGCGATCTCCGGCCGCGGCGGATCGCCGGGCCTGCGCTCCCCGGCGCGGAAGAAGAGCATTCGGCCGGCGAAGGGCCGCGGCTGGTAGGCGTACAGGGCCGCGACGTTGCTCTGGAGGACCCTCACGATCCGCCGGGCACCACCTTCGTCGAAGTCTTCCGAGAGCGCTCCGGCCTGCCTGGCCTTGTCGATCGCGTAGGAGATCTGCCCGTCCGGGGAGAGGGTTTGCAGCTCTTCGGGGGTGAGCTCGATCCGGCCGGTGAAGGCGCCGGTCACGATCTCCTCGGAGGTGAGCCGGCGCTGCGGCATCTGCTCGCCGCACGGGGTATCCATCAGGGTGAGCAGCTCGACCGTCTCGCCCGCCTCCCGCAGCCGGTGGGCCATCTCGAAGGCGACCATGCCGCCCATGGAGGCCCCGCCGATCCGGTACGGCCCGGCGGGCTGGGCGCTCCGCGCCAGCTCCAGGTAGTGCGTGGCCATCTCCTCGACGCTGGCGAGCGGCTCCTCGCCGTCCTCCAGGCCGAGGGAGCGCAGGCCGTACACGGTCTGGCTCTTGCCCAGGGCCTGGGCCAGGGCGCGGAAGGTGTAGACGTTGCCGCCCACTTGGTGGACGAGGAAGAGCGGGCGCCGGCCATCGCCCTTCTGAAGCGGCACGAGGCAGGAGGAGCGGAGGCGCTCGGCGGGCCGGCCGGCCTTCGGACGGATGCGGGCAACCATCTCGGCCACTCCTGCCACGGTCGGGGCCTGAAAGAGGAAGTCGACCGGAAGCTCAATCGACAGCGCCTGCCGAAGCCGGGCGCCGAGCTGGACGGCCATGAGGGAGCTGCCCCCGAGCTCGAAGAAGTCGTCATGGACGCCGATGCCATCTTCGCCCAGAAGGTCGCTCCAGACCGCGACGATCGCCTCCTCGGTTTCATTGCGCGGTCCTGTCTTGCCAGCCGGGACAACAAGCTCCGGGGTCTCTTCCACGGGGACCTCGGCGGCCGGAGCGGTCTTGCCGAAGCGGGCGCCCAGCCCCCGGTCGAATCCGATCCAGTAGCTGCGGCGCTCGAACGGATAGGTGGGGAGCGGGATGCGGCGGCGGCGCTCGTCGGCCCGGTAGCCGTTCCAGTCCACGTCCACGCCATGAACCCAGAGGCGGCCGAGCGCGCCGAGGACCGTCTCCAGGTCGGGCTTACGGTCCTTGGCGTGGCTCAGGGAGGAGACCACGAGCCGGGCGGCCTTTTTGTCCGGATGCTGGCGGGCGAGGGTGCTCAGGGCACGTCCCGGGCCGGCCTCCAGGAGAACCGGATCAGGGAGGCGCAGCAACTCGGAGACGCCGTCCGCGAACCGCACCGCCTGCCTCAGATGTTCCACCCAATACTCCGGATCGGTGGCCTGCTCCGGGGTAATCCAGGTGCCGGTGAGGTTGGAGAGATACCGCAGCCGGGGCGGCTGGAGCCGGACGCTCCGAACCTTCTCGAGGAACGGCTCCAGGATCGGGTCCATCATCCGGGAGTGGAAGGCGTGGGAGGTGTGGAGCGGCCGGGTCTCTACACCCTGGGTTTCCAGTTCCTTACGCAGGGCTTCGATCTCCTCCTCCGGTCCGGAGACGACACAGGCACGCGGCGCGTTGACCGCGGCCAGAGATAGATCCCGGCCTTCGATCCACGAGCGGACCTCGTCCCCGGACAGGGAGACGCCGAGCATGGAGCCGGGGGGCAGCTCCTGCATGAGCCGTCCGCGCGCGGCGACCAGGAAGAGGGCCTCTTCCAGGGAGAAGACGCCGGCCAGGCAGGCGGCCACGTACTCGCCGATGCTGTGGCCGAGCATGGCCGCGGGGCGGATGCCCCAGGAGGCCCAGAGCCGGGCCAGGGAGTACTCGACGGCGAAGAGGGCCGGCTGCGTGATGGAGGTCTGCGCGAGGTCGGCGTCCTCCAGAGCGTCGCGGAGGTCCAGGTCCAGCAGCTCGCAGCAGCGGTCGAAGGCGGAGCGGTAGACGGGCTCGTGCTCGTACAGCTCCGCTCCCATGCCCGCGTACTGGGAGCCCTGGCCCGGGAAGAGGAAGACCACGGAGGGGCTGCCGGCCGCGGACCCGGTCACGGCGCCCTCAATGTCACGAAGGGCAGCGATCGCATCCTCGCCGCAGACCATGGCGCGGCGATGGCGGAAGGCCTGGCGCCCTACCTGGAGCGTGAAGGCCGCGTCGTCGAGGCTCGCCTCGGGGTGGGCCTCCAACCAGCCGGCCAGGTTGGCCGTTGCGGTCTCCAGGGCGGTCGGGGTCTTGGCGGAGAGGACGAGCAGGCGCGACGGCCGGCGGGAGGGCTCGCCCGCCGGGATCTCCGGCGCCTCTTCGAGCACGGCATGGGCGTTGGTGCCGCCGATGCCGAAGGAGCTGACCCCCGCCCGGCGGGGAGTACCGTCCGCCGGCCACTCCCGGGTGCGGGCGGCGACGTAGAAGGGGCTCCCTTCGAAGGGGATCTTCGGGTTGGGCTGCTCGAAGTGGAGGCTCGCCGGGATGGTCCGGTTCTCCAGGGACAGGACGGTCTTGATCAGCCCGGCGACTCCGGCGGCGGCGTCGAGGTGGCCGATGTTCGTCTTGATCGAGCCGAGGGCGCAGGCGCCCGGCTTCCCGGTGTCTCCGAAGGCCTGGATCAGGGCCGCGGCCTCGATCGGGTCGCCCATGGGAGTGCCCGTGCCGTGGGCCTCGACGTAGCCGATGGTGCCGGGCTCGATGCCCGCGGCCCGGTGGGCCTCGCGGATGGCCGCGGCCTGTCCCTCGACGCTCGGGGCCGTAAAGCCGGGCTTGCCGGAGCCATCGTTGTTGACGGCCGAGCCGCGGATCACGGCGTGGATGGTGTCGCCGTCGGCGAGGGCGTCTTCCAGGCGCTTGAGCACCACGACCCCGGCGCCGCTGCCGCCCACCACCCCCTGGGCGCGCGCGTCGAAGGCGCGGGTGTGGCCGTCCGGGGAGTTGATCCCGCCCTCGTGGTAGAGGTAGCCGCCGACCTCCAGCGGCTTGACCGAGACGCCGCCGGCCAGGGCGATCTCGCACTCGCCGCGCAGCAGGCTCAGGCGGGCGAGGTGGACGGCGACGAGCGAGGTCGAGCAGGCGGTCTGGACGTTCAGGCTCGGCCCGCGCAGGTTCAGCTTGTAGGAGACCCGCGTGGGCAGGTAGTCGGCGTTGTTCGAGATCGTGACCTGCTGCCGGCCCACGGAGCGGAGGAGATCCGCGTTGAGCAGCAGATTGAGCACGTAGGTGTTCTCGGTGGTGCCGGCGAAGACGCCGACCCGCTGCCGGTAGCCGTCGGCGCCATAGCCGGCGTTCTCCAGGGCCTCCCAGGCGCACTCGAGGAAGTGGCGCTGCTGGGGGTCGATGAGCTGGGCCTCGCGGGACGAATACTCGAAGAAAGCGGCGTCGAAGAGATCCGGGCCGTCGAGGGCGCCGCGCCTCCTGACGAAGCGCGGGTCGAGCACCTCGTCGCCATAGCCGCCGGCGCGCAGCTCCTGCTCGGTAAAGCCGCGGATCGACTCGACCTCGTCGCGCAGGTTGCGCCACAGCTCCTCGACGTTGCGGGCGCCCGGGAACCGGCCGGCCAGGCCGATGACGGCGATGTCCTCGCTCCCCCGCTCGACGACCGGAGCGGTGACGACGGCGGGCTTCTCTTCGACGCTCGGGCTCAGGTGTGCGGCCAAGGTGGCAATGGTCGGATACTGGAAGAGGTCGACCATGGAGACCCGCAGGCCGAGGGTCTCTTCGAGCCGCGCGTGGACGCGGGCCATGAGCAGCGAATGGCCGCCGACGTCGAAGAAGTTGTCGCGGATTCCGACCTCGGGCAGGCCCACGACCTCCTTCCAGATCTCCGCGATCGTACGCTCCATCTCGTTGCGCGGCAGGACCGGCGCCTCGATCTCGGGTTTCGCGAAGGCCTTCTCTGGTGGCGAGAGGGCCTTGCGGTCGAGCTTGCCGGTGGCGGCCAGCGGCCAGCTCTCCAGGGGGATGAAGGACGACGGGACCATGTAGTCCGGCAGTTTGCCCTGGACGAAGCGGCGCAGCTCGATCGCGGCCGGGGCTTCTCCGTCCGGAATCAGGTACGCGACGAGCCTCTGGTCTCCCGGGGTGTCCTGCCGGGCCAGCACCACGGCCTCCCTCACGGCCGGATGGGTCATGAGGACGGATTCGATCTCCCCCAGCTCGATGCGGAAGCCCCGGACTTTGACCTGGTTGTCGACCCTCCCCAGGAACTCCAGGTTGCCGTCCGGCCAGTAGCGCGCCCGGTCTCCCGTGCGGTAGAGCCTTCCCTCTCCAAAGGGGTCGGGGATGTACTTCTGCGCGGTGAGGTCGGGCGCGCTCGCGTAGCCGTCCGAGAGGCAGCCTCCGCCGATGTAGAGGTCGCCCGCGACGCCGACCGGGCAAGGGCTCAGCCCCGCTTCGAGCACGTGATAGCGGGCGTTCTCGATCGGCCTGCCGTAGGGGATGCTCGCCCAGTCGGGCTCGACCTCTTCCACCGGGAAGAAGTTGGACCAGATCGTGGCCTCGGTGGCGCCTCCCAGGCTGACGAACTCCACGTTCGGGAAGGTCTGGCGAACCCGGTCGGGCAGGGTGACCGGAATCCAGTCGCCGGAGTTGAAGACGAGGCGCAGGCTCGCGGGCTGGGCATCCGCTGGAAGCCAGGAGACGAGCTGCTGGAGCGCGGCCGGGGCGGAATCCCAGAAGGTGACGGGCTCCTCAAGGAGGATCCTTACCAAAGCCTCGGGGTCGCGCAGCTCGGCCGGGGTGGCGATGCGCACGGTCCCGCCGGCCGCCAGAAGGCCGAAGATGTCGTAGACCGAGAGGTCAAACGACAGGGCGGTGACGAAGAGCAAGGTGTCCGACGGCCCCACGCCGAAGCGGTTGTTCACCCAGTGGATGAGGTTGACCGCGGGACGGTGGCGGACCACGACCCCCTTGGGCCGGCCGGTCGAGCCCGAGGTGAAGATGATGTAGGCCGGGTCCTCGGGGCCGGCGGTCGGCTCCAGGGCGTGATCCGGCAGGCCCTCCAGGTCGTCCGGGCAGATCGCGCGGACCCCGGAGGGCAGCGCCTCCAGCCGCGACGGCTCGGTGACCACGTGCGCGATCCGCTCGCTCTCCAGGATGTACCGCAGACGGTCGGCCGGCCAGCTCACCTCCACGGGAACATAGGCTCCGCCCGCCTTGTGGATGCCGAGCACGGCCACGATCATCTCCGGGGAGCGCTCCAGGTGCACGGCCACGAGCCGTCCCGGGCCGACGCCCTGGGAACGCAGCAGCCGGGCGAGGCGGTTGGCGCGGCGGTCCAACTCGTCGTAGGTCAGCGTCCGTCCGTCGCAGAGCACGGCCACGGCGTCCGGTTGGGCCGCCGCCCAGGCCTCGAAGGGCTGGTGCAGGCAGAGATGACCCGGGAACGGCGCCTCGGTGTCGTTCCACTCGCAGAGCATCTGGTGGCGCCCGGCCTCGGCGATGAGGGAGATGTCCGAGAGCCTCCGGTCCGGGTCAGTCACCAGGCCGCGCAGCAGGGTCTCGAAGCTGCCGAGCAGGCGCTGCGCCGTGGAGCGGTCGAACAGGTCGGAGTTGTACTCCAGGGTGCCGAGCAGGCGGCCGTCGATCTCGGTGAGGAGGAGGTTCAGGTCGAACTTGGACGTGCCTCCGCCCGTCCGGTAGGCGGTGATCTCCAGCCCCGGGAGGTCGAACCGCCGCGGGGGGAGGTTCTGCAGGGCGAACATGACCTGGAAGATGGGCGAGTGGGTGAGGCTGCGCTGCGGCTGCAGCTCCTCCACGAGCTTCTCGAACGGGACTTCCTGATGGGCGAAGGCGCCCAGGGCGGCCCGCCGCGAGCGGGCGACCAGCTCGCGGTAGGTCGGGTCGCCGGTCACGTCTCCCCGCACGACCAGGGTGTTGATGAAGAACCCGACCAGGCCCTCGGTCTCGGGCCAGTTGCGGCCCGCGATGGGCGTGCCGACCACGACCTCGGGCGAGCCCGAGATGCGGGAGAGCAGGGCCTGGAACGCGGCCACGAGCGACATGAAGGAGGTCGCGCCGTGGCGGCGGCCGAGCGCGGCCACCCCGGCGGCGAGGTCGTCCGGCAGGAAGCCCTCCACCTGGCCGCCGCGGAAGCGCTGGACCGCGGGACGGGGCCGGTCGGTGGGGAGCTGGATCAGGGTCGGGGCGCCGGCCAGGGCCTCGCCCCACCAGGCGATCTCGCGGTCCAGGACCTCGCCGCTCAGCCGGTTGCGCTGCCAGACCGCGAAGTCGCCGTACTGGATGGGCAGCTCCGGCAGGGGCGAGGGCAGGCCGCGGCCGAACGCCTCGTAGAGGTCGGACAGCTCGGACAGGATCACACCCATGGACCAGCCGTCCGACGCGATGTGGTGCATGGCCACCACGAGGGCATGATCCTCTCCCAGCTTGAGCAGCGGCGTGCGCAGCATGGAATCCGCGGCGAGGTCGAAGGAGCGTCCCCCCTCGGCGCGGGCGACGCGCGAGGTCTCGCGCTCCCTCGCGCCATCCGGCAAGCCGCTCAGATCGATCACCGGCAGGCCCACCGCGGGCGGCGCCGTCACGACCTGGAAGGTGCCGGCCGAGGAGGTCTCAAAGACCGTGCGCAGGACCTCGTGGCGGCGGCGGATTTCGTCCAGGCTGCGCCCCAGCGCGGAGACGTCCAGGCGGCCGGCGAACCGGAGGACGCTGCTGATGTTGTAGAACGAGCTGTCCGGATCGAACTGCCCGAGGAACCAGAGCCTCTCCTGGGAGAAGGAGAGGGGCCGCGGCTCGTCCGGCTTCCAGGAGCGGCGGGGAATCCCGCCCATACTTCCGCGCCCGGCACGGACCTCGTAGCCGAGCGCGGCGGCCATCCGGACCGTGGGCACGCCCAGGAAGTCCTCGGGATAGGCCTCCCGCCAGCGCTCCGCGGTGCTCGCGTCGATTCCCGAGTAGGAGTGGAACTTGACGTCCCCGAGCATCCGCGACTCGGCGTGGAGGCCATCCGTCATGCGGCGGGAGCGGTCCTCGTAGGGCTGGAGCATGGCCGGATGGAAGTCGAGCCCGAGGAAGTCGCAGAGGCCGCGCAGGACCGGCTCCGGGTCGCGCACCAGGTCTTCGAAGCGGACCAGATGCCGCCGCTCCTCGGGCACCCCGTCGAGGAAGCGCAGGATGTTCTCCTGGCTGACGAGCCAGATCAGCTCGGCCAGCTCGCGCCGCGTGAAGGGGTGGTCGTAGCGGAAGAAGACCTGCTCCAGGCGGGCCTCCTCGAAGGAGCGGATCATGCCGTAGGGGTGGCGCAGCAGGTGGACGTAGCGGGCCCCCTCGAAATCGGTCTCGGCGCGGCGGAGGATCTCCAGGTCGAGCGGGTACGAAGGAGTCTTGTCGATCAGCAGCCTGTCACCCAACCATTCTTGGAGCTGGCGGTAGGCGCGCCGCACGGTCCAGCCGTCCCTCTCCCAGGTCTCGACGGTCTCCGCGGCCTCGTCCGGGCCGCAGCCGCGGACTTCCATCACGGCGCGGATCAGCCCCTCCAGGGAGAAGCTGTCGCGGCCGGTGTAGGCGGCGCGCCGGTCGGCCAGGGCGTTGAAGTTGAGCATCTCCAGCTCGGGCGGCGCGAACAGGCGCGGATGGCCCGCGAGCATGACGCGCAGCAGGGTCGAGCCCGAGCGCGGCGGCGAGAGGACGAAGACCGCGGGCGGGTTCTTCGGCTCGTCGGTGGCGAAGGGTGAGAGGGGAGTCACGATGGCGCGGAGGCGCGCGATCTCCTCCTCGCCGACCCGTCCCGCGGCCGCCTCATCCAGCAGAGCCACCGCCTCGCCAAGGCTCTCGCGGCCCCAGATCCGGGCCACGGCCTCGGGATAGCTCTCGACCAGGTAGGCGGCCATGCGCTCGACCGTGGGCGCGTCGAAGATGACGACCACGTGCACGATCTCGCCGAGCCTCTCCTGGAGCTGGTTGATCAGGATGGCGCCGGAAATCGAGTTGCCGCCCAGGCCGAAGAAGTCGTCGTGGATGCCGACGCTCTCCAATCCGAGCGGAGCCTTCCAGAGCCCGGCCAGGAACTCCTCCAAGGGCGTGCGCGGCGCCACGTGCTCCCGGTCCTCGGGAGCCGCGGTATCGGCGATGTCCGGAGCGGGGAGGAGCTTGCGGTCCACCTTGCCGTTCGGGGAGAGCGGCAGGGCCGGCAGCACCACGAAGGCCGCGGGGACCATGTACTCGGGCAGCGAGGCGAGCAGATGCCGCCGCAGCTCGGGCACGGCGGTCTCGACGGTCTCCCCCGCCGCAGTCAGGTAGGCGACGAGGCGCTTGTCGCCCGGCCGGTCTTCCCGGGCCAGTACCACGGCCTCCTTGACCGTGGGATGGGCGCACAGGGCGGCCTCGATCTCCCCCAGCTCGATGCGGAAGCCCCGGATCTTGACCTGATGGTCGAGCCGCCCCAGGTACTCGATGCGGCCGTCGGGCAGGTGCCGGCAGAGGTCGCCGCTCTTGTACATGCGCGAGCCCGGCGATCCGAACGGATCGGGGACGAACCGGTCCGCCGTGAGCGCTGGCCGGTTGAGATAGCCGCGGGCCAGGCCCACGCCCGCGATGTACAGCTCCCCGGGCACGTTCATGGGCACCGGCCGGAACGCGGGGTCCAGGATGTGGATGCGCAGGTTCGAGATCGGCCGGCCGATCGGGACGACCGGCCTCCCGCCCGGCACGCAGGCCCAGACCGTGACATCCACCGCGGCCTCGGTAGGGCCGTAGAGGTTGTGCAGGCCGGCGAAGGCTCCCAGCTTGGCGAAGAAGCGCTGCTGCAGCTCGAAGGGGAGGGCCTCTCCGCTACAGATTACCCGGCGGAGCGACGCGCACGTCTCCACGCCCGGCTGCTCCAGGAAGACCTGGAGCATGGACGGCACGAAGTGGAGCGTGGTCACCCCTTCGCGCCGGATCAGGTCGGCCAGGTAGGCGCTGTCCTGATGGCCGCCGGGCCTGGCCACGACCAGTCGCGCCCCCACCATCAGGGGCCAGAAAAACTCCCACACGGATACGTCGAAGCTGAACGGAGTCTTCTGGAGCACCACGTCACCGGACGTGAGGCCGTACTCAGCCTGCATCCAGACCAGCCGGTTGACGATGGCCTCGTGGGTGTTGACCGCGCCCTTGGGCCGGCCGGTGGAGCCGGACGTGTAGATGACGTAGGCCGGGTGCTTCGGGAGGACGGCGGAGCGCGGTGCCTCGGGCTCCGGCGCGTCCGCCAGACTCTCCCGGGTCAGGAGGATCGGCTGCTCGATGCCCTGCTGGAAGTCCTCCACCATGAAGGCCAGGCGCTCGGGCGGGTAGGACGGATCGATCGGCACGTAGCAGGCGCCGGACTTGAGGATGCCCAGGAGGCCGACCACCAGCTCCAGCGAGCGCTCGGCGGTGATGCCGATCCGGGTCTCCGGGCCGGCGCCCTGCCGGCGCAGCCGGGCGGCGAGCCGGCCGGCCCGCTCGTCCAGCTCGCGGTAGGTGAGGGTCTCGCCCTCGTAGGTGAGGGCCGGCGCGTCCGGCGTCCGGCGGACCTGATCCTCGATCCATCCATGCAGCGGCCGCTCGAGGTCCCAGTCCACCCGGGTGTCGTTCCACTCCCGGAGGAGGTGCTGGACCTCGGCCTGTCCGAGGACCGGCAGGTCGGAGAGCCGGGCCTCTGGATCAACCACGGCCGCGGCGAGCAGTGCCTGGAAATGCCCGGCCATGCGCCGGGCCGTGGCGGCATCGAAGAGGTCCAGGTTGTAGAGGACGCTGCCCACCAGGCCCTCGGCGGTCTCGCTCAGGGCGAGGCGCAGGTCGAACTTGGTGGTGCCGGTGTCCGGGACCGCGGGGGTTGCGGTCACGCCCGGCAGCTCCAGGTCGTCCATGGGGGCGTTCTGGAGGATGAGCATGACCTGGAACAGCGGCGAGTGGGCCTGCGAGCGTTCGGGGTGCAGCTCCTCGACGAGCTTCTCGAAGGGGAGATCCTGGTGGGCGTAGGCGCCGAGGAGCGCCTCCCGGGTGCGCCCGAGGAGCCCGCGGAAGGCCGGATCGCCCGCCAGGTCGGCGCGCAGGACCAGGGTGTTCACGAAGAAGCCGATCAGCCTCTCGGTCTCGGCCCGGATCCGACCGGCGATGGGGGTGCCCACGGGCACGTCATCGCGGCTCGCGAGCCGTCCCAGAAGCGTCTGGAAGGCGGCGAGGAGGACCATGAACGAGGTCGCCCCCTGCTGCCGGGCGAGCTTCTGGATGCCTTCGCGCAGCGTCGAGGAGAGCGCCACCGGGAAGCGTCCGCCGCGCCCGCTCGGGACCGGCGGACGGGGCCGGTCGGCGGGCAGATCCAGCACCGGAGGAACGCCGGCCAGGTGGTCCCGCCACCATCCGAGCTGCCGCTCCAGCACCTCGCCGCGGAGCCACGTCCGCTGCCACGCGGCGAAGTCGGCGTACTGGACGGGCAGGTCCGCCAGTGGCGAACGCCGGTAGAGAGCGGTCAGCTCGCCCAGAAGCACGCCGATGGACCAACCGTCGGAGACGATGTGGTGCATGGAGAGGAGGAGCGTGTGGTCCTCCTCTGCCGCCTGGAGCAGCGCCGTCCGGAGCAGCGGTCCGCGGGAGAGATCGAACGGCCGCCGCGCATCCTCGCGGGCGAGCCGCGTCACCTCGTTCTCCGGCTCGGGGAGACCGCGCAGGTCGACGACCGGAAGCGAGAGGCAGGCCGGGCCGATCACCTGGAGGACCCTGGCCTCGGCGCCGCCGGTGACCGTGAAGGTCGTGCGCAGCGATTCGTGGCGCCGGACGATCTCTTTCAGGGCCCCGGCCAGAGCCGCGGTATCGAGCCGGCCGCGCAGACGGATGGCGGTGGGGAGATTGTAGGAGGCCCGGTCGGTGCCGAAGCGGTCCAGGAACCAGAGCCGCTCCTGGGCGAAGGAGGCCCGCAGCTCTCCGTCCCGGGGGACGGGCACGACGGGCGGCGCCTGGAGGTCGTTGCGCGCCGCCCCGATCCGCGCCGCGAGCCCGGCCAGGGTGGGCGCCTCGAACACGGCCCGCAGAGGCAGCTCGACGCCGAAGACCTCCCGCACGCGGGAGACGACCTGCGTTGCCAGGAGCGAGTGGCCGCCCAGCTCGAAGAAGCCGTCTCCTGATGCGACAGGTCCGCGCCTGAGCACTTCGGACCAGATGCCGGCGAGCAGCTCCTCGACGGGAGAGAGCGGCGCCGCGGCGGCGGCCGGCTCCCGCTCCGGCTCGACGCGGGCGAGCGCCTTGCGGTCCACCTTGCCGTTGGGAGTGAGCGGCAGGGCCGGCAGGACCGCGAAGGACGAAGGAACCATGTAGGCGGGGAGGCGGGACTCCAGCCAGACCCGCAAAACCCTGGGTAGAGCCCTCTCCCCAACGGGTAGGCCCGTCTCCCCAACGGGTAGAGGCCTCTCCCCTCTGGGTAGACCCCTGTCCCCATCGGGTAGAGCCTTGTCCCCACTGGGTAGAGCCGTCTCCCCAGCGGGTAGACCCCTCTCCCCGGCGGGTAGAGCCCTGTCCCCGATGGGTAGACCCCTGTCCCCGATGGGTAGACCACCGTCCCCAGTGGGTAGAGCCCTCTCCCCAGAGGGATGAGGGGCCACGAACGCCACGAGCCGCCGCTCCCCGCCCTCGCCGAGCGCCAGCACCACCGCCTCGCGCACGGCCGCGTGGGCGCAGAGCGCAACCTCGATCTCCCCCAGCTCGACGCGGAAGCCGCGCACCTTGACCTGGTGGTCGATGCGGCCCAGGAACTCCAGCTCGCCGGCCCCGTTCCAGCGCGCCAGGTCTCCCGTGCGGTAGACCCTCTCCCCTGCTCCGCCAAAGGGATCGGGAACGAACGACGCGGCCGTCAGGTCCGGCCGGTTCAGGTAGCCGCGCGCCAGGCCCTCGCCAGCCAGCAGCAGCTCACCCGGAACACCTACGGGGAGAGGGCGGAGCCCACGGTCCACCACGTAGGCCCGGGTCCCCGCGATGGGGACGCCGATCGTCGGCTCGCGGTCGGTGGCCCGCGGCACCAGCACGAAGGTCGAGTAGGTCGTGTCCTCCGAGGGGCCGTAGAGGTTGTAGACCCGCTCCACGTGAGGCAGCGCGTAGATGCGATCCACCAGGGCGCGCTTGAGCGGCTCGCCCGCCAGGTTGACCGTGCGCACCGACTCGGGCACGGCGCCCAGCCGCACCAGCTCGGCGATGGCCGAGGGGACTGTATTGATCAGCGTCACCTCGTCCCGGGCAGGCAGGTCCGGCAGGGAGAGCGCGTTGCCCGCCACGATCACCCGGCCGCCGCGGGCGAGAGGCAGGAACAGCTCGAACACGGAGAGGTCGAAGGTGATCGAGGTCGAGGCCAGGACGCCGGACAGCTCCTCGGCGCCGAACTCCCGCTCCGCCCAGGCCAGCAAGGCCGCGGCGCTCCGGTGCTCGATGGCCACGCCCTTGGGACGGCCCGTCGAGCCCGAGGTGTAGATGAGATACGCCAGGTCGCCGGGAGAGGCCAGGCCGGGCAGGCGGCCGTCGTCCTCCATCTCGGCATCCAGGAGGATCTCCCGGTCGACGACCACCGCGCAGCCGGCATCCTCCTGGATCAGGGCCAGACGCTCCGGGGGATATGCCGGATCGAGCGGCACGTAGACGCCGCCGGCCTTGAGGACCGCGAGCAGCCCCACGACCAGGTCGGCCGAGCGCTCCAGGGCGATCCCCACCCGCGCCTCCGGCCCCACGCCCAGGCGCCGCAGGCGCCGCGCCAGCCGGTTCGCCCGGCGGTCGAGCTCGGCGTAGGAGATCCGCTCCTCGCCCCAGATCAGCGCCTCGGCCTCGGGCGTGAGCTCCGCCTGGGCCTCGAAGCGCTCGTGCAGGCAGACCTCCGGCCGCAGCGAGCCGGTGTCGTTCCAGGCCTCCAGCACCTGGCAGCGCTCGGGCTCGGTCAGCAGCGGCAGGCCGGAGATCCGGCCCCCGGGCTCGGTAATAGCGGATATCGCTCCCTGAAGCAGAGTCTCGAGCCAGCCCAGCAGGCGGTCGACGGTCGCGCCCTCGAACAGGTCGCGCCGGTACTCGGCCTGGGCGAGGAGCCGGCCGCCCGACGCGCCGAAGGTGAGCGTCAGGTCGAACTTGGCCGTGCCATCCTCGTCCGGACCCGGCATGAGCATCCAGCCCTCCCTCACGGCTCCCGGGAGGTTCTGGACGATCAGCATCACCTGGAACAGCGGCGAGTGGCTCAGCTCGCGCTCCGGCCGGACCTCGGCCACAAGCTTCTCGAAGGGCAGGTCCTGGTGGGCGTAGGCGTCGAGCGCCGTCTCCCTGGACCGGGCGAGCAGCTCGGCAAAGCTCGGATCGCCCGCGAGATCACCGCGCAGGATCAGGGTATTCACGAAGAAGCCGATCAGCCCTTCCGTCTCAGCCCGGTTGCGGTTGGCCACGGGCGAGCCCACGCTCAGGTCGGTCTGCCCGGTCAACCTTCCGAGCAGGGCCTGGAACGCGGAGAGCAGCACCATGAAGGGAGTGGCTCCCTGGCCTCGGGCGAGAGCGGCGAGGCCGTCCGACAGCTCGGCGGAGAGCCAGGCGCTGCGATGGCCGCCGCGGGGGCTGCGCACGGCCGGCCGCGGGCGGTCCGCGGGCAGCTCCAGCACGGCCGGAGCCCCGGCCAGCCGCTCGCGCCACCAGGCGAGCTGCGCCTCCAGGACGTCTCCGGACAGCCACTCCTGCTGCCAGGCCGCGAAGTCGGCGTACTGCACCGGCAGAGCGGGGAGAGAGCCGCCGTCGTGGAGCGTGGACAGCTCGCGCAGCAGCACGCCGATGGACCAGCCGTCCGAGACGATGTGGTGCATCGTCAGGAGCAGGACGTGCTCCTCCAGTCCCAGCCGCAGCAGCACGGTCCGGAGCAGCGGTCCTGTGGACAGATCGAACGGCCGCGTGGCCTCTTCCCGCGCCAGCCGCCGGGTTTCGGCAGAGTCCTCCCCGATCTCGATCACCGGCAGCGGGACCCGGAGCGAGGGCGCGATCTTCTGGACCACGCTCCTGCCCTCGCTCGCGAAGGTCGTCCGCAGCACCTCGTGACGGCGGACCACCTCGTTGAGAGCAGCCTCCAGGGCGGCGGGGTCCAGGGAGCCGCGGAGGGAGAGCGCGAGGGGGATGTTGTAGGCCCCGGGCTCGTCGCCGAGCTGCTCCAGGAACCAGAGCCGCTCCTGGGCGAAGGAGGCCGGGGCGCGGCCGTCCCAGTGAAGTGGCAGGATCGGCGGCGCGTCGAGCCCGAGCCCCTCGTTGCGCAGCGTCTCGATCCGGGCGGCGAGCACGGAGAGGGACGGCGCCTCGAAGAGAACCCGCAGCGGCAGCTCGATCCCGAAGACCTCGCGAGCCCGGGACACGACCTGGGTGGCGAGCAGCGAGTGGCCGCCCAGGTCGAAGAAGCGGTCCTCCGGTCCGATGGGACCGCAGCGCAGGACCTCGGTCCAGATGCCGGCGAGCAGCTCCTCTACGGGTGTCAGGAGCCCGGCGGAGGGGAGGGATTCGCGCTCGGGCTCGATGTGGGCGAGGGCCTTGCGGTCCACCTTGCCGTTCGGAGTGAGCGGCAGGGCGTCCAGGACCACGAAGGCGGAGGGGACCATGTAGGCAGGGAGGCGGGACTCCAGCCAGCTCCGCAGCTCGGCCGGCCCGGTCTCCCCTGAGACATACGCCACGAGCTTTCGCTCCCCGCCCTCCCCGAGCGCCAGGACCACCGCCTCGCGCACGACCGCCAGCAGCGCGCTCTCGATCTCCCCCAGCTCGATACGGAAGCCCCGCACCTTGACCTGATGGTCGATCCGGCCCAGGAACTCCAGCTCGCCGCCGGGCAGCCGCCGCGCCAGGTCGCCGGTGCGGTACATCCGCTCTCCGAACCCGCCGAAGGGATCGGGGACGAACGAAGCCGCCGTGAGGTCCGGCCGGTTCAGGTAGCCGCGCGCCAAGCCCTCGCCGGCCAGGCAGAGCTCTCCCGGAACGCCGGGCGGCAGGGGACGCAGCCCGCGGTCCACCACGCAGGCCCGCGTGCCCGCGATGGGCACGCCGATCGTCGGCTCCCGATCCTCCCGCTTAATATTCCGCGGCACCCGGACCCAGGTCGAGTAGGTCGTGTCCTCGGACGGGCCGTAGAGGTTGTAGACCGCCTCGATGTGCGGCAGCGCGTAGATGCGATCGACCAGCGCCCTCTTCAGCGGCTCGCCGGCCAGGTTGACGGTGCGCACCGACTCGGGCACAGCGCCCAGCCGCACCAGCTCGGCGATGGCGGACGGGACCGTGTTGATCAGCCGAACCTCGTCTCGGGCTGGAAGGTCCGGCAGGGCGAGGGCGTTTGCGGCCAGGATCACCCGGCCGCCGCAGGCCAGGGGTAGGAACAGCTCGAAGACGGACAGGTCGAAGGTGATCGAGGTCGAGGCGAGGACGCCTGACAGATCCTCGAAAACCTCTCCGGCCCAGCGGATCAGCGCGTCCGCGCTCCGGTGCTCGATCGCCACGCCCTTGGGGCGGCCGGTAGAGCCCGACGTGTAGATGAGGTAGGCCAGATTCCCGGGGGAGGCCGTGCCGGGGAGACGGCTGTCGTCCTCCAGATCCAGATCCAGCAGGCTCTCCGGAGTGACGACCACGGCGCAGCCGGCGTCCTCCAGGATCAGGTCCAGGCGCTCTCGCGGATAGGCCGGATCGAGCGGCACGTAGGCGCCGCCGGCCTTGAGCACGGCGAGCAGGGCCACGGGCAGGTCGGCGGTCCGCTCCAGGGCGATGCCCACCCGCGCCTCCGGCCCGACCCCGCGGCGCCGCAGCCAGTGGGCCAGGCGGTTGGCCCGCCGGTCCAGCTCGGCGTAGGTGAGCCGCTCGGTCCCCGCGACCAGTGCTTCGGCTTCGGGAGTCATGTCCGCCTGCGCCTCGAAATGCTCGTGGAGACAGAGAGCCGGGACCGCGAGCGGGACGGTGTCGTTCCACTCGGCGAGGACCTGGTGCAGCTCGGTTTCGTCCATCAGCGGCAGGTCGGCCACGCGGGTCACCGGCTCCGCCACCGCCACGGTCAGCAGACGGGTCAGACCGCCGAGGAGGCGGTCGATCGTCGGGGGATCGAAGAGCGTCCGGCGGTACTCGGCCTGGGCGATCCAGCGGCCGCCGGACGCGCCGAAGGAGAGGGTCAGGTCGAACTTCGCCGTGCCCTCCCCCTCCTCCGGGGGCACCAGCGCCCAACCTGCCCGCGTCCCCGAGGGGAGGTTCTGGACGATGAGCATCACCTGGAACAGGGGCGTGTGGCTGAGGTCGCGCTCCGGGTGCAGGTCGGCCACGAGCCTCTCGAAGGGGACGTCCTGGTGCGCGTAGGCGCCCAGGGCCGACTCCCGCACCCGCTCCAGCAGCCCGGCGAAGCTCGGATCGCCCGACAGGTCGGCGCGCAGCACCAGGGTGTTCACGAAGAAGCCGAGGAGCGCCTCGGTCTCGGCCCGGTTGCGGTTGGCCACGGGCGAGCCGACCGTCAGGTCCTCGCGTCCGGTCACCCGGCCGAGCAGGGCCTGGAAGGCAGCGAGCAGGACCATGAACGGGGTCGCACCCCGCCTGCGGGCCAGGGCCTGGAGCGCGTCGGTCAGGTCGAGCGGCAGGGACGCGCTGCGCAGCCCGCCCCGCGGGCTCAGCACGGCCGGACGCGGCCGGTCGGCCGGCAGCTCCAGGGCCGGCGGCGCGCTCTCCAGCCTCTCGCGCCACCAGGCGAGCTGCGCCTCCAGGGCATCGCCCGCGAGATGCTCCCGCTGCCAGGCCGCGAAGTCCGCGTACTGGACGGGAAGCTCGGGCAGGGGGGACGGCCGCCCGGCCGCGAAGGCGTCGTAGAGGGTCGAAAGCTCCCGCAGCAGGATGCCGATGGACCAGCCGTCCGAGGCGATGTGGTGTTGAGTCAGGAGGAGCCACCGCTCGTCGTCCCGGAGCCGCAACAGGGCCACCCGGAGGAGCGGGCCGGTCCGCAGGTCGAACAGGCGGAGGCCCTCTTCCCGGGCGAGCCGGCGGGCCTCCCTCGAGGGCTCCGTGGCCAGCCGCAGGTCCACCTCGGGCAGGGACAGGCGGAGAGAGGGCGCGATCACCTGGACGACCCGGCCGGGCTCCTCCGCGAAGGGCTCCGCGAAGGTGGTGCGCAGGACCTCGTGCCGGCGCACGACCTCGTTGACCGCGGCTTCCAGCGCGGCCGGAGCGAGCGCGCCGCGCAGGGCCAGGGCGGCGGGCACATTGTAGGCGGCGCAGTCGTCCCCGAGCTGGTCCAGGAACCAGAGCCGTTCCTGGGCGAACGAGGCTGGCGGTCGGCCCTCCCGGGGAAGCGGAACGATGGGGGCAGACGTGACCGACGTCCGCTCGCGCCGCAGCCGCTCGGACACTCCGGCCACCGTGGGCGCCTCGAACATGACCCGCAGCGGCAGCTCCGCGCCGAGCACCTCGCGCACCTTCGAGACCACCCGGGTGGCGAGGAGGGAGTGCCCGCCCAGCTCGAAGAAGTCGTCGTGGACGCCGATCGCCTCCAGGCCGAGCACCTGGCACCAGATCCCGGCGATCAGCTCCTCGATCTCGTCCCGAGGCGCGGCCTGCTCCGCCGAGAGCGTCTCCAGCCGTCCGGGCTCGACGGCGGCCAGGGCTCGGCGGTCCACCTTGCCGTTCGGGGTGAGCGGCAGGGTCTCCAGGACCACGAAGGCCGCGGGGATCATGTAGTCCGGCAGCTTGCGGGAAAGGAACGCCCGCAGCTCCGGCGTGGGCGGGATCGCTTCCTCGCCTGCCACGTACGCAACCAGCCTCTTGTCGCCCGGCTGGTCCTCCCGCACAAGCACGGCCGCCTCGCGCACCGCGGGATGGCCGCAGACCGCGGCCTCGATCTCCCCCAGCTCGATGCGGAAGCCGCGCAGCTTGACCTGGTTGTCGAGCCGGCCCAGGAACTCGATCTCTCCCGACGGCAGACGCCGCGCCAGATCGCCCGTCCGGTACAGCCGCTCGCCAGAGAAGACGGGCAGCGGCGACGGCACGAAGCGCTCGGCGGTCAGCTCGGGCCGGCCGAGATAGCCCCGCGCCATCCCGTCGCCCGCCGCGTACAGCGCACCGGGAACACCAAGCGGCACAGGCTCCAGATCCCGCCCCAGCAGGTGGACCCGGGTGTTCGAGACCGGCCGGCCGATGGGCACGGACGAGCCCGGCTGTCTGATCGTGTCCATGACCCAGCAGCAGGTGAAGGTCGTGTTCTCGGTGGGACCGTAGCCGTTGACGAGCCGGTGCCCGGGCTCCAGCCGCTCCAGCACGCGCTGCACGTGCGGCACGGACAGGGCGTCGCCCCCGGCCAGGAGCTGGCGCACACCGCGCAGGCTCTCCGGCTGCGCCTCGACCATCTGGTGGAAAAGACCGGCGGTGAGCCAGAGGGTGGAGATCCCCTCGCTCGACAGCGTACAGCCCAGCTCCTCCAAAGAGGGGGTGTGCGGCGGGAACACGACGAGCCGGCCGCCGTTCAGGAGCGGCGCCCAGATCTCCAGCGTCGAGGCGTCGAAGGGGACGGGGGCGAGCTGGAGGAAGGTCTCGGCCTCTCCCAGGTCCGCGAAGTTGGCCCCGCGCACCAGGCGGACGATGCTCCGGTGCTCCACCTCCACGCCCTTGGGCACGCCCGTGGACCCGGAGGTGTAGAGCACGTAGGCCAGGCTCCGCGGCCCGGCGCTGCTCTCCGGATCGGCATCGCTTTCCGTGAGCGAGGCCTGGACCTCCTCCGGGTTGAGCACGAGGGTGATCCCGGCGTCGGCGATGAGGAAGGCCAGGCGCTCGGCGGGCAATGCCGGGTCGAGAGGCAGGTAGGCCGCGCCGGCCTTGAGGATGCCGAGCAGGCCCGCGACCAAGTCGAGCGAGCGCTCCAGCGAGACTCCGACCCGCACCTCGGGACCGGCGCCGAGCCGTCGCAGGCGGTGGGCGATCCGGTTGGCGCGGGCGTTCAGCTCCGCGTAGGTCAGGCTCTCCCCTTCGCAGGAGACAGCCACCCGGTCCGGCGTCCGCCGCACCTGCTCCTCGAACAGCTCAGGAACGGAACGGTCGGGGACTCCGGCAGCCGTGTCGTTCTCCTCGAAGAGCAGCGCGTGGCGCTCCGGCCGGGTGAGGAGCGGCAGCTCGTCGATCCGGCGGCCGGGGTCATCCGCGATCCCCTCCAGCAGGACCCGGAAGTGCTCCAGCAGGCGGAGGACGGTCGGCGCGTCGAAGAGGTCGCGGCTGTACTCGGCCTTGACCGCGAGCCCGTCCTCCGTAGGGGAGACGGCCAGGGTGAGGTCGACCTTGGCCGAGTCTCCGGTCAGGCCCAGGACTCCGAGCTCCAGCCCGGTCGACCCGGTCGTCCCGGTCGGCCCGGCCGTGCCGGCCGCCGCCTCCAGCGGGTCGGCCTGGAGGAGGAACATGACCTGGAAGATCAGCGTGTGCGCCAGGCTGCGCTCGGGCTGGAGGGCCTCGACGAGCTTCTCGAACGGGAGGTCCTGGTGGTCGTACGAGGCCAGGGCCGAATCCCGCGTGCGCTTCAGGGCCTCCAGGAAGGTCGGCTGGCCCGACAGGTCGCCGCGCATCACCAGGGTGTTCACGAAGAAGCCGATGAGCCCCTCGATCTCGGTCCGGTTGCGGTTCGCGATCGGGGTGCCCACGGGCAGGTCGTCCCGGCCAGTGTAGCGCCGCAGCAGGACCTGGAAGGCCGCGAGCAGGGTCATGAACGAAGTGGCGCCGGCGCGGCGGGCCAGGCTGTCCAGATCGTCGGCGAGCTGCCTGGGGAGGACCATGCCCACGACATCGCCGCGGGGGGTGCGCACGGCCGGGCGCGGCCGGTCCGTGGGCAGGTCCAGCACGGCGGGCGACCCGGCCAGCCGCTCGCGCCACCAGGCGATCTCCGAGTCCAGGAGCTCGTCGGTCAGCCAGCCGCGCTGCCAGGCGGCGAAGTCCGCGTACTGGACGGGCAGGCCCGGGAGCGGCGAGGGCCGCCCTGCCGCGAAGGCCTCGTAGAGGGCCTTCAGCTCGTGGACCAGCACGCGCAGGGACCAGCCGTCCGAGATGATGTGGTGCATCGTCAGCAGGAGGACGTGGTGCTCCTCGTCCAGCCTGAGCAGCGTGGCGCGGGCGAGCGGGCCGGTTTTGAGGTCGAACAGCAGGCGGGCTTCATCCCGGGCCACCTTCAGGGCCTCGGCCTCCGGATCGGGAGCTGCGGTCAGGTCCACCGCCAGGAGCGGCAGGCCCGCGGCCGGGGTGATCCGCTGGACCACGGTGCCGTCCTCCGCCTGGTCGAAGGTGGTGCGCAGCGACTCGTGGCGGTCGGCCAGGGTGCCCAGCGCCGCGGCCAGGGCCGGGACCATGAGTGGGCCGCGCAGCCGCAGGGGCAGGGGGAGGACGTAGGAGGTCCCCTCGCCGCCGAGCTGCTCCAGGAACCAGAGCCGCTCCTGGGCGTAGGAGGCGGGCAGGTCCCGGTCCCTCGAAACGACAGCGATCGGCGATACCGGCACCAGCGGCGTCCGGCGCGCCGCCTCCACGCGGGCGGCGAGCCCCGCGACCGTGGGCGCCTCGAACAGGGAGCGCATCGGCAGCGCGACCTGGAACACCTCCCGCACCCGCGACACGAGCTGGGTACCCAGCAGCGAGTGGCCGCCGAGGTCGAAGAAGCTGTCGTTGACCCCGACCCGCTCGAGCCGCAGGACGTCCTCCCAGATCACGGCGATCAGCTCCTCGGTGGCCGTGCGCGGGGCCGGGGACACCTCGCCGGCCGGCTCGCGGGACGGCGCCAGGCCGGCCAGGGCCTTGCGGTCCACCTTGCCGTTCGGGGTCAGCGGCAGCGCGTCCAGAAGGACGAAGGCCGGCGGGACCATGTAGGCGGGCAGGCGGGCGGCGAGGAAGCTTTGCAGCTCCGCACCTGAAGGTGGCAGCGTTTCACCGGCGGGTGAAGCCGGTCCACCCGCGGGTGAAGCCTCTGCACCGGTTGGTAGAGCCTCTCCACCCGCCGGTGCAGCGTCCGCACCCGCGGGTGGAGCCTCCGCACCGCCGGGTGAAACCTCTTCACCGGGCTGTGGCGCGCCGTCACCCGCGGGTGCGGCGGTCCGGGAAGGCAGCGGGGCGACGTACGCCACCAGCGAGCGCTCTCCACCCTCGCCCAGCGCCAGCACCACGGCTTCGCGCACGCCCGGATGAGCGAGCAGGTGCGACTCGATCTCCCCCAGCTCGATGCGGAAGCCGCGCACCTTGACCTGGTGGTCGATCCGTCCCAGGAACTCCAGGCTGCCGACGGCGAGCGGGCGGACGAGGTCGCCCGTCCGGTACAGGCGCTCGCCAGCCGTGCCGAACGGGTCGGGCACGAACGAGGCCGCGGTGAGGTCCGGCCGGTTCAGGTAGCCGCGGGCCAGGCCGGCTCCGCCCAGGAACAGCTCGCCTGGAACGCCGATGGGCAGCGGCCGGAGCCAGCGGTCGAGCACGTGCGCCCGCGTGTTCGCGATCGGGATGCCGATCGTCGGCTCCCCCGGCTCGTCGCGCGGAACGCGCACCCAGGTGGAGTAGGTCGTGTCCTCGGACGGGCCGTACAGGTTGTAGACGGCTTCCACCGTGGGCACGGCGTAGAGGAGGTCCACCACCGCCCGCTTGAGCGGCTCGCCCGCGAGGTTGATGGTGCGGACCGAGGCGGGCACGCCGTTCGAGCGCGCCAGCGCCGCGATGGCCGAGGGCACGGTGTTGACCAGGGTCACCGACTCCCGCGCCGGCAGCTCGGGCAGGGCGAGCGCGTTCTCCGCCAGCACCAGCGTGCCCCCGCGGGTGAGGGTCAGGAAGATCTCGTAGACGGACAGGTCGAAGGTGATGGAAGTCGAAGCGAGGACGCCCGCCATCTCCTCCGGCGCGAAGACCTCCGCGGCCCAATCCAGGAGCGCGGCGGCGCTCCGATGCTCGATCGCGACCCCCTTGGGCCGTCCCGTGGAGCCGGACGTGTAGATGAGGTAGGCCAGATTGCCCGGACCGGAGAGCGTGGGGAGCGGACTGTCGTCCTCCTGATCCAGGTCTTGCAGGAGATCAAGGTCGACGACCACCGCGCACCCGGCATCCTCCCGGATCAGGGCCAGCCGCTCCTGAGGATACGCCGGGTCGAGCGGCACGTAGGCGCCGCCGGCCTTGTGCACGGCGAGCAGAGCTGCGATCAGCTCCGGCGTCCGTTCCAGGGCCACGCCGACCCGCGACTCGGGGCCTGCCCCCATGGAGAGCAGCCGCCGGGCCAGCCGGTTCGCCCGGCGATCCAGCTCCGCGTAGGTCAGCCGGTCGTCCCCATGCACCAGGGCCACGGCTTCCGGGGTGCGCGCAACCTGGCAGGCGAAGCGCTCCGTCAGGGTGTTCTCCCGCCAGGTTGAGGCCGTGTCGCTCCGCTCCACCAGGAGCTGGTGGCGGCTCCCCTCGGGAAGGACCGGCAGGCTCCAGAGCGGGCGCCAGGGGTCGGCGGCGATGCCGGTCAGGAGCACCTGGTAGGACTCCAGCAGGCGGAGCGCCTCGACGTCGTCCAGGAGGTCGGCGTCCCAATCCAGCCGGATCCGGTTCTCTTCCACGAACAGGGCCAGGTCGAACTTGGCCGAGCCCTCGCCGCGGTCGTCCGCCTCCAGCGGCTCGACGCGCAATCCCTCCAGATCCAGGCCCCCGTCCTTGCCGCGCTCCTGGAGAGAGAAAGTCACCTGGACGAGCGGGTTGTAGGCCAGGTTGCGCTCGGGCTGCAGCTCCTCGACCAGGCGCTCGAAGGGGAGGTCCTGGTGTCCGAAGGCGCCGAGCGCAGTTTCTCGAACCCGGGCAAGGAGCTCGCGGAAGGTGCGGACACCCGCCAGCTCCGTGCGCAGGGCCAGGGTGTTCACGAACAGGCCGATCAGCCCCTCGGTCTCGACTTGCGTGCGCCCTGAGACCGGCGTGCCCACCACCAGGTCCTCCTGCCCGGTGCAGAGGTGGAGCAGGACCTTGAACGACGCGAGCAGGGTCATGAAGCGGGTGGCGCCCTCGCCCTGGCCGACCTCGCGCAGGGCGTCCGCGACCCGGCGCGGGATCTCGACCGTCCGCCAGGCGCCGCGCCAGGACGGGACCGCGGGCCGGGGACGGAACGGCAGCTCCAGCACCCGCGGAGCGCCGTCGAGCCGGGCCTTCCACCAGGCGAGCTCCCGCTCCAGCACACCCTCCAGGAAGTCCTGCTGCCAGGCCGCCCAGTCCGCGTACTGGATGGGCAGATCGGCCAGGCCCTCGGCGCGGTAGAGGGCCGACAGCTCGCTGAGGAACACGCCGAGCGACCAGCCGTCCGAGACGATGTGATGGAAGGTGACGAGGAGGGCGTGGTCCTCGCGGCTGAGCCGGACGAGGGAGGTGCGGAAGAGCGGTCCGCTCTCCAGATCGAACGGCCGCAGGGCCTCTTCCTGAGCCAGCCACCGCGCCGCCGGCTCCCGCTGCTCCGCCGGCAGGTCCGAGAGGTCCACCCGCCGCAGGGAGAAGTCGAAGCCGGGCGGCGCCACCACCTGGACCGGCTCGCCCTCCTCCAGGGCGAACGTCGTCCGCAGCGGCTCGTGGCGGGCCACGATCTCCGTCAAGGCCCATTCCAGGACCGTGAGGTCGAGCGGCCCGCGCAGCCGCCAGGCGAACGGCAGGTTGTAGACCGGGCTGCCGGGGGCGAGCTGGTCCAGGAACCAGAGCCGCCGCTGGGCGTAGGACGCCGGGAAGACGAAGACGCCGTCGTCCGGCCCGAGCGGCTCGGCCTTCGACGGGTCCATCGTGCCGACGGTCATGAGCCTTCCTTCCGCCCGATCGCGGAGCGCGACCGGAGGCTGGACGCGGAGCGGGAGAGCGAGGCGATCCGGGGCACGGCCGGCGGCTGCACGGCGGTCCGCGCCTCGCGCACCGCGTCGAGGAGGCGAGCCACCGTGGGCGACTGGAACAGGGCGCGCAGCGGCAGCTGGACCTCGAAGTCCCGCCGCACGCGCGCCACGATCCGCGTAGCCAGCAGCGAGTGCCCGCCCAGCCGGAAGAAGTCGTCGTGGAGCCCCACCCGCCCCTCCCGCGGCACTCCGAGCACCTCGGCCCAGATCGCGGCCATCCGGCGCTCATCCTCGGTCCCGGGCTCGACGAAGCCTTCGCGATCTCCCCCATCTGGAAGAGTGCGTCCGGAGAGCGCTTTACGATCCACCTTGCCGTTCGGGAGCCGCGGCAGGGCGTCCACGAAGCCGATGGAGGAGGGGACCATGTGGATGGGGAGGCGGGCGGCGAGCACGGCCCGCAGCTCACCCTTCTCCTCTCCCGCCACCCATGCCACCAGGCGGCGATCTCCTCCTTCACCCACGGCCACGACGGCGGCCTCGGTCACTCCAGGACAAGCCAGCAGGGCCGCCTCAACCTCGCCCAGCTCGATACGGAAGCCGCGCACCTTGACCTGGTGATCGATCCGCCCCAGGAACTCCAGGCGGCCGTCGGCGCGGAAGCGGGCGAGGTCGCCGGTGCGATAGAGGCGTCCCCCTTCTCCCTGGAAGGGATCCGGGACGAAGCGCTCGGCGGTGAGGTCCGGCCGGTGGAGGTAGCCGCGGGCCAGGCCGGCGCCGCCGAGCCAGACCTCGCCGGGCGCTCCGATGGGCGCGGGGCGCTGCCAGCGGTCGAGCACGTAGGCGCGGCCGTTCGCCAGGGGCCGGCCGATCGTGGCCGGCTCGTCCCCGCGGCGGCGGGTGAACGTGGAGTAGGTCGTGTCCTCGGACGGGCCGTAGAGGTCGAAGACCTGGGCTCCGGACCGGCTCTCGATCTCCGCGACGAGGGCCTGCGTGAGCGGCTCGCCGGCCAGGGTCACGGTGCGCACCGAGGGCGGCAGGGCGTCCAGCCGGAGCAGCTCCGCCATGGCGGACGGCACCGTGTTGACCAGCGTCACCTTCCCGGTCTCGGGCAGCCCGGCCAGGGCCGGGGCCAAGGCCAGGGCATTATCCGCGAGGATCACCGTGCCCCCCAGCGACAGCGACACGAACAGCTCGAAGACCGAGAGGTCGAAGTTGATCGAGGTCGAGGCCAGGACGCCCGCCAGATCCTCCGGGGAAAAGACCTCCGCGGCCCACCGGACCAACGCCACGGCATTGCGGTGCTCGATCGCCACGCCCTTGGGGCGGCCGGTCGATCCCGACGTGTAGATCAGGTAGACCAGGTGCTCCGGCAGCACGCCTGCCTCGGGATCAGCCTCGCTCGCGGCCGGGAGGGTATCCAGGCAGACGGCGCGGGGCTGTCCCGGAAGCCGGGCCAGGAGCGGCTCCCGGGTGACGACGAGGTCGCAGTCCTCCAGGAGAAGGGCCAGGCGCTCGGCCGGGTACGTGGGATCGATCGGCAGGTAGACGCCACCCGCCTGCAGGATGCCCAGGAGCGCGGCCACGAGGTCAGGCGTTCGCTCCAGGCAGACTCCCACCGGCCTCTCGTTTGCGACCCCCAGCGTCCGGAGGTGGTTGGCCAGCCGGCGGGACCTCCGCAGCAGCTCGCCATAGGTGACCCGCTCGCCCTGGCAGGCGACGGCCACGGCATCCGGCGTGCGCCCGGCCTGGGCGGCGAACAGGTCGTGCAGGCAGCCCGTGGAGTGGTCCATCCCGGTGTCGTTCCACTCGACCAGGGCCTGATGCTGCTCGGCCGTGGAGAGGAGCGGGAGTTCCGAGAGCCGCCGTCCAGGCTCGGCCGCCGCGGCTTCGAGCAACCCGGTCAGCGAGCCGAGCAGTCGGGCGATGGTGGCGCGGTCGAAGAGGTCGCGGCTGTATTCGGCCTGGAAGAGCCGCTGGCCGCCGGGGCGGTCCACCATGGCCAGGGTGAGGTCGAACTTGGCCGTGCCGGTCTCCACCGGGAGCGGCTCCAGCTCGAGCCCCGCGGCGGCAGGAGGCGCGAGCGGCGCGTTCTGCACGATGAGCAGGACCTGGAACACCGGCGAGTGGCTCAGGTCGCGCTCCGGCCGCAGCTCCTCCACCAGCTTCTCGAAGGGAAGGTCCTGGTGCGCGTAGGCGTCCAGGGTAACGTCCCGCACGCGGGCTAGGAGGTCCGCGAAGGAGGGATCGCCCGAGAGATCGGCCGGCAGCGCCAGGGTGTTCACGAACAGGCCGATGAGCCCCTCGGTCTCGGCGCGCTGCCGGTTGGCGATCGGGGTGCCCACCGGCGGGTCCTCGCGGCCGGTGAGGCGGCCGAGCAGGGCCTGGAATCCGGCGAGGAGGACCATGAACGGGGTGGCTCCCCGGGTGTATCCCAGCCCGGAGGCGAGCAAGAGGTCCTCCCGGCCGCCGCGGGTGCCCTGGACCGGGGGACGGGGCCGGTCGGCCGGCAGTTCCAGGAGAGGCGGCAGTCCCGCGAGGCGCTCCCGCCACCAGCCGAGCTGCCTCTCCAGCGTCTCGCCCTGGAGCCATCCGCGCTGCCAGGCCGCGAAGTCCGCGTACTGGACCGGCAGCGGCGGCAGGGCCGCGCCCTCGTAGAGCCGCATCAGCTCGCGCAGGAGCACGCCCATGGACCAGCCGTCCGAGACGATGTGGTGCATCAGGAGGAGGAGCTGGTGATCCTCTTCTCCAGTCCGGAAAAGGACACCCCGCACCAGCGGTCCGAGAGCCAGATCGAACGGCCGCGCCGCCTCCGCCTCCGCCACACGCCGAACCTCCGCCTCGGAGAGCTCGATTACCGGCAAAGACAGGCGCAGCTCCGGAGCGACGATCTGGACCACCCGCGACTCGTCGACGAGAGAGAACGTAGTCCGCAGGGCCTCGTGGCGGCGGACGACCTCGTTCAAGGCATCGGCCAGCCGCGGGACCGACAGGGGTCCGCGCAGCCGCAGAATGGCCGGAATGTTGTAGGCCGCCCCGCCTTCGCCGAGCTGGTCGAGGAACCAGAGCCGCTCCTGGCCGAAGGACGCGGGCAGCTCGCCGGTCCTGGGGACCGGGACGATCGGCGGCGCCAACATCTCCCCACCCCGCCGCGTCGCCTCGACCCGCTCGGCCAGTCCGGCAATGGTCGGAGCCTCGAACAGCGCCCGCAGCGGAATCTCGACGCCGAGGGTCTTGCGGACGCGGGAGACCACCTGCGTGGCGAGCAGCGAGTGTCCGCCCAGCTCGAAGAAGCCGTCGTGGATCCCGACCTGGGAGCGGCCCAGCACCTCGGACCAGACCGCGGCGAGCAGCTCCTCCGTTGGAGTGCGCGGAGCGGCGAAGCCCTGGCTTGCCGCCTCGTCCCAGTCGGGATCGGGAAGCGCCCGGAGGTCTACCTTGCCGTTCTGGGTCAGGGGCAGGGCGTCCAGGACCACGAAGGCCGAAGGGATCATGGCGGGGGGGAGGCGGGCGGCGAGGTAGGAGCGGAAGGCCCCCTCCCCGACCACGTACGCCACCAGCACCCGCTCACCGCCCCGCTCCCGCACCGTCACCACCGCCTCGCGAACCTCCGGGTGCCCGGACAGGACGGCCTCGATCTCCCCCAGCTCGATGCGGACGCCACGGATCTTGACCTGGTGGTCGATGCGGCCCAGGAACTCGATCTCGCCGTCGCTCTGGTGCCGGGCCAGGTCGCCGGTCCGGTAGAGCCGGCCCCCCGTCGAGAACGGATCGGGCACGAAGCTATCGGCGGTCAGGTCCGGCCGGCCGAGATAGCCGCGCGCCAGACCCTCGCCGCCCAGGCAGAGCTCTCCGGCCACGCCGGCCGGCAGCGGACGGCCGCCGCGGTCCAGGATGTAGACCAGAGTCCCGTCCATGGGCCAGCCGATGGGTGGCGCGCCCTCCCCCGGAGAGACATCTCCCCAGGTGGCAACGACCGAGCTCTCGGTGGGGCCGTAGTGGTTCACCAGGCGGAAGCGGTGACGGGCATCGGGGCGGCGGCGCAGGCGGTCGCCCCCCGCGAGGAGCGCGCGCAGACGGTGCTCCGGCCAGGGCTCGTCCAGCACCAGCTCGGCCATGGGCGTGGGCAGGAAGGCGAGCGTGATCCCGGCCTCGGCCAGCCAGGGGACCAGGGCCGCGGGATTGGCCCGCACCCCCTCGGGCGGGAAGACCATCGCCGCGCCCGAGGCCAGGTAGGGCCACAGCTCCCAGACCGAGGCGTCGAACCCCTCCCCCGCCATCTGTGGCGCCCGGTCGTCCGGCTTCACTCCATACGCCCGGCGGTGCCAGCGCACCAGGCTGAGCAGCCCGCGGTGCGGCACCTCCACCCCCTTGGGGCGGCCCGTCGATCCCGACGTGTAGATGACATAGGCGAGCTGCTCGCCCTCCACCCGGATGCCTGGGCTCGTGGACGGCCCCGCGGCGGCCGAATCGGAGAGCACCACCGGGGCGCCGCAGTCCTCCAGGGCCAGGGCGAGGCGGGGGTCTCCCGGATCGAGCGAGACGTAGATGCCGCCGGCCTTGAGCACCGCGAGCAGCGCCACCACCCGCTCCGGCGAATGGCGCATCACCACCGCCACCCGGGTTTCGGGCTTCACCCCCCGGGCGATGAGATCGTGCGCCAGCCGGTTGGCCCGGGCGTCCAGCTCCGAGTAGGAGACCGTCCCCTCTCCGGAGATCAGCGCCGGAGCGTCCGGCGTCCTCTCGGCCCACGCCTCGAACCATTCATGGACCGCATCCGGTCCCCCAGGCTCCATGGACGTGGCGTTCCAATCCACGACCACCTGGCGGCGGGCTGCCTCGGTCAGCACAGGCAGCTCGCCGAGGGGGAGATCGGGATGAGCCGCCGCGCCCTCGATCAGCACCGCGAAGCACTCCAGCAGCCGGCCGGCCGCCGCGGCATCGAAGAGATCGGCGTCGTAGTCGATCCGCGCTCCCCGGCCGCGCTCGACCGACACGGCCAGATCGAGCTTCACTTGGCCGTGGTGGACCTCCAGCGGCTCCGTCTCCACACCCGCCAGCCGCAGCCCGCCCAGGCCATCCTGGAGGCCGAAGACGACCTGCACGACCGGATCGTGATCGAGGTTGCGGTCCGGCCGCAGGTCCTCGACGAGGCGCTCGAAGGGGAGGTCCTGGTGCGCGTAGGCCTCCAGGGCCACGGTCCGCACCCGGCCCAGCTGCTCGCGGAAGGACGGGTTTCCGGCCATGTCCGCGCGCAGCGCCAGGGTATTCACGAACAGGCCGATCAGCCCCTCGGTCTCCTCGCCGGAGCGGTTGTCGATGGGCGTGCCCACGACCACGTCCGTCCGCCCCGAGAACGGGGTCAGGCGGAAGAGCAGGGCCTGGAAGGCGGCCAGGAGCGCCACGAACGGCGTGGCTCCCTCGCGCCGGCCCACCTCTTCCAGGGCCGGAGCAGCGGGCAGCGGCAGCGTCTGCCAGGCGCCCCGGTGCCCGCGGGCCGCCTGTCTCTGTCCTGCCATGGGCAGCTCCTGGACCGGCGGCGCATCCGCGAGCCGCTCCCGCCACCAGGCGAGCTGTGCCTCCATCTCCCCGCCCGCCAACTGCTCCCGCTGCCAGACCGCGAAGTCCGCGTACTGGATCGGCAGGTCCGGCAGCGCGATGGCGGCGATACCGCCGTATAGACTCCCCAGCTCGCGGGCGAAGATCGCCAGGGAGCGGCCGTCCCACACAAGGTGGTGGACGTTGACGAAGAGGACATGGTCATCCGGCCCCAGGCGCAGCAGCAGGGCGCGGAAGAGCGGCCCGCGCTCCAGGTCGAACGGCCGGGCCGCTTCCGCCGCCAGCGTCCTCCGGACCTCGGCCTCAGGCAGGTCGGCTATGGGCAGTGACCGTGGCAGGTGAGGATGGACGACCTGGACGGGCTCGTCCGCCTCCACCTCGAAGGTGGTGCGCAGGACCTCGTGCCGGGCCACGATGCCGTCGAGAGCGCTCGCCAGGGCCGCGGGATCGAGCGGGCCACGCAGGCGCCACGCCGCGGGCACATTGTAGAGCGGCGTTCCCGGCTCCATCCGGTCCACGAACCAGAGCCGGCGCTGGGCATACGAGACGGGGAGGACATAGACCTCGTCCTCCGATCCGGCGCCCTGCTGGAGAGGCTCCGCGATCAAACCTGCCCCCCCTCCGACGGCCGCGTCCGGCGGTGGCCCGCGCGCGAGACCGCGGCGATCCGCGGCGTCTTGCCTCCACTCCCGGAAAGACCCGCCTGAACGACGGCTCTGGCCAGGCCGGCCACGGTCGGCGTCTGGAACAGGCTGCGCAGCGGCAGGTCGACCTCCATCTCGCGGCGCACCTGAGACATCAGCCGCACCACGAGCAGCGAATGGCCGCCCAGGCGGAAGAAGTCGTCGTGGATGCCGACGCGCTCGATCCCGAGCACCTCGGCCCAGATCGCGGCGAGCCGCTCCTCCTCGGGCGTCTCCGGCGCCACGAAGCCGTCCCCGCTCATCTCCGGCCGCGGCAGCGCCTTGCGGTCCAGCTTGCCGTTCGGGGTGCGCGGCAGGGCGGTCAGCACGACCCAGGCGGTAGGGACCATGTAGGCCGGCAGGCGCCGGGAGAGCAGCTCGCGCAGCTCCTCCGTCTCAATTCCTGGAGGGACCACGTACGCCACCAACCGCTCCTCCAAGACCGCCACCGCCACCTCGCGCACGCCGGGATGGGCCAGGATCGCGGCCTCGATCTCCCCCAGCTCGATGCGGAAGCCCCGGACCTTGACCTGATGGTCGATGCGGCCCAGGAGCTCCAGGTTGCCGTCCGGCCGCCACCGCGCCAGGTCTCCCGTGCGGTATAGCCTCTCCCCCTCCCTTAAGGGGTCGGGCACGAAGCGCTCGGCCGTGAGGTCCGGCCGGTTCAGATAGCCGCGGGCCAGCCCGGCGCCTCCGAGGTGGATCTCCCCCGGGACTCTCACCGGGACCCGGCTCCCCCACGGATCGAGGAGCACGCAGCGGGTGCCCGCGATCGGACGGCCGATCGTCGCCGGTCCGCCGGCCTGCCGTAGGGCGAACGTCGAGTAGGTCGTGTCCTCGGAGGGGCCATAGAGGTCGAAGACCCGCTCCGCCCCGGTCTGGCTGTAGATCCGGTCGACCAGCGCCGCGGTCAGCGGCTCGCCCGCGAGGTTGACGGCACGCACCGACCGCGGCACCGCCCCCAGCCGCAGCAGCTCCTCCATCGCCGAGGGGACGGTGTTGATCAGCGTCACCCGCTCCGCCTGCGGCAGGCCCGCGAGGGCCAGCGCGTTCTCGCCCAGCACCAGGGCGCCGCCCCGCGACAGCGGCAGGAAGATCTCGAAGACCGAGAGGTCGAAGCAGACCGAGGTCGAGACGAAGACGCCGGCCAGGTCCTCCGCCGGGAAGACCCCGGAGGCCCAGCGAAGCAGGGCCACGGCGCTGCGGTGCTCGATGGCCACGCCCTTGGGCCGCCCGGTGGAGCCGGAGGTGTAGATGAGGTACGCCAGGTTGTCCGGCCCGGCCCCTCCGTCATCCGAACGGTCGGCATCCGGGCTGTCAGGAACATCCCGCAGGCTCTCCTCCGTGATGACGATCCGGGCGCCGGAGTCCTCCAGGAGGAACGCTGTCCGCGCCTCCGGATAGGCCGGGTCCAGGGGGACGTAGAAGCCGCCCGCCTGGAGCACGCCCAGAAGAGCGGCGATCAGGTCCGGCCCGCGCTCCAGGAGGACGCCGACCGGGATCTCCGGCCCCACCCCGGAGGCGCGCAGCCAGCGGGCGATGCGTCCCGCCCGGTCCGCCAGCTCGCCGTAGGTCAGCTCCCCGGCGGCGGAAATCACGGCCGGAGCGTCCGGCGTGCGCGCTGCCTGCGCCGCGAACAGAGAGTGGAGAGTGTCGGTGAGCGGCAGCAGCGGCGGTCCGTTCCAGCTCCGGAGCTGCTCCTCCTCCGCGGGAGAGAGGAGCGCCAGGCCGGACAGCCGCGCTTCCGGGTCCTGAAGCAGGCCGCGGAGGAGCTGCTCGTGGTGGCCGGCCATCCGCGCCACGGTCGGCTCGTCGAAGAGGTCGCGGTCGTAGCGCCAGAGCAGTCGCAGCCCCCCGTCGCCCTCGATCACGCCCAGCTCGAGGTCGAACCGCGACTCGCCGCGGGCGAGCGGCAGGGTCTCCGCATCGAGGATCTCCAGGGAGCCGGCATCCCGCTCCTGGAGGGTGAGCATGACCTGGAACAGCGGCGTATGCCCCAGGCTCCGCTCGGGCGACAGCTCCGCCACCAGCTTCTCGAAGGGCAGCTCCTGGTGGGCATGGGCCATCAGGACGGTCCGCCGCGCCCGGGCGAGCAGCCCCGCGAACCCGGGATCGCCCTCCCAGCGCAGGCGCAGGGCCAGGGTGTTCACGAAGAACCCGATCAGCGGCTCGACCTCGCTCCGCGTGCGCCCCGCCACGGGCGAGCCGACGACCACGTCCGGCCGTCCGGCATAGCGGGAGAGCAGCGCGCCGAGGGAGGCGAGCAGGCCCATGAACAGCGTCGAGCCCGACCGCCGGGCCAGGTCGCGAAGGCCGGCGGCGACATCGGGCGCCAGCTCCCGCTCCACCTGGTCGCCGCGGTACGACTGCACCTGCGGCCGCGGGCGGTCCAGGGGCAGCTCCGACACGGCGGGCGCGCCGGCCAGGGCTTCGCGCCAGTAGGTGACCAGCGCGGCCAGCCGGTCCCCCTGCAGCCGCTCGCGCTGCCAGACCGCGTAGTCGGCGTACTGGATCGGCAGCTCCGGTAGATGGCCGTCCCCGCGGTAGAGCGCCGACAGCTCGCGGAAGAGGATGCCCATGGACCAGCCATCCGAAACGATGTGGTGCATGGCCAGAAGCAGCCGATGGTCGTCCGGAGCGAGACGCGCCACGGTCATCCGCAGCAGAGGCCCGCTCCGGAGGTCGAAAGGCCGCTGCGCCTCCTCCTTGAGCCTGCGGTCGGCTTCCTCCGGGGAGGCGACGTCGATCACGGGGACCTCGATGGCTGCGATGGCTGTGATGGCCGCGATCACCTGGACCGGCCGGTCCTCCAGGGCTGCGAAGGTGGTACGCAGCGCGGCGTGGCGGCGGATGACGCCGGCCGCGGCGCGGGCGAGAGCCTCCGTATCGAGCGGTCCGCGCAGGCGGAACACGCGGACGATGCTGTAGGCCGTCAAGCCGGGCGCGAGCTGGTCCAGGAACCAGAGCCGCTCCTGCGCGAAAGAGACAGGCGCCGGCCCGTCCGCAACCCGCCGCGGGATGGGACCGTCGGAGCTCTCTGCCCCGCGCATCAGCTCTCCGACGACCCGCGCCAGCCCGGCCACGGTGGGCTCCTCGAACAGGGCCGAGAGCGGCACGTCGACCCCCGCCGCGTCGCGAACCCGGGAGAGCACCCGGGTCGCCATCAGCGAGTGGCCGCCCAGCTTGAAGAAGTTGTCGTGGACCCCCACGGACCCGACGCCCAGCACCGAGGACCAGATGCCGGCGAGGGTCTCTTCCAGGGGGGAGGACGGACCGGCGTCCTCCTCCCGCTCCCCGCCCCACTCGGGCTCGGGAAGGGCGCGGAGGTCCAGCTTGCCGTTCGGGGTGAGCGGCAGGGCGGGGAGGAAGACGAAGGTCGCGGGGACCATGTAGGAGGGGAGGCGGTCCGAGAGGAAGGCATGAAGAGCCCCCTCCCCCACCACATACCCCACAAGCACCCGCTCCCCACCCCGCTCCCGCACCGTCACCACCGCCTCGCGAACCTCCGGATGCTCGGCGAGCACAGCCTCGATCTCCCCCAGCTCGATCCGGTACCCGCGGACCTTGACCTGATGATCGATCCGGCCGAGGAACTCCAGCTCACCCTTCCGCCAGCGGGCGAGGTCGCCGGTCCGGTAAAGGCGGCCGACCGGGTCGGGGAGAAACCGCTCCGCCGTCAGATCAGGACGTCCGCGGTAGCCGCGGGCAAGCCCGTTTCCCCCGACACACAGCTCGCCCGGTACTCCTGGAGGGACCTTCCGGAGATCCCGGTCGAGCAGCCAGACGCTCAGGCCATCGATGGGACGGCCGATGGATGGCACTCCCCTGCCCGCCAGCACCTCGCCCGCCGTGGTCACCACCGTGCTCTCGGTGGGACCGTAGTGGTTGACCAGCGCGAACGGCAGCGGGCTCTCGGGCGCGCGGCGGAGACGGTCGCCGCCGGTGAGCAGAGCGCGCAGCGCCAGACCGGAAGGCATCTCGGTCTCGATGAGCGCCTCGGCCAGCGGAGTCGGCAGGAAGGCGAGGGTGATCCCCTGCGCGGCCATCCAGGAGAGGAGCCGGCCCGGCTCGGCGCGGGTGTCCGCGTCCGGCACGTGGACGCTGGCCCCCGAGGCGAGATAGGGCCAGACCTCCCAGACCGAGGCGTCGAAGGCAGGACCGGCCAGCATCGTGGCCCGGTCCGCGGGTGTCACTCCATAGGTCCGGCAGTGCCAGGAGACCAGGTTCGAGAGGCCCTGGTGCGGGATCTCCACACCCTTGGGCCGGCCGGTGGAGCCGGAGGTGTAGATGACGTAGGCGAGGGAAGAGCCCCCCTCCTGGCCTCCCCCCGCCTCCAACGGCCCCCTCCCGGGGGGGAGGAACCTCCCCAGATCCAGATCCACGATCGGCAGCCCCGTCTCAGGCAGCATCCCCAGAAACTCCGGCCGCGCCACCACCGCCCGCGCCCCCGAGTCCTCCAGCAGGTACCGCAGACGCTCCGACGGATAGGAGGGATCGAGCGGCAGCCATGCCCCGCCCGCTTCCAGGATCCCCAGCGCCGCCACCACCGCTTCCGGAGACCGCTCGGTGCAGACGGCTACCACCGTCTCCGGTTCCACTCCCAGTGCCCTCAGCCGATAGGCGAGGTCTCGGGCCTCCTCCATCAACCCGGCATAGGTCAGCTCCACACCGCGGTCGGCAAGGGCGATTGCGTCCGGTGTCCTCTCCGCCCAGGCGGCTACCTGGCGGTGAACGGGGGCACCATCCTCTTCCCGGACAGGCCCGCTCCACTCCGCGAGCTGTCCGCGCTCGGCCTCGCTCAGGAGGGGCAGCTCCGAGATCCGGCGGCCGGGGTCCTTCACGAAGGCGCGGAGCAGCGACTGGTAGTGCGCCCACATGCGGTCGATCGTCGAGCCGTCGAACAGGTCGCCGCTGTACTCCCAGATGAAGGTCATGTCGTCCGCGTCCCGGCCGCCGAACGCGACCCTCTGCTCGGCGCGGGGCTTGGCGACCACGTTCAGGTCCGACTTGGCCGAGCCGTTGTGGCGCTCCAGGAGATCCCCGGTCATGCCGCAGAAGTCGAGATCCGGCACGGGCGAGTCGTGGAAGCTGAAGAGCACCTGGAAGAGCGGGTTGCGCGACAGCTCGCGGTCGGGCTGCAGCCTCTCCACGATCCTCTCGAAGGGCACGTCCTGGTGCGCGTGGGCCGCCAGCGTGGCCCGCCTCGCCCCCGCCGCCAGCTCGCGGAAGGTCATGCCCCCCGCCACACCCGCGCGCAGGACGATGGTGTTCACCACCATGCCCACCATGTCCTCCAGCTCCCGCAGACGGCGGTTGGCGATGCCGCTGCCCAGGAGCACGTCCTCCTGGCCGGTGTAGCGGTAGAGCAGCGCGCAGAACGCGGCCAGCGAGGTCATGAACAGGGTCACGCCCTCGCGCCGGGACGCGGAGCGCACGTCCGCGTAGAGGTCGCGGGGGAGGTCCGCCCGCAGCCCGGCGCCGCGGAAGCTGTGCGCCTTGAGGCGCGGGCGGTCCGCGGGCAGCTCCAGCACCGGCGGGCTCCCGGCCAGATGCTCGACCCACCAGGCGAGGTGCCCCGCCAGGGCTTCACCCTGGAGCCACTCCCGCTGCCAGACCGCGAAGTCCGCGTACTGCACCGGCGGCTCCGGCAGGGGCGACGGCCGCCCCTCGTGGTATGCGATGTACAGCTCCTTGACCTCGCGCAGGAACACGGCGAGCGACCAGCCGTCGTGCACGAAGTGGTGCTCCACCTGGAGGAGCAGGTGGTCCTCGTCCCCCAGCCGGATCAGGAGCCAGCGCAGCAGCGGCAGCCGCTCCAGGTCGAACGGCTTGCGGATCTCCTGCTGGACGAGCTGATTCGCCAGGGCTTCGCGCTCAGGAGCTAGGCGGAGGTCCACGATCGGAATCTCCGCCCGCCAGGGAGGATGGACCAACTGCGCTGGTCGGCCGTCCACCGCCGGGAAGGTCGTGCGCAGCACTTCGTGCCGCCGGATCACCTCGGAGAGCGACGCTTCCAGCACCGCCGGCCGCAGGGGGCCGCGAAAGCGCACCGAAAACTGGAAGTTGTAGGCCCAGTTGCCCGGCGAGAGCTGGGTAAGAAACCAGACCCGCTCCTGCGCGAAGGAGAGCGGGATGTGCCGGTCCCGCGGCGCCGGATGGATCGGCGGCAGCTCCTCAGCAGCGGCCTCGCGGAGGACCGCGATCCGCCGCGCCAGCAGCTCCACCGTGGGGTGCTCGAAGACCTCGGGCAGCGGCAGGTCCACCCCGAGATCCTGCCGCACGTGGGTCACGATCTGCGCGGCGAGCAGCGAGTGGCCGCCCAGCTCGAAAAGGTTGTCATGGACGCCGATGCCGTCGATCCCCAGCAGCTCGCCCCAGATCCGCGCCAGCGCCTCCTCGGTCTTATCGCGGGGCGGCGCGTACGGCGTGTCCAGCTCCGGCCGCGAGCGGCCCGGCTCGGGCAGGGCGCGGCGGTCCACCTTGCCCGTGGGAGTCATGGGCATGGCGGCCAGGAAGACGAAGGCCTCGGGCACCATGTACTCGGGCAGCCGCGCGGACAGGAAGGCGCGCAGGGCGCTCACCGTCAGCCCCGGATCGCGCCGCACCACGTAACCCACCAGCCTCTTGGTCGCGCCCTCCTGCCGGGCGACGACCACGGCGGTCTGCACGCCGTCGTGCTCGCCCAGGACGGCCTCGATCTCCCCCAGCTCGATGCGGTTGCCGCGGATCTTGACCTGGAAGTCGACGCGGCCGAGGAAGAGCAGGTCGCCGTCCGCCAGCCTGCGCGCCAGGTCGCCGCTCTTGTACATCCGGGCGCCGGACCGCGTGGAAAACGGATCGGGGATGAAGCGCTCCGCGGTCAGGTCGGGCCGGTTCAGATAGCCGCGCGCCACGCCGACACCGCCCAGGCAGATCTCGCCTTCCCCCTCGCCCGCGACCTCCACCCAGTCCGCGTCCTGGAGGTGGACGCTCATCTCCTCGATGGGGCCGCCCAGCGTGGGCAGCCCCTGGCCGGAGCAGAACGAGGCCGTAGCGTAGACCGTGGCCTCGGTCGGGGCATAGGCGTTGATCATCCGCCGGCCGGGAGCCCACAGCGCGGCCGTGGCCGCCGAGCAGGCCTCGCCGCCCACCAGGATCGAGCGCAGGCAGGTCAGCTCCTTCTCCATGCCCGCCGGCACCATGTCGAGGAGCGACGGCGGCAGCACCAGGTGCGTGATCGCCCCGTCGCGCAGCGCGGCTCCGAGAGCCTCGCCCGCCATCAGCGTCTGCCGCGGCGTGAGCACCACGCAGGCGCCAGCGGTCAGGGCCGAGAAGATCTCCAGCACCGAGGCGTCGAACCCAAGCGACGCGAGCTGCAGCGACCGGTCGCCCGGCCGCATGTCCAGCAGACCGATCGACTGGCGGATCATGTTGACCACGCCGCGATGGGGAACCACCACCCCCTTGGGCCGACCCGTGGAGCCCGAGGTGTAGATCACGTAGGCCGTAGTGTCCGGGTGGGTCGGATGCGGCTCCCCGGGAGCCGCGGCGGGAGCGGGCTCGGGCAGGTCCTCGAGGTAGAGGGCGTTTTCCTGCGGCAGGAGGTCCGAGAGCGCCCGTTGCGTGAGGAGGACCGACGGCCGGCCGGGCAGGTTGCCGCCGCAGGCATCCTCCCAGATCCAGGCCAGCCGGTCGCCGGGATAGCTCGGATCGAGCGGGACGTAGGCGCCGCCCGCTTCGAGGATGCCGAGCATCCCGATCATCATGTCCAGCGAGCGCTCGGCGCACAGGCCCACCAGGGTGTCCGGGCCGACGCCGCGGCTCTGGAGAAGCGCTGCCACGCGGCCGGCCCGCTCCAGGAGCTCGCGGTAGGTGAGGCTCTCCCCTCCGAAGGCCACGGCCTCGGCGTCCGGGGTCCTGGCGGCCTGCGCCCTGATGAGCTGGTGGATGCACCCTTCCGGATGGGACTGCGTAGCGCTCGGAGTCACGGCTCCCCTTCCTTTCGCCTCCGGAATGCGGCTCTACGAAGAGCCGCCGAGGAACCGGCGTACCTGTTCGGCCAGGACGACGCCGTTGAACTTGGTCTCCTTGGGCAGGCCCTGCTTCTCGATCCACATGAAGTAGGGCGGGACCGGCGGCTTCTCCTCCCACCGGACCCCCGGCGGGAAGACCATGTACAAGTCATAGCCGGTCTCGTCGTCCACCACTCCCAGGACCTGCGCCCACGCGTCGGCGAGCACGTCGTCGTCCGTCCAGAAGTGGGTCGCCCGCGGGTCCGGCGCGTTGATCGTCACCTTGCGCGCATGGGCCTCTGAGTCCTCCTCCTCCATCGGCCCCCAGACCACGTACAGCCGTATGCGCGGATCGTCCATCGCCTTCATCACGTAGCGGGACACCACCCGGGTGTCCTGGAGGCAGACCGGTCACGTGGGGGACAGGACGAGCACCAGGCGCAGCTTGTCCTGCTCGCGGTTGAAAAGCTCCTTCAGCTCATCGCCCCGGTCGGAGAGCATGCGCAGCTCCGGTGCCACCGGCGCCGGCCGGTCCGCTCCCGCCTCGGCGATCCGCTGGAGGGCGAAGTCGAACGTCTTGCCCTCCTCCAGGAACTTGCCGGCGATCGTCCGGCCGTCCGCGGACAGCTCACCCTCGAAGCGCGTGTCCACGGCCGCCACCGTTCCTTCGGCCGGACGGTGGATCTCGAACGAGACCTTGGAGCCCTGCACCGCCACGTTGCTCAGCGGCACGAACTGGAGCCCCTGCGTCGGCAGGTCGGCGCTGCCGGACCAGCCCGTGGCGCCCCCGTCGAACAGCTCGATCATCAGCTCGACCTCCAGCCAGCCCCGTTGAATGAAGATGACTCCTTCCCACAGTGCCTCGGCGCTCGCCTTTCGGGACGGTGCTGTCGAAGACGAACTGGGAGGAGGAGCCGGAGAGGCAGGAGCTGCGGGCAGGACGAAGGCGACCTTCTGTGGCTCACTGGTACACGAGGCGTCCAGCCCCTCCACGCTGCCTCGGGCCAGGAAAGCGCCCAGGATCTTCCGCACACAGGGCGAGCGGCCCGCGTGGGCGCCCCGGGGGAAGACCACGTGCTTCGCACGCGCGAGACCGCGCATCACCTGCTCGCCGTAGCGCGGCGGCGTCGCCGGATCGCGCTCGCCCGAGAGGAGGAGCACCGGAACCTCCGAGCGCACCTCTCCGGAGAAGCCGGCCGGGACCTTGCCCCGGGGCCAGACCGAGCAGGCCCGCACCTGCTGGTCCACCCGGTAGGTCCCCAGGAACGTGCCCTGCGCCAAGCGCTTCGCCTCCTCCGGGTCGAGGAACGGCACGTCCTCCGCGCAGGTCACCGAGAGCCAGGTCCCCAGGCTCAGGGCCGCGCCCGAGGCGATCACCCGGCGCTGGCGCAGGAGCGTGGCCGCGAGCTTCGAGAAATCCCCCTCGTGCGCCTTCCGGATGTATTCCGGGACCGGGCTCGGACCCTCGCCGTAGAGCCGCCAGCGCAGCTCCTCGTTGAACAGGTCGCGGGTGATCGTCAGCTTCACCCGCTTCTTGGTCTTCGGGTCCTCGATCTCGACCGTGGCGGGCGCCTGGGCGAGCCGCTGCTGGACTGCGGCGAGCTGCTCTTTCAGGCCGGGGTAGGCCGTCCGGCAGGCCGCGTCCTCCTCGCACTCGGCGAGCAGCAGGTCGAGCGAGCGCTGCGAGTCCTCGGCGAAGTGGAGCGGCGCCTTCACGTCCGTGGGCACCACACCGTGGAGTGCCGCGCTCCGCACCCGCTCCGGGTGGCTGCGCAGGTAGACCAGGGCGACCCGCGAGCCGTACGAGACCCCGTACAGATTGACCTTTCCGTAGCCCATCGCCGCGCGGACCGCCTCCAGGTCCTGGACCGCGTGCGCCGTGGTGTAGAGCGCGGGATTGGCATCCAGCTTCCCCAGGCACTCCCGAAGCGCCTCGACCGGCAGGAAGTCGCCGAGGAAGGCCTGCGGGTTCTCGTCGCTGCCGGGGAGTTGGCAGTCCAGCCGGTTCGAGCCGCCCGTGCCGCGCAGGTCCACGAGCACGACGTCGCGCTCGCCGCGGGCGCCTTCGAGGAGCTGAGAGAAGACCGGAGCGAGGGCGACCGACGACTCGCCCGGTCCGCCCGCGATCGCGAACACCGGGTCCGGGGCCGGCGACCCCGGCGAAGAGCTCCCGGTGGCAGAAAGCACCGCGATTTTCAGGGAGATCTTGCGCCCTTCCGGAGCGCCAGGGTCCTCCGGCACCTCCAGCGTGCCGCAACGCGCCTGCTCCTCCAGACCGGGGAGCTGGCATGGAGTCAACGCGATCGTTCCGAACGCTGGCATGGCGACAACCGCGACGACGGCAAGGGCCAGGATAGAGAGTCTCAGCGAACGCGTAAGCTCCTGAAGTGAAACGAGTTCTCCCCAGCGCTGATCGGCCATGAGCCGATGCTATACTAACTGGCCACTCGATATCCAATCAACTTGAAAGTCTTTCAGACTTGTTTATGAAAATGTCCACCTTTTTCCTCCTGGGAGGATTCTGCTTGCTCCAGAAGAGATCTCGCGCCGGTTTTGCGATGCTTCTTCTCATGTTTGCTGTCCTCCCGGCCGTGGCTTCTGCCCAGGATCCCAAGGCAACGCCTGCAGTACCTCAGCCCAAGCAGACGCATGCCATCCGGCCCGCGTCCTCAGGAATCAAAGTGGACGGCGTGCTCGACGAGGCAGCCTGGGCGGACGCGACCCTCGTGCCGCTGACGTACGAATGGTCGCCCGGCGACAACGTCCCTGCGCCAGTGGAGACCGAGTGCCTGGTGACCTTCGATAACGACAACCTTTACGTGGGCTTCCGGGCGCACGACCCGCAGCCGGGCCAGATCCGCGCCTACCTGGCCGACCGTGACACCGCGTTCCTGGACGACACCGTCGGCTTCTACATCGACACCTTCAACGACCAGCGGCGCGCCTACGAGTTCCGGGTCAATCCCCTGGGTGTGCAGACGGACGCCACCATCAGCGACGTGGACGAGGCCGAGGACTTCTCCTGGGACGCGATCTGGGACTCCAAGGGTCAGATCACGGCGGACGGCTACGTGGTGGAGATCTCGGTCCCCTTGAAGCAGATCCGCTTCCCGCGCACGGGCGCGGACCAGACCTGGGGCTTCCTCGCCCTGCGCATCTACCCGCGCTCCGTGCTCCATCAGCTCCGCTCGACCTGGAACGACCGGCAGCAGGACTGCCTGGTCTGCCAGTTCGAGCCGGTCAGCGGCTTTCGCAACATCCAGGCGGGCTACAACCTGGAGACCACGCCCACGATCACGGCCAAGCGCACGGACGCCCGTCCGACCCTGACGGAGCCGATGGAGAGCGGCGAGGAAGAGGTCGAGGCCGGCCTGTCGGTGCGCTGGGGCATCACGCCGAACATCAGCCTGAACGCGGCGATCAACCCGGACTTCTCCCAGGTCGAAGCCGACTTCGCCGTGCTCGACGTCAACGAGCGCTTCGCCCTCTCCTTCCCGGAGAAGCGGCCGTTCTTCCTGGAGGGCGCGGACTTCTTCGCGACCCCCTACCAGGCGGTCTTCACCCGCACCGTCTTCGACCCCAAGTACGGGCTGAAGCTGACCGGCAAGGAAGGGGCGGACTCCTTCGGCGCCTTCCTCACCGAGGACAGCGTCAACACCATCCTCATCCCCGGCCGCGAGACCTCGGCCTTCGTCTTCCTCGACGAGGACGTGCGCAACAGCGTGCTGCGCTACCGGCGCGACATCGGCGACACCTCATCCCTGGGCGTCCTCTACGCCGGTCGGGACGGCTTCGACTACGCGAACCGCATCTACGGGATCGACGGCGGCATCCGGATCAAGACATCCGACACCATCCGCTTCCAGGCCCTGGGCTCGCGGACCGACTACCCGTCCGGCGTCGCCGCCGTGGCCGGCCAGTCCGAGGACCCGTTCACCGGCGAGGCCGTGGTGGTCGAGTACGCCCACGCCACCCGCAACTGGCAGTGGCGCGCGAGCTTCAACTCGATCGCCGACGGCTTCCGCGCCGACAGCGGCTTCATCCCCCAGGTCGGCTTCGAGGAGGGGGCGGGCCAGATCCAGCGGATCTTCTGGGGCAAGCCCGGGGGCTGGTACAGCCGCGTCACGGTGAACCTCAACTCCAGCACCAAGAACGACAAGGACGGCGAGCTGCTGGAGCAGGACTTCAACGTCTTCCTGCAGTACGAAGGGCCGATGCAGAGCGTAGTGCGCGTGCGCATCCTGCCGAACTACGAGAGCTTCCTCGGGCAGGCGTTCTACAACTACCGGCACGACCTGCTCCTCTCGCTGCGGCCGAGCGGCAACCTGGGGCTCGACCTCTTCCTGCGCGGCGGCGAGGTCATCGACTTCACCAACGTCCGCCAGGTGGAGTTCACCCAGATCCAGCCCTCGTTCGACTTCCGGATCGGCCGCCACCTCTTCGGCGACTTCGACTACAACTACCAGGAGTTCACGACCAACGACCAGCCCTACCTGAAGGCCGTGCTCACCCAGGCCACGCTGCGCTACCACATCAACGTGCGCACCTTCGTGAGGGCGATCCTCCAGCACCGGGACGTGGAACGGGACCTGGCGCTCTTCCGGCCGGGCATCAACCTGGAGCCGGAGGAGGAGACCTTCTTCTCGCAGCTCCTCTTCTCCTACAAGCTGAACCCCCAGACCGTGCTGCTCGCGGGCTACTCGGACAACTACCTGGGCATCCAGGAGGTCGACCTCACCCAGCGGGACCGCACGTTCTTCCTGAAGATCGGCTACGCGTGGCTGTGGTAGGGAGGCTGCTATCTATGCGTGGACAGGTGAGTTGTTTATTCGTGGCACTGGCTCTGGGGCTCGGCTCCGCGCCGGCCTGGGCGCAGTGGCACTTCGGCGTTTCGGGCGGTGTCTATCAGGCCGAGCAGGAGGCGGCGGAGAGCACCGAGGTGCTCGGGATCCGCGGCGGATACCGCATCAATCCCTCCTTCCGCCTGGAAGCGGCCCTGACCAGAGTGGACATCGCCGCGACCTTTCCGGAGGCCGAGCTGCCCCCGGAGCCCCTGGAATTCGAGTCCGAGCTCTACAACCTCGACGTCTCGCTGCAATGGTTTCCGTGGCACGACCTCGTGGTTTTCGGAGGGGCCGGCTTCTCCCGGCTCGAAGCCAGCATCAGCGGCATCTTCCTCGAAGAGGATTTCTCGGATTCGGATCTCTCGACCGTCTTCACGGCCCACGCCGGAGTCGGCTACGAGTGGACCCTCGGCAACCACCTCTTCGTCCGCCCCGAGGTCCGCTACCGCTTCTTCTTCGACGACGACCTGATCGACAGCGATGACGGCTTCACGCTGATCTTCGATGCCTCGGGGTACGAGGCGGGGCTGGTTCTGGGCTGGCAGATGTGAGCCCTCCCCCCCGGCCCCCTCTCCCACCGCACTCACACCCGCCCGGGAGAGGGGGAGACTTGCTTTGAGCTACCCGAAGGGAGGGGGCGTCATCTCCCGCGCGTCCCGGCGCGAGAGATGATAAAGGAGGGGTCTTCAACGCCCGCGGATGTTCGCAATCAACCCGCGAGTCTCCTCAATCTTATCCGCCGCTCTCTCTCCATAGCTCTCGTATCCCCTCAGCGCTGTCTCGGCATACTCCAAGGCATCCGCTGGGCGGCTGGCGTTAAGGAGGGCGACGGCCATGCTGAAGCGCGCCCGAGCGGTGCGGTAGAGGTCGCCCTGAATCTCTTCAAGGTGAATCGACTCACGGTGGTGTTGAACCGAGAGATCAAGGTTTTCTTCTTTATTGTATACGCCAGCTGCATTGTTATAGATGTTACCAAGCCGGGAGTGGACCACAGCCAAGTCGAAGACCGCGTCTGCTGGAGTAAGGTAGAGAGCTTCATGATAGAACTTTATTGCTTCGTTGAGATGCCGGAGAAGCTCTTCATTAGGTAGCCCTGCAATCCGCGCTTCGTGGAAACGCTCCTCGACAAGAATTCCTAAATTCCCAACGCATCGGACACGCCCCAGTCGATCGTGCTCGGCGCGCAACCCAAGGCTTCGCCGGTACCAATACTCGGCTTGGTTGAGGTCGCGGAGCGTGGGCACATCCCTGAAGGCACTCCCAAGGTTGAATGCACAAATTGCCGCCTCGGCCCAGTCACCGATTCGCTCGGAAAGCTTGAAGGCCTCCTCATACATCGGCACGCACTCCACCCGCCTTAGCTGTTCGTGAATACGTGCGAGGCCCTCCAGAGAGACCGCAAGCGTCTGGATCGCAAGTCGTTCGTCGTACTTCAGTTCCTCTGCCGGTCGAGTCAAAGCGGGAGTGGCACGCCGTCGGCTCCAATCGACGAGAACATCCCACAGTCGCTCGGCATCGGCCCACTTCCGCTCCTTCTCGGCGAGTTCCGCGAGGTACTTCGTGACAAAGCCCCAACCCATTTCTCGCTCTGGCAAGGGCCCGCCACTTTCCGGATCTACAAAGACCGGTACGTTCTCTTTGACCAGCCGCTTTCGCTCCGCTTGCCGGCCGGTGTGGTCATAGAGTTGCTCAAGCCCCACCATAGTCCTGAGCGCCGGTTGCCACCAGCTGTGGACCCGCGCCAAGAAGCAAGCGTAGAGAAGGTTTGCCTCCTCAGCCAGCAAGACATTAATGACACTTATGCTCCCCTCTTTGTATTCCTCCTTGTAGTAGAACACTAGCTCCCCCATGGACTCGACGAACGCGCGCTCGGCCGCCAGGTCTCCAGCCGGATAGTGCCGATCAAAGAGGTCCTTGAAGAACCAGGGGAGGGCAGGGTGGATCCCATAATACCCGCCGCCGTAGGCGGTCAGGAGCCCCACCTCGGAGGCGCGATTGAGGAGAGCGATGCTCTCCTCTCGGATCAGGCCTCGTACCTCAGGTAGGCACCACTGAGCTTTGGGTTCTCCCATCAGGCCCAATACGCCCACGTTCACGATACCCTGGAACAGATGGAGCAGAGCGAGCTTCTTGCGTTCTTCTTCACTGAAAGCCTGCTCAAACCCATACGCGAGCGAGGCCCCGAGGGAGCGGGAGCGCCCCTCGTTGATCTCATCGGAGAAGGTGGCCTCACCGGAGCGGAGTCGGGTGACGAAGGCCCCGATCTGCTCCTTCGTCCTGAGCCCCTCGCGCAGCGCCTGACCGGCGAGGACGGTGAGCGTCAGCGGATTGCCCTGGGCGAAGGCGAGGAGGGGACGCCAGTCCTCGACATCGGTGAGGCGGCGGCCGTGCCTTTCAGCCAAGGCTCGGACGAGTTGGAGGCTCTCGGTTATCGGCATGGGCGGGACCTGGATGCGCACGGGCAGGTCTCCCAGCCAGGAGCGCTCGTCGCGGCGCGAGGTCAGGAGAACCTTCGCTTTCGTCTGCCGCAGGGCGTGGAGAAAGCCGAGCAGTTCCCCCTGCTCTTCCGCTTTCCAGGCCGATTCCGTACCGGCGGGGAACCCGGCTACCGGCTCCACATTGTCCCAGATCCAGAGCACCGGGATCTGGGAGAGCACCTGTAGAGCCACCTCCCGCCGCTTCGCATCCTCAAGCGCAAGCCAATGGACGCCGGCATTTTCCAGGGCCGGCCCGAAGACCTGGCCGATCCGGTCCAGCACGCGAGAGAGCGGGAGGTAGCGCTCGAAGGTGGTGAAGAGGACCGGACCGTCGACAGCGCCGGTCAAGGAGTACCAGCGGGCAAACTCGGCGGCCGTGGTGGTCTTGCCACTGCCGGCATAGGCATGGAGGAGGACGATCGAGGCCTCGTCGAAGGCTCGATCGAGGGCGAGGAGCGTCTCATCCCGGCCGAAGAAGCCAGCGTCGGGTGGCGGCGGAAGGTCGGCGTCGATGCTGCCGGCCGACGACACCGTAGCTCCTGCCTGGACTTGGATAGTCAGGCTGCCGTCGTCTTTCACCTCGGGGAAGATCTGCAATGGCGCCAACTCATAGACAACGGGGACAGTCCAATCCTGAAGCGGCAGAGGCGTATGAATCACCTCGCGCAATGGATTGTCGGCCAAGTCCCTACGTGCCAGCGTCACCGCCTCGCCCAGTGCGGCTCCGCGGACAAGAGAGGCGTAGAGCTGGGCCACGAGCTGGGCGGCGGTGACCACATAGACGTTGTAGCGCATGGCCACTACTCCGGCCACACCCGTGTCTATTACCTCCTGCGCCAGCGAGCCGAACGCCCGCACTTGCGAGGAGGTGGTGGCATCCGCACTCGGCGTCGGCGCCGGCTCGCTATGGGCCGACCGGCAGGCATTGAGGACAAGGACGGAAACCCCCGTCGCCGCGAGGAGCTGACCCAGCGAGGTGCCATCCACGAATTTGCCATACTTTTTGAGCTGCAGGTTCTCGAACCAGAGATAGCCTCGCTTGCCTGAGTTGGGTCCCGCGAGGTACATGCCATGTCCGTCAAAGTGGACCACGTGGTAGGGCTTGCCCTCTTCGTGCGCTTGGCGGAGCGCCTTCCCGAGCTGCTCGAACGTAGGCGGACGCAGAACGTCGAGGTCATAAGCTTCGCGATTGGCCTCGCTCAAGCCGCGCAGGAGCTGGCTCGCCACCGAGCGGAACGGCACGTCCTTCTCTCCCCGTGGACGGCAAAGGACCAGGAGGATGCGGATCTTTCCCTTCTTCCGGGCCGGCAGGCTCGGGGCGAGCGCCGGGTTGGGATGGGCGCGTACGAAAGAATGGGCCGTGAGGGCCAGGTGGGAGCCGGTCTTCGGATCGCGCAGCAGCTCCCAGGGGATCGTGGCGGCTTCCGCCACGCCGGTGACGATCTCGATCCTCGTCTGCGGCAGCCGCTTGCGGAGCTCGGCCCAGAGATCGCGGGCATCGTCGTTCGCCTGGAACACCGCCCGGAACAGCTCGTTTCCCACCTCCGCCATCCGTCCCTCGACCCGCAGCGCGATCGCCGGCGCCGGCTCCTGGGGATACTGGAGGAAGTCCTCCAGATACCAGCGCAGGTCTTCCTCATCCTGAGGCGAGAGGCCGAACGCGAAGGTGGACTCGGCCGTCCGGCGGGCGCCGTCGCCTTCGAGGGCGATCTCCACCCGGTGACGGTCCTCCGCCAGGGCGTGCTGCGTGATCCGGAGTTGGAGCATGTCCGATTCTACCCGGGCCTGGGTACGCGAAGCTCTCGCGCCTCCGGGTGGAAGACACCGGAGCGGGAGGATTGTGTTAGCCGTCCCGGCCTTTCGGAGAGTCTTCCCAGCCTCTCGGACAATCGTCCGAGCCTTCCGGAGAGTTCTCCGAGCCTCTGGGAGAATTGTCCGAGCCTCTCGGAGAGCTCCCCGAGCGCCTCGGAGAGTCGTCCGAGCCTCTCGGACAACCGTCCCAGCCACCGGGAAGTGCGTCCGGGCGGGAGATTTCCCCCTCCCGGACGGGGACAAGCCCCGCCCCTACATTGGTTTGGCGCGCTACCGGCCGATATCTAGATAACGGGCCGGATACGTCCCCCCTCTCCCGGCGGGGGCGTGAGTGGGAGATGGGAGAGGGGGACAGGGGGTGAGGTCATCTCCACCACCCTCCCCAGACACCGCCGCAGCCTTTCGGCGAGGGTGCGGACGTGCGGGGGCTCGTGCATGGTCATGTGGTCGCCCGGCACCACGTGGACCTCGGTGCCTCCGCTCATCAGCTCGATCCAGGGCAGCTCCGGACGCGGCGGATCTCCCGGCCTCCTCGACTCGGCCCGGAAGTAGACCATCGAGCCGGGGTGGGGCCTCGGCGCGTAGGTGTAGAGGGCGTCCACGTTCGCGGCGAGCACCCTCACCCGGCGGGCCATCTCCGCGGGATCGAGACCGTCGTGGCCGGCCTGCCTCGCCTTCTCGAAAGCCATGGCGAGCTGGTCCTCGGAACCGAGCCGGCGCAGCTCGTTCGGACAGAGCTCGACACGGCCGCGGAAGACCGCGGCCACGGCTTCGGGGTGGCCCTCTCTCGCCGGCATCTGGTCCAGGCAGGGAGTGTCCATCAGGGCCAGGAGGGCCACCTCCTCCCCGGCGGACTGGAGCTGGTGGGCCATCTCGAAAGCCACCATGCCTCCCATCGACGCTCCTCCCAGCAGGTAGGGACCCTTCCCCTGGACCTCCCGGATCAGGCCCAGGTAGTGCCGCGCCATGTCCTCGATCGCGAGGAGCGGCTCCTCCCCCTCCTCCAAGCCGAGGGAGCGCAGACCGTAGACGGGACGGTCGTTCCCCAGCTCCCTGGACAGGGCGCGGAAGGTGTAGGCGTAGCCACCCACCTGGTGGACCAGGAAGAGCGGCGGCCGGTGCCCCTCGGACTGGAGACGCAGCAGGCAGGTCGGGCGAACCGCCTCCGCTCCTCCAGCCAGCCGGCCCTCCAGCAGCTTCGCCATGGCCGAGACCGTGGGCGCTTCCAGGAGGAGGTCTCCCGGGAGCGGGACCCCCAGGGCGCGGCGCAGGCGGGCGCTCATCTGGAGCCCCATCAGCGAGCTGCCGCCGATGTCGAAGAAGTCATCGTGGAGGCCGATGTCGTCCAAGCCCAGCAGCTCGCGCCAGACGCGGGTCACGGTCTCCTCCAGGGGTGTGCGCGTGCCCAGGGCCATCTCCATGTCCATCGGAACGACAGGTCCGCCTACCATGGTCTCGGCTTCGGCTTCCAGCCTCCGTACCAGCGTCGTGCCTTCAACGGTGACCGGCGGATCGACCCAGAAGCGGCGGCGCTCGAACGGGTAGGTCGGCAGTGGGATGCGCCTCCGCCTCTCTCCCGCGTGGACCGCGCTCCAGTCGACGTCGGCTCCCGCCAGCCAGAGCCGGCCGAGCGCGCCGAGCAGCACGTCCAGATCCCGCCGATCCTCCTTGGGCCGGCGGAGCGAGCGCGCCACGAGGTCCGCGGCCTTGCGGTCCGGGTGCTGGCCGGCCAGGGTGCCCAGCGTGCCGCCGGGACCGACTTCCAGCAGGGCCATCCTCCTCCCCGCTCCGAGCAGCGTCTTCAGGCCGTCGGCGAATCGGACGGTGTTGCGCAGGTGGCCTGCCCAGTAGCCCGGGCTGACCGCCTCGTCCGCGGTGATCCAGGTGCCGGTGCGGTTGGAGACGAAGGGGATGCGCGGCGGGCGCAGCTCCATCCCGCGGAGGAGCTGGGTGAACGGCTCCAGCACCGGGTCCATCAGGGCCGAGTGGAAGGCGTGGGAGGTGTGGAGGACGCGGCAGTCCAATTCCTCCCCAAAGCGCTCCCCCAGGCGCTCGCGGAAGGCGCGGACGTCCTCTGCGGTCCCGGCCACTACGCAGGCCCGCGGGGCATTGACCGCGGCCAGGGAGAGGGAGCCTTCGAGGACGATTTCGGCGATATCGCTCTCCGGGAGCGGCACCGCGAGCATGGCGCCGGGCGGCTGCTCCTGCATGAGACGGCCGCGGGCCGCGACGAGACGGAGGCCGGCCTCCAGGGAGAAGACGCCGGCCAGACAGGCGGCTACGTACTCGCCCACCGAGTGGCCGAGCATGGCCTCGGGCTTCACCCCCCAGGACATCCAGAGCCGGGCCAGCGCGTGCTCGACCGCGAACAGGGCCGGCTGGGCCAGGGACGTTTCATCCAGGGACCGCGCTGTGCCGGAGGGGTAAAGCAGCTCGCGCAGGTCGAGCCCGAGCTCCGGCCGCAGGCGCTCGCAGGCCTCGTCCATCGCCTCGCGGAAGACCGGCTCCTCGACGTACAGCTCCTCGGCCATGCCCAAGTGCTGAGCCCCTTGGCCGGGGAAGAGGAAGGCGACCGAGAGCGGGTCCGCGGGGACGATCCGGCTCAGGAGCCGGGCGGGATCCTCGGTACGCAGCAGGCCGATCGCCTCCGCCCGGCTCCGGCAGGGCACGGCCCGCCGGCAGCGCAGGGCCTTGCGTCCGGCCTGGAGGGTCCAGGCCGCGTCGGCAAGATCCTCATCGGGCAGGGTCTCCAGGTGCCGGGCCAGATCGGCGGTGGCCGCGTCGAGCGCGCCGGAGGTGGCGGCCGAGAGGACCAGGAGCTGGACCGGCCGGCCCGGAAGCACGGGAGCAGGAGGAGGGGCTTCTTCCAGGACGACGTGGGCGTTGGTGCCGCCGATGCCGAAGGAGCTGACTCCCGCCCTCCGCGGCCCTTCGGACGTCCACTCCCTCAGCTCCGAGGCGACGTAGAACGGGCTCGACGCGAAGTCGATCGCGGGGTTGGGGGACTCGAAGTGGAGGCTCGGCGGGATCTGGCCGTGCTCCAGGGCGAGCACGGTTTTGAGCAGGCCCGCGATGCCGGCCGCGGCGTCGGTGTGGCCGAGGTTCGACTTGACGGTGCCGACCGCGCAGAAGCCGGTCTTCGTGGCTCCCCCGGCGCGGAAAGCCTCGGTCAGGCCGGCCATCTCGATCGGATCGCCCAGGGAGGTGCCCGTGCCGTGGGCCTCGACGTAGCCGATCGTCTCGGGGTCGATCCCCGCGGCGAGATGGGCCTTGCGGATGGCCCGGGCCTGCCCGTCGACCGCCGGGGCGGTGAAGCCGACCTTGCAGGAGCCGTCGTTGTTGATGGCCGATCCCAGGATCACCGCGTGGACCGTGTCGCCTTCGGCCAGGGCGTCCTCCAGCCGCTTGAGCACGACCGCGCCCACGCCGCTGCTCCGCACCGTGCCAGCCGCGCGGGCGTCGAAGGCGCGGGTGTGGCCGTCCGGCGAAGCGATTCCCCCTTCCTCATGGAGGTACCCGGCCTGCTCGGGTACACGCACCGACACGCCTCCGGCCACGGCGAGGTCGCACTCCCCCTGGAGGAGAGCCCGGCAGGCGAGGTGCACGGCTACGAGCGCGGTCGAGCAGGCGGTCTGGACCGCGAGGCCCGGCCCCTGGAGGTTGAGCTTGTAGGAGACCCGCGTCGCCAGGTAGTCGGGGTTGTTCGCGAGCGAGACCGAGTACCGGCCGACCGCGGAAAGCAGGGCCGGGTTGGCCAGGATCTGGTGGACGTAGGTGTTCTCGGACGCGCCCGCGAACACGCCGACCTCGCCGCGCCAGCGCTCGCCGTTGCAGCCCGCGTGCTCCAGGGCCTGCCAGGCGCACTCCAGGAAGAGCCGCTGCTGCGGATCGAGAATCTGGGCCTCGCGCGGCGTGGTCTCGAAGAGGGCGGCATCGAACAGGTCAGTGCCCTCCAATACGCCCCGGGCTTTGACATACGCCGGGTCGGCCAGCAGGTCGGGATGGACCCCGGCGGCGAACAGCTCCTCCTCGGTGAAAAAGCGGATCGACTCGACGCCGTCACGCAGGTTCTGCCAGAGCTCGTCCACGTCGCGGGCGCCGGGGAAGCGGCCGGCCATGCCGACGACGGCGACGCGGTCGTGGGTCCGCGGACGGGGCGCGGGAGCCTCGACCAGATCCCGCTCCCCGGTGCCCAGGGCTTCGGCGAGAGAGCCCACGGTCGGGTAGCGGAAGAGGTCGACCATGGGCAGATCGCGGCCGAGGATCTCGGAGAGGCGCACCTGGACCCGGGCGAGGAGCAGTGAGTGTCCGCCGAGGTCGAAGAAGTTGTCGCTCGCGCCCACGGACTCGACGCCGATGACCTCGCGCCAGACGGCCGCGATGACGCGCTCCAGCTCGGTCCGCGGGGGCTCCACGACAGGCTGCTCCGGCTTCGGCGCAAACGGCGGCGGCAGCGACTTGCGGTCGAGCTTGCCCGTGGCCGACAGCGGCCACGCCACCATCGAGACGAACGCAGCGGGCACCATGTACTCGGGCAGGCGCTCGGCCGTCCAGGCGCGCAGCTCGGCCGCGGACGGCGGCGCCGCCTCCTTTTCGGGGATGAGATAGGCCACCAGCCTTTGATCTCCCGGCACGTCCTCCCGGACCAGGGCCACGGCTTCGCGCACGCCCGGGTACGAGGCGACCACGGACTCGATCTCCCCCAGCTCGATCCGGTAGCCGCGCACCTTGACCTGGCTGTCCAGCCGGCCCAGGAACTCCAGAGTGCCGTCCATCCAGTAGCGTGCCCGGTCGCCGGTGCGGTAGAGCCGCCCCCCGGGCTCGGGTCCAACCGGGTCGGGGACGTAGCGGTCCGCGGTAAGGTCCGGCGCCTTGGCGTAGCCGAGGGAGAGGCAGGGGCCGGAGATGTAGAGGTCGCCAGGCACTCCGATCGGGCAGGGGCTCAACCCCGCGTCGAGCACGTGGTAGCGGGCGTTCGCGATCGGCCGGCCATAGGGGATGCTCTTCCAGGCCGGGTTCACCTCGCCGACCGGATGGTAATTCGACCAGATTGTGGCCTCGGTGGCCCCGCCCAGGCTGACCACCCGGGCGCCGGGGAACGATTCGCGGACCCGGTCCGGCAGGGTCACGGGGATCCAGTCGCCGGAGAGGAAGACCAGCCGCAGGCTCGGCGGGACCGCTCCTGACGCCGGGAAGAACTGCACTAGCTGCTGCAGGGTGGCCGGGGCCGAATCCCAGAAGGTGATCCCCTCCTCGGCCAGGATCTGCACCAGGCGCCGGGGGTCGCGGCTCTCGGCCCGCGTCGCAATCCGCACGGTCCCGCCCGCGGCCAGGATGCCGAGAAGGTCATACACGGAGAGGTCGAAGGAGAGCGCCGTGACAAAGAGCAGCCTGTCCGACGGGCCGACCTGGAACGTGGTGTTCACCCAGTACACCAGGTTGACCGCCGGTCGGTGCCGCACCATGACCCCCTTGGGCGTGCCCGTCGATCCCGAGGTAAAGATGACGTAGGCCAGGTCGTCCGGCCCGGCCAGGCGGAGGACGGCAGCTTCGGGGCCGGGCTCGTCCAGGCAGACGGCCCCCTCCCCAGGAAGGCCGATCTCGATGAGCCCCTCTCTCCGCGAGGCGTGCGTAATCACGCGCTCGATCCCCTGGAACGAGACGATCCAGCGCAGCCGCTCGCGCGGCCAGGAGGTCTCCAGCGGCACGTAGGCGGCCCCGGACTTGAGCGCGCCGAGCACCGCGACCACCTTGTCGAAGGAGCGGTCGAGATGGATGCCGATCAGGTCGCCAGGGCCGGCGCCGAGCGCGGCCAGGCGGCGGGCCAGGCACCCGGCCCTGCGGTCGAGCTCGCCGTAAGTCATCACCTCGCCCTCGAATTCCAGGGCCGGAGCATCCGGATTCTCCCGCGCCCGGGCTTCGAACGGCTCGTGGAGAGCGCATTCCGGGAACCCGGCCTCCGTGTCGTTCCACTCGGCGAGCATCTGCCAGCGCTCGGTTTCCCCGAGCGGGGACAGCTCCGAGAGGCGCGCCCCCGGCCGCGACGCCTGCAGGAGGACAACCCCTTCCAGCAGGTTGACGAAATGCCGCAGCAGCCGGTCCATCGTGGTGCCGTCGAAGAGGTCGCGGTTGAACCGGGCCAGGGCCGAGAGCGAGCCGTCGCGGCGGGGCTGCACGTGGAAGGCGAGGTCGAACTTGGAGGTCTTGCCCTCGGGCTCCAGGCGCGACAGCGTGAGCCCGGGCAGCTCCAGCTCCATGGAGAGGGCGTTGTGCAGGGCGAAGAGGACCTGGAAAAGCGGCGTGTGGGACAGACCGCGCTCCGGCCGCAGCTCCTCGACCAGCTTCTCGAAGGGGACGTCCTGGTGGGCGTAGGCGTCGAGGCTCACGTCCCGCACCCGGCGCAGCAGCTCAGGGAGGTCCGGGTCGCCCGAGAGGTCGGTGCGCAGGACGAGGGTGTTGACGAAGAAGCCGACGAGCCCCTCGGTCTCGTAGCGGTTGCGGTTCGCGATCGGGGTGCCGGCCACCACGTCCTCGCGGCCGGTGTAGCGCGAGAGGAGGAGCTGGAAGGCCGCGAGCAGGGTCATGAAGAGGCTCACCCCCTGCTGCCGCGACAGCTCCTCCAGCCCCCGGGCCAGCCCGGCGGGGATCGTCAGCGTCCTGTCCGCGCCGCGGAAGGTCTGGACCGACGGCCGCGGCCGGTCGGTGGGCAGCTCCAGCAGGGCGGGAGCGCCGTCCAACCGCTCCTTCCAGTAGGAGAGCTGCCGCGCGAGCACCTCGCCCCGCAGCCAGTCCCGCTGCCAGCGGGCGAAGTCGGCATACTGGAAGGGGAGGGGGGCCAAGGGCGAACGCCCGTCGGGATCAACTGGCGACGGCTCTCCCTGGCAGAAGGCGCGGTAAAGCGCCGCCAGCTCACGCACGAACAGCCCCATGGACCACCCGTCGGAGACGATGTGGTGCTGTGTGATGAGGAGGACGTGCTCCTCGGGCGCGAGGCGGAGCAGCGTGGTGCGGATCAGCGGCCCCCGGGCAAGGTCGAACGGCAGGGCGGCCTCCGCGTCCACCAGGCGCCGGACTTCGGGCTCCTGCCTCTCCAGGGTCCGAAGGTCCACCATGGCGAGGTCGACGTGGAGCGCCGGGGCGATCGACTGGATCACGCGCCCCGTCTCGATCGGGTACGTGGTGCGCAGGACCTCGTGGCGCCGGACCACCTCGTTGAAGCTCCGCTCGAGGGCGGGGGCGTCGACCCGCCCCTGGAGGCGCCAGGCCTCGGGGATGTTGTAAACCGCCGAGTCGGTGCCGAACTGGTGGAGGAACCAGAGCCGCTCCTGCGCGAAGGAGAGCGGCAGCTCGCCATCCCTCGGGACCGGGACGAGCGGCGGCGCCTCCGGCCCCGAGCCAGCACGGAGGGCGGCCTCGACCACCCTCCCCAGCCCTTCGAGCGTCGGGCTCTCGAACACGGCCCGGAGCTGAGGCTCCACCCGGAACGACTCGCGGATGCGCGACAGCACCTGGGTTGCGAGCAGCGAGTGCCCGCCGAGAGCGAAGAAGTCGTCCTCGGGTCCCAGGCCCGCAGCGGTGGGGAGCCCGAGCACCTGCGCCCAGATCACCGCCAGCATCTCCTCGGTAGGGGTGCGGGGGGCGGCTTTCTCTTCCATCGCGCGTTCCGGCTCCGGGACCGGCAGGGCCGCGAGGTCGATTTTGCCGTTGGGGGAGAGGGGCAGTTCGGGTAGAACGACGAAAGTCGAGGGAACCATGTAGGCGGGGAGGCGGTCGGCGAGGAAGGACCTCACCCCCTGTCCCCCTCTCCCATCTCCCAGCCCCCCATCCCCGGGAGAGGGGGAACGTATCCCCAGCACTGTGCCTTCGGCCTCGCTATTCAGCCCCAGTAACGTTCCCCCTCTCCCGGCGGGGGATTGGGTGGGAGATGGGAGAGGGGGACAGGGGGTGAGGTACCCCACCAGCACCCGCTCCCCACCCTGTTCCCGCACCGTCACCACCGCATCCCGCACCCCCGGATGCTCGCGCAGCACCCCCTCGATCTCGCCCAGCTCGATGCGGAAGCCCCGGATCTTGACCTGGTGGTCCGTGCGCCCCACGAAGTCGATGCGGCCGTCCCGCCGCCAGCGCACGAGGTCGCCGGTGCGGTAGAGCCTCTCCCCCTCTCCGAACGGGTCGGGGATGAACCTCTCCGCGGTCAGCTCCGGCCGCCCAAGGTAGCCGCGGGCGAGACCGATCCCGCCGGCGCACAGCTCCCCGGCCACTCCCACCGGGACCCGCTGCAGGTGCCGGTCGAGGACGTGGACGCGGAAGTTGTCGATGGGCCGGCCGATCGGCGGGGCGGGCTCGGCGCCGACTTCCCCCGCTGTAGTGACCACGGTCCCCTCGGTCGGACCGTAATGGTTGACGAGACGGAATGGCCTCCGAAGGGAGATACCGCGCTCGATGCGATGAAGCCGGTCCCCTCCCGTGAGCAGGGCGCGCAGGGCCAGGCCTTCGGGCAGATCCAGCGCCAGGCAGGCCTCGGCCAGGGGGGTGGGCAGGAAGCAGACCGTGATCCCTTCGCCCGCCAGCCAGGCGAGGAGGTCCGGCGGCGAGGAGCGGACATCCTCCGGCGGGAAGTGGAGGCTCGCGCCTCCCGCGAGGGTGGGCCAGATCTCCCAGACCGAGGCGTCGAAGGCCGGGCTCGCCACCTGGGTGGTGCGGTCGGCCGGGGTGATCCCATAGGCCCGCTGGTGCCAGGCAATCAGGTTGAGCAGGCCGGCATGGGCCAGCTCGGTCCCCTTGGGACGGCCGGTGGAGCCCGACGTGTAGATGACGTAGGCGAGGTTCGACGCCGCCCCCGGGACATGCGGCCGCTCGGCACTCTCCTCCTCCAGGCCATCGAGGTCGGAGAGCAGGACCCGGACCGCCGAGTCCTCCAGGATGTACGCGAGCCGTTCCGGCGGATGGCTGGGATCGAGCGGCAGGTAGGCGGCGCCCGCCTTGAGCACCCCGAGCAGCGCCAGGGGAAGGTCGGCGGAACGTTCGAGGCAGACGCCCACTCGGTCCTCCGGACGCACCCCGAGCCGCATCAGTCGCCGGGCCAGACGGTTCGCTCCGGCCTCCAATTCGGCATAGGTGAGGCTGCGCTTGCCGTCCGCCACCGCCAGGGCCTCCGGCATCCGGTCCGCCCAGGCCTCCACCAGCTCGTGGACGCGGCCATCCGGAAACGGAACCGTCTTCCCGCTCCAGGCGTCGAGCTGCCGCTCCTCCTCCCAGTCCAGCATCGGCAGCTCGAAGACCCGCCGGTCCGAATGCTCCGCGAAGCCGGCGAGCAGCCGGTAGAAGTGGCCGATCATCCGCTCCATGGTCGAGCGGTCGAACAGGGCCGTGGCGTACTCCCACAGCAGCGTGATCCCACCGCCGCCCCGCCTCCTCTGCTCGCTCCTGGGGATGCAGATGACGTTGAGGTCGAACTTGGCCGATCCGTTGGACAGCCCCTCGGCCAGCTCCGCCTCCAGGCCGGGGAAGTCGAGCTTGTCGAGCGGCGAGTCGTGGAAGCTGAAGCTCGCCTGGAAGAGCGGGTTGTAGGAAAGATCGCGCTCCGGCTGCACGGCCTCGACCACGTGGTCGAAGGGGATGTCCTGGCGGATCCCTGCGTCGAGGCTGACCCGCCGGACCCATCGCAGCAGCTCGGCGACCGTGGGATCGCCCGAAAGGTCGTCCGCCAGGACCACGTTGTCGACGATCATGCCGATCATCGACTCGGTCTCGCGCCAGCGGCGGTTGGCCACGGCCGAGCCGACGTTCACCTGCTCCTGGCCGGACCAGCGGGAGAGCAGCGCCGCGAAGGCCGCCTGCATCAGCATGTAGAGGCTGACCCCTTCGCGGCGGCTGGCGGCACGCAGGGACTCGCAGAGATCGAGCGGCATCTCCAGCCTCTCGACCCGGCCGCGGAAGCTCTGGCGCCTGGGCCGCGGCCGGTCGGTGGGCAGCTCCAGCACCCGGGGGCGGCCGGCGAGCGTCCGCTTCCACCACTCGATCTGGGCCGCAGCCTCCGGGCCACGCATCCACTCCCGCTGCCAGACCGCCCAGTCCGCGAACTGGAGCGGGAGATCGGGAAGCGGCGACGGTCTGCCCTCCACGAAGGCGCGGTAGAGCACGGCCAGCTCCCCCACCAGCCGGTTGAACGACCAGCCGTCGTGGACCAGGTGGTGCTCCACGTGCAGCCAGACGTGCTCCTCCGGAGCAAGACGGATCAGGGTCCAGCGCACCAGGGGCAGGACGCCGATGTCGAACAGCTTCCGGCACTCCAGGAAGAGCACCCTCTCGGCCTCGTCCTCACGCAGGTCCGCAGGCAGGCCGGAGAGGTCCACCCCGGGGAGAGGCACCTCCCAGGCGGGATGGAACCGCTGCACCGGCCCGCCGTCCACCGTGGGATAGGAGGTGCGGAAGATCTCGTGCCGCCGCACGATCTCCTCCAGGCTCCGCCGCAGCGCTTCGGGATTCAGCTTGCCGCAGAAGCGGATCTTCGCCTGAAACTGATAGGACTGGATCGTAGGGTCGAGCTGCTGGAGGAACCAGACTCTCTCCTGAGAGAACGACAGGGGAAGGTCGCCCGTCCGCGGCACGGCCACGATGGGGCTGGACGGCCCGCCCGCCCGGCCGCGCTCCTCGGTCAGGGTGGCCAGCTCGGAGAGCACCGGGCGCTCGAACAGGTCGCGCAGGGAAAGCTCGACTCCCATCCCGTCCCGCACCCGGGCGATCACCTGGGTGGCGAGCAGGGAGTGCCCGCCCAGGTCGAGGAAGCTGTCCCCGGCGCCGATCCGCTCCACGCCCAGGATCTCGCGCCAGATGGCGGCAAGCGCCTGCTCCGCCGGAGTCCTGGGAGCGACGTGCTCGCGCTCCGCGGCATGTCTCACCGACTCGGGCGCGGGCAGCGCCTTGCGGTCCACCTTGCCGTTGGGGCTGAGCGGGAAGTCCTCCAGGAGCACGAACGCGGAAGGGATCATGTGCTCGGGCAGCCGCTCGCGCAGCGACTCCTTGACGTCCCGGATGAGCTGCCCCGGGCTGGTCCAGGCCCTCTCCCGCGGCCGGGCGTTGGATTCCGGCCGCTCTTCTCTCCGGGCGTAGAGGTTGTAGAGGCCGGTCCGGGTCAGCATCCGGTCCTGCTCCACCGCCACCTCGAAGCCGTGCTTCCGCAGGAGGTCGAGAGCCTGCTCCAGCCGGCCCTCGATGTCGTGGACCTCCACGACCACCTGGCGCACCCGGGGCCAGTCCTCCTCGCGGAGACCGTGGAGCACCTCCAGCTCGCTCTTCTCCACGTCCACCTTGAGAAGGTCGATGCGCTCGATCCCCTCTTCCGCGATGACTTCCGAGAGCGTCCGCAGGTGGCAGGTGTGGCGCTCGGCCTGGAGCCGCTCGTCGAGCAGCTCCTCGATCTGGCGCTCGGAGAGCCCGGCGTCCTGGCCGAGGAGGAAGCCGCGCACGACCTCGCGCTCCTCGGCGGCGTCGGCGAAGCGGCCGGAGATCAGCGACGCGTGGGGATAGTAGGTGAGCTCGGCGCTCCCCGACTGCTCGGCGAGCCCGCAATCATGGAGGCGGACGTCCAATCCGTGCAGCGCGGCGTTGACGCGCAGGGTCTCGAACACCGGCGGGATCGGCTCGAAGGCATGGATGCGGACCGCGGCCTCGCGGCCGGCGAAGAGGCTGAACAGGCCGATGTTGGCCCCCACGTCGAACACGCAGTCGCCGTCCCGCAGCCCGATGCCGTGCCGCAGGTAGCTGCGGTCCGCGAAGATCTCCTCCCAGAGGAAGTCGGTCTCGCCCCGGCCGCGCTGCGCGACCACGGTGCCGTCCGGCAGCTCGTGGAAGCTCTGGTCCTCGAGCCGCCCCTCGCGCTCCAGGCCCAGCCAGCGGCGCACCGCGGCCGCCTGCCCATGATCAGGGCGGAGATAGGCCACCAGCCGCTTGTCCCCGCCGGGACCGTCGGCCGCCACCACGACCGAGCCCTCCACTCCGGGATGCTCGTCGAGCGCCGCCTCGATCTCCCCCAGCTCGATCCGGAAGCCCCGGATCTTGACCTGGAAATCGATCCGGCCCAGGAACTCGACGGCGCCGTCGGATAGGTGCCGCGCCAGGTCGCCGGTCCTGTAGAAGCGGGCTCCCGGCTCGAACGGGTCGGGCACGAAGCGCTCGGCGGTCAGCTCCGGACGGTTCAGATAGCCGCGTCCCACCTGGACGCCGCCGATGTACAGCTCCCCGGCTTCCCCAACCGGCACCGGCCGCAGCTCCGGATCGAGCTCCGGACCGAGCTCCGGACCGAGAATATGGATGGTGGTGTTGGCCACCGGCCGCCCGATCGGAACCGTCGCAAGGGTGCTCGCGGGATCGCACGGCCACCAGGTGACGTCGACCGCCGCCTCGGTGGGACCGTACAGGTTGTGCAGCTCGACCCCGGGCAGGCGGGCGAAGAAGCGGCGCTGCACGTCCACCGGCAGGGCCTCGCCGCTGCAGATCACCCGCCTCAGCGTGCCCGCGCACGATCCGGCGCCGGGCTCCTCCAGGAAGGCCCGCAGCATCGGCGGCACGAAGTGCAGGGTCGTCACGCCCTCTCGCACGATCAGGTCCGCGAGGTAGGCCGCGTCCTGGTGCCCGCCGGGCCGGGCCATGACGAGGGGCGCGCCGGTCATGAGCGGCCAGAAGAGCTCCCAGACCGAGACGTCGAAGCTGAACGGGGTCTTCTGCAGCACCCGGTCGTCCGGGCCGATTCGATACGCCTCCTGCATCCAGAGCAGCCGGTTGCAGATGCCCCGGTGGGCGTTCATCGCCCCCTTGGGCCGGCCGGTCGAGCCGGAGGTGTAGATGACGTAGGCCAAATTGTCCGGTCCGGCCAGCGGCTCGGGACGTTCCGGGCTCTCATCCCGATTCGGATCGAGCCGTACCCGGAGCGCGCTCATGGAGGAAGAGACGGCGGGCAGACGCTCCTCCAGTCTCTCCTGCACGAGGAGGACCGGCACGGCCGCATCCTCCAGCAGGTAGGACAGGCGCTCCCGCGGGTAGCCGGGATCGAGGGGCACGTAGGCGCCGCCCGACTTCAGGATGGCGAGCAGGCCCGTGACGAGCTCGAGCGAGCGCTCGGCGCAGATCCCCACCCGCGTCTCCGGACCCACTCCCAGGCCGCGGAGATGGCGGGCGAGCCGGTTGGCCCGGGCCTCCAGCTCCGTGTAGGTGAGGCGGCCCTCCTCCGCGATGACCGCGACGGCGTCCGGAGCCCGGTCCACCTGGTCCTCGATCCATTCGTGAAGGGTGCGGCCGAGCGGGTAGCCGACCCGGGTGGCGTTCCATTCGGGGCTGGGTATTGCCGGCATTGCGGGCATTGCGCGCATGTCAGACCTCCCGGGCTACGGCGTCCGCAGCCGGTTCACCTGCTCGGCGAGCTTCTCGCCGTTCAGGCGCCGGTCCGGCGGCAGCCGCTTGCCCACGTGCATCACGTAGGAGGGCGACGGGGGCGCGTCCCCCCACCGGGCACCCGGAGGGAAGAGAAGAAAGGTGTCCCACGCCAGCTCCTCCTGAAGCCCGGCCGGGGCGCGCAGCGCCTCCGCCAGGGTGTGTGCTCCGGTCCAGAAATGGGACGCTCGCGGGTCGGGCATCAGGGAGGTCGCCTCGCGGGCGTCCGCCTCGGTCTCCCCGCCCAGCATCGGTCCCCAGATCAAGTAGATCCGAAGCTTCGGATCTTCAATCCGATCGAGAACATAGCGTTGCACCACACGGGCGCTTGCGAGGCAGACCCCTCAGGTGGGTGAGATCAGGATGAGGATCCGCACCGCGTCGGCGTCGCGGTTGAAGGCGTCGCGGAGCTCGCTGGAGGAGGGGGAGAGGGAGAGCAGTGCCGGCTGCACCGGCTCGGGCCGCTCGTCGCCCGGCTCGCCGATCCGCTCGAAGCGGAAGGGCACCCGGTCGGTCCCCTTCTCCTCGTTGTAGAAGCCGGCGAAGATCCCCTCCATCACCCGTCCGTCGGCCGAGATCTCGCCGTCGAAGATGAATGGCGAGTCCGGCCCCCGCCGTTCGGAGTTGCGGTAGAAGGTGAACGAGACCTTGCGGCCGTCGACCTTGAAGTCCTTCAGGGGGTGGTACTTCATGCGCTGGCTCGGCAGGTCGATCGTGCCCGCCAGGCTGCCCTGGGCGTCGCGGGCGATTTCAACTGTGGTTTCCAATTCGACCTGGGCCGGATCGTAGAGGATGATGCCCTCCCAGAGACCCTCGACCCGGGCCGGTTGCTGGATCTCCCGAGCGGGCGGCTCCTCCAGGCCCGGCGCCACGATCCCCCGCCCCTCCCGCGCCTTGGCCTCCTCCACGATCCGGCGGACATCGGCCCGCAGCCGCTCGGCGTCGTAAACCACCCCGCCCTTGATGGTGTAGCGAACCCCCCCGACGCGAGACGGCCGGTTGTCGAGCCCCACTTTCAGGGCGCCGGTACCGTAGAGCACCTTGAGGTTCCGGAGGGGGTTCTCCGGGACGACGACGAGGTCGGCCAGCTTGCCCGGCTCGATGCTGCCGATCTCGCCGGCCCGGCCCAGGGTCTCGGCGCCGAGCAGGGTGGCGGCACGCACCACCTCCAACGGATGGAAGCCGGCTTCCTGCAGCAGCTCCATCTCGCGCACGAAGCTGAAGCCGTGGAGGTTGTACATGAAGCCCGCGTCGGTGCCCACGGCCACCCGGCCGCCGCGGTTCTTGTAGTCGTTCAGGAAAGCCATCCAGAGCCGGTAGTTCTCGCGCCAGGCGGCCTCGTCCGCGGTCGTCCAGTCGAACCAGTGGGCGGCATGGCCGAGGCGGTCCGGCTTGAACCGGTCCCAGAGCGCCGGCAGGGTGTAGCGCTCGTGCCACTCGGCCTGGACCGCGCGCATCAGGTCCCGGTTCGCCTCGTAGAGGCTGAGCGTCGGCACCAGGGTCAGCCCGCGGGCGACGAGGTCGTCGATCACCCGGTTCCAGCGCTCGCTCCCCGGGGCCGCGGCCTGCCGCCAGAGCCGGCCGGAGCGCGCGAAGCGCTGCCCCTCGTCCGCCTCGTTGTAGTCCAGCGGGTAGTCGATCACGGTGCGGTCCGCGAGCATCGCCTCCGGGATGCCGTGCCAGTGCTCCAGAAAGGTCAGCCCCCAGCCGGAGGTGTCCAGGGCATCGGCACCCGGGTAGTGATGGGCGGAGGTCGGGAGCCCCAGCTTCCGCGCCTCGGAGATGGCCGCGGCGATGAGCCCGGGGCTCTGGCCGCGGAAGCGGACACCCGAGATCCCCGCCCTCTTCGCCTCGGCCACCCAGGCCCGCGCCCCCTCCGGGTTGTCGGCGGCAGGTCCGCCGCCCACGCCGAGCCCGATGAACGGCTCGACCCGGGGCGTCACGGTCTCGGCGCCCTGGCTGTTCCGCCGCAGCTCCGCGCAGGCCTTGAAGCCCTCGCGGCAGCTCGGGTCGCGGACCGTCGTGATCCCGTGCGAGAGCCAGAGCTTGGAGTAATACTCCACCGGCTCCATGGGATGAGCGTAGAGGTCCACGAACCCGGGCAGGACCCACATGCCGGTGAGGTCGATCTCCCGGCCGCCTTCGAGCTTGGGCCGCGCCTCCGGAGAGATGGGCATGCCCAGGCTGCCCACCGGCACAAGCGCTGTGATGCGGTCGTTCTGAATGACGACGTCGACGGGACCGAACGGCGGAGCGCCGGTGCCGTCGACCAGGGTGGCGCCGCGCAGGATCAGGCGCGGGAAGGGACCCTCTCCTTCCACTCCCCAAGCGGTGCCCCCCGGCAGAGCCAGGAGCAGGCCGACCGCTATCCATCTGGAAATCCTGAGCATCCTCGACTCTCCTTTTCAGCCGACAGCGTCCAGCAGCTCTTCCTCGACCCGTCGCACCGGCGGCTGGGCGTACCCCCAGAGCGAGATGAGGAAAGGCATCGCGGCGAGGACGATGAACAGCAGTCCGATGCCGCGCCCCGGCCCGACGCCCAGCACCGTCCCCACGCTGCCCGCCAGGGCGCCCCCGGGCACCAGCAGCGGCCGGAACACCCGGTCGGCCAGCGGTCCGGCCAGCAGGTGCCCCATCGGCGCCGTGAACTGGGCCAGCATGCGGCGGACCGCAAAGACCCGCCCCTGCAGGTCGGGCGGCACCTTGACCTGCCAGATCGCCTGGCTGGCGCCGTTGATCACCGGGGCGCCGAACATGGTGATGAACAGCCCGGCGGCGATCAGCCACGGGTGCGGCCGGAGCCCCACGATCGCCAGGCCGATCCCGAAGAGGAGACCGAAGCCCAGCACGCCGTGGATGTGCGGCTTCGGTCCGCCGGTGATGCTCATGTACACGCTGCCGGCGATCAGGCCCGCCCCCGAGATCATGAGCACCCGCCCGAGCACCTCCGCGTTCGTCACCGAGAGCACCAGCGGGATGATCAGCACGCTCACCATGCTCAGGACCAGGTTCAGCATGGCGAAGTAGATCAGCAGCCCGCGCAGCCCGGCGCGCTCCCGAATGAAGTTCCAGCCATGGGCCGCCTCTTTCATCATCGACTTCTTCGCGCGGCCGGCGGCGCTCGGGGCGGGCCTGGGGATACGGACCAGCGCCAGGGTCAGCACGGCGAAGAGGAAGGTCACGAAGTCGATGAGCAGCACGCCCTCGACCCGGATCACGCTCACCAGCAGTCCGGCCAGGAACGGCGCCAGGGTCTCGGCCGCGGCCTGGCCGAACTGCGTCATGCCGCTCGCCCGGGCCAGGTGCTGCTTCGGCACCAGCAGGGTCGTGGCCGCGATGTAGGCGGGCAGGTGGAACGTGCGGAAGACGGAGGCGACCGCAACGGCCACATAGACGTGCCAGACCTGGAGCTGATCCGCCCAGAGCAGCCCGGCGACCGCCAGGGTGCGCAGCCCCGAGGCCAGGTTCGCCCACAGCATGACGTGCCGGCGGTCCCAGCGGTCGACGTACACGCCGGCCAGGGGGGCGATGAGCAGCCCGGGAAGGGCGCCGAAGAAGGCGATGGCGGCGAACTGGGTGACGGAGCCGGTCTTCTGGAAGACCCACACGCCGAGGGCGAAGCTGGTCAGGCCCGAGCCGACACTGGAGATGAGCTGTCCGAACCAGACGAGGCCGAATGCGCGGACCCCGGTGGTGGTTGTGTCGGTCATCCGGCCTCCGCACCGCGGGGAACGGCGCGGAAAGGGCAAGGAACGGACCCGTCCGGCACCGTCAGCGGATGCGGCGTAGTCTACTCGAAGTCAAGTCTTCTTCAAGGGAGTATGGCGACACGTGCGGATCAGGAGCGTCTGTGAAGGTGAGGTGTGGCAGAACCTCGCGCTCGTAGATCTCATCCGCCTCGTCAGACGGGCGACTTCTTCCCGGCGTGAATCACTTTTCAAAGAACGTCCGTCTCCTGCACCTCCTCTTTACGGATGCAGATCCCTATCTGTCTAGCTTGGATGTCTGGCTCCGCTCCCCCGTATGCCTGTAACGATCCAGAGCCGGCTTCACGGCCTGGATGACCTCCCCGGCAAGGGGAATGGAGGTGTGAGATGTCGACGGTGTATCTCTACATGAACCGGGTGAACGGGTGGGACCAGGTCGTCGCGGGGGTGAACGCCAACGCGGAGGAGGCCCCGGAGCTGGTGCCCGGCGTGCCCAGGCTGGAGACCCTCAGCAGCCAGGCGCGCAGCCTGAACCAGCAGTACGCCGCCCTGCGGGCGAGCAAGCAGGAGCTCGCCCGGCAGATCGAGGCGGTCCTCCGGAGGGGGACGCCCTGGCCGACTTCCTGAAGACGGGTGCCCGCGCCCACTTCGGAAGCGACAGCGAGAAGCTGGTCGAGTTCGGGGTGCAGCCGTTCCGTGGCCGCGTGCGGAGGAAGAAGGCGCCGGAGCCGCCCCCGCCGCCCGTCGAGACGGCTGCGTCCCCCGATTCCGCTCCTGACACTGTGAAGTAGCCTGTCCTGCCCGGGGGCGCGCTGCCAAAGCGCCCCCGTTTTTTTATCCCTCCGACAATCCGCTCTTCCCGTCCGCGAGACTCTGAACGCTTCAACCGTCGAGTCGACCCGTCCGCGGAGCTCCGGACGCGTCGATTCTGCCGTTGAGCCGTCCGGAGTAACTTTTAGCCGTCCAGAGTTGTTCTTAGGCGTCCAGAGTAACTTTTAAGCGTCGAGCGGTTTTTTTACGCGTCCATTCGGCCGTTTACGCGTCGAGCGGACGGTTTAGCGGTCAAACGCTCCGTTGAGGCGTCCAGAGAAACTTTGAGCGATCCAGCGGAGCTCTGGACGCCTAAAAATTTCGTTTAGCGGTCGATCCGGCGATCCGTTCTTCTTGCTACTGGTTCGACGATTGCCGAAAAGGATCCGAAACAAGATCCTTGATCTCGAAAGGTCATGCTTCTACACTACAGCCATGAGCAACGCGCCGGAGGTAGACCAGGCTGACGTCCAGCAGGAGATGGCTCGACTCATGGAGCTGCTGCGCACCATCGTGCGGATGCTCGGCTTCACCAACCGCGACATCGAGCGGCGGGCCAACCTCAACCATGCCACTTCGGTGAAGTACTTCCGCGGCGAGGGGGAGCCCAAGCTCGACTTCGTGCTCGCCGTGGTGCGCGCCATCGGTCTCGAATACTGGGAGTTCTTCGAGCTTGCCTATCCCGAGCGGGCGCAGCCGAGCGCCTCCGGCCAGAAGCTCCGCCGCCTGCTGGACCAGTTCCCGAGAGCGGAGCCGGCTCCTGGGGACAGGGATCTGGAAGGGATGATCGAGGAGCTGCGGCGCGAGGTGCGCGCCTTGAAGGAGAATCGCTGAAGCTCAGCGTACCGGGCGAAGCCCGCGCTCCCGCTCCCCCTGCCGGAGCAACGCCAGCGCCTGCTCCACCGTCTCGGCCGTGGCCAGGTCCGAGCTGAATGCCGCGTCGAGGACGCTCAGGACATCCTGCCGGCGCTCCGACCCCAGGAACATCGCCCCCGCGGCCAGCGTTTCGATCTCCGCCTCCCGGGACCTCTCCTGGCGCAGCAGGGTCGCGACCAGATCGAGCGAAGCCACGGCCGCGAAGTACCCCTGGCCCAGCGCGGCCAGCCCGTCGCGCGACTGGCGAAGAGCCGTCTCCGCGGCCTCGAGCTCGCCCAGATCGTGGAGGGCCCGCCCCTCCATCCAGCGCAGCCGCAGGGCCAGCACGTCCGGTGCCTCTCCGGTCCCGCCGCAAGCCTCGCGGCACAGCGCCAGCTCCTTGCGCAGCGCGTCCCGCTGGCCGAGCTCCAGCAGCAGGAGGAGGCGGTTGTGGAAAGCTGTCATGGTGAGAAGGGGGTCGCGCTCGCGGTCGATCTCCGCGAGCCCCTGGCCGCTCAGCCGCAGCGCCTCCTCCTTGCGCCCGGAGCGCGATGCGAAGATCGACTGCGTGATGCGCGCCCGGCCGGCCAGGTGGGTTTCGCCCAGGGCCACATAGACCTCGGTCACGAAAGCCAGCCCCGCGACCGCGCCGCCCGGGTCGCCGGACCATCCATGGAACGTCGCCTTCAGCTCGAGAAGATGGCTGGCCAGATGGCTGTCGATGTCCAGCTCCAGAAGGCCGAACGCCTCGTGAAAGGCCCTCTCCGCCTCGGCGGCGCGGCCCGCCACCCGGTACGCATTGGCGAGCTCGCCCCAGGCGCGTGCCTGCAGCGCCCCGACCCCTTTCTGCCCGTGCTCCCGCGTCTTCAGCTCCACCGCCACATCCCGCGCCGCCAGCGCCAGGCGGAGCATCTCCGCGGGATCGCGGTGGCGCGCCGCCCAGCTCCGGGCGAGCAGGGCCTCGCACACGCCTGGGCCGGCGAGGGCCATGTCCCCCTCCCGCGCCAGCGCCAGGATGCCGCCCCGGCCAAGCAGGTGCCACGCCTCCAGGAAGCGCTTTCGCTGGACCGCCGAAAGCCGCTGCAGGGACCGGAAGGCATATGCGGGAAGATCGGACGTCGGGAGGGAGGAGACGGAACGTCGCCAAAGATCGCCTTTCTGATGGCTCATGGAGATAGAAAGTCTCCACAGTTCTGGAGCGGCGGACCGCCTTCTGGCACCACCGTGCGAAAAATCGCACGGCGGTCTGGGAGCTTTGGAAGTCTGGATCAACTGCAGGAGCAGGACGCGGGGCACGAGCAGTGGGCACAACGGGGCGCGCCGCAGGTCGCGGAGCAGTTCGAGCCGCCGCCGCATTGGATCGAGCAGGACGAGCCGCAGCTTCCGATTCCGCCTGATCCGCCCGGGTCCTGATGGTCATCCTCCTGCGCGAAGAGGTTCCTCAGCCCCTCGTTCAGGCGGTCGGCGCGTGGCCCGTTCGCGGAGTAGATGGCCGAGGCCTGGACCTGCGTTACCTCATATCCGCGAAGGAGAGCTTCCAACTCCGCGGCGCCGGGGACCTGAGCCGCCGCGGAGACGACTGTGTCACGTCCGGGGACGGTGAAATGCCAAGCCTTGCCCTCGGCGATCAGGACGAGGTGACCCATCCAGTAGAGGACCTGGGCGGAGTCTGCCCGGAAGCCCGCCGGCAGCGAGGCCCCGCGAGCGGCTTCGACGCGGAACCAGCGGCCGTGCCCGTCCTGGCCCGGTAGATTCATGACCAGCGCCTGACCGGCCTTGCGCACCACGACGGACCCCTCGACGGTCTCGAGCTTCTCCAGCGGAGACATCAATTTGGCAGGCTCGGCCCACGCCGAGGCAGCCATGCCCAAGGCAAGGGAGAGGCCGAGGATCCAGCGTGCTTTCGTCGGCGCAGTTGGTCTCATGGGCAGTCTCCTTTCATTAAGCAGATGGTAACCGAGGGTGGGGCGCTGTCAAGCTTTCCAGCCCCCGCGAGCGAACCACCCCTTCCTCTAAGGCACCACCAGAAAAAAGACGTCCCACGTCAGGATGGGACGCATGAGACCCTTGTGCACCTCCTTCCACCCTGTACCCAAGAACCTGAACTCGTTCCCGTGACGGTCGGTGCGGTTGCTCCGCCTATAGTCCAGACCGATGCGAAGGATGCGTGCGCTGGGTAATGTTACAAGCTCTGTTGGCTGCGAAATCCCATCGTGGTTCCGGTCCGTCCACAACCTCAGATGTTCGTACGCGCCATCCGCGGCATCGATCCTGCCATCTCCGTTGCCCGCGAAGACCCAGGAGTCGAGCTCGGCCAAGGCCAGATAGCCGTTCAGGGCAAGCGCGCCGTTGATAAGGCGCGTCGCATTGCCGAACAGCTCACTACCGTCGTCGATCCTGCCGTTGCCGTTGCGGTCGAGCGCCAGCAACCCCTCGCTCCGGTCCGTCCACGACATGAGATCTGTGTCACCGTCCGCGTCGACATCGAACCAAACGGGATCGTCGAGACCTGTCAAATGGATCCCATCGTTCTCCATGTCGATCAGGATCGGACACCCAGGGTGTTCTCCTGGACATGTGTTGTTGACGCAGCTCGTCCAACAAAAAGCATCGCACCACGGATCGGGATCCGGAGCGGACTCCGAGCTCGTCTCCCACTTATCGTCGGCTACGGCGCAGTCGTCGTCCTCAACTGACCTCGTGCCGCCACTATCGCGGCGGCCCATGATATGCCCATTGCAAGAGGTCTGGCCGTTGTCGGTCAGGCCGAGGAGGTGCCCCAACTCGTGCGCTATCGTATCTGTAAGAGGCTCGCAAGTATCGCCGTCACTCTCCTTCGTCCAAACAGTGATGGCTGCGCTCGTGATCTGCCCGTTGCTCGGTTGAAGGCTCGACTCGCCGCAACTTCCATCGAGGGCCTGTGAATTTCCAGCCATTTTTGTGATTGTCACTGGAATTCCCCCGGAGCCGCCTAACTGAAAGGCAGGGATCTCGGAGCCATAGGCAGGACAATCCGACCAATACCCGATCGCGGTATTGATCTCGGTCTCGGTGAATCCAGCCGTAGTGATGGTAAAGGCGCTGCCTTGCGAAATGCCGAATCGGTTATCCGGCTGGGAGCAGTCCACCTGGGCCAGGACGTTTGCCGAGAAAGTCAAATGCAGGAGCGTGGCAACGCCTGCCATGACCACTCGAGAAGTCATCGGCCAACTCTCCGGGAATCGATGAGCTTGCCGGAACGGAGCCGGCCAACGATATCGTCAAAGGATCGAGCCGCTTCCAAGCCCGGTGTGTTCTTGAGGTTGGGTGGCACGATGAGCGTGCCTTGCTGCCTTTGAAAGAAGAGTTGGTCAAAACCAGGGGCGTAGAGAACACCATCCCGATCCCTCGGCCCAAGGTAGTCAAACAGGAGGATCTCGTCTCCTGGGCGGGGCTCAAAGCCGCTGTTTCCATTGCAGAAGCGGAGGGGACCGATCTTGAAGCTGGCGACCGAGTAGTCGATATAGAGAGGGGTTGGCGGGGAAGCACCCTTGATGACATCCGAGACCTCTACTCCCAGCAGTGACGACGGAATACCCGAGGTAAAGCCCCACTGGACCGTGCGAATGGTGCCGCGAACGATCAATTGCGAGTAGTGCCTCAGGTCAGCGAGATTCTCCCTTGGATCGTCTCCGCCGCGATGAGTTGACGGCAAGATCGTACGCTCACACTCGGAAAGGGGAATGCTCACGATGGCGGGCTTTTCATCCCCGCCTGGCGTCTTGGCAACGTGGCCTTGCAACGACCGCCGCTGCGCTTCGACGTAGCTGCGAAGATTCTCGCTGCCCATGAAGTCCAGATCTATGACGTTCTCTTCATCGGCAGCCATTTCCGCCGAGACCCAGAGGGGTGGGGCTCCCTGATGCTCGAACCGATGCTCAAGGATCGAGGGTGCCTGGGCCAGAGCTACTCCCGGGTAGGAGGCGAGAACCAAGACTCCGAGGCGACGGAGGTGCTTCATCTTCATTGGTAAGTCCTCCCCTGCACTACGGCAGCGACGCGAGTAGTATTTTGGATTATGCGCAGGCGTGAGTCAATCGCGTGGCTGCTGGCCTGTGGAGAGCCGGGCTTGCGGAATGCTCCGATATTACCTTGCCCGCACGCGTCACACGGACACTGAGAACCTTGTCTGATTGAGCGCGGCCCCCCGGTTCCCAGCGGCTAGCCGGCCTCAGGCCCCGAACCGCAGGCCCGGGTCGTGGCGGGCGCGGAAGAGGAAGCCGAGCACCCGCCGGGCCAGCTCGGCCGTGGCCGCTTCCCGCTCCGCCGCCTCCCGGAACAGCCCCAGGGCTTTCCGGGCCTCGTGGTGCACGTCCTCCGACTCGAAGGCCTCGGCCAGCTCCAGGGCCATGGCCTTCACCTCGGCCGTCCTCCCCTCCTCCAGCAGGAGTCCCGCCCTCTCCAGGGCGGCCAGGGCCACGTCGTAGAACATCTCCCGCTTCTCGAAACCGGCCTGGGCCTGCTCCAGGAACAGCAGCGCCGCCGCCCGCCGGCCCAGCCCGGCCTCGATCCGCCCCTCCAGCCACCTCACCCGGAGCAGGAAGATCTCGTCGCCCAGCTCCGCGGCAACGTCCCGCACGTCCTGGATCAGGGCCGAGGCGTCGGCGTGCCGGTCAAGGTGCGTGTAGGAAACGGACAGATTGAATCGCTGCTGGTACCAGAGGCGCGGCTCCGCCTGCCGGTCCAGCCCTGCCTCGGCTTCCCGGAGAGCCTTGACGGCACCGTCATGGTTGCCCATGACAGCGAGGGTAAAGCCTTTTTTGATCAGAGCGCGCGCTGGGCAGCGCCCCACGGTGATCGCGTGGTCGAGCAGCTTCAGCGCCGGCTCGAAGCGGCGCTCGGCCCGGCACAGCGACGCCTCCAGGTCGGGCAGCGTCCCCGGGTCGAGCAGGCCGTAGGGATCGGAGCCGGCCTCCGCCAGGCGGCTGACCTCCTCGAAGGTCTGCCGCGCCTCCTTGAGAGTGCCGCGAACCCGCTGCACGTTGGCCTCATATGCCAGGGCGCGGCTCAGGATGGCCTCGGGCCAACCCCCGGGACCTTCGACGCGCTCCGCGAGCTCGCGGGCGATCCGCGCCAGCTTTACGGCCTCCTCGAGGTCCCGCGACGCCGCTCTCTCGGATTCTTCGCCTGCCTCCAGGCAGAGGGCCCAGGGCTGGTGCTCGCCGTCCAGCCTCAGCACGGCCGCCCTCTGGGCCGGTGTGTACCCCACGAAGAGCGGAAGCTGCTCCTTGGCTCGAACGCGGTCCTCCTCGCAAGGCTGCCGTGGAGGAGCCGGCAGCGCGAGGAGCAGCTTCCAGAGCTGCTCGCCGAGGCAGCGCAGGGCGTCGCCGCTCGACGCAAGGAGGTCCCCGGCGCCCCGGCCCTGCCGCAGCCGTTTCCGGCGGTCGATCTCGGTCAGGCGGAGCACCAGGTCGCCCCACTCGCCGGAGACGTCGGCGACGCCCGCGCCGTCCTCTAGCTTCTCGGGGCCCGGTGTGTGGAGGAAGAGCTCGTACTGCCCCAGCCGGCCCAGGTCGATCCCCATCCCGTCGGAGAACTGCTCCTGCGTCATGCCGGAAACGGCCCGCTGAAGGCGCAGGATCAGGTTCTCGCGTTGCAGCTCCTCGTCCGGCGTCACGACCTTCCGTTCCATGTCCGGCCTCCTCTGGCACGAGACTGTAAAAAAACACAAACTTGGTCCGGCGCGGCCCGCGCGGGCCAGGTGGCCCGGGTCCGGCGCCGCGCCGGAGACCTGTCCAATGCGCAAAGCCCTCCTCACCCTCGCCCTCGCCGGCTCCCTGGCCGCCGGCCGGCCCGCCCTCCTGGACCAGCTCTGGTCCCTCCTCACCTCGGTCTGGAGCGCCTCGTCCCCGGACGCGGGCTGCATCGCCGATCCCGACGGCCGCTGTCGTCCGGCGCCGCAGACGGACGAAGGCTGCGGAGCCGACCCCAGCGGCGGCTGTCGCCCGCGCTCATGATTTGAACTCGAGGCCCTGGTCGGAGCGGGCCCGGAAGAGGAAGCGGAGGACGCGGCCGGCCAGCTCGGCGGTCGCGGTCTCCTGCTCCACTGCTTCCTCGAAGAGCCGCAGAGCGGCCAGGGCCTCCCGGTGGATCTTCCCGGCCTTGAAGACCAGGGCCAGGGGCGGAGTGAGCTTCCTGACCTCCTCCGTCTTCCCCTCCCGCAGCAGGAGGGTGGCGATCTCCAGCACTGCGAGGGCGACGTCGAACCACATCTCCCCGTCGGCGAATTCCCAGAGCGCCTGCTCCAGCAGGGTCCGGGCTCTCCCAGGCCGTCCCAGCCCCGCGGCGATCCTGCCGCGGAGCCAGGTCACCCGGTTCAGGAAGATCGCGTCTCCCAGGCCCGTGGCTAGGTCGTGTACCTCCTCGACGAGAGCCTCGGCCTCAGCGAAGCAGGTGAGGTGAGAGTAGAGGACAGCACGGTTGAATTTCTGCTGGTACCGGAGGCGCCGGTCGCCCTGGTTTCTGACATGGGGTTCAGCCTCCTCCAGGGTTTCGAGTGCGCGCTCGTACTCACCCATCGCCTCCTCAATGAACGCTCTTTTGACGAGCACCCGGCCCGGGTAGTGTGTCACCGCAAGGGCTTCGTTCGCCCTTCCCGTGGCCTCGGGGAACCGGCGCTGGGCTCGGCGCAGGGAGGCTTCGAGGTCGGGCAACCGGCCGGGATCGAGGATGCGGTCGGGGTCGGAGCCTGCCATCCAGAGCCGGTTGGCCTCACCGAGGCCGGTGTCCGCCTCGTCGAGCCTGCCCCGGACGCGGAGCACGTTCGGCCCGGCCGCGGCGGCGTAGCCGCGGATTCGTTTCTGCCAGCCTTCCGGACCCCGGACGCACCCTGCGACTTCCACCGCGAGGCGAGCCCAGACTTCGGCTTTCTTGAGGTCTTGGGAGGCGGCCCGCTCCGATTCGTGCGCGAGGGCCTCGGCGAGGGCCCAATGCTGGTACTTGCGGATGGACCGGACCGCGGCGAGGCGCTCGTCGTGAGGGAGGGGCTCGAGGAGGAGGATCTGGACGCGGGCGAGCCAGCGGGCGGGCTCGACGTCGCGGGGCTGCGGGTACTCGTCGAGGGGCGGGGCCTCGCGGGAGCGCAGGACGAGCGCGGCGGCCGCCTCGCGGAGCTCGCGCGCGACCCCGAGTTGCCAGAGCTCCAGGGCGTCGCGCTCCTCGGGGGTGAGGCCGCCCTCCTCCCGGTCCAGGGCTTCGAGGGCTTCGAGCCAGGCCGCGGTGACCGCGGCGTGCGCGGGGCGGGCCTCCAGGGCCGGGAGCATCTCGCGGAAGCCGGCCTCCGGGAGAGGCTTCGCGCGCTCGCCCGTGAGCAGGTGGATGACTCTGCGGATCTTCCTGCCGCTGCGGGCGGCGATCTCCTTGTGCGTCAGGCCGCGCCAACGGGCCAGGAACACGAGAACTGTCTGGAACAGCTCCGGTTTCAGGGTCATCCGGTCATCTCCCAGGTCGGGCACAGGGTAGCATTTTTCCCGCCAGAACGAAGATATGGCGAAACTGCTGGTGGCTCCGGGCAAACTGACTTTTGAAAGGAGACTCGGGTGAGAGAATCTGTCTCCAATTCCATTTGACTCGGAGAGATTCTGTCGCCGCGAACGACCGGCATGAAAGGGAAGAAGCTACGGATTGTCATCACCAGGGAAGCAACCTGCCGCCGCTGGAGCCACGCGGACCCGGAGGAGATGGAGGAGCTGCTCGAAGAGCGGCTGGAGACGAGGAAGGCCATCGCGCTGAGAAGGCACCCCCCGGAGAGGAGCCTTCGCCATGCTTCTTGACCAGGAGAGGCCTGATCACCTCGAGGCAGCGGACGGGGGCTCGTTGCTGGTGGACGTGCTGTGCGACCTCTTCCCCGGCCAGGAGACGCTGCTGTTTCACCTGATGGTGTGCCCGACCTGCCGGGGCCGCGCGACCTCGACTCTTCTGGCAAGGCATGGGATGACGCTGGTGCTGCCGGTGGGCCTGCTGGGAGAGCTGCTGGCCGGGTCGTGCCGGCCGCCGGAGCCGCGGCCGGACCTCGCGGATGCGCTGCTCGCGGAGCTGCTGACACATCCGCTGGAGCACCACTTCGAGCTGGTGGAAGAGCCGCGCTTTCACGATGCCGCGCTGGTGGAGCTGCTGGCGGAGAGGAGCCGGCACGAGCAGCCGCGGGACCTGGAGCTTTCGGAACACCTGGCTTCCCTGGCGGGCAAGCTGGCACTTCAGACGGTACCCGGTGTGGAGGATCGGGAGAGGGTCCTGGTGCGCTCCGCGGCGCTGATGGCGAACGCCCGGCGGCTGGGGGGACGGCCGGAGCAGGCGGAGAGGGTGCTGGCGGGCGCGACGGTGTACTCGGTGCCGCTGGCGGAGCAGGCGCTGTTCCTGCGCGTGAAGGGGCTGGTGAGCTGGGAGCTGGGCCGGCCCGACGAAGGGGCGCACCACCTGGAGGAGGCGGTGCGGCTGTTCTCCGAGGCGCGGGCGGTC
>DATMER010000064.1:0-7995 GCA_035556715.1 Thermoanaerobaculia bacterium
GAACGGCTTCGGGCAGGCGAGCCCCATGAGCGTGTTGCCGTAGGTGGGAACGAACTCGATTCCCGGCACCAGCTCCTCGCGGGCAAAGCGGTTGAACTGCGCGTTCATCTCCGTGCCGCCGCAGAAGATGCCGCGGATGCCGAGCTTCACCAGCGACACGCGCTCGCAGAGGGCTTCGAGCAGCTTCGGGGTCGTGAACAGGCAGCGGATCTCGTGCGCGCGGAGCACCGTGAGCCCCTGCTCGATCACGTGCGCCTTGTAGTCCTTCAGCTCGCGGTGGCGGCCTTGCTTGATCAGGCGGTTGACCCAGCGCGGATCGAGGTCGACGTGGAAACAGATGCCGCCGCGGTGCTGCGCCAGGTGCTCCACCGCCAGCCGCAGCCGGCGCGGTCCGGTCGGGCCGAGCATGAGCCAGTCGGCGCCCAGCGGAAAGCCGGACTCGGGCAGCTCGCCGCTGTAGCGTTCGTAATCGATCTGGAAGTCCTCGATGTTGACCCGCGACTTCGGCACCCCGGTCGAGCCGCCGGTCTCGAAGACGTACGCCGGCCGGCCGACCAGGCCCAGGGGGATCCACCGGCGCACCGGACCGCCGCGCAGCCACGAGTCCTCGAAGTGGCCGAAGAGCTTCAGGTCCTCGTAACCTCTCACTTCCTTCCGCGGATCGAACCCGAGGCCCATGGCCCGCTCCAGCCAGAACGGGCTGCCGGTCTTCGGATCGAAGTGCCAGGCCACGATCTCGCGCACGTGGGCATCGAGCCGCGCGCGGGATTCGGCAACCCTTTCGGATAGCGAGGACTTCATCAGGACGTCCATTTAGGGTTGCTTCTTCTCCGGCGGCTTGCCCTTGCCCTCGGCGATCGCGAAGAGCGTCGAGCGCGAGTTGATGTAGATCACGCCGTCCTTGGCAACCGGTGTGGTGTAGACCGAGCTGCCCATGTTCACCTCGTGCAGCAGCTCCTTCTTCTTGCCCGCCCGCAGCACCACGATGTCGCCGTCCTCGTCGCCGAGATAAACTTTTCCATCCGCGACGAAGGGGGAGCCCCAGACCGCGGCGAAGACGTCATGCATCCAGAAGTGCTCGCCGGTCTTGGCGTCGAGGGCATGGAGGTGGCCCGAGAGGTCGACGGCGTAGAGGATGCCGTCGGCGATGGCCACGGTCGAGATCGTGCGGTGGAAGTCGTCGCCGCCGCGGTGCCAGACCACGGCCTTGCCGGTCACGTCGCCCTCCATCGAGGTGTCGATCGCCCACAAATGGCCGACTCCCTCACCGTGCTCCGGATCCTGGCCGACGCCGATGTAAACCTTGTCATCCCAGATCACCGGCGTCGCGATGATGTTGTTGCGCGTGCCGGCGCCGCCGAGCTTCCAGGTCGAGTCCTTGGGGTTGGCGTCGAACCTCCAGAGCATGTTGCCGGTCTTGGGATCGAGCGAATAGAGCCAGCCGTCGCCGCCCGGCACGATCACTTGCGCCCGGCCCTTGATGACGGCATAGGCCGGGTTCGACCACTGCCCGTGCAGGATCTTGTCTCCCGGCAGCGCGCTCTCCCACAGGAGCTTGCCCGTATTCTTGTCGACCGCGATGAAGGCCGGCGCCTGCGGCGAGGGAATGTTGATGTGCCCTTCGTCGACCCCGTTGCCGGTGACCGTGTAGAGCACATCGCCCACGATCAGCGGATTGCCCGCGGCCAGGTTGTGCGGGAAGACGTCCAGCTCGTTGATCATGTCGAGCTTCCAGAGCACGTCCTCGTCGATCTCGCTCTTCTCGGCTTCCGTCGCGAACGGGCCGTCGTTCTCCTTGTCGAGGAACCCTTCGGTGTCGGCCGCGATCACCTCGGCGCGGTTGGAGACGTACCAGACGCGGTCGCCCTCGACCGCCGGGCTCGAGCAGACCCCCTGGAGCGGCCAGTCGTTGACGCGGCCGGCCGCGAGCTTGGCGTGCGCCGACTGCCAGAGGAACTTGCCGTCCTTCATGTCGAAGGCCATGAGCACACCGCGGTCGCCCGTCAGCTTGGGGTTGCGCAGCCCTTCGTTGTTGGTGCCGACGAAAACCTTTCCATCACCCAGGATCGGCCCGCCGTAGCTCTGCGAGCCGAGCTTGGCCGTCCACAGGATGTTCTCGCCCGTCTCCGGGTTCCATTTCGTGGCCAGCCCCTTCTCATCCGAGGCCATGTTGCGCGCAGGGCCGCCGCCGAACATCGACACCTGCGCCAGGCTTGGAGCGGCCAGGAGAAGGGCGGCGGCGAGGAGCAGCCAGGCCGGACCCTCACCCCCCTGGCCCCCCTCTCCCACCTCCCCGCCCCCCTCGCTGGGAGAGGGGGGAAGCGGATCCGTGGGCGTGTGGAGGCGCCCCTCTCCCGGGGAGGGAGCTGGGGAGGCGGGAGAGGGGTCGGGGGTGAGGGTCTTTTCGATCTGCTTCATGGATTGTTCACCGTCACCTGTAGGTTGTCGTAGTAGATTTCCGCCGCCGAGTAGCCGTAGATCCCCGGGCTCCCCTGGCGGACCGGCTGCGGGTCCTCGGCCGTGATCGTCCACTCCTGCGGCTCGGGCTCGCCGCGGCGCCACACCTTGCCGCGCAGGAGCGCCTTGCCCCCCTGCTGGTCGACGCGGAATTTCATCGTGTACCAGGCGTCCGGCTCCCACGGGAACGGCACCGACTTCTCCAGCCGCAGCTCGGAGGCCCAGCCGCGGAGCTGGATCTTCTGGTGGTTGCCCATCAGGTCCAGGTGGTAGCCGCTGTTGATCAGCCCCAGGTCCGGCCGGCGGCGGCCCTTGATCGCGCCCCGCAGGTCGGCCTGGATGGTGTAGCCCGAAAGCTCGTCAGGACCGAGGAAGACGTCCGAGCGGTCGAGCCCGACCGTGACGGGAGGCTTCGAAAGGACCTTGCCGCCGTCCATCTCCTTGACCGGGAACTTGTTGCCGGCCGCGACCCACCAGGGCGGCGTCTTGCCCACCTCGACCGCCTCGAAGTCGTAGGTCCAGGGGAGCGGCGGCACCACTCGCACCCGCGCCGCGCCTTCCAGCGTTCCCGCCTTCACAGCCACCTTGCCTGCCTGCGGCTTGCCGGCGTCCGCCGTGAAGGCTGCGTTTTCCAGCTTGCCGGCCAGCCCCTGCAGAGACCACTCTGCCTGCGGGGCGGACAGTGCGCGGCCCTGGGCGTCGAAGGCCCGCACCTGGAAGCGCGCGGTCTGCCCGGGCTGGATCAGGACCTCGGCCGGGATCACCTGAAGCAGGGCGGGCTGAGTATTGGCGGGCGGCGCGGCCGGCTCCTTCAGGACCACCGGCTCGCCCTTCGTCGCCTTGAAAGGCTTGCTCTTGTCACCCAGGGCGAAGAGGCCCGCCTCGGTCGAAAGATAGACGCGGCCATAGGCGACGGCGGGAGACCCGTACAGCTCCGCGTAGCGGCCGGCCGGCCCCTCGGTCGTGTCCTGGACGGTAATCTCGTCCATGTCGAGCGTCTGCACGCCGTCCGCACCCGGCTTCAGGATGTGGAAGCGGCCGTTGAGCTCGGTGACGTAGATCTTGCCGTCGGCCCAGACCGGCGAGCCCTTGCCCACCGTCCCGAGCTTGTGCTTCCAGAGCTGGCGGCCGGTCCTGGCTTCGAAGGCGAAGAGGTTGGCCGAGTTGTCGACCACGTAGAGGGTGCCGGAGTGAACGAGCGGCGAGGAGAAGCCGGCGCCCAGCTCCTCCACCCGCCAGCGCTCGTGCGTCTTCGTCACGTCGCCTGTGCCGGTCGCGTCGATCGCGACCAGCCGGCCCATGACCCCAGGAGTGTCCACGTTCTCCTCGCTGTGGGAGGCGTAGACCGTATCGCCGTCCACCGCGACCGTAATGTTGATGCCGCCCTTGGTGAGCTGGAAGCTCCAGACCTTCTGCCCGGTGCGCGCCTGGATGGCATGGACCCAGCCGTCGGCGTTGCCCTCGACGAGCAGCCGCCGACCCTTGATCACAGCCGCCACCGGGGTCGTCGAGGTGTTGAGGTCGTACGGCTGGCCGCCCGGAGTCGAGGTCCAGAGCAGATCGCCCGTCTTCTTGTCGAAAGCGAAGGTGCGGTTGCGGGGCGCGCCCTGTTCCCCCCAGCCGGTGTTGACGAAGGAGAGAATCAGCCTGTCCTCGTCGATCATCGGGGTGTGGGTGCGCCCGCCGAAGCCGGAGTAGAAGCCGAATTCCTCGGTCAGCTCGCGCGACCAGACCACCTTGCCGGCGCGGTCAAAGGCGACGAGCAGCCCTCCCACTCCGTGGGCGTAGAGGTTGCCCGTCTCCGGGTCGCCGGCCACGTTCGCCCAGCCCACCCGGTTGAAGGGGACGGTCGAGAGATAGACGTCGAGGCGGTGCTCCCAGAGCTTCTTGCCGGTGCCGGCGTCGAAGCAGGCCACGATCTCCTGCTTGTGAAGCCCCTGGCCCACCCGGCCGTTGGCGCAGACGCGGCCGTCGAACACGGCCGGCGTGGAGCGGCCGACCAGGTCAGCCCGCCAGGCGACATTCTCGCCCGCCGGCGACCAGCTCGAGATCAACCCCGTCTCGGGCGAGACCCCGTCCTGCCCGGTTCCGCGCCAGGCAGGCCATTCACCCGCCGTCAGGGGCTGGCCGATCGCAAAGACTAGGAGGATCGCGACGATCCTCATCGAGGGAAACAAACGCATGGACACTCCTCCAGTGCTGCCGCCCATCGGGCTGCCTACCCATGGTACGCAGCCGCAGGAGGAATGTTATCCCTCAACCCCCTCCCCGATTGCCCGGGCGTGTAAAAAATCGGTAAACGTTTCAAAATGCTCTACTTGGAGCCCTCAGGCACCCCGCTTCAGGTCATAGACGTAGAGGTTGTCCTGCTCCCGCAGGTAGAGCTTGCCCCCGGCGACCACCGGGTGGGACCAGCTCGGATGGCTGACACCGGGGATCGAGAACGCGCCCTTCACCTGATAGCCCTGCGGTTTGGCTTCGATCAGGACCATGCGGCCGTTCTGATAGCGGAAGTAGAGGTGGCCGTCGGCGGCCGTGACCGCGGCGGAGCCGGAGCCGCCGTGGGTGACCTCGACGCCCTCGCCACCCCAGGCCACCTTGCCGCTCGCCATCTCCACGCAAATGGGATAACCCCGGTTGTGCCCATGGCCGCCGTAGAGGTAATCGCCGATCAGCACGAGGCCACCGTGGTGGTTCTGCAGCGTCTTCGAGGGCAGGAAGTAGACCTCCTGCGCCTGGACAGTATCGCCGGCATCTCCAGCCTTGCTCAGCTTCAACAGCGCGCTGCCCGTCTGGTAGCCGGTCGAGGCGAAGACGTAGTCGCCCCTGACGACCGGCGTCGGGATGTTCGCCACGTCGTTGGCGACCTTGTTGTAGCCCCAGAGGAACTTGCCGTCCTGGGCCCGCACCGAGACCAGCCCCCGGCCGGTCAACTGGACGTACTGCTTGACGCCGCCGCCGTTGGAGATCACCACCGAGGAGTAGCCGGCGCCGTCCTTCCCCTTGTCTCCGAGCTGCGGCGTCGCAGCGCGCCAGATCTCCTTGCCCGTCTTCTTGTCCAGGGCTACGAGGGTCGCGATGGGGACACCCGGCGTCACGATCAGCCGGTCGCCGTCCACCAAGGGCGACTCGGCCCACTTCCACATCGACATGACCCGGCCGCCGAAATCGCGGGCGAGGTTCTTCCTCCAGACCTCCTTGCCCGTGGCCGCCTGCAGGCAGACCAGGTCCCCTTCGGTGCCGAGGGCGTAGACCCGGTCGCCGTCGACCGTCGGGGTCCCGCGCGGGCCGCCGTACTCGTCCTCCCAGGTGGGGCCGACCTTGGCCGTCCATGCGATCTTGCCGTCCGCGAGGTTCATCGCCACCACCTGCTGGCTGCCCTGGAGATCGCCCAGGGTGTAGATCCGGCCGCCGGAGATGGAGAGGCTCGAAAAACCGCCGCCGAGGCCGCTCGCCTTCCAGGCCAGCGGCGGGCCGGCCTCGGGCCACGCCGTGAGCAGGCCCGCCTCCTGGGCGACGGAGTCCCGGTTGGGGCCGCGCCACTGGGGCCACTCCGGCGAGGCCGCCGGAGCGGCAACCGCAAGAGCGGCACACGTTGTCAGGATGAGAACGAGAGCGGCGGCCGCTCGTGGCGAGAGCTTGAACATCCCAGACCTCCTTTTCAACCCGCGCAGGGGGTCATTCAATCGTACAGGGAGCTGGCCTCGAGCGCACGTAAAATTTCTGTAACTGACCGCGACTCGATTCAGCGGCTCAGAAGCTTGTCCGGTGACCGGACAAGCTTCTGAATGACCCCGGAATGATCCCCTGGCGGGAGGCGCTACGCCAGCAGCTCGCGCTGGTAAACGATCCCTAAGGCGACGAGGCCGTAGCCGAGGAGGAAGAGGGCATCGATGAGGTCGCCAACCTCGACCCAGTCGAACTCCAGGTAGTACGCGAACAGGGTGTCCCCGGCGCAGAGAGAGACGAAGCCGCCGAGGAGCATGACCCAGACCCTCCAGATGGTGCCGCCCCGGAAGCGCAGGCTGATCCGGATGAGCAGCACCGCCAGGATCAACAGGATGCAGTCCAGAATCGGGTAGAGCACGTTGAGCAGCGTCTTGAGCGGCGCTCCCGGATTCACGATCAGGGGCTTCAGGATCGGATACCCCCCCACGGCGCAGAGCAGCGCGACTCCCGCCGCCAGCCAGACCCGCTCCGACGCCGGGCCGATCGGGAACCCGCTCTCCTTGTAGGCCCGCAGGAACAGCACCAGCGCGCCGATCACCAGCGGATAAGAGATCATGAAGAAGATGTCCGCGAGCGACGGGTACACCACCTTGCGGTTCAGGATGAACTGGTAGGTCACAAAGCACGCCTGCCCGAGGCAGATGGCGATGATCCCGGCGCAGAGCAGGAGCCAGGCGGTCCGCGTGGTGGTCCGCGGCTCGAACTTCCCCACGATCAGGGTCGACGCCACGGACGCGACCAGCAGGAAAAGGAACTTCCCCCACGTTCCGAGCCCCAGGATGACCCGCGGGGTGAGCGGCGACTCGAACATGGGGTCCCACGGCGCGATGGCCCGTACGACCAGCACCAGCGTGAGGGCCGCCAGCAGGATGCTGAGAGCCCGGCCGAGCCAGCGCGCTCGCATCAGCGGGGCTCCCCCAACGCCTCGATGGCCTTCCTCATGTCGTCCACCACGGTCCCGGCCTTGTCCTTGCCCAGGAAGATGACCAGGGCCAGACCCAGCTTCTCCAGCAACGCCTCGATCTGCAGGCCGTCGACGGTCACGGAGCGGATCCCCAGGTCGTTGCAGTGGGCGGCCGCGGAGGTGCGAGCCATCAGCTTGCCGATATAGGGCTCGAGCACACGCGAGATCGTCTCGAGCACCTCGCTCGTGTTCTTGCGCACGGATGCAGCTATAGGAAGTCCAGGCATCCCGAATCCACAGTGCTACGAAGTTGGAACGGGGGAATTGTAGCACGGGACCGGGAGGGGCGGCCCCTTAGCGGCGGGCGAGCGTCTCTTCCAACTGGTGCTCGAACTTGTTCAGCACGGCGCGCATCGCGGTCAGCATGCCGGACGGTGCCAGGACCTCGGACCGGAGGCCGCGCTCGAACTGGTCGAGGGCCCAGTCGTAGGCATCCATCGGCGGCTTGCAGCGGTCGAGGTCGCGCAGGACCTGCGAGCAGGTGGCGCAGCCCTTGAGGAGGTGGACGGCAATGATGCGGCCCTCCTCGCGGGTGGCGGCCCCGGCGGCGAAGCGCTCCAGATGGTCGCGGGAGATGGGGTGATCCACGGTTCCCTCCCTCGGCCCTTGAAACGGGCGGCCGAGGCGCGGGGAAGATCCCCGCGCCCTTTCTCTGGTAGGTGGTGGGAGGGGCGGAAGTATTTCAGGGCCCCACCCCGGCCCCCCATAGGCGCTAACTTAGAACAGCTTGCAGCTCTTTCCCTGGGAGCGCCGACATCCTTGCCGGCCTCTTTCCCTTCCAAAGGGTAGGGCTGCAGGATGCCGGCGCTCGGGACGTTCTGCCCCTGGGCGGAATACCTCGTACC
>DATMER010000065.1:0-29583 GCA_035556715.1 Thermoanaerobaculia bacterium
AGGGCGCGCTCGTAAAGATCTTCTTCGGCTTGGGAGAATTGGCCAAATGGAAGCGGCTGGGACATCCTCAACTCGGCCAAGATGATTCCTGCGTCCAGATCCCTCTGAATCAGGAAGGGAGAGTTGATCATCTTGGCCAAGGTTGTTTCCAAAGCCAACACCACCGCCTCCGTGTCGAGGTGGCCCTGTTTCACCGCATTCTCGAAGAGCAGCAGGAGCCCTCTCGCCATGCGGTCGCCAAGCTCCTCGAATTCCCGTTGCGCCTTCTTCTGGTCCGCGGTGCTCTGAATCCGGGCCTTGAAAAGATCGACTATATCGCCTGCGGTGGTGTTCCCGGCGCCCTTGCCGAGCCAAGCCTCGATCAGGAGCTTGGTGAAGCGGGCTCCCAGGTTCAGGATCAGGAGGTCGGGGAGGGTCATGGTGCCTATTGTAGAGGGCGAGCATAGATGTATTCAGCCGGGGGCGACGGTAGGGGCATGGGCTCTTTTACCTCGTCGCGACAGAATTGCCGGTCAGAGTCTCGCCCGCCCCTGTCGTCGCGTCAGCCGGGTCGCAAGCCGCAAGGGAAATCACCAACTCGCGACATCCGTGTTCGACAGGCTTGGCGGCCAGAGGTTTTCTGACGCGACGATCTCGTAGGGCCGCCAGATACAACCTTTCGACCGAGCCTCAGGCCACGGGATGTCGTGACCGGGGGCAGAGCCACAGGAGCTTGGAGCGTAGCCGTGCCAGGAAGCCTGTTCGTGACGCGACTTCGGCCATCGTCGCGTCAGCAACACTTCAGCCTGATGTGACTACGGATTGAATCGCGTCAAAAAAACGATCGGCGTCGCGACTAGAGTTTTCGTCGCGTCAGGAAAGCCCGCTACCGCGTCAACTTGGCCATTCATGTCGCGATGAAGATTCTCGTCGCGTCAGGAGATCTTGAGTCGCAGCATGGAAAGTCATCGTCACGACAGGAAAGATCTTCGTCGAATCACCAAAGCCTGTGGTCGCGTCAGAAATGTCTTGCGTCGCGTCAGCGATAACTTGGAGCGCGACAGGAAAATCTCAAGTCGCGTCACAGATATTTATAGTCGCGTCATGATAACCTTCGGTGTCGCGATAAGGCCTGTGCTCCGCGTCAAAATATCTTACGTCGCGACGGCGAAGCTTCAAGTCGCGTCACGATGACTTTGGTTGACGTGACGATGGCTTGCGTCACGACAAGGGCGGCGTTGAGGCTGGCGGGAAAGTCCGGGTCGCGTCACGGAGGCCCGTGGCCGGCGGAGGAAAGTCCGAGTCGCGACGCGGAAACCTTGCGTCGCGACAGACACGCCCGTATCAGACCGGCGACGGCCTTGGTCGCGACAGCGTAGGAAAGCGAGCTATCTATCTGGCCTTCAGCTCGAAGATCTCCGCGGCCGTATCCTCGTAGACCCGCCGGAACCATCGTTGCCATTCGGCAGTCTCGGGCGGCCGGACCGCGGCCGGTCCGCTCTTGATCAGCAGCAGGTGAGTCGCTCCGAGCCCCCGCAACTCCCGGTGAAGGATCGCGGGGGTCTCGACGAGAGGGAGAAACCGGCGGTAGCTCGCCGGGCCGATCCAATCCCCGTACAGGGCTCCCTCATGGAAGTACTTCATGTTCTCGGCGTGGAAAGCGTAGGCGGTGGAGGAGAGCCGATCGAGGTGACGGACCGCGGGGTAGAGGGGCAGCTTCCGGGCGAGGTAGAGATCCCGCTCTTCCACAGTGGCCGGCGGCGGCCCCTGCCGCGCGATCCTGTAGCCGGCGTAGAGCCAGCCCGGGAGGAAAGCCAGCACACATACCGCCGCCAGCAGGGACCGCTTCTCGATCCGGATCGACCCGGCGAGCGCGAGGCTCACCGGCGGCAGGACGGGGACCAGGAAGCGGGAGTCCGGGGGGAGGAAAAGGAACACGACTCCCCAGGCGAGGGGGATCGCCAGGAGGCGCCTCACCTGGGAATCCCGGAAGGCTCCGGCGAGAAGCAGTGGCAGGCCGAGGAGGTAGAACGGTGAGAACGGCGGCTGCTGTCCCACGGCCGAACGGTGGAAGACCACGTCCCAGGGGAGACGGACGAACCGGACGAGGGTCTCGGGGGAAAGGACGTCTTCCAGGGGTTTGATGACGGTCGGATCCCAGGCGGTCGATCCGAAGACGCTGGGCAGGTACGGGAAGATCGGGTTGCCGGTGTGGGCTGCGATCCGGGCGTAGGTGGGAGCGAGGACCAGGAAGGAGGCGAGCGCGAACAGCAGGGGAGCGGACAGCTTGCGGCGGCTGAACAGCAGATCGGCGAAAACGGCCGCCGCGAAGAAGAGGCCCAGATACTTGACCCCCGCGGCCGAACCGGCGAAGGCGGCGGTGAGCACCAGCCAGGATCTTTCGCCCGTATGCCTGAAGACCCAGGCGGCGAAGAGCGCTCCAGTGACGAAGAGCGCCAGGAGCGGCTCGACGTAGGCGGTGCCGGACAGGTGGATGGCGATCGGATTGCCCAGGTAGAGCGCTGCCGCAATCCAGCCCGCTTTCGGCGAGAAGGCCCTCCGGCCCCAGGCTGCCAGGAGACCGGCGGTCGCGAGGACCGCCAGCAGATCTACGAGATGGGTGGCGATGTCGCCGGCCAGCAGCAGGGTCTCCGCGAAGAGCAGCTCCCCGAGCGCCGGGAAGATCGGGAACTTGAGGGCCGGCATGGCGGGGAGCCCTCCCGATTGCGCGAAGGCCCGGGCGAAGGGGAGATGGTAGAGGGTTTCGTCGAAGGCGATCGGGGGGTAGAGGGCGAGGAGGAAGAGGGGGGCTAGGGCGAGGAGAGCTGGGAACAGGCTTGGGAGAGAAACCCGGAGGCCGGCGAGACGCCGGCGCTCCCAGTAGAAAGCGGCGTTGACGGCAACGATCACGGCGATGAGGACGCCGGGCCGCAGGAGGCCTAGCGCGCCAAGCAGGAAGCCGAGGTGGGCGAGGAGGGCTAGCCCGAGTGTGACCGGCAGGGCGAGGCTCTCGGCCCGGCTTTCCCAGGAGAGCTTCCTTGTGGCGAGGGAGCCGGCCGCCCAGGCGGTGGCGGCCAGGACGGCGAGAGCCAGGAGGTGCGCGGCGAGGAAGGCGGCCAGGGACAGCGCGCTCAATAGTTCAGCCGTCGGGCGATCCAGTCGCGCAGGGGGTTCGGCTTCTTGCCCGGAGAGTCGAAGGTGTAGGCGAGCAGGATGCGCTCTCCTTGTTCCGACAGGGTGATCCCGCGATGGAGCGTGCGGGCTCCGCGCATCACCAGCAGGTCCCCGGCCTGGGCGGTGACGGCGCGGCGCGGAAAGATCGAGAAGAACTGGGGGACCGCGTAGAGGGGGTAGAGCAGGAAGCGCAGGAAGCGGGTGAGACGGGGCGAGATGAACTCCGTCTGGCCGCCGTTGGTGTTCTTGAGCGTCACCAGGGCCACGTAGGCATGGCCGTCCAGGTGCCAGCGGAAGCCGTGCTCCCGCCTTTCGTAAGCCTGAACCCGCATGGAGCGCTTGGAGCTGCCGAGGGGGCGCAAGGGCTCGCCCGCGAACTCCTCGGCCAGTGGCCGGACCAGCCGGTCGCCGAGGTTCTCCACCTCGGGCAGCATCTCGTGGATCTGGTCGCCGTCGATCACCCGGTAGCGCGGTCCCAGGCCGCCCCGGCCGTGGACCTCGGTATACAGGTCCTCATGATCCTCGATCAGGCGGGTGAGCCGGCTCAGCTCGTCGCCGGAGAGGAAGGCCGGCACGTGACGGTACGCTTCCATGGCGATAACCGATCCTCCTAAGGCTTGTCGGCCACGACCGTCAGGAGATAGCCGAAGCGGCCCGGCCAGCGCCAGCGCGTCTCCGCGTACTGGAAGGGCGCGAGGAAGAGAGGGCTCAGCCGGTAGAGGGGGATGCCCCGGGTGTAGAAGAAGAGGTCGGCCATGCGCAGGAGCCCCGGCAGGGTGAGGATGCCCGTGCGCTCGACCACCCGCAGGCCGGTCTGCTCGACGTCGCGGCGCAGCTCCCCGGCGCTGAACGATTTCTCCGGCGCGTAGAGGTACTGGCCGAAGGCGTCGAGGACCCAGACCATGAGCGGACGCAGAAAGAGGTCCCACTTGTGCGGCACGCCGATCACCGCGCGGCCTCCCGGCTTGAGCACGCGGTGAACCTCGCGGATCGCATCGCGGTACTCGTCGATGTGCTCGATGGTCCCCATCGTGTAGACCACGTCGAAGGAGCCGGCCGCGAACGGCAGCTCGCGAATGTCGGCGCGCAGCAGGGCCGGCGCGTGTCCGTTGGACTTGGCATTGCGGCGCGCCCGGAAGGCGACCACGCGGGAGATGTCGAGCCCCACCACCTCCGCCCCCTGCTCGCGCATCCAGTCGAGGATCCGCGTGTTGAACGCCTCGTTCCAGAGATCGAGCTTGAGCACGCGCTTGCCCCGCAGGCTCCCGAGGGAGCGCTCCAGCAGCGCGATCTCACAGCGGCGGTAGTACTGGGTGCTTGGCGCGGCGTGGAAATCGCTCACCGAGCCGGCGATCCGGTCCCAGTCCCGGCGCTGCCGCTCGCGCAGGTCCCGGGTTGCTTCATCCCATCTCAACACATCCATGATCCGCTTCCCTCAACCAATCGATCGTATGGGCCAATCCTTCGGCCAGAGAAAGGGGACAATACTCCAGATCCCGCCTCGCTTTGTCGGAGCTGAAGCGCCACTCGCGCAGGAGGACCTGGACGGCGACAGTGTATCCGGTCCCCTGGTCGGATTTCCGCAGCCGGTCGGCGATCCGCGCCGCCGCGAGCGCCGGTCCAGCGGGCAGCGAAAGGGTGGCGACGGGCCGGAGGCCTGCGAGCGACAGGACGAGCCGGCCGAAGTCCCGGGGCGCGATCTCCTCGCCGCCCAGCAGGTACTCCTCTCCCACGGTGCCGCGCTGCTCGGCGGCGAGGAGGCCGTGGACCACGTCGTCCACATGGACCAGGTTGCGCGCCTGCCGGCCGCCCCCAACGACCCGCACGATGCGCTGGCGCAGGAGGCGGCGGATCTCGGAGGTGACCCGGTTGGGGTGGGACGGATGATCCGGGCCGTAGACGATCGCCGGGCTGACGATGACCGCCTGCAGCCCCTCGTCCGCGAGCCGTCGGATCTCCTGGACGGCACGCGCCTTGGACTCCGCGTAGGCGCCGAATGGGACGCCCCCACCGTCCGCAGGACCGTGGATCAGGGCCGTCGAGACATGGACGAACCGCCCAACCCCGGCTTCCAGGGAGCGCCGGGCCAGCTCGGCCGTGGCGCGGACGTTGACCTCCTCCATCTCGCGGGCTCGGACGTGGGGATGGTTGCGGGCGGCGGCGAGATGGAAGACCGAGATCCCGGGAGCGAGGCCAGGAGAGTAGGAGGCGGGATCGCGGAAGTCGCCGGGGGTGATCCGGAGCGCTGGATGCCGGAGGTCGGCGAGCGCCGCGGGATTGCGGGAGAGGGCGACGACGTGGCGTCCCGCGTCCAGCAGGGCCCGGACCAGGGGACGTCCCAGGAATCCGGAGGCTCCGGTGACGAGGACCGTCAACTTCCAAGCTCCGGTGAGGGCCCGCCGCCCGAGCCCTCACCCCCCTGGCCCCCCTCTCCCACCTCCCCGACCCCCTCCCTAGGAGAGGGGGGAACTGCTGTTTCTGGAGCGTGTGGGGGCGCCCCTCTCCCGGCGAGGGGGTCGGGGAGGCGGGAGAGGGGACGGGGGTGAGGGCTCAAAGATCCTCCACGCCTTCCGCCCGCCGGGCCAGCCGGACCGTCCCGTCCGCTTCGAGGAGGTAGACCGCGGGCGAGAGCCCCGCGTAGGAGCTGGCTCGGGAGATCGAGTAGGCCCCCGCGTCGCAGAAGGCGAGGCCGTCGCCGGGCGCGAGCGGCGGCAGGCGGCGGTGCAGGTCGAGCACGTCTAGGGTGTTCAAGGTGCAGCCGGACAGGTTCCAGAAGCGCTCCTCTCCCTTTCCTTCGGATAGGGGAAGGATGCGCCGGGCGAAGAGCAGGGGCGACTCGGGGAGGTGGTTGCGGCTCGCGTCCAGGAAGAGCCAGCTTCCCCGGACGGCGCGGACGCGAGTGACGAGCACCGCCGCGTCCCCCGCGATCGACCGCCCCGGCTCGGCCGCGAGGACCGGCGGCTCGGAGAGACCGGAGGCCTCGACCAGCTCGCGGAACCGTGCTCCCAGCCCGGCGGCGAACGCCTCCAGGTTCTCCGAGCGGGCGGACGCGCCGAGCCGGTCCCGCAGGCGCCCGAGCACCTGGCGCGGTCCCACCCGGCGCAGGGTGGGGGAGGGAATGCCGCCGCCGAGGTTCACCTCGCGGAGCACCACTCCGGCCTCCGAGGCCACGCGCTTCAGAAGGTCCAGGACTCCTCGAAAGACGCGTGCGAAGCCGTCGAGTGACGACTGCTGAGTGCCCAGGTAGAAGTTCAGGGCGGCCGGCTTCAGCCAGGGAGACGCCTCGGCCCGCCTCGCGGCTTCGACGATCTCATCCGCGTCGAGCCCCAGCCTCTGGTTGAGCCGGCCGAGGGGCGAGAGGCCCGCCGCGCCCCGCAGCCGGAACGAGACCCGGACCGGCCGGCCACTCCGCTCCGCTGCCTCTTCGAGCTTCGCCAAATCATCCGGGTGGTGGACGTGGAAGAGCGGGACCCCGAGCCCGAGCGCCGCGTCCAGCTCTTCCGGCGTGAGCACGGGGCGCGCATAGGCGATCCGCTCGGGCGGAAAGCCGCAGCGGACCGCGAGAGCCGCCTCGGCGGCGTGGCTCGCCAGCAGATGGCCGCCGAGGACGCTCATGGTTTCGAGCACGGCTGCCTCGCGGTTGGTCTTGGCGCAATAGCGAAGGATGGTCCCCGGCCCCGCCGCCGACAGCCCCCGCTCCAGGGCCTGGTAGTTGGCCCGCAGGCGGGATTCGCTGATCAGGAAGAAGGGGGTGCCGAGCCGTTCCGCGAGCTCCGCGAGTGGCACCCCCTCCATCCGAAGCACGCCGCCGGCATAGTCGAGGAAGGGTTGTCCCATGGAGACCGGGTGGTTCGAGCCCTTGTTTAAAGCTTGTTCCATTCGTTGGCGGACACGGAACGCCCCAGGATCGCCTCGACTTCCCGCAACATCATCCGGAGCTGCGGGACCGAGTACTCCTCGTTGGAGGGGATTGCCAGCCGGTGCTGTTCGCTGGCAGCGGGTGCCTCAGCTTGAGGCCGAGGAGGATCCGATCCTCAAGGGTTGATTGCAGGGCGTCCTCGCACGCCCGCAGCGTGTTTCCGAAGGCGACGACTCCGAGGCAAGCCGGGATCTTTCCGCCGAAGGAGCCGTCCTCCAGTTTGTCGTATTCGGCCAAGGCCAAGGCCTGCTCGACGTAGTCGCTCAAGACGAATCGGCTATCCATGGGCGGGATTTTACCGTCGATTCCGGGCCAGAGACGAGATGCCTTGCTATTCTCTTCGAAGACCATGTCCCGGTACGCCCTTTTCATCCTCGCGGCCCTGCTCCTGAGCCAGGCCGCGCATCTGCCGGCAACCGGGCCGGCCGAGATGGCGAGGGACCTCGCCGCGCTGGGCATCCCCGTGACGAGCGGCGCGGCTCCGGGTTATGTCGAAGACCGGGCCTGCGCCGTCTGCCACACGGACATCGCCGAGACCTACCGGCACAAGGGGATGGCCCGGGCGTTCTTCCGCCCCCGGCCTTCGACGGACATCGAGGACTTCTCGGCGCCTCCCTTCTTCCACACGAAATCCCGGCAGCACCTCCAGATCGTCCGCCAGGGAGAGCGGCTGGTCTTCCGCCGCTGGCAGACGGACTCCGAAGGCAGGCCGATCCACCTGTTCGAGCGGGAGATCGACTGGATCCTGGGCTCGGGCAACAACGCCCGGACCTATCTCTATCGCACCGAAGGGGGAGAGATGTTTCAGCTCCCCCTGGCCTGGTACACCCAGACCCGGAGCTGGGGCATGCCTCCCGGTTATGACCGGCCGGATCACGACGGCGTGCTGCGGCGGGTCAGACGAGAGTGCGTGTTCTGTCACAACGCCTATCCGGAGATGCCCACCGGAGCCGATGCCTATGGCGCGGCCCAGGTCTTCCCGGCCGATCTCCCTGAGGGGCTGGGCTGCCAGCGCTGCCACGGTCCGGGGGCGGAGCACGTCTGGCTGGCGCTCGGCGCGATCGCTCCGGCCACGGAGATTCGGGCGGCGGTCTTCAACCCCGGCCGTCTGCCGGTGGAGAAGCAGGACGAGGTCTGCCAGACCTGCCACCTGCAGCCGTCGGTGGCCCTCCCAGGCCTGCGCCGGTTTGGCCGCGGAGATTTCTCCTACCGAGCAGGTGAGCCGCTGAGCCATTACCTGGTCCAGGTGGACGTGGAGGAGGAGGGGCAGTCGCCCGCGGAGCGCTTCGAGATCAACCATCACACCTACCGGCTGCGCCAGAGCCGCTGCTTCCTGGAGAGCGGAGGAAAGCTCGGCTGCCTGACCTGCCACGATCCCCACCGGGTCGTGCCCAAGGAGGAGATGGAGGTCCACGTGAGCGAGGCCTGCCGGAGCTGTCACGCGGCCCTCCCCGCAGGGCACTCTCAAGATTCTGACTGTGCCTCCTGCCACATGCCGAGGCGGCGGACCCAGGACGTGGTCCAGGTCCTGATGACCGACCACAAGATCCAGCGAGGTCCCGGAGGGCCGGAGCTGCTCGCGCCGCTCTCGGAACGCGATCCGGTCCTGACGGAGCTGCGGCTGGAGGGGGGACCTACTGGAGCTCTCGCCGAGATCTACCGCGCCGCGGCCGTGGTCCGGGCGGCGAGCAGCACCGAGGCGACCCGGTTCCTCGAAAAGAAGCTCGCCGAGACGCGTCTGCCCGATCCCGAGCCTTGGCTCGACCTGGCCCAGGCGCAGCTCCAGCAGCGGCGCTTCGCCGAAGCCGAGCGCACGCTCGCCGCTCTCCAGGAGCGCCGGCCCGACAACCTCCTCGTCCTGGAGTGGCTGGCCCTGGCCCGCGCCGGCCAGGGAAAGCTGGACGAGGCCATCGATCTCACGCGCAAGGCACTGGCCCGGGGCTCCGACCGGGTAGAGGGGGAGTACAACCTCGGGCGGCTGCTCGCGGCGAGAGGGGATCACGAGGAGGCAGAGGCGCATCTCGTCCGGGCGGTGACGCTGCGGCCGAACCTGGTGGCGGGCTGGTACAACCTGGGAGAGGTGCAGGCGAAGCGGGGCAGGATGGAGGCGGCGGCGGCGAGCTACCGGCGGGCTCTGGAGATCGATCCCACGTTCACGCGGGCGGCGGAGGGGTTACGGGCCCTCACCCCCGGCCCCTCTCCCAGCCGCACACCCGGACCCCCGGGAGAGGGGGGAGCGCGTCGTCCCAACTCCTCCCCATCCATCTCCGTTTCGCCCCCGCCCTGAAAGACGGAGCCACGGATGGGAAGAATGATGGCGGAGTCACCCTCCCCTCTCCCGGGGGTCCGGGTGTGCGGCCGGGAGAGGGGTCGGGGGTGAGGGCTCAGCTCGACATCCTCTGAACCGCGCTGACAAACGCCTGCGCATTCTCCACCGGCGTCATTGGCAGGATGCCATGCCCCAGGTTCGCAATGTGCCCGCCGGTTCTTCCCTCCAGACGGCCCTCCGCGATCAGCTTCTCGACCCGGCGCTCGATCTCGGGGATGGGACCGAGCAGGGCCGCGGGATCGAAGTTGCCCTGGAGCACGCGGTCTCCCACGATCTGCCGAACCTGGCTCAGGGGCTGGCGCCAGTCCACCGAGAGCACGTCCACCGGCAGCTCGCGCATGGCGGGGAGGAGATGGCCTCCGCCGTTGACGTAATAGATGAGCGGCACGCGTCCGGCGATCCCCGCGACGATCTTCTGGAGCGGGGGGAGGGCCAGGGCTCGCCAGCGCTCCAGGTCGAGCAGGCCTCCCCAGGTGTCGAAGAGCTGGAGGGCCTGGGCTCCGGCCTCGATCTGGCCGCGCAGGTAGGCGATCGAAGTGTCGGCGATCCGGTCGAGGAGCAGGGCGAGCCCCTCGGGATCGGAGTAGCTCCAGGCGAGGAGCTTGTCGAAGTGCTTGGAGCCTCCGCCTTCCACGAGATAGGCGGCCAAGGTCCAGGGGGTGCCTCCGAAGCCGATGACGGGGACACCCTCCTCGATACTGTTGAGCTCGCGGCGCACCAGGCGCATGGCGTCGAAGACGTAGCCGAGGGTGGACTCCACGTCCGGGTCACGGAGGTGGGCAACGTCCTCGCGGCTCCTCACCGGGTTGGGGAAGCTGGGACCGTCCCCCTTGACGAACTGCAGCTCCGAGCCCATGGCTTCCAGGGGGAGGAGGATGTCGGCGAAGAGGATGGCGGCGTCCACTCCGAGGATGCGGACCGGCTGGAGAGTCACCTCGGCCGCCAGCTCGGGGGTCTTGCAGAGGGTGAGGAAATCCACCTTTTCCCGGATGGCGCGGTACTCGGGGAGGTAACGTCCCGCCTGCCTCATGAGCCAGACAGGGAGGCGCTCCACCGCTTCGCCGCGGCAGGCACGGAGGAACAGGTCGTTCATGGCGGCGGGAGGATACCAGACTGACCAAGCCGGATGGGGTACTATTCCGAGTCCTATGCTTCGACTTGTCGCTTACGCACCGGACGGTGTCCGGCGCTTTCCCGTCCACCGGAACGAGCTGCTCATCGGCAGCCGGCCCGAGTGCGACATCTATCTTCCCTACACCGGCGTGGCCCAGAAGCATGCCATCCTGCGCTACGACGGCAGCGAGCTGCGTATCGAGGATCTCGGCAGCCGCAAGGGCACGCTGGTCAGCGGCCGCAAGGTCCGCGAGTCCTCTCTCGAAGTCCTGGACGAGATCCGGGTCGGCGGCGTGACGCTGCTGGTAGAGGATGTGGTCCCCGCGCCGGAGAAGCCCCAGGCGCCTCCCCTCGATGACCAGGAGGCGCTTCCCGCGGTGCCTCGGATCACCGCCGGCCGGATGATCGAGCACCTGACCCGGATCAGCGAGTGGGTGCTGGCCGACGCCGAGAGCCGCACCACATCCGAGGCCCTGGTCAGCGAAGTGCTGACCGACTTCGGCGGCGGCGTCCTCTTCCTCCTTCAAGGCGAAGTGGAGCGGGCCGGGCTGAAGCTGGTGGTGAGCAGCGATTCGAGCTGGCTTGCCAGCGGCGAGGGGCTGATGGACCAGCTCCTCACGCACCGCAACGCGGGCAACAGCCTGCAGCATGGAGGCTCCTTCGAGGGCGAGCTCGCCTCGGCCCCGGCCTGGGTCTGCTACCACTCCTTCGTGGCCCTGGACCGCACCTACTCTCTGATGGCGGCCTTCCCCAAGTTCACGCCGGAAGACTGGTCGCCCGTGTCCTCCTTCCGCACGCTGGCCCACCTGCTGGTGCTCGGCCTGGTGCATCACGTTGGGTGGTACGAGCCGATCCTCCCGGGCCGGCCCGGCCAGCAGGACCTCACGCTCGACCCGGCGCTGGTGGTGGGGGAGTCGCAGGCCATGAAGCAGGTGATCGAGCATCTCCGGGCCGCGGTCGATCCCGCGGTCCACGTGCTGCTGCTCGGCGAGCCCGGCGTGGGCAAGGAGCTGCTCGCGCGATCGCTCCACCTGTCCGGCCCCCGGCGTCACGGGCCGTTCATCATGGCGTCGTGCAGCGGCGTGCGCCCGCAGCAGATCGAGGCCGATCTCTTCGGCGCCGAGGTGCCGGGCAAGACCGGGCCGGTGCGCAGGGAGGGCAAGCTGCTGCTGGCCAACGGCGGCACGGTCTTCCTGGACGACGTGGAGCAGCTCCCCATGGAGGTGCAGGGGCGGCTGGTCCGCTTCCTGCGCACCGGGCAGGTGGAGCCGTCTGGGAGCAACGAGGCCCACCCGGTGGACGTGCGGGTGGTGGCCGGCAGCCGGGTGCCGCTGGAGTCGGTCGCGGCCCGCGACCTGTTCCGGGTGGACCTGGCCTACATGCTCTCCCAGTTCACCGTCGAGGTGCCGCCGCTGCGCGACCGGCGCGAAGATCTTCCTCTTCTCATCCAGTCCTACGTCAACCGGTTCTGCCACGAGACCGGCAAGCGGATGCAGGGGATCACGGTCAAGGCCATGTCCGCGCTGCTGAACTACGACTACCCGGGGAACCTGGCGGAGCTGGAGAACATCGCCCGGCAGCTCGTGTACATGAGCGCCGCGGCCAAGCCGGTGGACATCGCCCTACTTCCGGAGCGGGTGCGCAGCGGCACGGTCTCGACCGCCCGCGTGGACACCGCGTCGGACCTGGACCTGGAGCGGCTGGTCGGGACCTGCGAGCAGTCGGCGATCCGCGAGGCCCTGCGCCGCACCCACGGCAACAAGTCCCAGGCGGCACGCGTGCTGGGGCTGTCCCGGAACGGGCTGGCGATCAAGATGGAGCGGTACGGGCTGAAGGGGTAAGGGGAGCCTACGCTCTCATCCACTCGCTCATCGGGTCGGTCGACCGCACCACGTTCATCCCCGCGCCGGCCCAGCGGTTCAGGGCCTCTTCGGCCTGGGGGGTGAAGTCGAAGAGGAATTCGCCCGGATGCTCCGGATCGGGCACCGCGACCGAGGACATGCAGTCCCCCAGGATGTAGATCTTCCGCGCCAGCTCCTCCTCCCGGGTCAGGATGTCGCCCAGCAGGTCGTCGATGGAGCTCTTCACGCAGTGGCTCGCGGCCTGGCCGGCGATGATCACCGCGTCCGCGTTGAGCAGGGTCTCGATGAACTGGTGGTTGCGCTCGGCCAGTTGCCGGCCGTCGTGGCGCATCAGGATCTCGGGCGCCAGGATGGAGTAGTTCTCGGTGAGCGGATTGTCCCCCTTGCTCTGGATCGTGCCGCGGGAGCTCCGCGCCCAGGAGTGGAACAGCCGGGCCTCGTGGATCACCCCGGCCAGCGGATGTCCGTCGCTCCCCAGCAGGCAGTGGGGAGGCCAGAGATAGAGCCTGTACTTGCCCGCCTTCTCCAGCTCCTCGCAGTAGAACTCCACCTGCCGGGTCAGCCAGGCTACGTCCCCGTTGCAGATCCATCCGGCGATGTCCGGGTTGGGGCGCACGCGGCCGGCCCGGATCATCTCCGCCGTGATCTCCTGGTGCGGCGCTGGGGGGCTGCCGTCCTCGCCGAGCCAGAAGGAGGGGGAGAAGATCTGGAAGGGGAAGTGGGTGTCCAGCGTGCAGGTGACGTCCGTGACCGCCTCCAGGTTGCGGTAGAGGAAGCGGGCGATGCGGTCGCTGTCCTCCATGGCGCCGGTGCCGCTCCGGCCGCCGACATAGAGGGTCCCCTGGGGGAAGCAGAAGTCCTTCTGGAGATCGATCAGGAGCAGGTGGACCCGCTTGCGGTCCGTGGACGACGGCCGGATGCCGTGCTCGCGGCGCCAGGTGTTGGCCGCGGCGAACAGGGCCTCCTGATCCGGTGCATAGGCCCAGTCGCGGGCGTGGCCGGGATCGTAGAAAGCGGGGATGGGCAGCTCCCTCATCGCGTTCCCTCTTCGTGCTCCAGGCCCCGGGCCTGCAGGATCAGGCGGGTCTTGAGGTCGAACAGCCCCTTCTCCAGCCCGGCGGGGTAGCGGTGCGGATTGACCAGGCGCTTGACGCCTGGGTGGAAGCTCGCGAGCTGCTGGATGGTGCGCTGGCGGACCTCCTGGAGCGGCGGCGGATCGTAGACCCTCCTGCCCTGGCGGAAGACCGGCACGAGCAGGTCGGTGTGCTCCGTGCCTTCGGGGATCTCCTTGCGCCGGGTCAGGTCCGCGGGGTCCACGATCGTGGGCGCGGCCGGCGTGCCCATCTCCTCGTCGAAGATCATGTCGGCGATGGGCTCGCCTCCAGAGGAGAAGCGCCGCACCTGCTGGATGCCCGGGGTGGTGATCTTGACCGCCTGCTCCGAGAGCTTGACCTTGTACTTCCAGGGGCCTGACGGATCGCGGACCGCGGTCAGCTTGTAGACGCCGCCCAGCGCGGGGTCATCCTTGGCGGTCACCAGGTTGGTGCCGACCCCCCAGACGTCGATCTTCGCCCCCTGGAGCTTGAGGCTCTCGATCAGGTGCTCGTCGAGCTCGCTGCTCGCGTAGATTCTGGCCTCGGGGAAGCCGCCCTCGTCGAGGATCTTGCGCGCCTCCTTGCTCAGCCAGGCGAGGTCGCCCGAGTCCAGGCGGATGCCCGCCATCTCCCATCCGTGCTCGCGGAGCCACCGGCCGACCTGGACCGCGCGGCGGGTCCCTTCCAGGGTGTTGTAGGTATCGACCAGGAACACGCAGTTGTTGGGCAGGGCGCGGGCGTAGGCCTCGAAGGACTCCAGCTCGCTGTCGAAGGAGAGCACCCAGCTATGGGCGTGGGTCCCGCCGGCCGGGATGCCGAACATCTTTCCGGCGAGGACGTTGGAGGTGCCGTGGCAGCCTCCCGCGTAAGCCGCGCGGCTGGCGGAGAGGCCGCCGTCGATCCCCTGGGCGCGTCGCAGGCCGAACTCCAGGACCGTGTCCCCCTGGGCCGCGAGGCAGACCCGCGCCGCCTTGGTAGCGATCAGGGTCTGGAAGTTGATGAGGGTGAGCAGCGCGGTCTCTAAAAGCTGCGCCTGGAGGATGGGACCGCGCACCCGGATCAGCGGCTCGTGGGGGAAGACCACGGTGCCCTCGGGCACGGCGTCCACGTCGCACTCGAAGCGCAGGCCACGGAGGACATCCAGGAACTCGCCGTCGAAGAGGGGCTTGCCGTCGTTGCCCTGGAGGCCGGCGAGGTAGGCGAGGTCGTCGTCGTCGAAGCGGAGGCGCTCGATGAACTCGATGGCCGGGGCGAGCCCGCAGGCCACGGTAAAGCCGCTGCCGAAAGGCGGTCTGCGGAAGTGGTGGTGGAAGACAGCCTCCCGGGCATGGGTCCCCGACCGCCAGTAGCCGTAGGCCATGGTGATCTCGTAGAGATCGGTCAGCAGGGCCAGGGAGGGGCGATAGAGCTGGGTCAGGGTGGGCATGGTGGTTATTCGGTACCAGCGCTGGAATCCGTGACCGCCGCGGTCACGAGCCGGACGAGGGCCTCGATATCCCGGAAGTCCGAGACCTCGACGGGGGAGTGGGAGTAGCGGCCCGGCCAGGAGAACGGGATCATCTCCGGCCCGTTCGCTGTGAAAGCCAGACCGTCCGAGGAGCCGCCGGTCATGCCGTACTGGATCGGGATGCCGTTCCGGAGGGCGAGGTCGAGGAATCGGTCGATCAGCTCGCGGGGCGTCTGGTTGAGGTTGTCCATGGTCCGGAGCACCGCGCCCTTGCCGAGCGGAGCGTAGCCGAGCCGCCCGGTCTCGATGGGCGAGTCGGACGAGACGAAGGTGTCCACCGGGTGGACCCGGGTGAGGTTGGGGAACTGTGCCGCCAGGTCCGCGGAGCCCACGAGCCCGACTTCTTCTTCGACCACCCAGGCAAAGGTGACGCGCCGGGTAAGCTTCGCGGGGTCGATCCGGCGCAGGGCGAGGATCTGGGCCGTGCAGCCGTTCCGGTCGTCGAAGCCGCGGGCCACGGCCCGGTGGCGTCCCATCCGGTACAGCTTTTTGGGCATGGTCACCGTGGTCTGGCCCGCCCGGATGCCCAGGGCCTCGGCTTCCTTTGCAGAGGCGGCGCCGACGTAGACCGTCAGGGGGTCGTCCCCAAAGTACTTCTCCGCCTTGGCCCATCCTGCCCGTGGCTCGAACACGCCGGGAACGGCTCCTTTCTCACCATGGACGAGGGCCGCGTGGGCTTCCCAGGCCGGAGCCAGGAGTCCGCCGCGGTTCTCCAGGCGAAGCCGGCCGTCGGGCAGGACGTCCTTCACCCGGAAGCCGACCTCGTCCATATGGGCGACCAGGAGCACGTGCTCGTCCCCCTGGCCCACGGTGACGGTGAGGTTGCCCTTGGCGTCGGTCTCCGGGGTCGCCCAGGCCGGGAGGTGCTTGACGATTTCCTCCCGCACCGGGCCTTCGGCGCCGCTTACACCGTAGCGGTCGATCAGGGTGCCGAGAAGCGCGGCCACGTCCTCATGGCCGGTCATCTCCACGAGCCTGGGCGGTGGAGGGAGGGCCGGCGGCGCGCTCGATCCAGGGCTCAAGGCATCGGCGAGGCGTCCGACCTCGGCCAGGGAGACCGCTTCCACCGGGGTGCCCGGGTAGAGCGCCGTGAGGCCGAGGTAGCCGACGCGGGCCTTGCCCCAGTCGGGCGGTCCGATCGCGCCCTCTTCGATATCGAGATGAGGAGCCGACTGTGTCCGGATGCCCTTGGGCAGGTCTCCGGCGCCGATCAGTCCGCTGCCGGGGCGGGGGAGGGACTCGAAAGAGAGCTGTTCCTTCTCCAGCTTCCAGCCGAAGCCCGGGCTGATGAGGATCACCTCGTCGAAGGGGCCCGTCCGCCGGACGAAGTGCTCAAGGCCCTTGCGGTTGAGCAGATCGAGGGTGGTCCAGGAGAAGACGGTGGTTCCGGTCCCCGGGGAGGCGTGGACGCGACGGGCTGCCTCGACCACGGCCATGCAGGCGCCCTTCAAGCGGGCGGAGGGCGCAGCGATGAGCCCGTTCCCCAGGCGGGCGGGACGTTTGAGGAGGGCGACGGCATCCAGCAGGCGGATGCCCATCTCCTCGACCTCGTCCGCGCTCTCGGCGCCCACATCCACCCAGAAGTCGTCGGCCGCGACCGGCTTCTCCGGAGGGCCGGACCTCCCCTGCATCAGGTGGATGGAGGGGAGGACCACCGCTCCGACGACCCACCCCCGCGAGCCGCCGATCACGACCGTCTGTCCCTGGTGGGCCTGGTCCCAGAGCGCGCCGGTGGGGGCGCCGCTGGCCGGGATCAGCCGGAGGTAGCCATCATCATGGATGCGGCTCACCACGAAGCCCGGCTCGCCCATCGGACAGGCCACCAGTCGCCGGGGCGAGCCCGAGCCGATTGAGACAGAAAGGTTACCCAGGGCGTCGCGGCTGACCGGAAGCCCCGCCAGCCGTTTTTCCAGGAAGTCGGCGGCGGGCTCTTCGCGTCCCACCACGGAGGGGACATGGAGGAAGGCTTCGACCTCTTCTTCGAGGGTGGCGGCGGACGCGGAAAGAGGGGCGAGAAGGAGGACAAAGAGGAACGCGAGTTGTCGCGGGATCATGCCCGGGGACTCTACCACCGCGGAGCAAGCCGGTAGCCTGGGGACAGGGTGGCATGCTTGCAGCCCGGGGACGCTCTGTACCCGGCGGGTATGGCCTCATCCCCGCCGGGGGCGCCTCGTACCCGCCGGGTAGGACACTCTACCCGCAGGGGACGGCTTGTACGCGCCGGGTACGGCCCCCTACCCACCGGGGGCGCCCCGTACCCGCCGGGGACGGACAGCTACCCGCAGGGTATGGGCAGCTACCCACCGGGTACGCCCCGTCCCCAGCCCGTGCGCCTCGTCCCCGGCGGGGAGCGGCTTCTACCCGCAGGGTATGGCCCTCTACCCTTCGCGTACGCGATGCAACCGGCGATTGCGGGCTCTCCCCGTGGGTTGTGAGCCGTCCCCGGCGCGTACAGAGCGCGCGCGGCGGGTACGGCTCTTGGGCCCGGAGTAGAATACGCCCATGACCATCGCCACCCCGCCCTCACCTTCCGTCTCCGCCGGCCCCCGCACCGTCCGCGCTCCGCGCGGGACCGAGATCTCCTGCCGCGGATGGCAACAGGAAGCCGCGCTGCGGATGCTCATGAACAACCTCGATCCCGAGGTCGCGGAGCGGCCCGACGAGTTGATCGTCTATGGCGGCTCGGGCAAGGCGGCGCGTAACTGGGAGTGCTTCGAGGCCATCGTGGAGACCCTCCGGCGGCTGGGCGACGACGAGACTCTGCTCGTGCAGTCGGGCAAGCCGGTGGCGGTGTTCCGGTCCCATGCGGACGCCCCGCGGGTCCTCATCGCCAACTCCAACCTGGTCCCGCATTGGGCCACGGCGGACGAGTTCAGGCGGCTCGAAGGCCTCGGCCTCACCATGTACGGGCAGATGACCGCGGGGTCCTGGATCTACATCGGCACCCAGGGCATCCTCCAGGGGACCTACGAAACTCTGGCGGAATGCGCCCGCCAGCATTTCGGCGGCTCGCTCGCCGGCCGCCTAACCGTCACCGCCGGTCTGGGCGGGATGGGCGGCGCCCAGCCCCTCGCGGTCACCATGAACGAGGGGGTCTGCCTCGTGGCCGAGGTCGACCGCTCGCGCATCGAGCGCCGCCTCCAGACCCGGTACCTGGATACCGTGGCCGCGAGCATCCCCGCCGGGATCGAGCAGGCGCTCGCCGCCCGGGACCGGCGCGAGGCCGTCTCGATCGCGGTCGAGGCCAACGCCGTGGACCTCCTGGAGCACTTGGCCGCCGTCGGAATCGTTCCGGACATCCTGACCGACCAGACCTCGGCCCACGACGCGCTCCAGGGCTACGTGCCCCACGGCATGACCTATGACGAGGCCCTGCGCCTTCGCCGCGACGATCCCCGGATCTACATCGACCGCTCCATGGCCTCCATGGCCGCGCACATCCGGGCCATGCTCACCCTCCAGGACCGGGGGGCCATGACGTTCGACTACGGCAACAACCTGCGCGGGCAGGCCCTGGCCGCCGGAGTCGGACGCGCCTTCGACATCGGCGGGTTCGTGCCGCTGTTCATCCGGCCCCTGTTCTGCGACGGCAAGGGTCCTTTCCGCTGGGTGGTGCTCTCCGGCGATCCGGAGGACCTCGCGGTCACGGATGAAGCGATCCTGGAAACCTTTCCTGAAGACCGGGCCCTGGAGCGGTGGATCCGCCTGGCGCGGGAGCGCGTCGCCTTCCAGGGGCTGCCGGCGCGCATCTGCTGGCTCGGGTATGGAGAGCGGGCGCGAGCCGGGAAGGTGTTCAACGACCTGGTTGCCTCGGGCCGGGTCAAGGCACCCATCGTCATCGGCCGCGACCACCTGGACTGCGGCTCCGTGGCCTCGCCCAACCGCGAGACCGAGGGGATGCAGGACGGTTCCGACGCCATCGCCGACTGGCCGATCCTCAACGCCATGATCAACGCGGTCAACGGCGCCACCTGGGTCTCGGTCCACCATGGCGGCGGCGTGGGCATCGGCTACTCGCTCCATGCCGGCATGGTCATCGTGGCCGACGGCACCGAGGCCGCGGCGCGCCGCCTGGAGCGCGTCCTCACCAGCGATCCGGGGATGGGCATCGTCCGGCACGCCGACGCCGGCTACGCCAGGGCCGTCGAGTTCGGCCGCTTGAACGGCGTGGACCTGCCCATGGTTTCGCCCCGGACGGAAGGCTGACGCCTTCCTGAGGTGAAGCTCCTGTCCTCTCTTCCCGTCCGGCTCCTGCTGCTCTCCATCGCGCTGGGAGCCCTCTTCCTGCCGCCGCTCTGGGCCGCCCTCGTCCTGGGGGCGACGTTCGTGGCCGGCATGAGGTTCCCTCTCCCTCGCCGCGAAAAGGTGGTGGGCGCGATCGCCTTTGCCGTGGCGATGGGAGCCCTGGGGCTGGAATGGGCCGGCCAGCGGGCGGCGAAGATCCCTTCCGGGGAGTGGGCCGAGGGGGCGGCGGAAGAGTACGCCGAGCTCTGGGACGGGCTGCGGAGCGAGGCCCGGGAGGTGGCGAAGGCCGTGGGCAAGCCGCCGGAGAGCCCGGACGAACGGCTGCGCGCCTTCCGCCGCCTGGCCGACCTCGTTCCCGATCGAAGCGACCGGGGCGGGCAGGGCCGGCGGGCGCTGCTGCTCCTCGACCCGGACGGCGTGGCCGTGGCCTGGTCCGGGGAGGGGCTGCTCCACGAGCCTTCGGCTGAGGAGGTCCCCCGCGCCGGCCGCGCCTTCCAGGCCAGCTTCACCGCCGTGACGCTGCTGGCGGTCGAGCCCCTGCCGTCGGACCGGCAGGCCCGCCGGCCGTGGCGCGTCGTGGCGGGCGCCAGCTTCCCGGCCGACCGGCTGCCGTTCCCCGGAAGCCTGGAGCTCCGCTGGTCCCTGGTCCAGGGCCCGGACCAGGTCCTCCCGGGCAAGCTCCTGGTGCCGTCCAAGGCGCCGCCGTTCCTCGTGGTGGAGCCTGCGTTCAAGGAGATGCCGCCAGCCTACCCGTGGGCCCGGCGGGTGGTCTGGGGGGCGATCGCGTTCTCGCTGCTGGCCCTGGCGGTCATGCGGAGCCCGGGGCTGACGCTGGCGGGCCTGCCGGAAGATACCGCGGCGCCGGTCCGCAGCCGGAGCCCGGTCCGCCTCTCAGTCCTCACCTTCGCGGGCGTCTTCGCCGCCGGCATGGCGGCCGGGCTGTCCTGGACCGCCCTGGCCGTGCTCCTTGCCGGCCTGGCTCTCGCCGGCTGGGGAGCAGCATCCCGGTGGAGTCCGGCGTCCTGGTGGCGGTCCAGAACGGCGAACATCCTGATCCGGGGAGCCGTCTGCGCGCTCCTCCTCTTCGCCGCGGCCTGGGTGCTGCAGCTCGGACGGGAGCCGGTCGACCTCGGCTCGGACATCCTGGCGGAGCCCGAGGTCTTCAGCCTCCGCCTGGCGTTCGCTGCGGCGGCGTTTGGTCTTCTCTACGCGGCGGGCCGCCGCCGGCGCCCCTTGGCAGAAGCGCCGCCTCCGCGCGATCTCTGGGCCTGGGGCGCCGCCGGCCTGCTCCTCCTGGGCGCGGCCCTCTGCGATTTTCCGCTGATCGCCCTGCCGCTCCTGGCGGCCGGCACCGGCGCCGCCTCGGTCTATGCCGACCGGAGGCAGATGGGGGTGGGGCTCGCCCTCGCTGCCGTGGCCCTGATGGCGATCCTCGCCTCGTCTGCCCTCTGGGAGACCGCGTACCGGCTCTCCCTGCGGCGCTGGGCCGAGACCGTGCTCCTGAACACGGTCACGCCGCCGACCCGGGAGGCGCTGGATGACATGGGCGAAGAGGTCGACGCCCATTTCTCCCGGCGCGACCTGGCGGGCCTCGTGCCCCGGGCACCGGCCGCGCTGGAGAGGCAGGACCTCGCCTACGCCCTCTGGCGGAATTCGCCGCTGGCCCGCCCGTACTCGCTGTCGGCGCTGGTGGTGGTGCCCAGGGAAGGACCACCCTCGTCCTTCTCGTTCGGCATGCCCCTGACCCAGAACCGGGTGGACTGGAACCCGGAGCGCTGGCGCGAGCTGGGGCTGCCGCTCTGGGAGGAGAGCCCGGTCTATGGCGAGGCTCCCCTGCGGCTGTCCGGCAGGCCCTGGGGCGTGGTCCGCTTCTGGCTGATGCCGCGGCCGGGCTTCGAGCTGCGCGACCGCCGCCGCCTGGGCGAGGTCGAGGCCGGCCTGCTCAAGGGCGGCCCCGCGGCCGACCCGGTGCAGGAGCTGCTCGAGCCGGCCGTGTACGCCCTCTACACCGAGAACGGCACGCCGTCGCTCTCGCCCTGGGACGAGACGCCCCGCCTCTCCGACCGCCTGCGTCCGAGCACCGGGCAGGGCTCGGCCATCGTGGACACCCCCGCGGGCCGGGCGCGGGCGTACAGCCACATGACCCTGGGCGTCTGGGAAGTGATCTACCTCCCGTTCCTGCACCCGTTCCAGGCGCTGGAGCGCACCGCCAACTCCGGGGTGGGCCTCCTGATGCTCCTGGCGCTGGCCGTGCCGCCGGTGCTCCTCCTCTCCCTCCCGCGCGCCTCGTTCCGCGCCGTGCTGGGCCGGGTGCTGCGCTCCTACTCCAAGCGGCTGATCCTCGTGTACACGGTCCTCCTCCTGGTGCCCCTGCTGCTCCTCAACGTCGTCCTGGTGCGCTCCATGGAAGAGCGGCTGCGCCGGCAGCAGCTCGACGCGGGCGAGGCGGCCCTGGCCTCGGCGCAGCAGGTCCTGGGCGAGCGGCTGCTGCGGCTGGAGCCCGGCTTCGGAGTCGACACGGCGCTCGGCGACCGCCTCCTCATCGACCTCTCCGAGATCGTCCACCACGAGGTGAACCTCTACTGGGGGAGCAGCATCTACGCCTCCAGCAAGCATGAGCTGTTCACGGCCGGCCTGCTGCCGAACCGCATCCCCGGCGAGATCTATTCGCGCCTGGCCCTGCTCGGCTACGGCCTCTCGGCGCGCACGAACCGGGTGGGAAATGCCGGCGACATCGCCTACCTGGAGATCTACGCGCCGCTGCGGCTCCCCGGCGCGCCGGGGGGCGACGAGCGCCTGTTCCTCTCCATGCCGCTCCTGGCGCAGCAGGAGGAGTCTGCCCGCGAGCTGGGTCAGCTGCGCCGCCACGGCATCCTGGTCACCGTGGGGCTCTTCCTGCTGCTGGTCGCCGTGGGCACGCGCCTGGCGCGGAACTTCACCCGCCCGCTCATGGAGCTGATCGAGGGCACCCGCCGCATCGCCGCGGGCGCCACGTCCCTCGAGCTCGCCCCGACCGAGCTGGAGCTGGCCGCGCTGGTACAGGCCGTGGACGACATGGCGCTGCGCATCGCCGAGGCCCGCGAGCGACTCGTGCGCGAGAAGCAGGTGGTGGAGCGGATGGTGGAGAACATCACCTCGGGCGTGGTCTCCCTGGACCGGGAGCGCCGGGTCCTGATGCACAACCGTGTGGCGGCCGAGCTGCTGGGGGTGTCGGTGGGGCAGAGCCTGGAGCGCGGCGTGGCGGAGGAGGCGCGGCTCGCGCCGATCGCAACCTTCCTGCGCTCAGCCGTCCAGCGGCCGGGCGAGATGCACCGGGAGACGGTTCATCTGCCCCAAGCCGGGCTGGCCCAAGCCGGGTCGGGCGAAGCCGGGGGAGGGGAGCGCGAGTGGTCCCTGGTCTGGGTGCCGGTCCCGGGCACCGGCGAGCCCTCGGCCCTGCTCGTGGTGGAGGACGCCACCGAGGTCCTGCGCGGCCAGCGGCTCCTGGCCTGGGCGGAGATGGCGCGCATCATCGCCCACGAGATCAAGAACCCCCTCACGCCGATCCGCCTCTCGACCGAGCACCTGCGGGAGGTCTACCAGCGCGCCCCCGAGCAGCTAGACCGGGTGTTCGAGCGCTGCACGGTCAACATCCTGACCCAGGTGGAGGAGCTGCGCTCGATCGCGTCGGAGTTCTCCACCTACAGCGCCATTCTGCACATTGACCCCAAGCCGGGCGACCTGACGGCCACAATCGCCGAGCTGGTTGAGGGTTACCAGGCGGCGCCGCCCGAAGGGGTGAGCGTCGAGTTGGAGACGGACGGCCCCATCCCCGCCCGCTTCGACGCCAAGCTCCTGGGGAGAGCGGTGCGCAATCTCCTGGAAAACGCCCTCCGCGCCAGCGCCGGAGGGGGGCGGGTCACGGTGCGGGTGGAGCGCCAGAACGGCCTCGCCCGCATCGCAGTTCTGGATGAAGGACCGGGTGTCCGGCCGCCCGAGAACCTGCCGCGGATCTTCGATCCCTATTTCTCGACCCACGACACGGGCACCGGCCTGGGCCTGCCCATCGCCCGCCGGGTCGCCGAGGAGCACGGCGGGAGCATCACGGCGCGGAACCGGAGGGAGCGGGGGCTGGAGGTGGTGATTACGCTGCCAGTGGCGGAGGGGTAGAAGGGGGGCCGGGACACGGACTTTCACGGACGGACACGGAGCTGCACGGACAGTTCTGGTCCGTGGGGTCCGTGCAGGTCCGTGTCCGTCCGTGAAAGTCCTGGGCGGACGGGTCTTCTACCGCCGCTTCACCTTCAACGTCCGCCGCCCCCCGCCCATCGACTTGCGCGGCTTGATCTCCACGTAGGGCTCGACGCCGGGGACGGTGCAGCGGGGGATCTCCTCGCCCAAGGCGTCCTCGATCTCCTTGATCGTCGGCTTCTCCAGCCAGGTCGCGATGGTGGAGACGATGCCCCGGGCCGTGCCGCGGGCGGTGCGGCCGGCGCGGTGGATGTAGTCCTCGACCGTGTCGGGCATGTCGAAGTTGATGATGTGCTGGATGCCGGGCACGTCGATCCCGCGGGCCGCGATGTCGGTGGCCACCAGGATGCGGTGGGCGCCTTCGCGGAAGCCGCGCAGCGCCTCCACCCTCTGACCCTGGGAGAGGTCCGAGTGGATGCGCTCGACCGGATGTCCCTCGCGCTCCAGCATCCGGTTCAGCCACTCGGCGTCGACCTTCCTGCGGATGAAGACCAGCGTGCTCCCCAGCTCCTTGTTGAGCAGGGCGAGGATACAGGCCTTCTTGTGGTCCGGGTCCACCAGGTAGAGCCGGTGGTCGATGCCCTCGGCCGCGCCTCCCTCGGGGAGGATGTCGATTCGCACCGGGTCCTTGAGGATGCGCTCCGCCAGCCGCTGGATGGGCGGCGGCATGGTGGCGGAGAACATCATGGTCTGCCGCTCGCGCGGGAGCTCGTCCAGGATGCGCTGGACCTGGGGCATGAAGCCCATGTCGAGCATGTGGTCGGCTTCGTCGATGACCAGCTCTACGACCTTGTCGAGGCGCAGCAGGCCGCGCTCCACGTGGTCGAGGAGCCGGCCCGGCGTGGCGACGACGACGTCGGGCTTCTTGCCCAGCTTGCGGATCTGCGGCCCCATCTTGACCCCGCCGATCAGGCAGACGGTCTCGAGGTCCTCTCCGAACAGGTTCAGGAAGGCCTCGGTCTGCAGGGCGATCTCCCGGGTGGGGGAGATGATCAGGCCGCGCACGCCATCGCCATGGGTGAGCCGCTCGGCGAGCGGCAGGCAGAAGGCCGCGGTCTTGCCGGAGCCGGTCTGGGCGAGGCCGATCACGTCGCGCCCGGAGAGCGCCACGGGGATGACCTCGGCCTGGATCGGCGTCGGGTGCTCGAAGCCGATGCGCTTGACGATGCGCAGAATCGACTCGCTCAGGCCCAGGGACTCGAACGGCTTGTCGATGGTCTGGACCGGGTGCTGCGGGATGGCGATGGACTGGTGCGCGTCGCGGAGGAGGAGGGGCTCTTCTTCATCCTCTTCGGCTGCCCGCTCTTTCCTGACCGCGGGCTTCGGCTCCGGTTTCGGTTCGGGCTCGAGCTTGGGCTCCGGCCGCGGCTCTGCGGCCTTCGCTTTGGGCTCCGGCTTCAGCTCCGCCTTGGGCTTTTCAGGCTGCGGCGCGGGCAGGTTTTCGAGGCCGCGGCGCAGCAGCTCGAGGATGAGCTCGTTGAGCGGACGTCCGGAGCGGGTCTGCTCCTTTTGCAGCGCGTTGGCGAGCTCGGATGGGATCTGGTGAACGGTGAGTTGGTAGGTTTTGCGTGGCATTCGAGCCTTACATCCTATGAATGCAATGCGTTGCAGTCAAGGCGGCGTAGAATGAGGCCGCGGGCCGGTCGGCGGGTCCGCGGAAAGGACGGGTTTGATGCGAGCTTCGATTGGAAGAACTCTGCTGCTCGTTCTCCTGCTCACGGCATCCGTGGCGCAGGCTCAGCTTTGGATGGGTCCGGCGGCCTTGGAGGTGCGGGCCGAGGACAACGGTAAGCCCGCCGCGGGCGGCGAGGTGCGGCTGGAGTACCTGGACATGGAGCCCTCGGACGGGCCTGCCCCAATCCCGCTCGACAGCCGCGGCCGGGCCGTGATCGGCTCGCTCGCCGAAGGGCACTGGCGCGTGGAGGTCAGCCGGCCGGGAGCCATGACCTACCGCGCCGAGGTCCTGGTGCGGGCGGACGGCAAGCCGCAGTTGATCAACGCCGTCCAGCACAACGTGCCGGGCGCCGTGTCCATGATGGACGTCAAGCTGGCGCGGGCCCGCGGCGGCGCGGCGCCACCGCCGCGGCAGGCCGCGGCGGCGGTCCCTAGGCCCAATCCGGCTCCGATTCCTCCCGCGCCGAGCGAGCCCGAACCAGCCGCTCCCGCGCCGCAGCCCGAGCCGCGGCCAGAACCGCGGGAACAGGCCCCAACTCCGGCACCCCAGCCCGCGACACCGCCGCCGGCTCCGGCTCCCATCGAGCGCGAGGCCCCGACTCCGGCTCCCGAGCCGGAGCCCACTCCCGCACCGCAGCCGGCAACACCGCCAGCTCCGACTCCCATTGAGCGCGAGGCTCCAACTCCGGCTCCCGAGCCGGCCACTCCGCCTCCGGCGCCCCGGCCCGAGACGCGGGAAGAGGCTCCGACTCCGGAGCCGCAGCCCCCGTCGCAGATACCACCGCCGCCGGCTCCGGTTCCCGTCCCGGAGCGCGAGGCCCCGACCCCGGCTCCCGCGCCGTCGCCTCCAGCGTCGCCTCCGGCGCCCAGGCCGGAACCAATCAGAGAGGTGCCTCGTCCGGCTCAGCCACCCTCGCAGCCCCCGGCTCCACAGCGCCCCGTGCCCGCGCCGGCCCCTCAGGGCACGCCACCAGCTTGCCCCGAGTGCAAGCCGGGGGAATCGGCTCTCTCCGTCGAAGTTGTCGCGCCGCCGGCCGCGGGCGCCACGGGCTGCGGAGACGGGTTGCGGGAATCCCTGCTTCGCCGGGATGTGACCGGATTGCCCGCTGGCTGCCAGATGCTGCGGCTCGAGCTACCCCCGAATGCGCGCTACATCGGCTATCGCTACGAAGTCCAGGACGCTGCCGGGGGAGCCGCCGCCAATTGCGAGGCAGGCAAGGACTGCCCCTCGGGAGATGCCCGCTGGCCCATGGATCCGCTGATGTTCCGGGATGGCACCGGCAAGACAACCGTGTCCACCGCGTTCGAGAACCGCTCCGCGGCCGAGCGGAGGGCGGTGCTGACGGTCTACTTCAAGGAAGCGGGCAATCCCAACGCGCCGCGGCCCATGCTGCCCTCGCGTCCGCGGCAGCCGGACCGGCCGCCGGGGTAGGCCGGGCCGCTCCTGCCGCAGCCGCCAGAGCGCGGCCACGCCGGGGGTGATGGCTGAACGGAAGATTTCGAGGGCGAACCAATGGGTAGCTATATCTACCCATATACTCGGGGTGTCTACCCATTGTTTTTCCTCGGCCGTTATATAAAGCGGTCCTTCGTCCAATATCCGCGGCCTCCAGCCATATAGAAAAGCCCTCTCCCCATTATTTGGACGTGCCGAGTATATAGATCTGCCCCGTCCGCGGGAGGGACGGGGCAGATCTATATATCCGCCGGGGCTGGGTATATAAAAAGCGCGTCATCCATATAAATCCTCTAGGAAGTTATATGACCGAGGACTCCCCAGGAGCAATGCGTGTTCACAAGCATTGGATCTGGACGAGAAGCTGTTCCAGCAGGCGTCGAGGGAGGGCGGGGCTTCACCCCACCAACTCCGCCGGCACCGTCTCCAGCACCATCCGGCGGCACTCCGCCGCCGGGAGCGGCGGGCTCAGCAGGTAGCCCTGGGCCTCGTCGCAGCCCAGCTCGCGGAGGAGCTCGAGCTGCTCCTCGGTCTCGACCCCCTCGGCCACGACCCGCACGTTGAGGCCGCGGGCGAGCGCGATCATCGAGGCCGGGATCCCCGCGCCGCTCTGCTTCGTGCCCAGCAGGCGCACGAACGACTCGTCGATCTTGAGCGAGTCGATGGGGAAGTCGTGGAGGTACGCGAGCGACGAGTAGCCCGTCCCGAAGTCGTCGATCGAGACCTGCACCCCCAGCTCCTTGAGACGTCGGAGCACGCCCAGGCTCGCCTCGGCGTTCTGCATGGCCAGCGTCTCCGCGATCTCCAGCTCCAGACCCTCCGGCGCGAGGCCCGACTCCGCCAGCACCTGGCCGACCAGGTCGCCCAGCTCGGCGTACCGGTAGGGCCGGGACGAGAGGTTCACCGACAGGCGCACCTGCGCCCCCTCCGACCTCCAGGCGGCCACCTCTGCGCAGGCCGCGCGCAAAGCCCACAGATCCAGCTCCTGGCTGATGCCCGACTGCTCGGCCACGAAGAGGAACTCCGACGCGCCCAGCAGCCCGCGCTCCGGATGCTGCCAGCGCAGCAGCGTCTCGACGCCCACGATCCGCAGGCTTTTGGTGTCGAAAATCGGCTGGTAGAAGAGGACCATCTCGCCCCGCTCGACCGCCCGCCGCAGGTCGTTCTCCAGCGAGGCGCGCTCGCGGGCATAGGCGTCCAGGGCGGGAGCGTAGATGCGGAAGCCGTCCCGGCCGCTGCGCTTCGCCTGGTACATGGCCAGGTCGGCCTTGCGCAGCAGGTCCTCGGCTTCCACTCCGTGATCGGGGAAGCAACTGATGCCGAGGCTCGCGGTGATCACGATCCGCCGGCCCTGGAAGGAGATGGGCTGGCGCAGGGCGTCCAGCAGCTTGCCCGCCACCCGGCCCAGGTCGTGCTCGCTGCCGGCGGCCGGCAGGAGCACCGTGAACTCGTCGCCGGACAGGCGCGCCACGACGTCGCCCTGGCGCAGGACGCCGCGCAGGCGCTCGGCCACGACCTTCAACACCTCGTCGCCCGAGCTGTGCCCGAGGGAGTCGTTGACCGACTTGAACCGGTCGAGGTCCAGGAACAGAAGCGCGGCGCTCTGGCTTTCGCGCTCGGCGCGCACCAGCGCGATCCGGACGTGGTCGAGGAAGAGGCTGCGGTTGGGCAGCCCGGTCAGCGTGTCGTGGTAGGCCAGGTGCTCGATCTGCTCCGACGCGACGAGCACACGCTTGCGCTCTTCTTCCAGAAGCCAGATGACCATGCCCATGCCCATCGCGGTCTGCATCAGCAGGTCCGCCACGCCCAGGAGCACGGGGTAGTCCAGGGAGAGGCTCAGCAGGGCGTCGGCGCCGAAGATACCGAGGTAGTGGAGCTGCTCCAGGCCGTAGAGCACGAACGAGACGCCGAGCAGCTTCCGCCCCAGCGCGTTCCCTGAAGCGGCGACCTGCGCCCGGTTGCGCAGCAGGAGCCACCCCGAGAGCAGGAAGACCGCGCCGGCCGGGAGCGCGCGCATGACGATCCGCAGGTGGAAGCTCATGCCTGGAGGGACCGCCAGCGACGCCGCGACGATGATCACCGCCGCCAGGGCCAGCCCGGCCAGGATCCGGCGCTCGGTGCGCCGCACCATCCGGCGGCCGGCCGCGACCTCGCGCACTCCGAAGTACAGCCAGGCGAGCTGCCAGAAGCCGCCGATCATGGCGACGGCCGCGACGCCGATCCGGAGCGGGAACGGCGCCGGGGCATTCAGACGGAGAAAGACGCCGAGCGTGGCGCAGAGCAGGTAAACCAGAAACGCCCACCAGCTCCGCTCCCAGTGCTGCAGGTACCGGCGGCGGTAGATCCGGTGGAACGCCGTGAGCACGGCCGCGATGAGACCGGCACACGCGGCCTGGGCCAGGAAGTACGTCAGGGTCAGAAGACCGGCGTCGACCTTCACGGGGGAGGTACCCCGGGATGAGGGTTCATGAAGGTTCCATTGTACCGCGATGCGATGCTCCCTGGTGTTAGACTGCCAAACCGCATGAGACGCTCAACTTTCCTTGCCCTTCTCTTTGTCCTGCTCACCGCCCTGCCGTCCGTGGCGGCTCCCCCGAAGAAGCCCGCGGAGGCCTCCGCTCCTGCGGTAGAAAGCATTGCCCAGAAGACGGCCGGCATGGAGCGCCGCGCCGGCCTTCTGACGATTTGGCTCGACCGCAAGGCCGGCAAGGTCTGGCTGGAGGTGCCGCCCGCGAAGGCCGGCTCGGACGAGGTCGGGAGCTACCTCTACGCCGACACGCTGCGGACCGGCCTCGGCTCGAACCCCGTGGGGCTCGACCGCGGCCAGCTCGGCGTCGTCTCCATCGTCATCCTGCGCCGTATGGGCGGCCGGCTGCTGATCGAGCAGCCGAACCTGGGCTTCCGGGCGCTGTCCGAGAACCCGGAAGAGATCCAGGCCGTGCGCGAGTCGTTCGCCACGTCCGTGATCTGGGCCGGCGAGATCGCGGCCGAAGACCCCGAC
>DATMER010000066.1:0-28367 GCA_035556715.1 Thermoanaerobaculia bacterium
CTCGAGCAAAGTACGTTCCTCAATGGTCAACTCAATCGTATAGGGGCTCTTTCTCGGCACCGGTGCGTTCCTCCATTACGGAAAAGTTTACCGCACAAGGGGCCAGAAATTACGTGTCTGTATTTATGTTGGCGGGTACTAAGGGGTGAGGGCCCGAGCCGCCCGCGCCCAAGCCGCCCGGCCGGCATCCTCGGCCAGCTTCGCGGCGAGCTCCGCGCACCAGGTGACGTCGGGGTCCTGGAGACCGCTCGTGGCAAGCAGCCCCGAAGCTCGGGCGAAGGATTCCTCCCAGGCTCCCCAGGCCCGCTGGTGCGCGGTGCAGGCGAGCAGACCGGTGTGGACGCAGGCGAGGAGGCCGCCCCAGCTCAGCTCCTCGAGCTGTTGCCGGATCTCCTCCAGCCCGCTCCGCGCCTCGGCGAAGCGGCCGCCTCCCAGGTCCACCAAGGCGAGGTTCACGCGGGGGAAGATGCCGTCCGCGGAACTGAGCCTCTCCAGGATGCCGAGCGACTGGAGATAGAGGCCGCCGGCCCGCGCCAGGTCGCCCCGCAGGCGGGCGGCCTCGCCCAGGCCGTTGAGGCTGCGGGCCACGCCATATTGATTCCCCAACTCCTCGAAACGGGCGCGGGCCTTCCGGTACCAGCGCTCGGCCCCGGCGGCATCCCGGCGCTGACGGGCCAGGTCGGCCTGGCCGATCAGGTGGTCGGCGATGCCGTGATCGTCCCCGATCTGCTGGTAGAGCCGCTCGGAGCGTTCGAAGAGCTCCCGGGCGCGCTCCAGGTCCCCCCTCTGGCGCAGCACGTCGGCCAGCCCCCAGAGGCTCGCGGCCACGCCGTGCGGAGTCTCGGTGGCGAGGCAGCGCTCGTAGAGGTCCACGGCCTGCTTCAGGTTGCCCCGGCGGCGCGCCGCGTCGGCCAGGAGGCGCAGGGCCTCGGAACGGATGCCGAGCCACTCGGTGTCCACTCCGCCGGTGACGGCACGGCCCGCCCAGCGGAAGACCTCGTCGAGCTGTCCCTGGTGCAGGTGGATGCGGGCGCGCAGGACCCAGCCGTCTCCCCAGCGCGGGTCTCGCCGGCCCGCTCCGAGCGACTGCAGGGCCTCGTCGCGCTGCGCGAGGATCGACTGGGCCGCGGCGTAGTCGCTGGTCTCCCGCCGCTCGCGCGCGCCGCGCAGGAGGAAGTCGACTGCGGAAGCCGGCTGGCCCGCGAGGAGCAGGTGCCTGCCGAGACGCTCGGACACGCCCCGCTCTTCGCGCCCTCCAGAAACCGCCCGGCCCAGGAGCATGGCGGCGCAGGCCCGGTTGTGCCCCTGCCAGCGGCCGAGCTCGCGGGCGATCCGCTCCAGGCTCTCGCGCAGCATGGGATGGACGAAGCGCCAGCCCTCCTCGGTTCGCACCGCGAGATGGCTGACGGTCAGACCCTCCACGAGCTGCGGCTGGCACGGGACGCCGGCTGCGCCGCAGGCGGTCTCCCACTCCTTCCGGTCCACGGTGGGACCGAGGGCGGCGGCGATCTCCAGGGCCTCGCGGCTGCCAGTCGGCAGGTCCTCCAGGAGCTGGTCCACCCGGCCCGACCACACCTGGTGCAGGTCGTCCGGGAAGCGGGCCTCCTCCCCGGGCCGGAGCACGAAGCCGGTCTCGCCGATCTCCAACACGCCGCGCTGCACCCAGTCGCCCACGAGCTGCACGGCGAAAAGAGGATTCCCGTGCGTCCGCTTCTCGACCTGCGCGGCCAGCTCGCCGGAGAGGCCGAGGAGCTCCCGGACCAGGGCGGCGCGCTCGCCCGGGGAGAGGGGCGGAACTTCCAAGGAGCCGGCGCCGGGGAGGGCGAGCATCTCCGCGATGGCGGCGGACTCCAGGCGGCGTTCCGCCAGCGCCTCGTCGCGGACCGTGGCCAGGACTAGGACCGGGAGGTCCGCGGCCCGCAGCAGGTGGTCGGCGAAGGCGATGGACTCGGCGCTCCAGTGCACGTCGTCGAGCAGGATCAGGACCGGCCTCTGGCGGGCGAGACGCCGGCAGTGCCTCTCCAGCAGGTCGAAGCGCTCGGCCGCGGTCTGGGGGCGCAGTTGCCGGGAGCCGGTGAGGGTCTCCCCGACCTGCGGACCGTCCGGACCCGGCGCCATGAGCTCGGCCAGCCCCACCGCCTCGGCGTCGTCGGTCACCTTCCAGCTCCGCAGCAGGCGCCAGACGCGGTCCAGGACCTCACCCCGGGTCAGGCCGACGCAGCGCAGATGGCGGGCCATCATGCGCGGCAGACCGTCCCCGGCGCCGGGGCTGGAGCCGTGCGAGGCACGCAGCACGGTCACGCCTCCGACCTCGTGCGCCCGCTCCGCGATCCACTCGGCCAGCCGGGTCTTGCCGTTGCCCGCCGCGCCGCGCAGGAGGACGAGCCGGACCCGGCGCTCTTCGTGGACTGCGGCGAGCGCCTGCCAGAGGGCGTCCCGCTCGGCCCGGCGGCCGACGAGGGGGATCGAGCGCAGCCCATAGAGGCCGAGCCCGGCGCCGACGAGCTGCATGGAGGGCAGCCGGGTGACCGGGTGCTCCCAGGAGGCGGGGAGGGGAGGCGACTCGCGCTCGCACGGCGGCTCGGCGCCGGAGGAGCTCCAGGGGAGGGGAGAGGGGATGGGGATGGGGGTGAGGGGGACGAGCGCCGTCAAGGTCAGGACCTCGGTGGGCGGCTCGCCGGAGCCCTCACCCCCCTGGCCCCCCTCTCCCACCTCCCCACCCCCCTCCCTGGGAGAGGGGGGAACCGGATTCGCGGCAGTGCGGGGGCGCCCCTCTCCCGGCGAGGGGGGCGGGGAGGCGGGAGAGGGGATGGGGGTGAGGGTCCGTCGCCGCGGCTCTCTCAGGCGCAAAAGGGTCCAGGTGGCGTCCGCGGCGCGCACGAAGCGGTGGGCCGGCTCCTTCTGCAGGAGGCGGCGGAGAAATCCTTCGAAGCCGGAGGGCACTGGAAAGAGAGGCTCGAATTCCGGCGGGTCCTCCTCCAACTGGAGGCGGACGAGCTGGAGCAGGCCGGGCTCGTTGAATTGAGGCCTGCCCGTGGCGAGCGTCCAGGCCAGGCAGCCGAGCCCGTAGAGGTCGGTCCACGGGCCATAGTCGCGCCACTCGCCCCGGAGCTGCTCGGGCGCCATGTAGGCCGGCGTGCCGCAGACGAAGTCGGTGGATTCGGGACCGGCCTGCAGCTCGAAAGCCTGGGCGAGGCCGAAGTCGGCCAGCTTGAGGCGCTGGCCTTCGAAGAGGAGGACGTTGGACGGCTTGAGGTCGCGGTGGACCACCCCGCGGGCGTGGGAGTGGGCGAGGGCGTCGAGCAGGGCGAGGAGGATGCGCCGCAGCTCGGTCCAGTCCCGCTTCTCCGGGGAGAGGCCGGCCAGGGTGCCGCCGTCCGCGAGCTCCATGGCCAGGAAGGGGCTGCCAGGCGGGAGCAGGCCGCGGGAGGCCTCCTCGGCCTCGCGCGTCACCTCGCCGTGGTCGAAGACGAGGACGATGCCCGGATGGTCGAGGCTCGCCACGGACTGGACCTCGTTGCGGAGCGAGGCACGGTACTGGGGATCGCGGGCCCGCTCGCCGGTCATGACCTTGACGGCCACAGGCACCCGCTGGGCGGCGTGGACGCCGCTCCACACCTCGGCCATGCCGCCCCGGCCGATGCGTCGCTCCAGGCGGAAGGGGCCCAGGGGGATGGGCGGGTTACTGCCGGCGGACATCCGCGGCATTCTACGCGTGATAGGCTTTCTACAACCCTCGCAAGAGACGGAGAGCCAGGAGGAACAAGGCTCGTGCAACCGCTTGAAGAAGAACGCGACTCTGAGCTCGTGCCCGCCGGATCGGAACCGGCTGTAGTTCTTGAAATGCAGCGGGAGGAGGAGCGCATCGCTCCCCTGCCGCGCAGGGCCGTGCTGCACGGCGTGCTCGCCCTGTTCGCCACGCCTCTCGCGGGCGGGCTGCTTCTGGCGGCCCGGTTGATCGCCATGAGGAGGGGAGCGCTCGCGATCGCCACGGCCGCGGCGGCGCTCGCCGTCACGGGCCTGGGTGTCGCTTTCGCCCTGCTGGCACCCGTGCCTGCCGGAGCCGCGGCAGTCCTGGCCCTGCTGATGTGGGCCGCCTCCGGAGTGGCTGCGGCAGCGTTCGAGTCGCGGCTCGGGCTGGCGCCCCTTGTCCCCTGGTCCTCCGATCCCCGCCCCGGGCTCCAGGCCTTGACCTGGGGAGCCACGCTCCTGGTGAGCGGGATCTCGGTGGCGTTCGGCTTGGCGGTGATCACTACCCGATGGGGAATGGAGATCCTGGGCAAGCCTTCAGCCCCCCGCCAGATCCTCCTCATGGGCCTCGTGGCCCTGGTCCCCACCGGCGTCCTGATGGGGCTGGCGCGAGCCGCCCTGCGCCGGCCGCACCGCCTCGCACCCCCGGTCGTGTTCGGCGCGGCGTTCTACCTTTCCCTCCTGTCGGCCGGGTGCGCTCAACTTCTCTGGCAGTGGCTCGCCCGGAGCCTCAGCCGGACGGAAGAGATCGCGGCGAGCCAAAGCCTCGGTGTGACGGGGTTCCTGAGCTTCGCCGGGCTGGCCGTCTGGCTCGTCCTCCTCCTGTTTCTGGCCGAATCGCGCAGGACCCTCGACTTCGTGCAGCGGCTGGTGGCGGTCACGGCCCTGAGCTTCCTTTACGTCGGGAACGCCGACCTGGTGCTGAGCGACGGCCCCGTGTCCTGGCGCAACCGCTGGGCCGAGACCGCGGCGGCCGAAGGGCGGCACGCTGACGCCGCGCGCCACTGGGACTGGACCACGATCCGGGCGCCGCGCATCGCCGAGACTGTCCGGATGGTGGAGAAGGGGGCGCGGGAGGCGCTGCTGGCCGGAGACCCGGCTCTCGCCCGGCGGCTGCTTCTCCGGATCGACGGCGAGGTCGCCCGCGAAGGCGGAGTGGACGAGCAGGCGGCCACGGCCCGAGCGCTGCTCGCCTCCCGGCTCGACCTCGATGATCTCGGGGGAGTGCGGAGCGTGCGCGTCGCGCCCGTCTCCCGGGAGGACTACCTGGATTCGGACTGGAGCGCCCTGCTGACCGCGGTCCGTTCCGTCCGCACCGAGCTGGGCGAGACCGAGGTCAAGCAGCGGCTCCAGGACCTGTCCGACAGCCCGACCGCGACGAGCCTCCCGTCCCTGTCCCCGCTCCTGGAGCTGAAGGTCGCCGCCGACCTCTTCGGCCTGCGCGCCGTGGCCCTCCCGTACCGGGACAAGGACCGGCTGCTCGCCGCTGGCATCCCCGTGCTCGTGCACCTGCCGGCCTGGGACCGCTGGCTCCTGGTCTTCTGGAGCGCGCCCGGGGCGGACGCGGTCCTCGTCCTGGATTACGAGCTCTGGGGCGGCGAGGAGCAGGAGGACATGGACCGCGAGGAGGTGGCGCGCCTGCTGGTGGGCGATGAAGGGCCGGAGTCCCGGACCGCTCGCGCCCTCGCCCGGGTGGCCGCGCTCCACGCCGACTCCCGGATCGCCAGGCTCCTGGACCGCGACGGCGGCCGGGCCTTCGCCCTGGTCCCGCGGAACGGGCCTGCGCCGCTCCAGTCGCTGCCCGATGTGCCTGCCGGGCTCCTGACCCTGGAGCTGGCGCGCCGCGAGCTGGCCCGGGGCGCTGCCGGGCGGGGCCTGAAGCTGGCCGCGGAGATCCCTCCCGGACCGGCGCGCGACGAGCTGCTCGCCACCGTCTGGCTGGGCGAGACCGGCCGCGAGGCGTTGGCCCCCGGGGACGCGCCGGCCGCCGAGGCCGTGGCGCGTCGCCTGACGGCCGGACCCTTGAGCCGGGTCTCGCCCTGGTTCCTCGGCCGCCTGGAGGAGCTGAGCGTCCGGGAGGACCCGCGCTTCTGTGCACTGCGGGAGAAGGCGCTCCGCGAGAACCTCGCCCTCCGGCCCGACCTCGACTGGCGGCTGAAGGAGCTGGCCGCGAGGGCCGCTTCGACGGGGCGCGCCGCCGAGGCCGCCGGCCTCGCGCTGCGCTACGCCGCCTCCAGCCGATGGGAGGATTCGTACATCCTGGATGCCCTCGACATCCTGGCGCGGATGCCGGGCGCCGGAGAGAACCCGGCCGTCCGCCCGGTCCTGGAAAGGCTGACCGGAGAGCTGGACCTGCTGCTTCTCGAGGGGACCGGCGTCCGCCCGCGGAGCGCCGCGCCTCCCTACCTGGCGGCCCGCGCCGCGCTGGCCCGCGACCCGGACGACGCGGTGGACGGGTGGCGCGAGGCGGTGGCCCTGGAGCCCAAGAGCATGCCCTATCGCAAGCGCCTGGCCGAGGCTCTGGAGCGCGCGGGGCGGCGGGAGGCGGCGGCGGAGGCGCGGCACTGGGCCGGCCAGATGGATGTCGTGTCGCTCTGCCCGGGGAGCCAGCCATGAGCGAGACCCGGACCGCCCCCACGTACCTGCGCTGCCTCTTCCTCGGCCTGTTCGCGAGCCCGGCCGCCGTTCTCTGGGCCCTGACCCGGGACGACCGGGGTCCTCGCCGCATGCTGCGCTGGGCCACGGCCGCCGTCGTGCTCGTCACGGCCCTCGTCCTGCTCACCTCCCGGCTGCGTTTCGACCTGGTGGCCGCGGCCTGGGGCGCGTTCTGCGTTGTCGCGAGCCTGCTCGCGGCGGCGCTCCTGCCGGGCCGTGGGTCCGGAGAAGCGCCGGACCTCCACCCCTGGAGCCGCAAGACCCTGCGCGCCGTGGTCCCCCTGATGTTCCTGATGCCCTGCCTGGGGGCGCTCGCCGGGCTCATCGGCTGGCAGCTCGTGGGCGGCCTCCTGGCGCGGCTCAACCCCGACGCGATCGACCCGCGCGTCGCCATCGGCCAGATTGCGATCGACGCATTCTGGCTGATTCCCTGCGGCATCCTGTTCACGGCGGCGGGCCTTCGCCGCGGCCGTCTCGGCCGGCCCTCGGACCTCTTCGCCGCGGCCGCGGCCTGGACGGTCTTCCTGGTCCTGCGCCAGGCCCTCCTCCAGGGCGGCTTCGGCGCGCTCAACAGCCAGAAGATCGGCGCCGAAGGCTTCGACGACTGGAACCAGTGGCAGGTCTGGGTCTTCCACACGGCCTTCATCGCCGCCGCCGTGCCCGTCACCCTGCACCTCGCCTGGGGCCGGGGCTCGTGGCGCTCGCGCCTCGCCCGCTTCTCTGGGACTGCGCTGCTGCTGGCTGCGGCCGCGGTCAACCTGGCCGTGCTGGTGGGCGCCAACTCCCGCGTCGCCTTCGTTACCGCCCGCATCCTGGAGCGCAGCGGCCGGGTGCCCGCGGCCCTCTCCTGGTACGGCCGCGCCCTGGAGGCCGATTCGGACCCGGCGCTCGCCTCCTATCTCCAGCACCGCATCGGCCTGCTGCACTACAAGCTCGGCGACCTGGAGCGCGCCCGCGCCGCGTTCCGCCTGCTCACCACGACTCGCGACGCCAACGCGGAGCTGGTGGGGGAGGGGCGGTACTACCTGGAGCGCCTGGCTTCCATGCGTCCGGAGCGCCGCAAGGTGCTCCCCGGGGTCGAGCTTCCCACGGAGATGCGCGACGCCTACTGCGCGCCCAACACGCTCGCCCTGGCGTTCCGCTTCCTGGGCCGCCCGGTGAACGTCTCGGAGCTGGGGGACAAGGTGACGCTGCTGGGAGTCGGCACGTCCGGGTCGGACATCCGCTTCCTCGCGGACGAGTACGGCTTCGAGCACCATCTGGTCCCCTTCGCCACGCTGGACGACGTGCGCTGGCTCGTGGACCGGGGGCTGCCCGCGCTCCTCTACCGGCCGGGGCACGTGCTCGCGGTCTTCGGCTACGACGACCGGCTCGGCACGGCCGTTGCCTTTGACACCTCGCGCTGGGATATCTGGGTCGACCGGCCCTACCCGGACCTGGAGCGGGAGTGGGGCGAGTGGCACTTCCTCCTCGGCGTGGTCCTGCCGCGGGAAGACAGCTCACCGGCTGTGGCCCAGGCGCGGCAGCGCTTCGCAGGTCCCCGGTCCCGCGCCGCCTGGCACTGGTGGCTCTCCCGGGAGTCGGGCTTCGACCCCGGCCACCTGCGCCAGGCGATTCTCGCCGATCCGACCTTCTCCCTGCCCGTGTTCGACCTCCTGGACGCGAATGGGAGCCTCCAGGGGAAAGACCATCTGGCCTGGATCGAAAAGCACGCCGACGTCCCGGCTGTGCTGGCCGAGACCCACCGCATGCTGGGCCGGGAGCACGCCGCGGCTGCCGACCTCGCCCACGGGCTGGCCCGCTGGTACTTCGTCCGGGAGAGCTGGACCGAGCTGGTGGACCTTTCGGCCGCGATGTCGCGCCGGCGCCTGGATTACGCGGTCACCCCCGAGGCCGGCATCGCGGCAGCCCGGCTCGGGAACTGGGAGCGCGCGGCCTTCCTCCTGCAGGGCGAGGCGCAGCCGGACAAGGAAGACGAGGGAGGAGAGTACGACCTCGACGCCGTGGCCTGGCTCCTCGACGCGCAGCGGCAGCTCGGGAGGAAGGACGCCGCCGCGGACACGCTCCTCCTCTGGACCGGGTACATCGAGGACGACGGTCTCGACCGCGCGCTGGAAGCGGCCGGGGAGCTGGCCGAGGGGAAGGGACCCGGTTTCCTGGAGCAGGTCTACCAGAACCACGTCTATTCGCGGCCCGAGGACGTGGAGGTGCACCTGCGCCTGGCCGAGATCACGCTGAAGGCCGCGCGCGAGCTGCCCGAGCAGCGCCAGGACCGTCTCCAGTGGGCGCGCCGCGCCGCCACCCTCGCCCGCGCCTTCGCGGCAGACGACGCTGCCCGCGCCCGTGCGAATGCTCTCCTCGCGGAAGAGCGCCGGCTCGCCGCAGGCAAGTGAGCCGCAGATCGCGTGGGTAGATCCCGGTCCAGCAGACAGTTCATGGTTATCGGGTAGAGACGACCCAGTCCGCTGGCACGAACCTGCCGGGTGCACAGGGTCGGGCGTCTCATGGCCCCAGGCACCACCAATGTCAGGCATCGTGGAAATGGCGCCGTGGGAATCGTTGCCCGGCCGGTTTCACGCCTGCGGCACTGGCATGGGCGGCACCGGCGTGGGGCCGGGGTTGACCAACCTGCCATGGGAGACGCCCCGACCCTGTACACCCGGCAGGTTCTGCCAGCGGACTGGGGACGTCTTCTACGGCCCGGACGTGGGCACGGACGTTTTTCCTCTCCGCACGATCGTGCCGGGCGACCGTTCCGGCAGACCTTCTGACTAATCGTTCGGTTGGGGTAGCCAAGCCAGGATCTTCGCCTTGGCCTTTGTAACCAATGGTCAGGACGCAGACGCGCCGGGGACGATCCGTACGCGGCGGGTACAGCTTGCAAGCGCCGGGTATGACCCCGTACGCGGCGGGTAGGGCCTCGTCCCCGGCGGGTACGCCTTGTCCCCGGCGGATACGGCTCCCTCTCTCGATGGGGAGGCTTTCCCCAATGGCTAGGAACCCCCTCCCCAGCCCTCCCCGCTACGCGGGAGAGGGAGCCCCACCCACCTCACTCCTGCGGCGGTGGCTCCTCCCTGAGCGCGAAAGGCTGCCGCTTCATCCGGTTCACGCAGGTGGTGTCCAGCCCGATCGGCGAGCCGCTCTCGACGAACTGCGTGATGATGTCGTACGTGCAGGGGAAATCGTTGAGGCCGTCCGTGCCGTGGGCCGCGTCCCGGATCATCACGTGCGCGTGGTTCGGGAGATGCTCGAGAGTCTCCTTCGCCATCTCCGGCGGCGTCACCGGATCCAGCCAGCCGCTCAGGACCAGCACGGGCACCGGCGACTCGGCCGGCTTCCAGAAGTCCTCCGGCATCCGGGCCGTGGGCCAGGCCGCGCAGGCCGCCTTCTGCTGGCGGACCCGGTCCTCCCCCAGGTACGTGCCTGCCGCCAGCCGCTTCGCCACGGCCGGGTCGAGCCGCGCCAGGTCCTCGGCGCAGGTGATCGAGAGGAAGCCGCCCGTCCAGTTCGCGGGACCCCCGCGCTGGAGAGCCTGGCGGATGATCGGCCCGTAGTCCCCCTCGAACGCCTTGTGGATGACCATGGGGATGAGGACGTACCCGCCGTAGGGGGAGTACTGCATGGAGCGCAACGTGGTGGTGAAGGAGGTGCGCGGGATCGTCAGCTCCACGGGCTGGCCGGTTTTCGGATGCTTCACCGTGGCCTTGCCCGGTGCGCGGTCGAGCCGCTCCAGCACCGTCTTCATCTCGGTTCGCAGGTTCGGGAAGGCCGTGCGGCACGCTTCTTCCGCGGCGCAGTCGTCGAAGAGCCGGTCGAGCGCTGTCTGGGCGGTGCGGGCATATGTGGACGGACTGCGGAGGTCGATCGGGACGAGCGCGTCCAAAACCACGCTGCGCACGTGCTCCGGATGCCGCTTCAGGTAGACCATGGCCGCGCGCGAGCCGTAGGAGCCTCCGTACAGGTTGATCCGCTCGTAGCCGAGCCAGGCCCGGATGTCGTCGAGGTCGTCCAGGACCTGGATGTTCGTGTACTGCCGGAGGTCGGCTTTCTTGCTCAGCTCGGCGGCGCAGGCCCGGATGGACTCGATCGGAAACATCTCCCGCAGGTAACCCTGGGGATCGTCCTCGCTGCCCGGGAGCGTGCACGCCAGCATGCCCGACTTGCCCGTGCCTCTCTGGTCGACGAACACGAGATCGCGGTCGCGGCGCAGACGGCCGAATATCTGCGGAAAGAAGTAGGCGAGCTCGATGGCCGATTCCCCGGGACCGCCGGAGAGATAGAACAACGGATCGGGTACCGGGCTCGGGCTCTTCGCCGGGAGGACCACCACGTGAAGGTCGATCTTCCGGCCCGAGCGGGCTTCCCGGTTCTCCCAGACCGGGAGCTTGCCGCACAGGACCTCCTCGTCCAGGCGTTCGATGCGGCAGGGTTCGAGCTTGCCCTGGAAGCGGGCGGGGACCTCGGCCCGGGCCAGGGCGGGGAAGAGCAGCAGTGCCAGCAGGATGGAAAGCAGTCGTGAGCTCATGGGCTCTCCTTACGGAGAGAGCGGACTGCGGGTTTCCTTGCAGGGAGAGGGGGTTACCGGCCCTGGGGGCGGTCGAGGAGGACCCACTCCCGGCAGATCTCTTCGAGGCGGTGGGGGTCCTGCACCGAGAGGGCTTCCTGGCTGAAGCGCTCGATCTCGGCGGGAGGCGTGCCCGCGCGGCGCAGGCCGTAGCGGATCGCGCTCACGAGGGCATAGCGGTTCCTGCTCCTGACGGAGACACGGACATCCGGATAGATCGGCGACAAGGCAGGCATCATCCCTCACCCGACATAACGATCGGGAGGCCCGATCTGTTTCAACCTTCCTCTATTATCTTCTCTCCGGGGCCCGATCTCTGAACTTTCGCAAGGTGGGACCGTAGAAGAGCCCATGATCCGCGTCGAAGGCCTGGCCAAACGGTTCGGCGAAGTTCGTGCGGTGGACGGCGTCTCTTTCGCCACCAGGGCGGGGGAGATCTACGGCCTGCTCGGACCCAACGGCGCCGGCAAGACCACCATCTTCTCCATGCTGGCCGGGTTGCTGGCCCCGGATGCGGGCCGCATCACGGTCGGCGGCGTGGACCTCGCCTCCGATCCCCTGGGCGTCAAGCGCGAGCTCGGCGTCGTCCCCCAGGAGGTGGCGGTCTACGAGGACCTGACCGCGCGCGAGAACCTGCGCCTCTGGGGCGGCCTCTACGGCCTGTCCGGGGCGGAGCTCGACGGCGCGGTCGACCGTGCCCTCGACGAGGTGGGGCTCTCCGGCCGCTCGAAGGAGCCGGTGGAGCGCTTCTCGGGCGGCATGAAGCGCCGGCTCAACCTGAGCCTCGGTCTCGTCCATCGTCCCAAGGTGGTGCTTCTGGACGAGCCGACCGTGGGCATCGACCCCCAGGCCCGGGCCAACATCCTGGAGGTCGTGCGCAAGACCGCGGATGCCGGCGCGGCCATCCTCTATACCACCCACTACCTGGAAGAGGCCGAGCGGCTCTGCGACCGCATCGGCATCCTCGACCACGGCAAGCTGCTGGCCGAAGGGACGCTCGCCGAGCTGAAAGCCCTGGTCGCCGAGGAGGAGGTCGTTACCCTCTTCGGCCGCTTCGACCCGGCCGCGGCCCGCGCCGAGGTGGAGCGGTTGCCCGGCGTGAAGGTGCTCGTGGCGGAGGATGGGCGGCTGGCCTTCAGCGCCGGAGGACGGGGAGCCGCGGGCCTGCTCGGCGAGATCTTCAATCGCGGGCTCGACGTGGACCGCGTCTCCATCGAGCCGCCGAGCCTCAACGGACTCTTCCTGAAGCTGACCGGACGGGAGCTGCGGGATTGAACGCCCGCCAGGTCCTCCTGCTGGTCCGCAAGGACCTGCAGCGAAGGCTGCGGTCCCCGCTCTCCACGATCCTCGTGCTCGTCTTTCCCCTGGTCCTGGCGGGCATCCTGGGCATGGCCTTCGGCGCGGGCGAGACCGAGGTGCCCAAGGTCCGGCTTCTGCTCGACAACCAGGACGGCGACTTCGTGGGCTCGCTCGTCGCCCAGGCGTTCGCCCGGCCCGAGTCCGCGCAGTACTTCGACGTTGAAAAGGCCGGCGCCGACGCCTTGAAGCGGCTGGAGGAGGGACAGTTCTCCGCGCTCCTGCACCTGCCTCCGGATCTCACCGAGGGGCTCCTCGACGGCCGGGCCGTGACCCTGGAGCTGATTCGGAACCCGTCGCAATCCATCCTCCCCGAGGTGGCCGAGCAGGTCACGCAGGTGCTGGCCGACGGCCTGTCCGCGGCCGGCTACTCGCTCCGCGGTCCGCTGAACGAGCTGAGGCCCCTCCTGAGCGCGGACAAGGGGCCGTCCGATGCTTCCGTAGCCGCGACTTCCGTGACGATCAACCGGTGGGTCGCCCGGTCCGGCAAGTATGTCTTCCCGCCCGTCATCACCCTGAAGGCGGTCCAGTTGGAGAAGCCCGGCGCCGGGCCTGCCTCCTCCGGAGGGACCTTCTCGGTCTTCCTCATGGTCCTCCCGGGACTGGCCGTGTTCTCCCTCTTCACTCTCGGCGACATGGTGATGCGGGACCTGCTGGGCGAGGGCTCCAAGGGCACCCTGCGCCGCGTGCTGGCCGGACCGGTGACGCCGGGCACCGTGGTGGCGGCCAAGGCTCTCACGGCCGCGGCCGTAGCGTTGATCGGACTGCTGGTGCTGGCCGCGATGGCCGCCCTCGTGGCGCGGCGCGGGGTGGACTTCGCCGGGTTCGCGCTCCTCTCGCTCGCCCTGGTCGCGGCCGTGACCGGCCTTGCTTCGACGGTCTACGGGCTGGCGAAGAACGAGCGCCAGGGCTCGACCGCCGGCGGCGTCCTCTACATGGTCCTGGCCTTCGCGGGCGGCAGCTTCCTCCCTCTGAACAGCCTCCCCCCGGCGATGCGGGCGATCTCTCCGGCGTCGCTCTTCTACTGGGGTACGCGGGGGTACCAGGCGCTGCTCTCGGAGGGCGGCGGGCTGCGTGACGTGCTGCTCCACGTGGGGATCCTGGGCGGCTCCGGGCTGGCGCTCCTGGCCCTGGGCGGGACGCTCCTGCGCCGCCGGGTGCTGCGGGGGGTGGTATGAGCGCGCTCCGGCAGGTGGCGCTGCTGGCGCTCAACGACCTGCGCCTCACCTGGCGCGACAAGGCCTCGTTCATCTGGATGCTCGCCCTGCCGGTCGCCTTCATGTGGCTCTTCGGGCAGATGGGCGGCGGCTCGCAGGGTCCGCCCAAGGTCACCCTGGGCATCGACGACCGTGACGGGGGCTGGCTCGCCCGCGCCCTGGTCGCCGAGCTGAAGGACGAGCAGGTCGTCCTCAAGGAGGTGACGCCAGGACAGGAGGAGCCTCCTCCTCGTGCCCTCGTCATCCCGGCCGGGTTCACAGCCGGGGTGCTGGCCGCGAAGCCGCAGGAGCTGCGCCTGGAGAATCAGCCCGGCGCGGACCAGGAGTTTTCCCTGGCCGCCCAGGTGACGGCGGTGCGGGCGATCGTGCGCGTCCTGGGCAGGCTTACCGAGATGCAGGAGCCGCGGCCGAAGGCCTACGAGGTCCTGGCCCGCCGGCCGCCGCTGGTGCGGTTGAAGGTCGGCACGGCAGGGAAGGGACGGGCCGTGCCCACCGGGTTTGCGCAGAGCGTGCCCGGCACGCTGACCTTCTTCGTGCTGATGATGACTACGATCTACGGCGCGGTCTTCCTGACGCTGGAGAAGCGCGAAGGGATGATCCGCCGCCAAGCCACGCTCCCGCTGGGCCGCGGCCGGATCTTCGCCGGCAAGATGGCAGGCCGGATGCTCATGGCGGGCGCGCAGATCGTGATCTACCTGCTCGCCGGAGCCTTCCTCTTCGGCGTCTCCTTCGGCGACTCGCCGGGCGGCCTGCTGCTCGTCCTCTTCGCGTACGCCGCGGCGTGCTCGGGTCTGTCGCTCCTCCTGGGCGCGGTGCTGAGCACACCCGAGCAGGCGTCCACGGTGGGGTGGATCACGGGCATGGTGATGGGCGCGCTCGGCGGCTGCTGGTGGCCGAGCGAGGTGATGCCGCGCTGGCTCTGGAGCGCCGCGCACGTGCTCCCCACGGCCTGGGCCATGGACGCCTTCCACGCCCTGATCTCGTTCGGCCGCGGGATCGAGGCGGTGCTCCTCCCCGCGGCTGTGCTCCTCGGCTTCGCGGCGCTCTTCTCGGTGCTCGGCGCCCGCTTCCTGCGCTGGACCTGAACGGCTAAGATCTCCCCCGCCTCTCCCCCTGGCAGGCGTTTGTCCCTCGGAGGCTCCGGGCATGGAATGCTTCACCTTTCTGCTGGCGCTCGCGGTGGTCTGGCTGATCGTGCGCGACGTCCAGGCGCGGGGCCGGATCAAGGCGATCGAGGCCGCGCTGAAGCTCCAGCGGAAGCCGGAGGCCGCGGCTGCTCCGCCACCGGTCCCTGCCGTCGTCGAAGCCCCGGAGCCCCTCACCCCCGTCCCCTCTCCGGAACCTCACCCCCTGTCCCCCTCTCCCATCTCCCTTCCGCCCCTCCCCGGGAGAGGGGGAACGTTACCGGGGCTGAATGGCCAGACCGAAGGCACGGTGCCCGGGATGCGTCCCCCCTCTCCCGGCGGTGGCCAGGGTGGGAGAGGGGAGAGGGGGACAGGGGGTGAGGTGTCCTTCGACTGGGAGAACCTGGTCGGCGTCCGCCTCTTCTCCTGGATGGCGGGCATCATGCTCGCGATCGCCGCCATCCTCTTCCTGCGCTACTCGATCGAGCACGGCTGGCTCGGCGCGCCGGTGCGGATGGCGATCGGCATCCTGACCGGGGCCGGGCTCCTGGTCGCCTGCGAGCTGAAGGCGGCGCGGCGCTATTCGGTCACGGCCAACGCGCTCGACGCCGCGGGCATCGCGATCCTCTTCTCGACCATCTTCGCTTCGCACGTCCTCTGGAAGCTCCTCGGCTCGGCTCCGGCGTTCCTCCTGATGGCCCTGGTGGCGGCCGTGGCCGTGGGCTTGGCCATCCGTCGCGGCTCGCCGTTCATCGCGGTGCTGGGCCTGCTCGGCGGCTTCGCCACACCGGCGCTGCTCTCCACCGGGGAAGACCGCCCCCTCGGCCTGTTCGGCTACCTGCTTCTCCTCAATGCCGGCCTGGCCTGGGTTTCCCTGAGCCGCCGCTGGGTCGTCCTGATCCGGCTGGCCCTGGCCTTCACCGTGCTCTACCAATGGGCGTGGGTGCTCCGCTACCTGGACCCGGGCAGGATCCTGCTGGCGATGGGCATCTTCCTGGTCTTCCCGGCGCTCCACCTGCTCGCTCCGGTCCTGGTGAGGAGGAATGAGGACGAATTCCGGCATACGGCGGCGCTGAGCGCGGTCCTCCCCTTCCTGTTCGCCATCTACCTGGCGGCGGCCCCAGGACTCGGAGAGCACCGTGGCATTCTCTTCGGCTTTCTCTCCCTGCTCCTGCTGGCCGCGGCCGTGTTTGCCCTGGTCCACCGCACGGGATGGCTGCAGGTCGCGGCCCTCGCCCTGGGCCATGTCACGGTCTTCGCCTGGATGTTCCCGAGGGAGGCGTCCGGCTCGCCGCCGGTGGCCCTGATTGCCGCGGCGCTCCTTGCCGCGTTCGGCGTGGCCTGCGTATTCGTGGCCCGGTGGCGGGATGGGATGGACGATCCCTTGACCCGCACCTTTGCCGCGGGTGCGGTGGCGGGACTCTTCCTGGCCCAGCTCACCGTAGGAGCCTCCGGGCTCGCGAACGTGCCGCCGAGCATGACGCTGGCGCTGCCCGTCCAAGCCGGTCTCCTGATCGTCCTGCTGGCGCTCTCCTGGAAATTCGGCTGGCCCAACCTCGCACCGTTATCCGTGGCCACCTCGTTCCTCGCGGTGGCCTGCTTCTGGAACCAGGACGGACCCTACTGGGACCACCTGGCCCTGGCCACCGCCATCCTCCTGATCTACTTGGCCTGGCCGCTGGTGCTGGGACAGCGGACGCGTTCGCTCCTGGGACCGTGGCTGGCCGCGGTGCTGGCGAGCGCCGCGTACTTCTTCCTGGCCCGCTTGAACCTGGAGGAGCTCGGCTACGGCAACATGATCGGGCTGCTGCCGGTCCTCCAGGCCGCGGCCCTGGCGGTCCTGCTCCGCAAACTAGTCCGGATGCAGCCGGCGGGAGAGCGCGACCGCGGCCGTCTCGCCCTCATGGCGGGCGCCGCGCTGGCCTTCGTCACCGCGGCGATCCCGCTGCAGCTCGAGAAGCAGTGGATCACGATCGGATGGGCGCTCCTGGCTGCGGCCCTGGCCTGGCTCCACGGCCGCATCCCGCACCGCGGGCTCCTGCTGGGGACCGCCGGGCTCGCCGCCGCCGTGTTCGTCCGGCTGTCGCTCAACCCGGAGGTACTCACCTATCACCCGCGGGCCGACGTGCCGGTCTGGAACTGGTACCTCTACACCTACCTCGTCGCCGCCGCGGCCCTGCTCGCCGCGGCTTGGCTCCTGAGCCGGACCAACGACCGCCTGGCTGCCGGGCTGCCCCGGCTCTCGACGCTCGCGAGCGCCGCGGCCGGGGTGCTCCTGTTCCTGCTGCTCAACATCGAGATCGCGGACTTCTTCTCGACCGGCCCGACGCTGACCTTCGGTCTCTGGCGGGCGTCGCTGGCCGAAGGATTGACCTACACCCTCGGCTGGGGGATCTTCGCCCTGGCGCTGCTCGTGACCGGCATCGCGGTGCGCAGCCGCGGGGCGCGCATCGCGGCCATCGGGCTGCTGCTGGCAACCGTGCTCAAGGGCTTCCTCCTCGACCTCGCCGCGCTCGGCGGCCTCTACCGCGTGGCCAGCTTCGTGGGGCTGGCGGTCTGCCTGGCCGCTGTGGCCGTGCTCATCCAGAAGTTCGTGCTGGCGAGGACGGGGGAGGAAGGGAGCGGATGAAGAGACTGCTGCTCGCCTTTCTGGCCCTCCCGCTCGCAGCCCAGAGCCCGGAGCCCGGCCGGGCCGGCGCGCCCCTGGACATCGAGTCCTTCCGCTACGCTCGGGAGATCGTCCAGGTCGAGCCGGGTCTGTCGGCGCTGACCCTGGACGCCTCCGTCCTCGCCCACAGCGACCTCGATGACCTCCGTATCGCCGACGCGAAGGGGCGCCAGATCCCCTATCTGCGCGAGAGGAGCTCGGACCCGCTCATCATCGAGCTGCGGGAGCCCTGGTTGACCGAGGACGACAGCGATCCCAGGGGCCCTGATCGGCTCTCCCGCTACCCGCTGGAGCTGCCGTATGGGACATTGCCCGCCTGCCGCCTGCTGGCGGACACCACGGCGGACGTATTCGAGAGGACCGTCCATGTCGAGGGGGAGCGCAACCGCCGGGGAAAACCGAAGTGGCGCATGCCGGCAAGCGTCTGGCGGGACCCCTCTCCCGGCACTCCGGCGCCGCCGCTGGAGGTGGAGCTTCCCTCCCGCCCGGGCGAGACCGCGTACCTGATCGTGGATGAGGGGGACAACCCGCCTCTTCCTCTCTCCCATCCCCGCCTGCACCTGGACACCTGGACCCTGCGCTTCTTCCATCCCGGCGGGAAGCTGCGGCTCCTCTACGGCCGAAGCGACTTGGGACAACCGCGCTACGACCTCTCCCTGATAGCCTCCCAGCTCGATCCGGTGGCCCGGCAGGTCTCTCTCGCTCCCGAGCCGGCCGCCGGGGAAAACGAACCGGCCCGCGTGCCTCGCGGCCTCTTCTGGGGAGCGCTGATCGCCGCCGTGGCCGTGCTGCTCCTGGTGCTGGCGCGTCTGGTGCGGGAAGAAGGAGCCCGAAACGCATGACCCTGATCGAGGAATCGCGCGAGCGTCAGCGGCTGTACGTGCCGACCCGGTCGGCCCTGCGAATTCCCGGGACGGCTTCGGACCCCTGGCGTCCCAAGGGGCAGATGCCGGACTACACGCCGGAAGCCCGTCTTGCCCTGCCCGTCCGCGCGGCTGCCCTCGTCCTGATCGTCGCCCTCAACTTTCTCCTGCCGCCCAGCTTCGGACTCGTGGTCCTGCTTCTGAACTTCGTCGGGCTCCTGATCCTGCTCGACACGCTCAATAGGCTCTGGTACGCCTTCTGGCGCCGCCCACCCCGGATCTGTTGGACCACGTTCCCCGCCCACACGGGCGGACGGCTGGAGGCGGTGCTGGTGGCCCGGCCGTCCCCCGAGGTGATCGGAGCGGTCCTGGCGGTCCTTCGCTGCGTCCAGGACGAGGTGGTGGAGGACGAGGGCGGGGCCCGCGTGCCGATGCAGATCTACTCCCAGACCGCCGAGTTCGACGTGCCCGGAGAGCGCCTGAGGGAGGTCGCCCTCACCTTCGAGATCCCGCCCGACGTTCCGGGCACGGAGCTCGACCGCGAGGACGCGGTCTACTGGCAGATCGCCGTCCGCATCCCCGTGCTCGGTCCGGACCAGGAGCTCGTCTACCTGGCTCCAGTCTATGCCCATCCACACTGACGTCACGAGGCGCGGGAAGTCTCAAATCGGCCCGGGAAAAGCTTCTCCCTCACTATGTGCAGACGGTCGTCCTCGTCCCGTGTCAGCAGCCATCCAGCCGGCTGGCTCCAAGCGATTCCGGCAGGGATGCCGACGGTCCCAGGGGGGGAGGGACCCTTGGGATCCCTGCTGCTGGCCGGGGAAGGGCCAGGCGTCCAACAACCCGCCCCCCGTTCGTGTCTCAGTCAGGTAAGGAGGGACGAATGGAGTCGCCCCTTCGGGGCTTGGAAATGTTTTTTGATTCTTCACCCGGGGTCGCCGCGCCTTCGGCGCTCTGACCCCGGGCTACATTCTGCCGCCCCTTCGGGGCTGTGCTTGTGGCACTTCAGGCACCCTGAGCAGTACGGTGGGATTGCGACTCCAGCGCGGGGGTGGTGAGCACGAACGTGGTAAGCAGCCTTGGAATTGCCCTGACCGGTATGGTGGGATTGCGACAGCACAGGGTGGGCTTGGGGCCGATACTTGCCGAACGACTTGGAATTGCCCTGAGCAGTTTTTTGATTCTTTACCCGGGGTCGCCGCGCCTTCGGCGCTCTGACCCCGGGCTACATTCTGCCGCCCCTTCGGGGCTCTGGTTGAAGGAAAGATGTTGGAATCGCCCTGAGCAGTACGGTGGGGTTGCGACTCAAGCAAGGGGCAGAAGCAGATGAGCAGAGGAAGAATGAGGGCCGATGTCGTTGGGTAGACGTCCCAGTCCGCTGGCACAAACCTGCGGGGTGTACAGGGTCGGGGCGTCTCATGGCCCCAGGAACCACCGATGCCAGGCGTCATGGAATCGTTGGCCCGGCCGGTTTCATGCCTGTCGCACTGGCGGCGGGCTGGGGTGGATCAACCTGCCGTGGGGAAGAGACGCCCCGACCCTGTACACCCGGCAGCCTCGTGGTAAAGGACTGGAGCGTCTCTACGGCCCGGACGTGAGATGAGAATCCGGCGACAGCCGGGCAGCGAGGCGAGAGCCGATATATTTGTTTTGTGACGAACCCTTAAGGGCGGCGTCGGTCGCGGGCGCGTTCCGGAGCCGTTCCGAGATACTCGGAAGAGGTCGGAGCTTTTGGGAGCCGGTCTGAGAATTCGGATTGACTCCGAAGTGGCTGGGATTCAATCCCTGTATTCGGGGCCGACCGTGAGGACTCTTGAATCGGTCTGAGAAGCTTGGATCGGGTCCGAGAGTTTGGAGTCGTTCCCGGAATCTGGACTCGGTCCCAGAAGGTTTCGGGACGGTCCGGAGAGTCTCGGGATGGCTCAAAGTTTTTGGGATTCAGTATTTTGGATTCGGATCGGGTCGCGGGGAGCTCGGAGCCGGTCGGAGAATCTCGGGACGGCTTCCAGGTGTTCTGGATCGGGTCAGAAATGTTCGGGACGGCTCCGGGATGGCTTGGATCGATGCCGGGCGGGTTGGATTGGCGTGGGAGTCGGCGATAAGAACCCCCTCCCCGTCCCTCCCCCGCTTCGCGGGAGAGGGAGTCCCCCCGCCCTCCCTTTGAGACGGAGACATTCGGGAGAGGGGGGTGGGACAAAACGCCTGCCGTGCGACAATTCGCCTCAACTACCTCTGTAAGCGCGGCAATCTGGGGATTTGCGGGTCGCGGCGGTGACGGCGGGGTGACTTTGCGGGGCAAATTGTCGCGGGGGTGGATGGGGCAGTCTGGGGCGCTGCTCCGGGTCACTTCTATAACGCTCGGCAAATCAAGGAGTTACGGGCTTGGCGAGGATTGGGGGGCATCCTGGCAACGGGCTTGCGATATACGGCTGGCGACTGAGGAGGAATGACATGCTAGACTCCGTCCGCAAGCAGGTTGCCGTTCCCTATGTCCCGGGAAAGGTTTTGCTGTCGGCTGCCACGATCGGCAGCTTCGGGTGGCTCTTGGCGCACGACCTTGTGCATCCGATCGTGATCTACGCCCTGCAGCTCTTCCTCTCTTTTTGAGCATTGGATAACCTCGCCGCGCGGCCGTAAAAGGACCATGGCTGGTGATGCCATCATGAGGGAGGTCACCTTGGCACTGCCGATGGTGCCCGATATGGAGATCGAGGCGAGCAAGACTGCGACCGCCATCGCTGAGTCCATGAGGATGAGTCCGGATAGAATTGACGAGGTCCGGATGGCGGTGGTCGAAGCCTGCATCAACGCCTTGGAGCACAGCCGGGCCACCGACAGCGAGATCTTCGTGACGTTCGAGGTGATCGGCGACAAGGACCCGGAGAAGCTCCGGATCACCGTGCGGGACAGCGGAGTCGGTTTCTCGCCCGATGAGGTCGAGGAGCCGGTCATCGAGGAGAAGATCAAGGCCCGGCGCAAGCGGGGCTGGGGCCTCAAGATCATCCACGGCCTCATGGACGAGGTGGAGATCCGCTCCGGCGCCGACGGGACGACGGTCGTGATGAGCAAGTTGCGAGGGACGGCCTGATGACCGACAGCTTGAATGTTTCCGTGGATCGCCGCGATGGGCTGGCGGTGATCTACACGGAGGGGTATATCAACAACCAGGGCGGCGAGGAGATCGCCCGCGCTGCGTACAAGCTCCTCGATGAGGGCTTCAAGGTGCTGCTGCTGAACCTCGGCGGCACCAAGATCGTCAACTCGATCGGTATTTCCATCCTCATCGAGATCATCGAGAAGATGATCGAGATCGAGGGCAAGCTCGGGTTCTGCTGCCTCACCCCGACCATCGAGAAGACTTTCCAGATCATGGGTCTCGCCCAGTATGCCCCCCTCTTCCGCGACGAAGAGTCCGCCGTCGCCCAGCTCCGCGGCTGAGGCGCCTGAGATGACCGAGCCGGCCCCCGGTCCGGATTCCCAGGCCTGGACCGAGCTCCTCGGCCTCTACCGCGACGAGGCCGGCGAAGCCACTCTCCCCGACCGTCTCCTCGGGCTCTGGGCCCGCGAGCATGGCGCCACCGCCGCCGGCCTCTATCTCCAGAAGGACGGGCTGCTTTGTCAGGAGGCCGCCATTGGACCCGGGCTTCCTGAGTCCCTCGACGAGGCCAGTCTTGACGCCAAGCCGGGGGACGCCAAGCCGGGGGACTCCGAGCCCGGTCCCTTCCGCAGCCTCCGCTTCCCCGATGGCCGGCTGGTTTATGCCCCGGGAGACAACGCCCAGAGCTACGAGGATGCCGTGGGAGACCCGCTCACCCTCCTGCTGGCCTCTTTGATCCGGTCCTGCCGCCTGCGGCGGGACCTCAAGGACCAGCAGTTCCAGGTGAACTTCCGGGTGGTGGAGCTGGAGAACCTCTACGACGTGGGGCTCGCCATCGCGGCCACCCTGGACCTCGATCGTCTTTCCGAGGAGGTCCTTCTGCGCGCCGTCTCCCTCCTCGACGCGCGCCGCGGCGCCCTCTACATCCTGGAGGACGGCGACGATCCCAGCCAGTACCGCCTCGCCCGGACCTTCGGCGGCGAGGCCGCCCTTTCGGTCGACGCCGACGATCCCGATCTCTTCTCGTTCCTTGCCGGCTCGGACACGTCCCCCGGGCTCCTGCCGGGCGCCACGTACCTGCTCGGCCTGCCCATCGCCGTCGAGAACAAGCCCAAGGGCCTCCTCGTCGTGGGTGACAAGGAGAGCCGCCGCCGCGACGTGGGACCCTTCCTGCCGTCGGACCGGCGCACGCTCGCCCTGTTCGCCAACCAGGCGGCCATCGCGCTGGAGAACGCCCGCCTGCACCGCGAGGCCCTGGAGCGCGAGCGGCTGGAGCGCGAGATGCACCTCGCGGCCGAGATCCAGCGCCAGATCCTGCCCAAGGGTGCTCCGTACGTGCCCGGCTACCAGCTCGTGGGCTGGAACCGTCCGGCCCGGCAGGTCGGCGGCGACTATTACGATCTCCTCGCCCTGCCCGACGGCCGCGTGGAGCTGGTCGTGGGCGACGTCTCGGGGAAGGGCATCCCGGCCGCCCTGATGGTGTCGACCCTGCATTCGGCCCTGCGCCTGCTCCTGGACCAGGCCGGCTTCGGACCTTCCCTTCTGGAGCGTCTGAACCGCCACATCCTGGAGTCCAGCATGGCGAACAAGTTCATCACCCTGTTCATGGCCGAGCTGGAGCCCTGGAGCGGGCTGCTGCGCTACCTCAACGCCGGCCACAATCCCGGCTTCCTGGTGCGTCCGAATGGCCGGGTGGAGGAGCTGTCGTCGAGCGGCGTCCCCCTGGGATTGCTGCCGAACAGCCGTTATCAGCCCCGCGAGCTCGTGGTCGAGCCGGGCGACATCGTCTGCATCTACAGCGACGGCATCACCGAGGCCGAGTCGGTCGACGAGGAGGAGTTCGGAACCGAGCGGCTGATCGAGCTCCTGCGGAAGCATCAGGGCTTCACCCTGCAGGAGGTCCTGGAGACCCTCCAGGGCGCCGTCACCCGGTTCGCGAGGGGCAAGCCTCAATACGACGACCAGACGGTGGTTTTGCTGCGGCGGGAGTAGGCCCGGAGCCCTCACCCCCGACCCCTCTCCCGGTCCCCCGAGCACGCCCTCCCCGGGCGAGGGGCGCCACCGCCCTTCCCAACTGCAACAGCAAGCAAGTCTCCCCCTCTCCCGGGGTGGGCGTGCTCGGGGGACCGGGAGAGGGGGCCGGGGGGTGAGGGCTTCGGCTACAATCGCCGCGCATGAAGACCGCCAAGCTCCTCTGGCTTCTCCTTCTCCTCCCCATCTTCGCCGCTCTCATGGCGGCCCAGCCGCCGGAGACGCCCTCCAAGGCGCCAACCTGGTCGCTCGCCATCCATGGCGGGGCGGGCACGATCCCCAAGGACATCCCGGAGAGCCAGAAGGAGGAGTACCTGAAGTCGCTGCGGGCGGCCCTGGAGGTCGGCCGCAAGGTGCTCGCGGGCGGCGGCACCAGCCTGGATGCGGTGGAGAAGGTGGTCCGCTTCCTGGAGGACGATCCGCTGTTCAACGCGGGCAAGGGCGCGGTCTTCACCAACGAGGGCACCCACGAGCTGGACGCCGCCATCATGGACGGCCGCGACCTTTCCTGCGGTTCGGTGGCGAGCCTGAAGACGGTGAAGAACCCCATTTCCCTCGCCCGGATGGTGATGGAGAAGTCCCCCCATGTCTTCATGGTGGGGCAGGGGGCCGAGAGGTTCGCCGACGAGATGAAGGTGGAGCGGGTGGACCAGAAGTACTTCTTCACCCAGAAGCGCTACGATGACTGGCAGAAGAAGCTCAAGGAGGAGGCGGAGAAGGACAAGGATACGGTCGGTGCCGTGGCGCTGGACGTCCATGGCAACCTGGCCGCGGCCACCTCGACCGGCGGCATGACGAACAAGCGCTTCGGCCGCCTGGGCGACGTGCCCGTGATCGGCGCCGGCACCTATGCCAACAACAAGACCGCCGCCATCTCGGCCACCGGCTGGGGCGAGCAGTTCATCAAGCACACCGTGGCGCACGACATTTCAGCGCTGATGGAGTACAAGGGGCTCACCCTGCAGCAGGCCGCCGACGAGGTCATCCACCGCAAGCTCCAGAAGGACGACGGCGGCGTGATCGGCGTCGCCCGAGACGGGTCCATCGCCCTGGTGTTCAACTCGGATGGGATGTACCGGGGCGCGGCGGACTCGAACGGAAGGTCCGAGGTCGCGATCTGGTAGAGGGAGGAAAGGACATCAAGGACCTCAAGGACAGCAAGGACAAATCCGGCGTCCCTGGTGTCCTTGAGGTCCTTGATGTCCTTTAAACTGCCGTCTGGAGACCCGCGACCTGCTCAAGAAAGACGATCGGCGCGGTGATGCCGCCGAAGAGCCCGTCTCCCAGGGGGAGGGTCACCGGCTGGCTTCCGACCGCGAGCCCTCCGGCGAGGAGCGCCCGGAGGTCGTCTTCCCAGAGGAGGTCGGGCAGCGCAGCGCCGAGCGCTCCTCCCTCGATCCAGCGGGCTCCCTGGGCCAGGGCGCGGAAACGGAGGCTGCCCGGGTCGTGGCCCTGGACCGCATCGAGCGCGCCGATCCAGACTCCGCCTTCGGCGTTGCGCAGCAGCTCGGCGTCCGGGCGCTCGCCCGGCAGCAGGAACAGGTGGCTGGGCGCGGCTTCGTCGGGCGCCACCAGGTGCGGCGTGGGCCGGCGGCCGAGATCGATCGCCAGCCGCTCGTCCAGGGCCGGGGTCAGGAACACGCCGCGCTCGATCAGGTCGAGCGGGCGCTTGGCCGAGCCCAGGAGGTCGAAGGGGAACGGAATGCCGCGCGGATCCGTCGCATCGTCCCGAAGGCTGATCGCAGCATGGAAGACCGGCGTGCCGAGCACGTCGCGCAGGAACGGGGAGCCGTGATGGAAGGACGTGGAGGTGAAGGCACGGCGGTTGAGCATCTCCAGGAGGGCCGCGGCGGCCTCCTGGGAGAGCACCACGGGCACCGGCGCGCCCGGTCCTTCCGTGCCAGCTTCCTGGGCCTGGCGCTCGCGGGCCCGAGCCAGCACCTCGGAGGGAGCGAGCCCCGCCAGCGAGCGGGAGGCCGCGGAAGCGATCCCCGCTCCAGGTCCCCGGCCTGCGCTCACCGAGGTCCAGGCCGAGGTCACCTCGGCCGAGCGCCGCAGACCTCGGCTGCCGGCGACCGCAACCCTTCCCTCGGCCCAGCCGAGGCGCACGGTTGTACTCCCGTCCGGAAGGCCCCGCTCCGAGAGCCGCTGCACCAGCTCGCGGGCCCGGCCGGGCGTCATCCGCGCCAGCTCCGGGTCATACAGACCGGGCAGGGAAGCGAGCGCGCCTTGCGCCCCGTCGGGCAGCAGCGGCGGAGGCGAGGGCGGGGAGAGCCTCGCCTGGGCCATGGCCTGTCGGATGGCGCCCTCCAAGTCGGAGACGTCGCAACCGCTGGTGCGGTGAGTCCCACAGCGGCCCGACTCGCGCACCCGCGCCAGCACCATTCTCTCTTGCAGCTCGTACGAGTCGCGCCGGCGCTTGCCGTTGCTCTCCTGCCCCCGCCGGGCCTCCACCCAGATCAGCTCGGTCGCATCGGCCGGCGAGGATGCCAGGGCGCGCTCCAGGCGCGAAAGCATCTCGGGAAGCTGGGGGAGTGGCGGTATTGGCGGAGGTGGAGTAAGGGGCGGCATTGCGGCGGAGCATACCAGGGAGCCGTTATCATTTTCCGTGGCCTGGCCTTTGCACTTCCGACATGAGGCAAGGCGACCTGAGATGGGGAAAACATTGATGATTCGAGGGCTAGTACCGATTCTTCTGCTCGGTCTGGCGGTCTTGGCGACCGTCCGACCCTCCCTTGCAGAGGACAGTGCCGACCTCATCCTGCAACAGGGGGTGTTCTACCCGGTCCAGCCGCCGGGCCGCGTCGAGGGCAGCCTTGCGGTCCGCGCCGGCCGCATCGTCTACCTCGGTCCGGACGCGGGCGCGGCCCGTTTCCGCGGTCCGAAGACGCAGGTGATCGACCTGGCCGGCCGCACCGTCACCCCCGGGCTGATCGACGCCCACTCCCACCTCGCCGGCCTGGGCGGCGCGCTGGAGCAGGTGGACTTGACGGCCGCCCCAACCTACGACGAGATCGTCCGCCGGGTGCGCGAGGCCGCCGCGAAGGTGCCGAAGGGCACCTGGGTACGCGGCCGGGGCTGGGACCAGAACCTCTGGCCCGAGAAGGAGTTCCCTACCCACAATGCGCTCTCCGCGGCAGTGCCGGACCATCCCGTCTGGCTTACCCGCGTGGATGGCCACGCCGCCCTGGTCAACGCCTCGGCCATGAAGATCCTGCAGCTCGGCCCCGACATCCAGGACCCCTCCGGCGGACGCTTCCTGAGGGACGCCGAGGGCCGGCCCACGGGCGTGATGATCGACAATGCCATGGACGTGGTGGGCGGCCGGATGCCTGGCGCGTCCGTGCAGGACCGCGAGCGCGAGCTGCGCAGCGCGGCCCGCCACTGCCTGGAGCTGGGGCTGACCACGGTCACGGACATGGGCGTCGGCCCGTTGGAGGTCGCGGCCTACACGAACCTGCTCAAGGCGAACGAGCTGCCGATCCGCTCAGCTCTCTTTCTCGGCGACGACGAGCAGTGGCTCTCGACCTGGTTCCAGCAGGGTCCCCAGGTCGATCCCGGGTCCCGGCTGCTGATCCGCGGCGTCAAGCTTTACGCGGACGGCGCCCTGGGGAGCCGCGGGGCCGCCCTGTTGGAGCCCTACAGCGATGATGCGAACAACCTCGGCCTGCTGGTCGCGACCGGCGCCCACCTGGAGGACGTCTCCCGGCGGGCCGCCCAGGCCGGGTTCCAGGTCGGAATCCACGCCATCGGCGACCGCGGCAGCCTGGTGGCCATCGATGCCATGGAAAAAGCCATCGCTGGCAAGCCGGACGCGCGTTTCCGGCTGGAGCACACCCAGGTGACGCGGGTGCAGGACCTCCAGCGCATGGCGAAGCTCGGCATCATCGCCTCCATGCAGCCGACCCATGCCACGTCGGACATGCCCTGGGCGGACGAGCGCCTGGGCGAAGGCCGGCTGGAGCGGGCGTACGCCTGGCGCAAGATCCTCGACTTCGGTGGCCGGCTCGCCCTGGGGAGCGACTTCCCGGTGGAATCCGCGGACCCGCGGCTCGGCCTCTACGCCGCGGTCACGCGCCAGGACCTCGCGGGCCAGCCCGCGGGCGGCTGGCTGCCGGGTGAGCGGCTGACTCGGGAAGAGGCCCTGCGCGGCTTCACCCTCGACGCGGCCTGGTCGCTCTTCCTGGAGAAGGAGGTAGGCTCCCTGGAGGTCGGCAAGCGCGCCGACCTGGTGGTGTTCGCCCGCGACGTGATGACCGTGCCCGAGGCGGAGATCCCCAAGGTGGAGGTCGACTACACCCTGGTCGACGGCAAAGTGATGTTCGAAAGAGGCAAGCGCCCGTGAAGCTGTTTGCTCGCGCCCTGCTGATCGCTCTGCTGGCGGTATCGTCGATATCGGCGGTGGCCCAGGACTATGGGCTGCAGCGCCGCGCCATGGTGGACGAGCAGATCCGGCAGCGGGGCATCCGCGAGCGCGAGGTGCTGAAGGCGATGGAGCAGGTGCCCCGGCACCTGTTCGTGCCCGAGTCGGTGCGGCCGAAGGCTTACGAGGACGCGGCCCTGGCGATCAGTCCGGGCCGGGCCATCTACCAGCCGTACGTGGTGGCGCTGATGACCTCGCTGCTCGACCTCGACCGCGGCGACAAGGTCCTCGAAGTGGGCACGGGCACGGGCTACCACGCCGCCATCCTGTCGCGCATCGCGCGGGAGGTCTACTCGATCGAGATCGACTCGAACGCGGCCGCCCAGGCGAGCAAGCGGCTGTCGGGGCTCGGCTATCCCAATGTGTTCGTGCGCCACGGAGACGGCTACCAGGGCTGGATCGAGGAGGCCCCATTCGACGCCATCCTCCTCTCCGTGGCGCCGCCGCGCGTGCCCAAGCCGCTCATCGACCAGCTCCGCGTCGGCGGCAAGATGGTGGTGCCGGTGGGCGGGTTCTTCCAGGACCTGCTCGTGATCACCAAGACGGCGGACGGCCTGGAGAAGCGGACGGTCATCCCGGTCCGCGTGGCGCCCATGGCGGGCAAGGTGCGCGATGGCGA
>DATMER010000067.1:0-4933 GCA_035556715.1 Thermoanaerobaculia bacterium
CAAGGGGGTCGATGACGTGACATTCAAAGTCGGTCAAAAAGTGGTTTACCCCAACCACGGCGTCAGTCTGGTCGAGAAGATCGAGCCCGGACAGATAGATGGGGTGGCGCAGGTCTACTATCACCTCAAGCTCCTTGGCAACAACTCCCGAGTCATGGTGCCGAAAACGAACCTCGAGCTGGTGGGGCTGCGCCCGCTGTGCCAGCAGCGCGATGTTCGGGCCCTCTTCGACATCCTCGAAGACGGGAACATCGACACCTACAAGGACTGGAAAGGCCGCTACAAGCAGAACCTGGACAAGATGAAGACAGGGCAGCTTGTGGAGGTCGCCGAGGTGCTGAAGAACCTGCGTCTCGTGAGCCAGCGCAAGAGCCTCTCGTTCCGCGAGAAGAAGATGTACGAGCGTGCCAAGTACTTCATCGTCAGCGAGGTCGCGCACGTCAAGAACATCGCCGAGCGGGATGCCGAGGATCTGGTCGAGCGGGCTCTGAGCTCCAGCCTGGAGAAGCGGCAGCGCGCCAAGGCGAGCTGATTCCACCCGGAGGACATCCTCCAGGACAGGTTTTCCGAAGGCCGTCCCCAGCGGGGCGGCCTTTTTCTTTCTCCCCCTGCCGATCCGATCCCTGGTAAACCCCTGGTAAACTCCGCAGCCATGTCAAAACCTATCCCCTGGCTCCTCGCCTGCCTGATGCTGGTCCTGGCCGCGGCCCTGGCGCCTGACCAGGCCTCTGCCCAGGAAACCGCGGGCTCCGCCGCGGCCCAGATCGAGACCGACCTGCGCCTGGAGCGCAAGCTCCTGTCCCTCGACCTGGCCGCCTACCGCGAGGCCCGCACCGTGGAGCAGCGCACCCGCGACCAAGTGACCCAGGTCGCCGCCCGGCTCGACCAGGCCCTGGCCGGGAGCTCCCTGGCCCTCGGCAACCTGGAGGCCGTCCACCTGGAGCTCTCCTCCGCGCGGGCCGCGGCCCAGATCGCGGCCGACCGGGTGGAGTGGCAGCTCCAGCGCCTGGAAGACCGTCTGCGGCGCATCGGCTTCCTCGAAGGCGAGTCCGGCCGGCCGGGGCCGTCCAGTGACCTGATCTCGGGTACCTGGCGGGTGACCGTCCAGCCGCAGAGCCAGGCCGGCACGTGGGAGCTGACCCTGAACGGCACCCTGGTGACGGGGAGCTATCGCATGAATGGAGGGGCCTCGGGATCGTTCCGCGGCACCTATACGGACAATCGCCTGCGGCTGGAGCGCGTCGACTCCACCCGCGGGTTCGACAGCGTCTACCTGGGCTCCGTGGACCCCGCGACCGGACGGCTCAGCGGAGTGTGGACCGCCAACGACCTCGCCAGCGGCCAGCCCGCGCGCGGGGACTGGACCGCTACCCGGAACGGCGCAAGCGAGACACAGCCTTGACCAAGGACAATCTGCTCTTCGCGGCCTTCGGCCTCCTTCTCGGCTTCATCGCCGCCTGGCTCATGTTCGAGAAGGTGTCGATGAGCCAGCCCCCGCGCGCCGTGCCGGGACAGACCGCAGTCGTTCCCGGAGGTCCTGCAGGAATGGGAGGTGGTACGGCTGCGCCTCCGGGCGCCGTCATGCCGGGAGCCGAAGGCAACCCCCCCAACATGGGCGGAGCGCCGATGGCACGCGTCCAGGAGCTGCAGCAACGGCTCGAGCAGAACCCCCAGGATGCGGACGCCGCGCTCGAGCTGGCCAACCTCAACTTCGACATCGAGAGGTGGGAGCGCGCCCGGGACCTCTACCTCCAGTACCTGTCCCTGCGGCCCGCGAACCCCGACATCCTGAACGACCTGGGCGTCTCCTACCGGGAGATGGGCCAGTTCAACGAGGCTATCCAGACCTTCCGCCAAGCGGAGGAGATGGTGCCCGGCCACTGGCAGTCGCTTTTCAACCAGGTGGTGGTGCTGGCCTTCGACCTCAACCAGTTCGACGAGGCCCAGAGGATCCTCGAAGAGCTGAGGAAGGTGCAGCCGAACAACCCCGATGTCGAGCGGCTCTCTCAGGCGATTGCCCAGCAGCGGAACGCCGCCTGACCCATGACCCGCCTCCTCGGCCTGCTGGCCCTGGCCGCCGTCCTCTGGCTCCTCCTGGAGATCGGGTGGGCGCGGCTGAGGAAAGCGGTGAAGGCAGGATGGACGGTTTCGTCCCTGAAGCCGCCGGAAGCCGGCGAGACTCTGGTGCGATGCTCGGGGTGCGGGGTGTATGTGCCGCGGGGGCAGGTGGTGGCAGGGGCTTGTGAGCGGTGCCGGCCCCCTCGGGAGAGGGGCCGGGGGTGAGGGCCCTCTTCGCCGACGTCGCCCTCCCGCTCCCCCTCCCTGATCCCCTCACCTACGAGGTGCCGCCGAACCTGGCGCCTCTGGCGCGGGAGGGGGTGCGCGCCAGGGTGCGGATCGGCAAGCGGCGGCTGACCGGGATTATCGTCAAGGTCCATGAGGACCGGCCCGAGGGCGTGACCCTCCGGCCGGTGGAGGAGATCCTCGACGTCGAGCCGGTCCTCCCTCCCGACCTGATGGAGCTGGCCCGATTCACCGCGGACTACTACCTTGCCCCTCTCGGCGAGATCTTCCGCTCCATGCTCCCTTCGGACCTGCCCCCCTGGGGGGACCGGAGGGTCTGGCTCACGGATGCGGGCGCCATGGCTCCACCCAGGGGGGATGCAGAGGCCGCGGTCATCGAGGCTCTCCGCGAGGGGGGACGGATGTCCGTGGCCGAGCTTCAGGGCCGGGTCGGCCTTGAAGACCTCAAGGGGGTGCTCTCGTCCCTCGCGGAGCGAGGACGGATCTCGGGGGAGGAGAAGCATCCTCGTTCCTCGCGCTACGTCTCGGCCGTGGAGCTGGCGCCTGGAGGATTGGCGACTCATCTCGCCGCGGCTGGACGCTCGGCCCCGGGCCGGGCCGCGGTGGAGTACCTGGCCGCGATCCAGCGGCCGGCCACAACCGCCGAGGTTGCCGCGGCCGTGGGCTCCACCACCGCGGTGGTGAAGCGACTAGTCTCGCTCGGCATCCTGCGGCAGTTCACCCAGGTGGAACGGCTCTCCCTGGACCGCCACCGCCTCGCTCCCAAGGAGACCGCGGAGATCCATCTGCGTCCCGACCAGGAAGCCGCGCTCCGCCGGGTGACCGAGGTGCTCGACCGCCGCGAGTTCGCGCCTCTGCTCATCCAGGGGGTGACCGGCTCGGGCAAGACCGAAGTCTATCTGCGGGCGGCCGAGGCCACGCTCGCCCGCGGCCGGTCGGCCATCCTCCTGGTTCCGGAGATCGCGCTCGTGCCGGCCCTGGCCCGGGAGGTGGAGCAGCGGTTCGGGGAAGAGCTCGCCATCCTCCACTCGGGCCTGGGCACGGGGGAGCGGCAGCAGGAGTGGGAGCGGGTGCGGAAAGGCGAGGCGCGTCTGATCCTCGGCCCCCGCTCGGCCCTGTTCGCGCCGGCTCCCGATCTGGGCCTGATCGTCGTGGACGAGGAGCAGGACACCGCCTACAAGCAGGAGAGCGCGCCACGCTACCACGCCCGCGACCTGGCGCTGGTCCGGGCGCGGGATGCCGGGGCCGTCGCCCTCCTCGTCTCCGCCACCCCGAGCCTGGAGAGCCGCTACAACGTGACCCGGGAGAAGCTGGAGCTTCTCCAGCTCACCGAGCGTGCCGGACAGGGCAAGCTGCCCGAGGGGATCCTGGTGGACCTGAAGCAGGAGGGGCTGTCGAGGCGGCCCGGCGAGGTCCACTTCTCCGAGCGGCTGCGCTACGAGATCGCGGAGGCGCTGACCGCGGGCGACCAGGTCATCCTCCTGAGGAACCGCCGCGGCTATGCCCCCGTGCTCCTCTGCCGGGCCTGCGGCGAGGACTTCCGCTGTCCGGACTGCGGCCTGCCGCGGACCTATCACCGCAGGATGCGCCGCCTCCTCTGTCACTACTGCGGCTCGGCCATCGCCGCGCCCGAGCGCTGCCCCCAGTGCAAGGAAGAGGCGCTGGAGCCGATCGGCGCCGGCACCGAAAGGGTGGAGGAGACCTTCAAGGAGCTGTTCCCCGAGGCCAAGGTGGATGTCCTCGACCGCGACACGGCCCGCCGCCAGGGGGGATTGGCCGCTCTCCTCGAACGCTTCGAAAGGGGAGAGGTGCAGGTGCTCATCGGCACGCAGATGGTCTCCAAGGGCCATCACTTCCCGGGAGTGGCGCTGACCGCCGTCCTCGCCGCGGACGCCTACCTCGGCTTCCCGGACTTCCGCGCCGTGGAGCGCACCTACAACCTCCTCACCCAGCTCGCCGGCCGGGCGGGGAGGGGAGAGAGGCCGGGAAGAGTGGTGATCCAGACTTACCATCCGGACCACTACGCCATCCAGGCCGCTCTCCGCCAGGACGACGAAGGCTTCGTGAGTGAGGAGCTGCGCTTCCGCCGGGTCTTCCACTATCCGCCCTATACCCGGATGGTCCAGCTCCTGGTGAGGGACAAGGACCGGGACAAGGCCTGGAAGCTGATCTCCGAGCTGGCCGCGGATCTATCGGCACACCCGCTCTCCCGCTCGGTGCGGATCTCGGGTCCCGCCCCCGCGCCCCTGGAGCGGCTGAAAGGGCAGTGGCGCTTCCAGCTCCTGGCCCGCTCGGCGGTGTTCAAGGATCTCCACCGGATATTGCGGGAGGTCCTGCCGCCGAACCCCTCCTACGATCTGGTCGTGGATGTGGACCCGCAGCAGCTCCTCTAATACTGGGAGCGCCGGCATCCTTGCCGGCCTCTTGGAAGGGGAAAGAGGCCGGCAAGGATGCCGGCGCTCCCAGGGAAAGAGCTGCAAGCTGTTCTAAGTACTCTGGCACGTAAGTTCGGTCACGTATTCGTCAGGCGACCCGTTGGAGGTCGTGGTCGGTCACTCGTTGGAGTAGTTTGGCCAAGTCATGGCGTGTGAACTTCCACTCGAACGGTTTGGCTGCTTGCTGGTAGAGT
>DATMER010000068.1:0-28634 GCA_035556715.1 Thermoanaerobaculia bacterium
TCGAACTTGTCCATCGTGGTTTCCTCTCCTCTCGTGTGCTTGGCGGCTCACGAGGGGAAGTCTCCACGATGGACACTCCCTGAAATGTCAAACTTCTACTGCCACCCCGGCAGAGCCGGGGGAACTCCCTTGGGGTTTAGCGCAGCACGGACTCGTACAGCTCCCGGTACGCGGCGCACAGCGCGCCGAAGGAGTAGCGCTCCTCGGCGCGCTTGCGGTTGAGGACACCGAGCTGCCGGCGGAGGTCGGGGGCGCGGGCCAGCTCGGCGAGCGGGCTTGAGAGATCAGCCCCCAGGAAGGGGGCCTGCTCCGGCGGGAGCATCGTTCGGACGTCCCCTACGTCGGTCGAGACGGCGGGCAGGGAGGAGGCCATGGCTTCGAGCAGGGCAAGGGGCATCTGCTCGCTGTCCGAGCTCAGGGCGAAGACGTCCATGGCCTGGTAGAAGGGGGCCGGCGATTCCTGGTATCCCGCGAAACAGACGCGGCCGGCGAGGTCCGGCGCCGCGGCCCGGCGCTCCAGGGCAGGGCGCTCCTCGCCGTCCCCCACCAGCAGAAGATGGACCTCGGGTACTTTGGCGGCGGCCTCCAGCAGCCGGGCGTGGTTCTTCACCGGCCGCAGGCTCCCTGCCGTCCCCACCACCAGCGCCCCGGCCGGGATGTCCAGCCGGGCTCGCAGCCCGGGATTGCCATCGGCAGGGGCGAAGCGGTCGAGGTGGATGCCGTTGGGGATCAGCCGCACCCGCTCCGGGGGGAGCCGCCACAGATCGACGGCAATCGTCTTCAGGCGCTCGGAGGGGACGACCACGGCCGCCGCACCGGGCAGCACGAGCCGCCGCGCCCAGACGCGACGGCGCTTGAACTGCTCCGCCTCGTCTTCGTTGAACCCCTCCTCGTGATGGATCACCCTCCGGAAGCCGGCGCTCCGGGCCGTGAGGAGCATGTCGAACGCCCCCCAGTTGTAGGTGAGCACGAGGTCGGGCCGCTCCTCCACAAGGAGCCTGCGCAGCCGGCGGGCCGTCGCGAGCGATCCGGCCTTGGGCGGCGCCGGCAGGATGCGCACATCGGCATCCGCCGGAAGCCGCTCCGCCGCGGTCGTCCTGCCGTCCATGGACAGGATGGAGTGCCGGAGCTCCCGCCCGAACGCGCGGATCAGCTCCACGGTCCGCAGCTCCGGACCGGTCGGCACGAAGTTCGAGAAGACGTGGAGCAGGTGGGGCGCGCTCACTGAGGATTGGAATAAATGCGCACGGTCCGGTCGAGGAGACCCTCGCGGTCCTCGATGGGTGTCCAGCCGAGGACTTCGCGGGCGGTGCGGCAGGCGAAGGCGGGGACGAGCGACCGGGCCTTGAGGTCGCGGTAGGACGGGAAGGCCGCGCCCGGACGGCGGCCGGCCTTCTTCACCATCCACTTGCCAATCTCCAGGACCTGGCTCAACCACAAGGGGCGCGGGTGGAAGTGGAGGTCGCGCCCGGTGGCAAGCCGCAACTGGTCCACCACCTCCCGGGCCGAGAGCGGCGGCCGGCCGCAGAGGTTGAGGGCGCGTCCGTGGAGGCCATCCCCCTCGTGGAGGGCGATGCGGACCAGGGCCTCGGCCACGTCGTCGGCAGTGACCAGGGGGAGAGGATGCTCCCCCTTTCCCCAGCCCACGCAGTGGTTGTCCCGCACCCAGAGGCCAAGCCCCGAGTGTTGGAACGGAGCGCCTTCGCCAAGGACAATTCCCGGCCGGGCGACGACCAGCGGCAGGCCGCGCTCGCGGTGGAGCGCGACCAGGGCGCGCTCGGTCTCGGCCTTGCCCCGGCTGTAGATGCCCCGCTCCTCGGGCCGGGGATCCGTGTCCAGGGAGTCCTCGAGGACGCTCGCGCCGCAGTCGGGCCCGCCGTAGAGGGCGGCGATCGACGAGACATAGATGAAGCGCCCGACCCCCTGGGCCAGGGCCTCCGCCGCCGCGCCGACCGAGCCCCGGACCATGGAGCGCTCGACCTTCTCCCAGGTGTCGCCCCCGCCGGTGGCAAGGTGGAGGACGGTCCGCGCACCCTGGAAGGCCTCGGCCAGGGAGCGGCGATCCTCCAGGCTTCCGCGCAGGAGGCGCAGGCTCCCCTCCCGGGCGGCCGCGAGCAGAGAGGGCGGCAGGCCGTGGGCGCGCCGCACCACGGCGGTGACCGGGACGCCGCGGGCGAGCAGCCTATTCACCACCCGGCGGCCGATGAAGCCGGCGCCGCCGAGGACCACCACCTCGCCGGGACGCGGCGGGCGTGCCTCGGCAAGGAGTTCCGCGGCGGGCCGAGTCTCTGAGATGGCGACAGCGACAACAGCCCGGCCGCGGGCGGCTTCGGCCATGGCCTCGCACCACTCCAGCACCTCGGCCGCGGAGGAGCCGTTCACCGGCGGGGCCACCCCGGCGCGCAGACCGGAGTAGAACACTTCGATGGACCTCCGCATGCCGAGGAAGAAGCTGTCCGCCCGGCTGCCGAGGCCGAGGATATGACGGGCGTATCCGAGGAGGTTCCCCCGGGTGTCGCGGCGCAGGGAACGAGCCCTCCGGCGACCGGCGAGAAAGTCGTTCCAGAAGTCGAGCCAGGGGGTCTTCTCCTCGAAGGAGAAGAGGTTGTGGCCGAGGTCGACCTCGGCGGAGCCGTCGGTCCCCAGCACCTCCAGGGTCCAGCGATGGAACGGCTGGCCGAAGGACATGTAGAGCTCGGCCGTGCCGCGCTCTCCCCACGCGACCATCAGCCAGCGCTCGTGGAAGACCTGGCCGGGATGGAGCTCCCGCGTGCCGAGCAGGGTGGTCTGCGCCTCCCGCACCGGGCCGATCAAGGCGTGGAGCTGCGAGAGCGGGTGGGGGGCCTGCTCGAAGACGATGTTCTCGGGCGCCCGGAACATCCAGTGGGAAAAGTCCCCGGTATTGAGCTGCGCGAGAGGCACCGAGAGGCAGATCCGCACGTGCTCCACGCGGCCGATCCGCCCCGCCTTCACCCAGGCCAGGAGCCGGACGAAGCCCGGATGATGGAGCTGGTTGTGGTTGACCCCCAGGGGAAGCCGCCGCGCCTCGGCCAGGTCCGCCAGCTCCCGGGCCTCGCGGCTCGACAGGGTGAAAGGCTTTTCCACGAACGCGCCGATCCCCTCTTCCAGGAGCCGGCGGGTCACCCGGACGTGGAGGTCCGGAGGGGTGAGCACGTGGGCGACGTTAACCCCGAGGCCGGCCAGCTCCTCGACGGACGCCACCGCGGCAGGGACGCCCCAGCGCGTCGCCAACGCCTGCGCCCGCTCGAGGTCCGGATCGCACACCGCGACGATCTCCACGCCGGGGAGCCCGGCCATCGCCTCCAGGTGATAGCTGGCCACGCGCCCCGCCCCGACGAGCGCGACGCGGATCTTCGGCATCGCGGATGTTGCGGACGTCGCAGATACCATGGTCTTCTCGCGGGCCTGCAGGGCGGACACCGTCTCAGAGAGCGCCATAGCCGTAGCACCGGTTGAGGGGCGCCACCCGGCGCTCGATCGTGGCCATCTGCTCGGGAGTGAGGGCCGTCTTCCAGCGCTCGTCGATGCGGATCTCCGAGGTGGACGACAGGCGCATGCGGTTGCCGATGACGTGGTGCTCGCCCCCTCGGAGCTCGGGGACCCCGTCGCCGGGGGGCAGGCCGACGAAGGAGTAGATCCGGGACAGGGCTCCGGCAGGGTCCGCGCAGACATCCTCGTGGCGGAGGGTCATCCAACGTTCCGCCGGGAAGTAGCGCCGGGCCTGCTCGGCCGCCCGGTTGTCGACGACCCAGGAATCCGCCGCCGCTTCGGGTCCGAGGCCCTGGTTCTTCATGTTCGACCAGGAGACGGCGCGGCCATCCCGGACGAGGTGGATCACCCGCATGTCGAAGCTCGGGATGCGGCGCATGAAAACTGCGCGCTCGGGCCGCTTGGAGCTGTCCAGGAAGATGCGGCTCCTCTTGATGCCGGTGACGACCTCGCCGAGGGCCTCGATCCGGGAGAGGATCCGGGCGAGCTCCCGCCGGGCTCCGGGGACGACCCGGACACCGATGCTGCGGGCCATCTCGAGGACCGGCCCGCGCTGGACCGCGCGCAGGATCACGTCGGAGATGCTGCCGCCCGGCGCGCGGAAACCCAGGTCCGAGTCCCAGACGTCGAAGTCGTGCCCCCGCTCCCCCATCTCGCGGCGGACACGCTGCCAGAAATCGCACTCCCGCACAGGGGCATGGCACGAGCAGAGGTACTTCTCGGGCGTGGTCTGGCGCTTGGCCTTCTCGGCGATTTCCAGCTCTCCGATCGTGGCGACCTGGGGGTGGGAACCCAGCAGAAAAGTCAGCAACGTGGAACCGGAATACCCGTGGCCCATGATGTAGAGGACATCAGTCATTGCGAGCATCTCCGCACAGGCAAGTCCTACTGTATCAGTCCATCCTCCCGAACCAGCCCCGCCGCTCCATCCACTTGGCCAGCTCGAGCACCGGGGCGATGGTGGCCGCCAGCACGTTGACGAGCAGCCAGTCCCGGAACGGCAGCGCATAGGTGCCGAACAGCTCGCGCGCGGCCGGCAGGTAGACGATGAGAGCCAGCAGGCCCAGCTCCCAGGCGACCGCCAGGTTCAGCCAGCGGTTGGAGAACGGGTGGCGCAGGGCGGAGTGGCGGTCGGACCTGTAGAGGTACGCCTTGTAGAACTGGATGAGCACCAGCAGGACGAACGTCATGGTCATCGCCTCTCTCAGGCTGCGGCCGGATTGGACGGCCCAGGCGAACAGACCGAGGTTGACCAGCGCCGACCAGATCCCGCCGATCACCAGGAGGGTGACGACCGGCCGGGTGAAGATGCCCCGGTGCGGGTCGCGCGGCGGCCGCTCCATCAGGTCGTCTTCCGGAGGATCGACCGCCAGGGCCAGCGCGGGAAGGCCGTCGGTCGCCAGGTTGACGTAGAGGATCTGCACGGCGGATAGCGGCATCGGCAGGCCGGCGAGCGAAGCGCCCGCCATCAGGCCGATCTCGCCGATGTTCGAGGAGAGCAGGAACATCAGGTACTTCTTGATGTTGTCGAACACTCCGCGCCCCTCTTCCACGGCGGCCACGATCGACGCGAAGTTGTCGTCCGTCAGCATCATGTCGGACGCCTCCTTGGTCACGTCCGTGCCGGTGATGCCCATGGCGATCCCGATGTCCGCCTTCTTCAAGGCGGGCGCGTCGTTGACGCCGTCGCCGGTCATGGCCACCGAGTGGCCCCGCTCCTGGAGCGCGCCGACCACCCGCAGCTTGTGGGCGGGAGAGACGCGGGCGTAGACCTCGATCGCCTCGACCTCGCGCGCGAGCTCCGCGTCGTCCAGCCGGTCGAGCTCCGCGCCGGTGACCGCCCGCCCATTGCGCAGCACGCCCAGCTCGCGGGCGATCGCCTGCGCCGTGACCGGATGGTCGCCGGTGATCATCAGCGCCTTGATGCCAGCCTGGTCGCAGGTGCGGATGGCCTCCTTCGCCTCCGGCCGCGGCGGATCGATCATGCCGGCAAGCCCCAGGAAGGTGAGGCCGCTCTCCGCGTCCTCCTGCGTCGCGCCCCGCTTCCTGGCCACGGCGAGCACCCGCAGCGCGGACTCCGCCATGCTCCTCCCTTCGGCAGCGATCGCCTCGCGAGCGGCGTCGTCGAGCGGCTCTTCGCCGGACTCCCCGAGATGCTTCGTGCAGAGCTGGAGGATCACCTCGGGCGCGCCCTTGGCATAGGCGGTCACTCCTTCGGACGTATCGTGCAGGGTCGTCATCCGCTTGGATTCGGAGGTGAACGGGATCTCGCCCGCCCGGGGGCACCCCTCGTCGAGCTTGCGCTTGTCGAGCCCTGCCTTGGCCGCGGCCACGATCAGAGCGCCCTCCGTGGGATCGCCCTGGATCCGCCAGCCCGCCTCCTCCTCTCCTTCCCCGAAGGCGAGATGGGCATCCGAGGCCAGGGTGCCGGCGCGGAGAAGCTCCAGCAGGGGCTCCGGCGGATCGGCCTCTTTTCCATCCAGGAGGAACGAGCCCTCCGGGGCATAACCCGCGCCGGTGACCTCATAGGAGCGCCCGGCCGCGTAGAGACGGCGGACGGTCATCTCGTCCTTGGTGAGCGTGCCGGTCTTGTCCGAGCAGATGACCGAGACGCTGCCGAGCGTCTCGACCGCGGGCAGGCGGCGGATCAGGACGTGCCGCTTCACCATGCGCTGCACGCCCAGCGCGAGCGAGATGGTGACCACGGCCGGCAGGGCCTCGGGCACCACGGCCACGGCGAGCGCGATCCCGAAGACCAGCATCTCCAGGAACGGCTGGCCGCGCATCAGGCCGAGCCCCATGACGAGCAGCACGACCGCGAGACCGGCGACGGCGAGGACGCGGCCCACGCGGTCGAGGTTCTGCTGGAGCGGCGTCCGCCCCTCCTCCACCGATTCGAGCATCCGCGCGATACGGCCGAACTCGGTCTCCATGCCGGTCCCGGCCACCACCGCCCGGCCGCGGCCGTAGGTGGCCGCCGTGCCGGCCCAGACCATGTTCGTGCGGTCGCCCAGCTCGAGATCCTGCGGCAGGGCGCCGGAGGTCTTTTCGACCGCCGCGGACTCGCCCGTGAGAGCCGACTCCTCGATCTTCAGGTTCACCGCTTCGACGAGGCGGGAGTCGGCCGGGATGCGGTCGCCGGCCCTGACGAGCAGGACGTCTCCCGGCACCAGGTCGCGCGCCGGAATCTCGCGCTCCTTGCCATCGCGCACCACCGTGGCCGTGGGCGCGGCCATGGCGCGCAAGGCCTCGATGGCCCGCTCGGCGCGGTACTCCTGGATGAAGCCGAGAAAAACCGCGAGGAGGACGATCACGGCGATGACCGCCGCCTCCAGGACGTCGCCGAGGAAGGCCGAGAGGCCGACCGCGCCGATCAGCACGAGGATGAGCACGTTTTTGACCTGGGCGAGCAGGATCGCCCAGGGCGAGATCCGCCGCGCCGCCTGCAGCTCGTTCGGCCCGTGCTCCGCGAGCCGCCGCGTTGCCTCCTCCTCGGAGAGCCCGCGCGCCGGGTCCGTCCCCAGCCGCTCCAGCGCCTCCGAGACCTCCATCCCATGCCAGTCGCTCATGCGGCAATCCTACAGCCAGCCGGCCTCGCGCCACCCTGACGGTGGGATAAAAAAAACGCCCGGAGCGCGCCTGCGCTCCGGGCGGGTTCAAACCCTTCCGAGATCCGTTCTACTGGTAAGTCACGACGAGCTCCGGCCGGTTGGCTACCGTGCCGTTGTTGCCCGAGTAGTAACCCATGTAGTCATTGCCGTTGTCGTTGTTGTCGTCCGTGGTGAACCGGATGCGCACCTGCGTCTTGCCCGTCTTGTTGATCGCCGCCAGGCCCGCCGCGCTGAACGTGCACTCCGAGAAGGCGCCGTTGACCGCCGCGTTGGTCAGGTTGCAGACGGCGGTGGCGGTCGCCGCGGCCTGGAAGTCCCCGGTCTGCAGCGTCGCGCTACCGCTGAAGAGGCCGTTCTGGACGTCCGCGGTCAGGCTGCCGTGCGTGGTGAACGGGTTCGTGCCGGTGAGCGAGCCGCGCCGCACGCGCAGGACCACGTTCTGGACGGTCGCGCCGTCCGGGATCGACGCCGTGTCGAAGGAGAGGATGCTGCGGTACTGGCGGTCCTGGTTGTTGTCGCCGACGCGGATGGCGCTGGTGGTGGCGGCGGTGCTGTTTACGCTGCCGCCAACGTTGGTGTTCTCACCCGACTCCAGGATATAGCCATCGTCGACCGCCACGGAGATGTAGCTCTGCGTGACCGGCGGGCTGGTGCAGGCCGTGGTGTTGTAGGTGCAGTTGCCGTTGCACGACAGCGTGCCGCCGCCGAAGCCCAGGCCGACACAGGTCTGGCCGCCGAGGTCCACGCCGTCGCAGGCCTCGCCGGTCTCCTTGATGCCGTTGCCGCACACGGTGTTGGAGGCATAGTCCACGATCGCGAAGCCCAGGTTGTCCTTCTGCGCGTTGGTGGTGGAGCCGGGGAAGTAGTGCCGGGTGTCCGACCAGGCGACATAGGCCTTTCCGGCCAGCACGTCGAGGCCCATGTACTCACCGTACTGGTTCGGGTTGTAGTTCGGGTTGTCCACCGAGTTCATGTTCGAAGAAGTCACCGCGTTGTTGTTGAACTCGCCCGAGGCCGCGCTGACCTGGACGTTCGCCTCGAACGTCAGGCCGCAATCGATGGAGCGCGCGGTGTAGAAATCGACCGCGTCGTTGCCCGGATCGTTGCGCGCGTCGTGCCACGCCACGACCACGTGGCCGTTCGACTGGTCCACCTGCAGGAAGGGATGGAACTGCACGCGGCCCACGAGGTTGTCGTCGTTGACCTTGACCGCGGCGGACCAGGTAACGCCGTTGTTCGTCGAGCGGCTCACCCAGACGTCGGTGCTGCTCACGTTCTGTCCGGCCACGAAGTCGGAGAACGTGGCATAGAGGTTGCCGTCGCAGGCGCCGCCGCTGTTGTCCACGGCAATGGCGCCGAAGGGATTGATGCAGCGGTCGTTCTGGGCGTCCGGGCAGTTCGTGTTCGAGAAGCCCACCAGGCTGAAGTCGCGCACCAGGACGGGAGCCGACCAGGTGACGCCGCCATCGGTCGACCGGGTATAGACCATGTCCTCGTCCGAGCAGAGGGCGCCGCAGGTCAGGGAGTCGAAGACCACGTGTACCGTGCCGTTGTCCTGGACGGCGATCTCACAGGCGAGGTCGATGCCGCCGAAGGGCGAGGTCGGGAGGTCCGCCTCGGTCCAGGTCACGCCGGAGTTGGTCGAGCGGGCGATCTTCTCGTTGTTGTTGCGGTCCCAGCACGTGTAGTGGCGGCCGAAGAAGGGGCTCGCCGGGTGGTTGTCGATCGCGTAGAAGTTCTTGTCCTCGAGGTTGTTGTTCCCCCAAGCGGTGACGATGATGCCCTGCCCTCCCCAGGTGGCGCCGCCGTCCGTCGAGCGCGCCACCACCATCGAGTAGCGGACGGTCACGGCCGTCGCGCAAAGCAGCATGTAGTTCAGGTAGACGTTGTTGTTGGTGTCCCAGAACAGGGCCGGGTCGGAGCCGAACACGGTGCCGGCGCAGGCGCCGATGCCCGGGAAGGCGCTGGCGCCCGGCGCGCAGGTGTAGTTCCAGACCGCGCCGCCGTCGCCGCTCCAGAAGATCGCCTGGGTCTCGCCGCAGCCTGCCGGCGCATCCCAGGTGTTCGCGGCGGCCACGAGCTGGTTCGCGTTGTTGGGGTTCACGACCACCTGGATCTCGCCCTGGTACTCGTTCGGCGGCGGGACGTCGGTGGCGGCCACGTTGCGGTTGGTCCCCACCGTGGCCGGGGCCGTGATGTTCTTGATGCCCGAACCCTCGGGCTGCTCCGGGACCTCCGCCGGCCAGTTGTTCAGGATGCTGTCGACCTTGGCATCACCGTAGAGGCTGCGGGCGAGCACAGGATGAAGCGCCACCCACTGATGGTGCAGGTCCTGGATGAACTTCGGGACCTTGACCTCGTAGTGCCGGTGCTCCATGTCGATCTGGAGGTAATCGAGAGGCGACAGGGGCATGAACTTGAGGAAGCTCTCCAGAAGAGCCGGGTCGTGGGGAGTGGCGTCGAGCTTCTCGGCGAAGCTCTTGAACTCCGGGCTGCTCTGCAGCGCCAGGTAGGCCGACTTCAAGGCTTCGCGGCGGTCCACCGGAGCTACTTGCGCCGCCATCGGCGAAGCCAGGAAGGCCACGGCGCAACAGACGGCAAGGGCGATCAGACGAACGTTTCTCATACGCGACAGTCCTCCAAGGGAACAAGAGGCAAGGAAGGCCAAGCCTCTTGGGATGCGCGGCTGTGGGGGTGCACCAGTGGAGTCTATGGACGGAGTTGCGGCACCGACACCTGCTTAGAAGTACAGGTGCTTACCGAAGTGGAAACGTGACAAGCCGCCCTGCGAAGGTGCCCTTTGCACTAGGATGAGAGCCATGGACCTCCACCTCGAAGACACACTCGCCCTGGTCACCGGAAGCACCGCCGGTATCGGCTACGCCATCTGCTCAAGCGCTTCGCGACGCCCGAAGAAGTCGCCTCGCTGGTCGTCTACGTCGCTAGCCCGCTGGCCTCCGCAACTACGGGCTCGGCCTTGCGCGTAGACGGTGGCGTCGTGAAAAGCGCCTTCTGAGGCACGCCGAAGCCGATTTCGTGCCTTTCGGCGTCCGGGAATCCCCCGGGACGCTCCAGAACCCTCTCCAGCTCGGTCGAGATGAATCTGAGCCGGTCAGGACAAGATCGGCCGCTCTCGAAAGCCGTCCAGCGCTTCGGAATCGTCCGGAGCGGCTCGGAATCGGGTTTTAGCCGTCAGAATCGTTTCGAATCCATACGAATGGAGTCGAGTCCCTAAGAATCACAAAGAGTCCATACGAATGGATTGGAGTGCGTTCGAATCCATTCGAATGCGGTCGATGACATTTTTACGCGATCGATTCGTCCTGAATCCATGGGAATGGATTTTTATCCATGCATCTGGAGCGCAACGCGGTCGACGACATTCTGGCGCGGCCGAAATGGAATCCGATCCATACGATTGGATTCGAGCGCATTCGGCGCCATTCCGATGCGTTGTTTCAGATTCCCAAGGAATAAGAGCGCCAGGGATCTTTCAGCGTTAAGAGTCTAGGAGCTCGTCGATGCCCGGTCTTGCAAACGGGACTTCGTTGCCAGAAGCGCCGGCTCCACGCACCGGTTGCACCGACGGCGCGCCGAATAGCGGATCTTTGACTCGTAAGCAGGAGTAGAGCGGGTGCAGACCCTTGCCTCCGATGATATGCACGACCTTTCCGTGAGTCGCGGCGATCTTGAGCCCGACCTTCGGATCCGCGAGCGAGATCGACGATAGCGGCGTCTCTGCGCTTGCCACCAGCACGAGTCCCGCGGAGCTGTCTTCGGAGACAATGATCGTCGCGCGGTCCGCTGTGTGGAGCGCCTCGACGAGGAGCCATTCCTTCTGCCACTGGCCTTTTTTGTAGACCTTCACAATCTCCTGGCCGACCGCAGCGCGGTTCTCGAGGTATTGCGGGCGAAGACGCGACGCGTGGAACACGAACGCTCCCTCGCGTGTGAAGTCGACCGTGATCTCCGCCTTGGCAACCGCCGTCACTTCTGCTCCGGCCGTGGTCGCGATCTTCGTCCCTTCGCTCGATGTGTACTGCACATCCTGCGTCGCCGCCCCTGCCTCAGTCTTGCCCGCGATACCGAGCTCCGCGAGGGATGTCATCCTCCTGAACCGTCCGCCTTCGAGGATGCCCACGTCGCCGATCTCGATCCGGTCGCCCGGAAGCCAGGTGGGAAAGAAACCAAGGTTGTCGTGCATCTCCCGCTGGTACAACTTGACGGGGCTCGCCATGACAGATCCTCCTAACTGTATTCGCGCAAAGTGCGGACATCGATGAAATGCTTCAGATTCACATCGGGCCTCGCGAGCATCCGCGTGGCGGCCGCAATCGCATCCAGGAAGTCAAGCAGCTTTCCGCGGCGCTCCCCGGCGATTTCGGCGCCGACCGGCTCGTCCGCTTCAACTGCACCGGTCGCCTCGAACAACACCGCGTCTCGTCTCGCCAGAGCTCCGCGGAGGTCGCCGATTCCGCGGTTGTCCCAGGTCGGCTCGCCGCGCACACGATAGCCGGCGAGCGCGTGCGCGAACCCGGGGCCCTCGACGACCACGATAAGCGGATTCTGACCGGAGGCCTCGAGAAGCGAGGCAAACAGGCACGCGACATCGATGCACGTCGCAGTCTTGTGCGCCACGATCTGCTTCGGCGAGCGGATCCTCTGGACGCTCACGTTGCCTGTCCGCTCTTCACTCTCGTAGCCGAAGCGATGCCGCCGTATGCCGTCGTAGAGAAGGCCACAGACTTCCATGCTCCCTTCCCGGCCATCGATGTGTCCGAGCGCCTTGTTGAGCTGAGCCCGCACCCGGTCGACCTCGTCCCGCACGACCGTGTAATCCGGGTGCACGTGCCGGACCAGTGCCGGTCCGTCCTGCACCGGCCAATCGTTCTCGTCGCGCGAGCTCCATTGCATCCTGGCGACCGACCGCGCGGCATCGGTCGGGTTTGTGGCCTGGGCAATATCCACAGGACGAACAAGCCCTTTTTCGTAGCTCACGAGCTGACGGGCAAACTCCACGAGCATGTCCTCCCGCTCGTGCCAGCGGATCAGGCCGGAGAGCGAGGGGCTGGTGTCGGTGGCGCGGTCATCGTACTGCAGACGGATCGAGGGGATACAGTCGGCATGCGCCATTGCCAGTGCCAGGTGGGCGTCGGAGATCCGGTTGCCCAGAAGAAAGACGCACACCTCGGCACGCCGCAGAGTCTCGAGCAGGCGAATGTCGTCAAGCCCGCGTCCCGGGCGGCGCCCGGCGAGCGGCGTGACGGAATACCCTTCCCGCCGAAGGATCTCTGCAACGTCCTCTGCAGCCGAGCGAAGGTTGCTCCCGTCTCCGGTGACCACGGCAGCTCCCTTTCGGAGGGCTCCGCGAGGAGGCCGGTATGCTGTCTCAAGCGCCTGGCTGAAGCCGAGGATCGCCTCGCTGTGACGGCTCCTGTCGTCATCGAGCGCCTCTGACCGGAACGGTACAGCATCTTCCGGAAACTCGAGCTGATGATGCTTGAGAACATGCTCGTCGACGAACAACAGGCGTGGAACGCGAGCCCGGCGGGCCAGGTTGAGCTCATGTCCGATGTAGGGCGAGTACCCACCAGGGTCATTCTCCGTCTCCCGTCGCGGGATGATTGATACGAACCCGGTCATCTCGCCCAGGTAGCGCTCCAGCTTTGCCACGCACCACACGTCGGTCTTCTGATCGGCCTGAAGCGGGATTTCCTCCTGGACGAAGCGCTCGAGGAAATAGCTGTTGATCGCCACGTCTCGGTAGCTATGGCTGAAGTAGACCTGCATCGCACACCTGACAGGGTCTATAAGCTCTCGATGGACGCTCTTGATCGCATGAGCTCTTCCGCAGCTTACCCCGACGGTGTCCTCCGCACCAGATCGCGGGTGACATCGGCGATCGTGGGGGCTCCGGCCAGGGCCATGGCCAGATCGAGCTCGCTGCGAAGGAGGCGCAGGACATTTGCCGCGCCGGCATCCCCTCCGGCGGCAAGCCCCCACAGAACCGGGCGACCGACGAGGACCGCGCGCGCTCCCAGGGCGAGAGCCTTCAGGATGTCCGTGCCCCGACGAACACCGCCGTCCATCAGCACCTCGATGCGATGGCCGTGGGCGGCGAGAGCGTCGGCTATCTCCGGCAGGACATCGATGGTGGCCGGCGCGGTGTCGAGCTGGCGCCCGCCGTGATTCGACACCACCACTCCGGCGGCGCCCGCATCGGCCGCGCGCAAGGCATCGTCGGGCCGGACGATCCCCTTGACCAGGATCGGCAGCTTGGTGAGCGACCGCAGCCAGGCCACGTCCCCCCAGGTAAGCGACGGGTCCAGGAACGAGGCGACATAGGCGGCGAGGCCCGAATCCGCAATGGCTGGCGGCACCTCGCCGTAGCCCTCCGGCAGCAGGTTGGCCACCACGATCCCCGGCGGCAGGCTGAAGCGGTTCCGGACGTCCCGCTCCCGCCTTCCGAGAAGAGGAGCGTCCACGGTGAGCACGAGCGCCCGGCAGCCGGCCGCCTCGGCCCGCCTCACCAGTCCCTCCGTGGCCTTCCGGTCGCGGTAGACGTAGAGCTGGAACCAGACCGGCCCGGAGGCGGCGGACACCACCGCCTCGACAGGTGTCGTGGAGAGAGTGGAGAGAATCATGATCGTCCCCACCGCTCCGGCGGCGCGGGCAGTGGCCATCTCCCCATCCGGAGTGGCGAGACGGTGGAATGCCGTGGGCGCGACCAGGACCGGCATCGAGACTGGCTGGCCGAGGACCGATGTCGTCAGGTCCCGGCGGGAGACGTCAACCAGGACCCGGTAGGCAAGAGAGAGGCGATCATAGGCGGCGCGGTTCTCGCGCAGCGTGACCTCGTCCAGGGCGCCGCCCGCGTAGTAGTCATAAGCCTGCCCGGAGAGCGTCTCCCGGGCGATGGCCTCGAAGTCGAGGACGCTGACCGGCTCTTGGGGCACGCTACGATCCTACCGCAATCCCCTCAGACGCTGCGCCAACCGCCTATTTGGGCGGGATGGCTTCGTTGGCCCGTTGAAGCAACCGGGTGAGCAGTTGGTTGAGCTCAGGGTCGGACTCCTTGGCCTTCATGTCCGTGAGACGCACGGGCAGCTCGGCGCGCGCACTGTCCGGAATGGCGGCAAGGAAGAACGGCATGACTTCGTCGAGCGTCTTGGCGAGCCGGAGCAGCTCGGATGTCTTATAGGAGTGCTCCGCGAGGGTAGCGAGAGCGCCGAAGAGCACGGTGGCCATACTTTGGCGTATCAGCTCATAGTCGGCTTTTCGGGGGGCAAGGGTTGAATCGGACGGATTGAGCATCGTGTCCCGCGCCAACGGGAACGTTGATTCGAGGAGGTAAAGCTGGAAGTTGAGCAGATCGACGATCTCGGCGTCGAGGGGGACGAGCGGCAGCGACTTGCCGACTTGCGAATAGGTTTCGAGGACGGAGCTCTGGGTTGCCAGGATGCCCAGACCCAGCTCGAGCCGAGCGCCGGCGGGAAGCTCGGTTCGTTTTATCGGGGCAATGTTGTCGAGGTTGACGAGCCTCGCAAAGAGAGCGCCGGACCTGGGACTGAGCCGGCGCGGCAAGCTCTCGGGCGCGCTGCTTGCCATCACGTCGAGGAGGATGGCGGTGTGTTGGTACTCCTGGACGCCCCAGATCCTGTCCGGCGAGGGGAGCTCTTGTAGCAAATACTCGCCTGAGATGCGGAGAGAATCCGGCGCGGGTTGCGGTGCAGCAGGACCGGCCGCCTGCGCGAGCAGGAGCATGAGGATGAGCTTCAGCACCATGGGACGGTCTCCAAAGGGTTCAAGCCGAGTGTATCACTCCCACGCTTCGGCAAACCGGGTGCCTCGGGTACCAGGCGAATCACCCCGCCAGCGCCTGTTCCATCACCGGATGAGGGACAGGACCAGCGCCACCAGGCCGACCACCAACGCGCCGCCGCCGAGCCAGAGGAGGAGCTGCATCCGGGCGGCGAGAGCATCGACGCTCTGTGTGAGGGCTTCGAGCTGCTTCGCCATGTCGGTGACGAGGGCGGCCTGCCGGGTCTCGTTCTCCTGCAGGCGGCCGATCTGGAATTCCAGGTCGGCGAGACGGGTCTTCAGGCCGGCGGTGGAATCGGGACCGGCCGATGATCCTGGCGATGATCCCGCCGATGATCCGGTCGAGTCGGGGGAGCGCTGCTGACGCTGCCGATTGGTCTCGTAGAGGACCCGCGCGGCCTCGACGATCTTCGGGGCGTGGCGGACGACCTCCTCCCAGCGAACCGACCGCCCAAGCAGCTCCCAGATCTTGCCCTTGTCCGCCATCACTCCATCTTAACCGGTCAGACTGGACCTGTCCCGGCCAGCGCCTCGATCAACCTCTCCGCCACCCGGGCTCCCCGCCCCTCCGGGTCCTGGTCCGGGTCGTAGGCGGTGATTCCTGCGGCAGCGATCTTGAGATGGCGGCCGGTCATCCGGACGACCTCGGCCATCTCGGCCACGGTCAGGCCGCCCGGTACGGAGAAGACGTTGGCCCTCAGCTCGGTCGGGTCGAGGACGTCCAGGTCCATGTGGATGTAGGCCTGGTCGACCCAGCGGGAGATGTTGGAGAGGTGGCCGGCGAGGGCACCGGCGACCCCGTCGCGGCGCAGGTCCTCGACCTGGATGCGAGCGATCCCCAGGCTTTCGATCACGTCCAGCTCCGGCGGATCGAAGTCGCGGGCTCCGACGTGGATCAGGTTGTGTGCGTTCAGCGGCGTGAAACCGGGGAGATTGGCGGTCAGGGTCGGCCAGGCCTTCCTCATCGCCACGCTGATGGCCATGCCGTCGAAGAAGCCGGAGAGGGTGGTGTCGGGGGTGTTGAGGTCGCCGTGGGCGTCCATCCAGACCACCCCCGCCGGGCCGATCCCTGCCAGGCTGCCCACGACCGCGGTGTTGCAGTTCCCGGAGAGGACCACGGGCAGACGGCCCCCAGAGCGGGCCGCCGACACGTGCTCGGCTACCAGCCGGTGCAGTCCCGGGGCCGAGGTCACCTCGGTGAGGAAGCCGTCCAGGCGGACGGGGACCACCTCCACGCCGTGACCGGCCCGCTCCAGGGTATCTGCAAGGCCCTGTTCCACGAGCTGGAGAGGACCGCGGCCCATCCTGGTCCCGAAGTGGCCCGAGTCGTAGGGCACCTGGATCAGGGTCAGATTCATTCCTGCTTGTCCCCTGAATCGATCAGCGCGGCCACGGCGCCGGCCGGGTCCTGGATCACGCAGTATTTGCCGCTTCCCATCTTCTTGGGTCCGGCGATCACCTTTCCGCCCTTCTCCAGGCACTGCCGGATGCTCTCGTCCACATTCTCGACGGTGATGTAGATGAGCCACTGCGGCGGCAGGCCGGCGTTGCCGCCCCGGGCGTGGCAGACGCCCGCGACCCCCTTGCCGTCCGGAGCGGCCATGACGTAGTCGTTGTAATCCCCCATGCTCAGGGCCTCGGGCTTCCAGCCGGCGACGGCGGCGTAGAAGTCCCGGACCTCGTCGGCATTCGGGATCGTCAGGTCGGTCCACGCGACGGTTCCCACCTGCGGCTTGCCTGGCTCACTCATGCGCGCTCTCCTTTCTGCTCCCGCGGAAATCTATCTCATCCGGAGTCTCATCCGGGTCCCATCCGGGGGCACATGCCTTGCACCTCAGCTCAATGAAGCGGTGAGCACGCGCGGCACCGTGCCGCGGACCCGCCCGGATTCAACCCCCTTTCAGCGTCCATCGCGGCGCAGTATGAGGACGACGATGGAAAACCCGAATCTGCAGAATCTCGAGAAGACCGTCCCCCGGGCAGCCATGCCGCAGGGGAGCCCCCGCGAAGCGAGATCGCTCGAGGTCACCCCGGACGTGCAGGGCCTTCTGCTCGCCATCGTGAACGTGTACCTGGTGGGCCCGCCTGGCGCCGGAGACCGCGGCTGGGCCTTGGTGGACACGGGCTTCCCCACGTCCCACGACGAGATCGTCTCGGCGGCGGAGCGGCGCTTCGGCCCCGGCTCCCGGCCCGCGGCCATCCTCCTGACCCACGGCCACTTCGACCACGTTGGCTGCGTGAAGCGGCTCGCCGAGCTCTGGGACGCGCCGGTCTACGTCCACACCCTGGAATTGCCCTACGTGACCGGCCGCTCCTCCTACCCGCCGCCCGACCCCACAGTCGGCGGAGGCACCATGGCGACCTTGTTCTCGCGGACTTTCCCAAAGAAGCCGATCGACCTCGGCAGCCGGGTCAAAGCCCTGCCCGCGGACGGCAGCGTGCCGGGGATGCCGGGTTGGAGGTGGATCGCAACTCCCGGCCACACGCCCGGCCACGTCTCGTTCTTCCGGGACTCGGACCGAACCCTGGTCGTGGGCGATGCTTTCGTGACGGTGCGGCAGGAGTCCACCTCCGCGGTATTTCGCCAGAAGCAGGAGATCTGGCGTCCCCCCGCCTACTTCACGCCCGACTGGGTGTCGGCGAAGAGATCGGTCCAGGAGCTGGCGGCGCTGGAGCCGGAGGTGGCGGCCACGGGTCACGGCATCCCCATGCGCGGGGAGGCGCTGCGCAGCGGGCTCGAAATCCTGTCCCGGGAGTTCGACCGGTTCATCCCGGCGCGGGGACGCTACGTGAATCACCCGGCCCGGACGGACGAGAGCGGGGTCGTGTCAATCCCGCCGCCGGTCCGCGATCCGCTGCCGATGGTCCTGGCCGGGCTCGGCGCCACCGCCCTGCTCGGAGCGGCGATGCGCGGCAGGCGGAACCGCCGCGGGGGCACGGACCGGCCGCTCGAGTTCCGGCCGCGGCGGTAGAGCCCTCACCCCCAGCCCCTCTCCCGGCCGCACACCCGGACCCCGGGAGAGGGGGGCATGACTCCGGCAATTTCCTCTCCATAAGTAGCTCCGAGGGGGTCAGGGTCGGAGGCAGCGGGCACCCCAGCACGGAGACTGAACGCCCATCCATCCTCCTCTGTCAGGCAGTAACCGCTCACCCTATAATCAGACCCGTCTTCAATCGAGGAGAAACCATGCTTCGCGTCCCGCGCCTGCTCGCTCTCGTCTGGCTTCTCGCCCTGCTCTCGAGCGGAGCCGTCCTGGCCCAGAACACCCAGAACGAGCTCCGCCTCCATGGCCGGGTAGTCGGCTGGACCGGCGGCGATCCGATCCCGGGAACGAAGCTGACCCTGGAGATAGAGGGCCAGGAGCCCCGGGTCCTCGTCACCGGCGAGGACGGCGGCTTCCGCTTCGAAGGGTTGCCTGAAGGAGAGTACCTTCTGACGGTCGAGGTACCCGGCATTGCCAGCTTCCAGCACTTAGCGGTGCTGGACGAAACGACGAGCGGGGCGATCCTCCTGATCCAGTGCGATCCCGAGCGGGGAGGCAATGTGAGGACCCTCATGCCGTCGGCGGCTCCCGCGCCCATTCCCTCCGCCGATCTCTCCGGTGATAAGGGCTTCGCCGAGGTCGAGGTCTTCTACGGCACGGACCGGGCCTTGAAGCGCAACGCCCCGGTTGCGGAGCGCTTCGGCCCCGACCGGATGAGGTTCACGGGCCTGCACATGGGGGTCTGCAAGGTCAGCGTCCCGCGCGACCACCGGATGGGGCAGATCGAGCGGCCGTCGATCTGGAAGCTGGAGGTGACGCCCGATCCGAGGAAGCACATGGTGCTGCTCGGCATGGAGGCGCTCGGGCCGGAGACCTTCTACAGGCGGCTGCAGGGAAACCTGAACCGGTCCGAGGCCAAGGAGCTGATGGTCTTCGTCCATGGCTACAACGTGGCGTTCCACGACGCCGCCCTGCGCACGGCCCAGCTCGCCTACGACCTCGGGATCGATGGCGCGCCGGTGCTGTATAGCTGGCCCTCGCAGGCCTCGGTCTCGAAGTACACGGTGGACGAGGCCAACGTGGAGTGGACGGTGCCGCACCTGGAGCGCTTCCTCCGCGACCTCTCGGCGCGCTCGGGAGCCCGCTCGGTCTACCTGATCGCCCACAGCATGGGCAACCGCGCCCTGACCCGCGCCCTGGAGCGCATCGCCGGCAGGATGGACCAACGGGCCAAACCGCTCTTCAGCGAGATCCTCCTCACCGCGCCGGACATCGACGCCGAGGTCTTCGCCGACCTGGCGCAGATCTTCCGCCGCACCGGCAACCGGGTCACCTTGTACGCCTCCTCGAACGACGAGGCCCTGAAGCTCTCGAAGAAGGTCCACGGCTACCCCCGGGCGGGTGACACGGGACCCAACGTGGTCGTCCTCTCCGGGATCGACACGATCGACGTCTCCGAGGTGGACACGAGCCTGCTCGGCCACTCCTACTTCGGGGACAACAGGACCGTCATCTCCGACATCTTCAATCTCCTGCGCCACCGGAAGCCGCCGGACCAGCGCTCCGGCCTGAAGAAGAAGGAGAAGGCCGCCGGGCTCGTGTACTGGGTGTTCTCGCCCTAGAGTTCTCTGTATTGCGGGGAACGGGCGGCGGCCAGGGGATGAGGAGCCACCCCGACCCTCTCTGCCGCTGACCGGAACCGCCGCACCACCTCGGCCACCGGAAGGATCTCCTCGATCCCCTCTACACTCCTGCCTGCCTGCAAGTAATCTTTGTAGGAGAACGAGCGGACCGAGGAGCGCTTCAGCTTCCAGAGGGACTGAAGGGAGTAGATCATCCGCATCCAGTGCTTGGTCTTCCGTCCCTTGAGCATCCAGCGGCCGATGGGACCGGCCCGGGTCCCCAGCTTCTCGATGTAGGGGGTCCGGATCACGGAGACCGGCACGCCGGTCAGGCGCTCGGTCAGGACGATGTCCTCCTCCCGCGATTCGAGGATGGCTTTCTTGTAGTCCGGGTGGGCCGTGCACTCGGCCGTGGCGATGAAGCGGGTGCCCATCTGGACCGCGGCGTAGCCCAGGCGCAGGGCGCGGACGAAGCCTTCCTCATCCCCGACCCCTCCGGCGCAGACCAGCGGCACGCCCAGGTCATGAAGCTCTTCGAACAGCTCCTCGGCGCTCTTCGACCCGGCGTGACCGCCAGCCCGGTTGTTGACCGCGATCAGGCCGTCCACCCCCGCCTCCAGCCCCTTGAGCCCCCAGCGGCGGTCGGTCACGTCGTGATAGACCCGGCCGCCGACCGATTGCGCCCGCTCCACCACCCAGCGGGGATTGCCCAGCGAGGTGACGAAGAAGCGGACTCCCTCTTCCAGGGCTGTGTCCATGTATTGCTGCATGCGCTCCAGGTAGACCTTGGAGGAGCGCTCCACGATGACGTTCATCCCCACCGGTTTTGCAGTAAGACTGCGGATCAGCTTCAGGCCGGCGCGGAACTCGTGGCCGTGGACGTACACGAGCGACAGCGGCTGGAGGATGCCGATGGCCCCCGCCTCGGAAGCGGCGGCCACCAGCTCCGGGTTGCTGCACGGGTACATCGCGCCGCACAGGATCGGCACCTCGATGCCGAGCTGCTCGGTGACGGGCGTTTTCAGGAGGGTCATGCCCCTCAGCTTACTGCTGGACCCTCACCCCGCGCCAGAAGGCGATGTGATCCTTGATGTTGGAGGCGGCCGGCTTGGGGTCCGGGTAGAACCAGGCGGCGTCCCGGTTCTCGTCGCCGTCCACGGCCACGGTGTAGTAGCTGGCGGTCCCCTTCCAGCCACAGATCGTGTGGGTCGGGCTCGGCTTCAGGTGCTCCCGGCGCACGGATCCGACCGGGAAGTAGACGTTTCCGTCCATTGTCACGTAGGTGTCCGACTCGGCGATGACCTTCCCCTTCCACAGTGCTTTGACCATGATTCGGTTCCCCCTTATATCGACAAAAATCAATGGACCCGTTTTCACGGGGATCTGCTATCCTTAGTGCAGCAAACTGCCCTTAGGAGGTCAACGATGTTCCGCCGTGAGCTTTCTCTGCTCGTCGTGTCCGCTTGTGTCCTTGCCGTCCCCGTCCTCGCCGCCCAGGAAGAGCCGAAGCTGGAGATGAGCCAGCGGGTGACCCAGTTCGTGGAAGCCAATGATGCTGAAGGGCTCCGCGCCCTGGGGGACGAGGCGGTGGCCTCGATGGTCTGGCTCTACGAGCTGAGCGAGGAGCCCGAGCGCGTCCGCATCGCCAACCTGTTCCACGAGATGGGAACCCGGTCCGAAGTGGCCGAGCGCGCGCTGATGCGCGACGTCCATGCCAGGAACGTGGATCTGCGGCTGGCGGTCCAGTACGCCCTGGGCCGCGTCAGCGACGATCCCATGGTCATCGAGACCCTGCTCGACACGCTGCAGAACGACCGCAATCCGCTGTTCCGGGACAAGGCGGCCTGCGCCCTGGCCTACGACCAGATCCATCTCGACGAGAAGGAGAAGGCGCGGGTCTACGAGGGGTTGATCGCCGCCCTGTCCAACCCCGAGCCGCAGGTGAGGGCCGTCTCGATCCAGGCGCTGAGCATCCTGACCGGACAGACCAAGGGCTTCCACGCCCTCTATCCGGAGGACAGGCGGGAGCGCAGCATCGCGCTCTGGCACCAGTGGCTCCAGGACTACCGCTCAAGTCTTTAGACCTCGTCCTGGGCGGGGGCTTCGTCCGACACTTCGCCCGTTGTCGGTGCCGAAGCCCCCGCCCGGCGGGCTTACAGCCGCGGGTCGAGCGCGGGCTCTTCCACCGCCCGGAACGGCCGCTTCGGCTCGCAATACACGCGGCGGGCAGGCACCGAGACCAGCTCGCGCTCCGGATAGCGCAAGGCGGTCAGCGCGCCGCCGAAGACGCAGCCGGTATCGATGTTGATCGTGTTGTTCAGCCACTCGGGGCGGTGGACCGGCGTGTGGCCGTAGACGACCGTGGCCTCTCCGCGGTAATCGGCGGCCCAGTTGTAGCGCACGGGCAGGCCGAACTCGTCGCTCTCCCCCGTGGTCTCTCCATAGAGCGCGAAGTCGCGGACCCGGCCTGAGGAGCGGCCCTGCATCCTCCGCTTCATGCCGGCATGGGCCACGACCAGCCGGCCGCTGTCCAGAACGTAGTGGCTCACCAGACTGTCCAGAAAGGCGAGCACCCTCTCCCGGAAGGCCGGAGGATGGTCTTCGAGCTGCTCGATGGACTGCTCCAGCCCGTGCGCGATCCGCACCTTCTTCCCCTGGAGATAGCGCTTGAGCTTGTCGTCGTGGTTGCCCGGCACGCAGAGGGCCGTGCGCGCCTGGACCATGTCCATGGCGATGCGGAGCACGCCGGGCACCCGCGGGCCGCGGTCCACCAGGTCGCCAAGGAAGACCACCTTCCTCCCCTCCGGCCTCTCTGTGGGGTAACGCCAGACGCCGTCCTCGCAGGTGTAGCCGAGCTGGCCCAGCAGCTCCTCCAGCTCGTCTCCACAGCCGTGGATGTCGCCGATGATGTCGAACGGTCCGGCATCGTCCCGCCGGTCGGGCCGGAGCCGCTCGCGCTGGATCGTGACCGCCTCGACCTCCTCGGGCGAGCGCAGGAGGAAGACCCTGCGGAAACCCTCGCTCTGAAGATCGTGGAGGGAGCGCTCGAGCTGGCTGTGCTGCAGGAACACGGAACGGGAAGGGATCTGACGTTCCGCGCGTCCACGATTGCGCTCTTCGCAGAGCTGGACCGGGAGGTCGAACACGATCGCGACAGGCTGGAGGTAGGCTTCCCTGGCCAGCTTCACAAGAGAGCTGCGGGCCGCGGGCTGGGTGTTCGTGGCGTCGATCACCGTCAACCGGCCGCGGGCGAGCCTCCTCGCCGCGATCAGGTGGAGGACCTCGAAGGCGTCCGGGGTGGCCGACTGGTCCATCTCGTCGTCCGAGACCATGGCGCGGCAGCGGTCGGACGACAGGATCTCCGTGGGCAGGAAGTGCTTCGCCGCGAAGGTCGACTTGCCGCAGCCGGAAGGACCGATCAGGACGACCAGCGAGAGCTCGGGGACGGAGATCTTCACAGAGCGCTCCTCCGCGCCCGGATCAGGAAGTCGTTGGCCCAGCGGTAGTCGGGACGCTCCGGCAGCCGGGTGGAGGCGAAGGCGGCGTCGAAGCGCTCGTGGAGGTCCAGCCGCCAGGCTTCGATCTCCGCCCAGGGCACCTCGCCGCGCTTGATGGCCAGGAGGCGCTCCCGGTATTCACCGTCCACCCGCACCGGCACGCGCCCCTCGGAAAGCGCCGTGATCCCGGCGAGCTGCAGCCGGATCAGGTGCATGGCATGCTTCCAGCGGATCTCCCCCGCGGTGCGCAGGTCCTGCTCCAGCTTCTTGAACTGGGACAGCACATAGCCGTTGTAGGTCTGGTAGATCATCTTCGAGAGGAAGCGGGACCGCTCGGCCACCAACTCGTCCGCGGGCGGCCGGCACAGCTCGATCAGGGGCGTATAGAGGCACTCCAGCACGTTGGGATTGGCCTTGAGGGCCATGCTCAGGAACTTCTGGATCTCCCAGTAGGCCTCGTCGGTCTCCTTGCGCTCGATCTGCTCGGGCACGCCGTAGAGGGACCAGTGGAGGTCCGCGAGCGGGAGGTAGATGCCGCGGACATCCAGGTCGGACGCCTCCTGGTCCAGACCATAAGCCCGGGAGCCCACGACGCAGCGGTAGATTACCCGCTCGAAGAGCTCGTCGTCCTCGACCCCGATCGCGGTGATCGCCGCGAGGTCCTGACGCTGCTGGTGCTTGCGGATCGTCAGGTTGTTGCGCTGGAGCGGGATCTCGGTGCCGTCCGGAAGCCGCACCCGGTAGGAGTGGGTGCCGTCCGCCGGGGCCTTGACGACCACGCCCACGGCCCCCTCCGGACAGAGGACGGTCCCTTTCGAGTCCCGGATCTCGATCCGGCTCACGATCTGGGTCCCCACGGGGAGGATGAGGTGCGGCCTAGCCACGGAAATCCAGCCGGAACGTCTCCCCCGCTCCGATCGTCCAGCGGGTGGCGGTGACCTCCTGCGTCCCGGGCTCGACCACGAGGTACTGGCCCGAGCGCGCCTGGAAGGCGACCTCGTCGCTGGGGTGGATCGCGCCCCTGGCGCCTACCTTCCAGATGCGGAAGACCTCGTCCTCCCGCGCCTCCACGCTGCGGGCGTAGACCGCGCCTCCGCCGCCATCCTCGGCCGTCAGGTAGAAGCCGTTGTGCGCCTGGATCGTGACCCGGTCGCCGTTGCGCAGGGGCTCGCCGTTCAGGTCGTGGATGGCGAACAGGGTGAACGGCCCCGGGCGCCAGTGGATGGCGTCGACGGCATCGTCGCCGCCGTCCTCGGCGCCCACGAGCTGGCCGGTGGAGATGCGCAGCCGGGCCATGTTCCGGGAGTGAGACATGCGGCGCTGGAAGTCGCGCCAGGAGGGTGCCCGCGAGCCGTCGGGCCGGACCAGCCAGAAGCCCCTCATGTCCGAATTCCGGGGCCGGCCCTCGTACTCGCGCACCGGCTCGTTGCAGTAGAGCTGCCAGAAGACCGCCCAGCGCACGCCCCAGCCCAGGGCCGCGTCCGTGAGCCCCTGGATCAGGTTGCGCAGGCTCACCCCCGCCCCCACCTGGTCCTTCACCGCTCCGAACTCGCCCAGATAGATGTTGTCCTCGCCGTAGATCCCGCTGTCCGGGGCCATATCTTTGAGGTAGTCCAGGGCCTGGGTCAGGCGGCGGCGATCGAAGCGCAGGTCCCAGCTCGAATAGGAGTAGAGGTCGGCCCGCGTGTAAGGGACGACGGCGTTGGTGGCCGCCACCTTGCCCTCCATGGCCTCGGCAAGCTGATTGACCTCCGCGGCGTGCGCCACCATCACGTTGCGGAGCTCGGCCTCGCGCCGGGCCTGGTCGACCCCGTCCTGCCGGGCGTTCCACCAGTCCCGCATGCCCTGGATGCGGACCGGGTCGGGATCGGCGCCCTGGAGCCCCTGGCGCAGGAGGTGATCGCCCTCCCAGTTCTGGATCACGAACGTCTTGCCGCTTCCGGCGTAGGTCCTCAGGAGATGGAAAGCCAGCCTGTAGATGTGCTCGCGCTCGGCGTCGGCCTCCTCAGGGGTCATGCCGTCGAGCCACTGGGACGTCTCGGTCACCGGCGGCACGACCAGGAAGAAGGTGGTGAACGGCTTGGCGAAGAGCTGGCGGTAGTAGGGCTTCCGCGCCAGCTCCACGAGGTCGGCGGCGGGCGGCCCCCAGTCGGAGTTGAACGGATAGGACCGCTCGCCGTCGAACCGGAACCAGACCTTGATGACCCGGGTACCCAGCTCCAGCAGCCGGTCGGCCCCCTCGTTGAGGAAGTCGACATCCTCGGAGAAGCTGTACCTGCCGCCGACGTGAGACGAGCCGAGGATGTCGCGCACCTCGGCGGCCTGCAGAGGAACTGCCAACGAGAGGATCAGGGCGGCAGCGAGGGCTCGGCGAAGCACGGGGCAGCTCACCTCCATAGTGTAAGGCAGGGCCTTTGACAGGGTCTGTTAAAATAGAGGTGTCCGCTTGGAGTTGGAGCTGATCTCGGGGAACGAAGGAAGGGGTGGTGGCCGGGGGTTTTGATATCGATGAAGTTTCCGGAGATCGGCGACACGGTTGGGCATTTCCAGCTCCTGGAGCACTTGGGCAGGGGCGGGATGGGCGTCGTCTACAAGGCCCGGGACCTGCGGCTCGGGCGCTTGGTGGCGCTGAAGTTCATGACCTCGGACCACGAGGCGGGCGAGGCGGCGCGCCGCCGGTTCCTGAACGAGGCCCGCGCGGCCTCGGCCCTCGACCACCCCAACGTCTGCACCCTGTTCGAGATCGGCGAGACCAACGACGGCGAGATCTTCCTCGCCATGGCATTCTGCGAGGGCGAGACGCTCCGCAGCCGTCTGCTCCGCGGTCCGCTGGAGTCGCGGGAGGCCGTCGAGATCGCCATCCAGGTCGCGGACGGCCTGGCCGCCGCGCACGCCCGGGGGATCGTCCACCGCGATGTCCATCCGGGCAACATCCTGATCGGCGACGGGTTCGTGAAGATCGTCGACTTCGGGGTGGCGCGGCTGACCGACCAGACCCGGATCACCCAGGACGGCGTCGCGGTGGGCACGATCGCCTATGCCGCGCCCGAGCAGGTCTGCGGCGAAGAGGTCGGCCCCGAAGCGGACCTCTGGTCGCTCGGCATCGTGCTCTACCAGTCGATCGCCGGCCGCCTGCCCTTCCTGGGCAGGTCGATCCCGGCCATGATCCTGGAGATCCTCGGAAGCTCTCCCCCGCCGCTCCCGGGAGTGAGCCCGGACATCGAGCGGATCGTGGCGAGGGCGCTCCAGAAGTCGCCGGAGCAGCGCTACCCGAGCGCCGAGGCCATGCGGGCGGATCTCCGGAACGCCGCTTCGGGAGACCCCATCCTCTGGGATGCTCACCTGGCGTCAACCATCACCCCCTCGACCCCCGCGCTCGGGTACAGGCCGGGTCCGCCGAGCCTCCATAACCTGCCATTCCCGCAGTTGGGCGAGCTGCTCAAGGGGCGAAGCGAGGATCTGCAGTCTCTGGCGGATGCCCTGGAGCGGGGGGACCCGAGCGCCATCCATGGGCTGGGCGGGATCGGCAAGACGCGCCTGGCGGTCGAGTATGCCTGGAGGCACGGCAGCCGTTACCGCGCCGTGCTCTTCGTCCTCTCCGACTCGCCGGAGGGGCTGAACAGCGGCCTGGCGGCGCTCGCCCGAGCCGACCTGCTCAATCTCCCGGAGCGGGACGACCCAGCCGAGAGGGAAGTGGTCGGTGCGGTCCTGCGCTGGCTCCGGGAGAACCCGGGATGGCTCCTGATCCTCGACAACGTCGATACCAAGGAGGCCCTGCTCGCCGTCACCCGGCTGCTGCCCACCCTCGCCAGAGGACGCGTGCTGATCACCTCGCGCCGCCGCGACTGGCCGGCCGGAATCCACAGGCATCCTGTCGACGTCATCCAACTGGAGGCGGCGAAGGATCTCCTCCTCCAGCGCACGGCGCACGACCGGAGGAAGGAGCCGGACGATGACGCGCAGGCGCTCCGGCTGGCGGAGTTGCTCGACGGCCTCCCCCTGGCCCTGGAACAGGCTGCCGCGTACATCGCCCATACCCAGATCTCTCTGGCGGAGTACCTGGAGGTCTGGGAGAGCGAGTGCGACAGCGTGCTCGGCTGGTACGACGAGGGGGTCATGCAGTATCCCGCCTCCCTGGCTGTTACTTGGCAAAGAACCTTCCGCCAACTCACCCCGACGGCTCAAGCGCTTCTCCGTCTGTTGGCCCACCTAGCCCCGGACCCGATCCCTGTGGAGATGCTCGAACGTGGGGAGGTGACCCTTCGGGAAGCGGTACAGGAGGGAACGCCCCGACCCGTGCGCGAGGATCTGGCCGAGCTCGCGGCCCTCTCTCTCATTTCGCGGCAGGGGGCACATATCGTAGTCCACTGCATGGTGCAGGAGGTCATCCGCCAGCGCGTCCCCGAGGAGAGCCGAATGGACTGGCTGGAACTGACCCTGTCACTCCTTTCAAAATACGGCCCTCTCCAGTCCGACGAGCCAAACAGCTGGCCGATTTGGGATCTCCTAAGGCCTCATGTAGCACAAGTCCTCGGCTCCGCTGAAAAGCAAGGTGCCCTGGAGAATCTCTCCGCGAGCCAGCTCATGAGTTGTTTCGGCGGGTATCTCTATGCAAAGGGTCTTTACTCGGAAGCTGTCTCTTTGTTGCGCACCGTGTTGGAGATCGACGAGAGAATTTTTGGTGCCGAGCACCAGGAAATCGCCAAAGACCTCACCAACCTTGCAGTCCCGCTCAGAGCCATGAATCGGTTCAAAGAGGCCGAGCCGCTGGCCCGGCGGGCATTAAAGATAGACCGGATTAACGGGGAACGAAACTTTTTCCACACTATGCGCCTCAACAGCTTGGCCGTCATCCTGATGGACCTGCGCCAGTGGACTGAGGCGGAGGAGTTGCTTCGAGAAGCTCTGGCGATCGATGAAGAGTTGGATCACTCCTCGGTGGCGCGCGACCTGCACCACCTGGCACTGCTGTTCACGGCTACAGGGCGGGTGCAAGAGGCGGAAGCTGTATGTCGGCGCTCTCTGGAGATCTCCCGCGAAGTCTTAGGAGAGGCTCATCCCAAGACAGCGAGGAAGCTCCAGGTACTGGCGGGCATCCTGCGCGACTTGGGCAGAACGGAGGAAGCGGAGCCGCTGTTCCGACAGGCGGTAGAAGCTTTCGAGCTGATCCTCGGCCCCGACCACCCTTTGACGCGGTCGGCGCGCAAGGATCTGGAAGCTCTCGCCATCGCTTAGAGAGTGTCTGGAAAGTTCCTTCTTGAGGCATCCGCGGCCTTCGGCCCTCACCCCCGTCCCCCATAGGCGCTAACTTTGTGCTGCCGGAGGGAGGAGGGGTCCCCTGCTACGCCCGCGTCCGGAAGGCGCACGCGCCGGGTAGAGCACCATACCCGAAGGCCGTACCCTGTACGCGACGGTTCTACGCTGTACGGAGCGCGCAGGAAGCGTACACGGAGGGTACGATCCCATACCCTGCCGTTCTGTGCCGTACGCGCTCCTTGCGAGGCGTACGCGGAGGGTAGCAGCCCGTACCCGCAGGGTATCGGCCGTACACGGAGGGTAGCACCTCGTACCCGGCGGGTAGCACCTCGT